>CAZAEZ010000009.1:0-19684 GCA_964484205.1 uncultured Saprospiraceae bacterium | reverse complement strand
ATGTTGTAGGGGCGACCCTCGCGGTCGCCCGATGCCCAACGGTCGCCCGATGCCCCAACGGTCGCCCGATGCCCCAACGGTCGCCCGATGCCCCAACGGTCGCCCGGTGTCCCAACGGTCGCCCGGTGTCCCAACGGTCGCCCGGTGCCTTTGCGGTCTTCCACCCCACACATTGGGCGGCCGCGAGGGCCGCCCCTACAACATCTCGGTTGTGTGATGTTTACCCCACAATTTTCAAGCTCATGTCCAACGGTTGGGCGGAATGGGTGAGCGCACCGGCCGACACGTAATTGACCCCCGTTTGCGCGTATTTCCGCACGTTGAACAGGTTTATTCCGCCCGAGGCTTCCGTTTCAAAATGTTTGCCGACCGTAGCCACGGCTTCGGCCAGAATGGGTATTTCAAAATTGTCGAACATCAGGCGGGTGATGCCACCCACTTCCAGGGCCTGGTGCACTTCCACCAGGTTGCGGACTTCGAGCGTAATGTTCAGATCCAGATTTTTTTCCTTCAGGTAAGCCCGGGCGCGTTCGACAGCCGGTTTGATGCCGCCGCTGGCGTCTACGTGGTTGTCTTTGATCATGATCCAGTCGTACAGGCCCCAGCGGTAGTTCTCGCAGCCGCCGATTTTGACCGCCCATTTTTCCAAAAAGCGGATCAGGGGCGTGGTTTTGCGCGTGTCGAGCACTTTCACGGGCAGGTCGCCCACTTCAAAGGCAAATCGGCTCGACAGGGTTGCGATCCCGCTCATGCGTTGCATGGTGTTGAGCACCAGGCGTTCGGCCTGGAGCAGGGCGCGGGAATTGCCTTCCACTTCGAAGGCAATTTCGCCGTACAAAATATCTGCGCCGTCGGGTTTGTGTATCGTGATGCTGCTCTCGGGGTCCACATGCCTGAAAATTTGCGCAGCCAGTTCCACGCCTGCAATGACGCCGTAATCTTTCACTTTAAGCGCGGCGCGGCTGCGGTGCCCGGCCGGGATGGTGGCCATGGAGCTGTGATCGCCGTCGCGCACGTCTTCGTACAGGGCGGCTTTGATAAAATCCTGGATTTGCTGGTCGGTAATTTGTTCTGGACGCATCGTATCGTTTTATTTCCACTTAATGTTACAGCCTCCGGAGGGGCGTTGTACCGGATCGGGCGCCTGCCCGGACAAAACCGCGTCCAGTGCTGCGCGCAAATCGTCGCCCGTTGCGGGGCCGGGGTTGCGTTTGGGGCGGCTGCTGTCGAGTTGGCCGCGGTAGGCCAGTCTGAGGTCGCCGTCAAAAACATAAAAATCGGGGGTGCAGGCGGCATCGTAAGCGCGGGCAACCTCCTGTGTTTCGTCATAAAGATATGGAAACGAGTAGCCGACCTCGCGGGCATGCACGCGCATCTGGTCAGGTCCGTCTTCCGGGTAGGCTGCGGCGTCGTTGCTGCTGATGCCGACAAAAGAAACACCCCGGGCCTGGTATTCCCTGGCCAGGCGTACAATTTCCGCATTCACATGCAAAACATAGGGGCAGTGGTTGCATAAAAACATAACCACGGTGGCCTGGGGGGAGGCAATATCGCCCAGGCGAACCGTTTTGCCACTGACCGTATCGGGCAGTTCAAAATCCGGGGCCTGGGTGCCCAACGGCAGCATGGTTGATTCTGTGTAAGCCAAAATTCGATTATTTAATTTCGCGCTGTTTCCGGGTTAGTTTTTGCAGGCTACGCCCAAAACATAGTTTTGAACGACACCAATCGTCCGGGCATTTTCGGCGCCCTGAAAACCGGAAATCATAGCATCGGTTACTGAAATTTCGTACTGCCGGAGCAGTTGATCGGCAATCGGCCGGTACGACCAATGCCATCTTTCTTCATTGTAGCCCGTGGGGCGTTGTTCGTCTTTTGCCGTGTACGGCTGGCAAAAACCATAGTCGGCAGCGTGTTTTTGCATCCAGGCGTACATGCGGGCCTGGGCGCCGCCGGGGTTAAACGCGGCGTTATTGAGGTCGTTCAGGTCGATGTCTGTTCCCCAGTGATGCCGCGAGCTGCCCGGCATGGCCGAGTATTCCAAAATTTTGAGCGCGCGGTCTTTGGGCTCTTTGATTTGAGTTTGCAGGTTGGCCCACTTTTTCTCCCAGATGTTTTTCTGATAATCAAAGGTGCGGGTGGCGGAAATAATGGTCAGTATAACGCCGTCTTTCCGGGCCACATCGGCCATTTTTTTGAATGCCGTGTAGGCTTCGCGTTGCAAAAACAAACCCTTGCGGTTGGCGTAGGGTGGGGCGATGGCTACAAAGTCGGGATGCTTGGCCGGGTCGAATTTTCCGAGTAAAAAATGGCGCCGGACATCGGCTTCCGGGTCGTCGGTCGGAACGCCCGCAGCAGGACTTTCTTCCAGCTGAATCTTTTCGGAGTCCTTGTTTTTTTCGAGCCGGTCAGGTGGCAGGGTGTCGGGTGGCAGGGTGTCGGCCGGCGAGGGGGCCGCACAGGCGTGGGCGCTGTATTTTGAAAACACGGCGCCGGTTTGTGCCTCCGGGCCGCAGCTTGCCAGCACAAGCGACAGCAAAAAAATACTTGCCACAGAAAGAACGATCCGCTTCATGATTCAGCCGCTTCGATCACTTTTTTGAGGGCATCCTTCGTTAAAACACCTGGTTGCCGCCATAGTTCCTGCCCTTTTCGGTACAACATAAACGTGGGCACCCCCATGACCTTCAGACGTACCGCCAGGTCGGTATCTTCGTCCACATCGATCTTGTGGATGCGCACCCGGTCGCCAAAATCCTGTTGCAAACTATCCAAAACGGGCTCCATAGCCCGGCAGGGGCCGCACCAGGAGGCATGAAAATCGACCAGGACCAGCGTTTCTGAATCTATTAAAACGTCAAACGAAGACTGCACGTCCACAAAAAATTTAAACAATGAAATTGAGCCTGCGGGTATGGAAACCGTTGGAAAAACCGGTTTTCAAAACGAGCGCAACCACGCGTCAATGCCCCGCAAATCCATACATAAAACGAGGCGGCGCAAGATACGGCAGATTAGCTTAAACAAGTGAAAACATACCGAACTCCCCGATTTTATCGAAAAACGAAAATCAACATTCCTGAATCCGCCACTTTTGTTTAAAACAACCTGAAACACATGAATTTGTTCCGAATCGTACTCGTTTTTACCACAATTTTACCCTTAAATGCCGCCCTGGCACAAGATCAGGAAGCGGCGATCAAAACAGTGATCAACCAGTTTTTTGAAGGCATGAAAACCGGCGACAGCGTTTTGCTGCGCAGCAGCTGCACGCAAACGCCGTTGTTGCAAACCATTGTGCCCGATAAAACGGGTGACCTGCAGGTGCGCACGGAGGATTTTGAGGCCTTCGTGCGTTTTGTTTGTACGCCTTCGGCAAATAAAATTGACGAGCAGATCGAATTTGCCGCCATCCATTTTGAAACACGGCTGGCCAGCGTTTGGACGCCTTACCGTTTTTACCTGAACGGCCAACTCCGCCATTGCGGCACCAATTCGTTCCAACTGGTCGATACCGGCGCAGGCTGGAAAATCCAGTATATCATCGATACGCGCCGCCGGGATTGTGATTGAGATTTTCTTCCGGAACTGGAAGGTTTGAACCAGAAATACGATCTTTACAGACTATTTTTCAACTTTGGCCGGACTGCCTAACAATGCATTCCTGCCACAAACGTTGACCTTCAAACACCAGCCGGCTATGACCAAGAAAAAAGCAGATAAGGCCACCTTTACCTATGGCGGCGTAAAGATCAATGTAACCAAGAGCGACACCGAAGCCGCCGTGCAATACACGGAAGCCCATGAACGGAAAGGCGCCGAGAAGCGCACTACCGCCGCGCCGCCGCCCGATTTCAAAGGCTTTGAACTGGTTTCCAGCAAACGCGACATCGGCAAAAAACTCGATGACCTGCGCGCACAGCCCGATGTCGCGGTAGGCACGCACGTTTGGCATGTCGAAGGCGAAGCAGACACGCCGCTCATTCCGACCGGCAATCTTTACATCGAATTTGAGGCCGGCGCCGACGAACTGGCCCAGCATGAACTGTTGGAATCCATGGGCCTCAGCATCAAAGAAATCGTGGGTCCCGGCGCCTACCGGGTGAGCGTGACGCCTTTGTCGCCCAACCCGATCAAATGCGCCATGCAGCTCCAGGAAAATGAATTGGTGGCCGTTGCCGAGCCGGAATTTGTTACGGCCCCCGCAACACGCGATTTTGCCGTGCCGGCAGGTCGTTTTACCAACACGCAATGGCACCACGAAAACAACGGGCAGGCCATTCCGGCCATTGATGTGCCCAATTCCCTGTACGCCGCATCGCATTTCAGGCGGGGCGCCGATGCCAGGGTCCGGGAAGCCTGGCGCTACCTCGGCAGTTTGGGCGACAGCAACCTGAAAATAGCCGTGATCGACACCGGCTTCGCCACCGACCACCCGCAGTTGCGGGGCGACGGTTATAAAATCCGAAGCCCGTACAATGCGGTCAACCGCAACACGGATGTTTCGCCGTATGTCAGCTACGGAAACGGTACGTTCGGTGTGGCCAGCCACGGCACCTCCTGCGCTGCGGTGGCTGCCGGCGCCTGGGATGCCCAGGGAATTATTGGCGCCGCCCCCAATGCCAAACTTATGCTGATCAAACTCGAAATTCTGAGCGACAGCGCCATCAAAAATGCCTTCGAGCATGCCATGCTCAACGGCGCCGATGTTATTTCGTGCAGCCTGGGCTACCCGCAGGCGATGCCGCTGTCGACATATGTTTCCAATTTTCTGCGCAGGGTGGCGCGTGAAGGCCGCGGCGGGCGCGGTATTCCCATGTTTTTTGCCGCCGGCAATGCCAATCCCGCCACGAACTACATGCCCAGGGCGGTGAGCGATTTTGCGGCGCACCCGGATGGTTTTTGCATCACGGCTTCCAACAGTCTGGACCAGCGGTCGAGTTATTCGTTTTATGGTCCGAATGCCTTCCTTTGCGCGCCGACGAACGGCGATTCGGGCGTCGGAATCACTACGGCCACCTGTGATCTGGGCACCGACGGGCGTTCGGTGGTGCTGGGGTACACGAGCGGATTTGGCGGCACTTCCAGTTCGGCGCCGCTGGCAGCGGGCATTTGCGCCCTGATGCTTACCGCAAATCCGAACCTCATGGTTGCCGACATCCGGAACATTCTCCAGAAAAGCACCGACAAGATCGGTCCGGCCGGCACCTATGATTCCAGGGGGCACTCCGACTTTTACGGCTACGGGCGCATCAATGCGCTGCGTGCCGTGCAACTGGCGCGTGCCTTGGGCAGCAGTGCGGGCAGCGGTACCAGCGGCGGCGGTACGGTGGTAACGACGCCACCGGTGAGCACGCCAACGACGGGCACCCGGCGCGGCCGGGTGACCTCCACGTTTTTGAACGTACGTTCAGGCCCTTCCACAGCCTATGCCAAAGTGGGCCGGCTGAACCAGGGCGATGTGGTAAACCTGCTGGAAAACGTATCCGGGTTCTGGCGGATCGCTACCGGCCAATATGCCTACGCCGCTTACATCCAGGAACTGGCATCGGCCGCGCCGCCGCCGGTTGCGCTTACCCGCCGGGGTAAGGTCATGTCCAATTTTCTGAATGTACGCTCGGGACCGTCCACGGCATTTCCCCGGGTCGACCGGCTGAATCTGGGCGAAGTTGTCGAACTTCTGGAAACCAGCCGCGATGGCTGGCATCGCATCGGCGCCAATAAATGGGTGCACGGCGGGTATATCCAGGCTGTTTAGCAAATTTAACTGGAAACGATTGACTTTTTCCGGGCCGCAGGCGCCGGCCGAATGTGCCGTTTTTGGCCATAAAAATATTGTTTCACCATTTGAAGCACGTAATTCTGCTCCGGAGCGGTCAGCGTAGCATACAATGGCAGTCGAAGCAGCTGATCCGAATACCTTTCAGCATTTGGCAATGGAGCTTGCTTCCCGTATTTTTTGGTGTAATAAGGACTTTGGTGCAGGCCTGCATAGTGAAAAGTGGCGACCACGCCGTGGTTTTTCAGGTATTCCAGCAAGGCATCGCGTTCATTTTTGCTGGTTAAGCAGATATAGAAAATATGCCCGTTGTGCGTATTGTATTTATGCAGTTTCGGCAAGGTGAAACAGCCACTTTGGGCCAGCGGTAGAAGTGCGTCGTAATAATGATGCCACAACTGCACCCTTTTTGAGGTAATCGAAACAACGTCAACCAATTGCGGATACAAATAAGCACAGCAAAGTTCCGGCAGGTTAATCACCGAACCCGAATCGATCCAGGTATATTTATCTTCCAGGCCCAGAAAAAACCGGTGCCGGTTGGTCCCAACATTTTTCAGAACGATTGCCCGGTCTATAAACTCCGGGTTGTTGATCAGCAGGGCGCCGCCCTGACCGCAGGTGACGTTTTTGGTTTCATGAAACGACAACACCGACAGGTCGCCGAAGGAACCTAACGGCTTGTTTTTGTAAAATGCATGGACACCTTGAGCGGCATCCTCGATCAGCAAAAGCCCGCGCTCCCGGGTCATTTTGCACAATTTGTCCATATCCACACTGATGCCGGCGTAGTGTACGACCACCACGGCTCTGGTTTTTGGCGTGATCAGTGTTTCCAGTTGGCGGATGTCCATATTCGGCGAGTCAGGCAGCGAATCGCAGAAAATAACTTTTGCCCCAAAAAGTTCGAAAGCATTCGCGGAGGAGACGTAGGTGTAGGCCGGAACGATCACCTCATCCCCGGGTTTGAGTTCGAGCAACAGGGCTGCCAGTTCCAGCGCACGGGTGCAGGCCCCGGTGAGGACAACCTCCGCGGCATGGTAGTTTTCTTTGAAATGCGCACGCACCCTGGCAGCGTAGTCGCCTGAAAATAGTTTGGTGGCGTCGAAGGAAGACGTGAGGATTTTGTTGAAGGCCGCTATTCCATCGAACGGCACATTGAACGGGATAGTCAAATTTGGCACAGGCATGATTGTTTGTTTTGCGGTATAAACCGAAAGCGCAATAATTAGGATACGGAAAATGCAGCAGATTAACCCTGAGCAAAAACAGGCACAGGGAAGGCGAGCGCGTATTGAGTCTGCAACAGGTTTTTTTGCAAGAAGGAGGCCGGTAAAGCACAAAAAAAAACGTGGAACAACAGGAAAATCCTCTAAAGCGGAGGATTCTCGATAAGGTTGTTCCACGGTTTGTTTGCAAAAACCGGCAACAGAACAGCTGCGGATTAGCAAAAACCTGATGTTAAGTTGAAGCGAATTTTATGCCATTTGGAAGGATTAAAATCTCGGCATATACAAAGATTGCGTCAAATGGCAACATTTTCAAGGTTTGGCAGGGATAGAAATAGGAAAATGGCAACTACAAGGCATTTAAAATATGCTGCTCGATCCGGGTAAGCGGGTTGGCGGCCTGATCTTTTGAAAAAGGCATTCCGGTGAGCTGTTCAAAAAGCTCAATGTAACGCTCGGAAATTTCCAGGACGAAAGCATCGGGCATCACCGGCATTGGCTGGCCTGTTTTTCCCTGAAAACCGTGTTCCATAAGCCATTCGCGCACAAATTCCTTGCTCAATTGGCGTTGCTTTTCACCACGCGCCTGCCGTTCGGCATAGCCGTCGGCGTAAAAATACCGGGAGCTGTCGGGGGTGTGAATTTCATCCATCAGCATCACCCGGCCGTCTTTTTTTCCAAATTCATATTTGGTATCGACCAGGATAAGCCCGCGCCGGGCGGCCATTTCCGTGCCTCGTTGAAATAGTGCGCGGGTATAGGTTTCCAGTTGCGCGTAATCGTCGGCGCCGACCAGGCCTTCGGCCAAAATAGCTTCCCGGGAGATATCCTCATCGTGGCCTTCTTCTGCCTTGGTGCTGGGGGTGATGATGGGCTCGGGGAAGGGGTCGTTTTCCCGCATGCCCTCCGGAAGCGGCACGCCGCACAGGGTGCGTTTGCCGGAGGCGTAGGTACGCGCCGCATGCCCGGCAAGGTAGCCGCGGATGACCATTTCAACGCGCAATGGTTCGCAGCGGTGCCCAATGGCCACATTGGCGTCGGGGTTGCTGATCAGCCAGTTGGGGCAGATATCGCGCGTGGCTTCCAGGAAATAGGCGGCCAGTTGGTTGAGCACGGCGCCTTTGTACGGGATGGCCCGGGGCAACACATGGTCGAAGGCCGAGATCCGGTCGCTGGCCACCATGACCAGGCGATCGCCGAGGGTGTAGACATCGCGGACTTTGCCGCGGTAAAAGCCCGTTTGGCCGGGCAGTTGGAAGTTTGTTTCGGAAACGGTATGCATGCGGCTTGGCACAGTGCTTATTTAATTTCTTCGTAATCGATGTACTCCCCCTCATCGCCGTCGTCGTCTTTCCGGTCGTTTTTCGGCGGGGCCTGTTTGTAGCGCAGGTTTGACCCTTGTTGAACGCCCAGGTAGGGGCGCAGCGCCTGTATGATCCAAAGGATGGCAAGTATGGTAAAAAGTGCCTTTAGTAACATAGTGCGGTTTAAATATCCTCATCCAGTATACCCGACCGTTCTTTTTTCGGTTTTTCAAACCGCTTTTTCAAGAACGGGTGGCTGAAAACGGCAATCAGGATGATCCCGACCCCAAGATAAAAACCCGGCTTGAGGTCTTTATGTTCGTGAAACAGGAGTCCGGCCAGCAACACGCCGTACACCGGTTCCAGGTTGATCGTCAGGTTGGTGGCAAAAGCGGTGATGTGCCGCATGGCCTGCAAGGTAAGGTAATACGGCAAAAGCGTACAAACCCAGGCCAGGATGAACATCCACAACCAATCCCAACCGACCGGGGCAATGCGCAGGTCCGGATTGAGGCCCAACACAAGCGGCAAGGCCAGCGAGCAAACGGCCAGTGCGCCAAATAATTCAAAAAAACTCATGGGCAACGGCGGCGGGGCACTTTTGTCGATCATGCGTTTGTTCAGCGCGGTGAACACAGCGGCCAGCAAGGCAGCCAACAGTCCGGCTACAAATCCGGCGCGCATGCTCAGGTCGATATTGCCGACCACCAGCGCCATGCCGGGCAGGATCAGAATGCCCAGCGCCAGTTCGTACCATTTTACCGGCTGGCGCATGAGCACGGGTTCCACCAAAGCGGCAAAAAAGGAGGTGGTGGCCGTCGAAGCCACTGCGATCGAGGCGTTGGACAATTTAATGGCCCCGTAAAAACAGAGCCAGTGCACGCCCACCATGGCGCCGATACCCAGCATTTGCCAGACGACCCGCCGCGGCAGGCCACGCAGTTGGGCTTTGGGCAAAAACCACCACAGCGCCAGGCAACTCAGCAGCACCCGCCACCATACCAGTGGCAGGGTGGGCAAGGTGATCAGTTTGCCCAGGATAGCGGTGAAGCCCCAAAGGAAAACACAAAAATGCAGCGCCAGATAGGCCCGTTGTTTGTCGTGCATGGCGGCGCAAATGTAGGGGGCTTTGAAACGACAGGGCGGGATAATTTTTTGCAGGGTTTACTCGTCCGACGACTTCAAGTCGTCGGACGAGTAGCAGGACGCGTAAAACACGTTAAATAACTCCCGGGAAAACATTTGCACGAACCCGGTTTTCCGGTTTTCAAAAAAATTGTACGTTCTTCCGGGTATCAATTTAGTTGAACGGAAAATCAGGCATGACCGTAGCGATCATTATCACCCTCATTATTTTACTTGGGACAGTCGTTCTGTTTGCCACCGAGCTGCTACCTGTCGATGTGACGGCCATGCTGATCATTGGCGGGTTGGTGCTTACGGGTGTCCTGACGCCTCAGGAGGGTATTGCGGGGTTCAGCAACACCGCCGTCGCTACGGTAGCCGCCATGTTTGTGCTCAGCGCCGGTATCGAACGAAGCGGCGCACTCAACCCGCTGACTTCCTTTCTTGAAAAATTGTTCCGGCGCAACTATTGGGTGGGCCTTATTTCCATGTTGATTTTCGTGGCAATTTTATCGGCATTTATCAACAATACGCCGGTGGTGGCTATGTTCATTCCGGTAGTGCTGAGTTGTGCCCGGGCGATCAATGCCAGTCCGGAAAAACTGCTCATTCCCCTGTCCTTTGCCTCCATTTTTGGCGGCACCTGCACCCTGATCGGCACCTCGACGAATATTTTGGCCAGCGACTACGCCGAAGCGAATGGACTGGGCGCTTTTTCCATGTTTGAAATGACCAGCCTGGGACTTGTTTTTCTCGTTGCCGGTATAATTTACCTGCTGGCGGTCGGTCTTCGGCTGTTGCCCGAAAGCCCGTTCAAGTCGCATTACGAGGACAAATACCATTTGAGCGATTACATCACCAATGTGGTCTTGCTGAAAGGCGCCGCGTCCATCGGCAAAACGATCAAATCCGCGCCACTGGTTTCGGAACTGGCCCTGGAGATCATCCAGATCAAACGGGGCAGCAAACGTTTTTTTTCGCCTCCCGACAATTTTATCCTGGAAGAAAACGACACGCTCAAGGTGATGGGCAACCTGGACAAGATCCGCAAGCTCAAACGCCGGAAAAGTGTGGCCGTACGCCCCCTGCTCGACCGGGAGTTGTCGGTCGATCCCAAAAGCGAACTGGTGCTGCACGAGGTGGTTGTATTGCCTAATTCGGAACTGTCGGGCGTAAAACTGGACGAGGTCGATTTCGAGTCGAAATTCGGCGCCTATTTTTTGGGGGTTCGTGGGCGCAAGGGCCTGATCACCAAGCAGATCGGGCACTGGAAACTGGCCGCAGGCGATTGCCTGTTGCTGGCTTCGCCCAAGGATAAGTCCGAGGTGATGCACACGAATTTTCCCGATTTGTTTGTGATTGACCACAGCGACCACTCCCGGTTTTCGCCTAAAAATGCCTTGTTCTCCATCGCAACGGTGGCAACGGTGATGCTGCTGGCTTCCTTTAATATTCTGCCAATCATGACCGCCGCATTGTTTGGCTGCCTGGCACTGATTATGTGCCGCATCGTGACGCCGGAGGAAGCGTATAAAAGTATAGGGTGGAAAGTCATAATCCTGCTGGCAGGGTCGCTCAGCCTGGGTCTGGCGCTTGAAAAAACCGGAGCCGCCAAATTGCTCGCCGATCAGATACTTTATTTAGGCGGCGCTTTTGGGCCCGTGATCCTGTTGAGTTGTATTTACCTGATCACCTCCGTGCTTACCGAAATTATGTCAAACAATGCCACAGTGGTCATGCTTGCGCCTATCGTGATCTCGCTCGCGCAATCGCTCGACGTTTCACCCAAGCCCTTTCTGATGGCCATCACCTTCGCCGCCTCGGCCAGTTTCATGACCCCCATCGGCTACCAAACCAACACGATGGTGTACGCAGCAGGGAACTACAGTTTTCGCGATTTCTTTCGCGTGGGTGCGCCGTTGAATTTGCTGTTCTGGCTGCTGGCGAGTTTTTTGATCCCGGTTTTGTTTCCCCTGTAACCCCGTCTGTTAGACGGGGTGATTGTTTCCCCTGTAACCCCGTCTGTCAGACGGGGTGAAAAACAAAACGCCCACCGGCATTCCGGCAAACGGGGATTTACCGAATTTTAGGTTGATTTCATTTTTTTCTTTCACCCCGTCTAACAGACGGGGTTACGGCCGCCCGCCCGCCATGCCCGAACCAACAGAAACCCGAAAAAACCGGCTACGCCAAACGCCCAGCGCGCCGACATGACCTCCCCTTTTTCCGAAAACTGCCAACCCAGCCAACCCGCTGCCAGCATCAGCATGGCAAACAACAGTTGCTGCACGGCCAGGTACAACAGCCGGGCGCTGTACCGCACATCGGGGTTGAGCATTTCCAGGCGGCCGCGCCGGGCGAGCTGCAGGGTTTTGTGCAACTCGTCGGGCAGGGCGAGAGCGGTGGTGAGGGTGTTTTGCAGGAGGTTGCGCACGAAGGTCAGCATGTCGCCGCGCTGGCCAAGCACGAAGTCCTGCGCATAAGGCCGCACCACGTCGAGCGGATTGAATTTCGGATCGAGCGTGTTGCACAGGCCGAGCAGCAGGGTCAGCATGCGGTTGAGCAACACGTAGTCTTTGGGCACCTGCACCGTGCCGGAAATACTGCTGAAGCCGACTTCCTGGATCAGGCGGAACAAGCTGTTGTCGAAGGGTTTTACGTCAATGTCGCGGAAGTTCAGGCCTTCGAACTTGACTTCATTTTGTAAAAAATTGCGCAGCGCGCCGATCATTTTTTCGGCCATTTGCTCAGCCTCGCGCCCCTCGGCTATGAAGCCCATGGCCCGGCAGGCGTCGATCATGCCGCCGGTATCGTTTTTGACCGCCGCTTCGATGAGTTGCGGGATGCCTTCGCGCATGGCATTGCTCAGGCGGCTGGTAGCGCCGAAGTCGAGCAACACCAGGGTACCGTCGGGCTCGATGAGGATGTTGCCGGGGTGCGGATCGGCGTGGTAAAAACCGTCTTTGAACAACATGTGGCAGTAGGCACGCACCAGGCGGGCGGCCAGGTCGCGGCGGTCGATCTGCCAGGCGTCGAGTTGGGCGAGGTTGCCGATTTTGGCGCCGGTGTGCCAAGTGGTGGTGAGCACCCGGGTGGTGGAAAAAGCCGCGTGGACTTTCGGCACGGCGAGTTTCGCTTCGTCCTTCAGGTTCTCGGCAATTTGTTGCATCGACTGCGCCTCGCGGCCAAAATCGAGTTCCTCCTCGATCATCTGGCGCAACTGGCTGTAGAGGTAGTCCATGCCGCGGATGTCGAAGAAAAAACTGATGACGCGCGTCAGCCGCCGGATGATCTCCAGGTCGAGCCGGGCAGCCGCTTCGATGTCGGCGTGTTGCACTTTGACGGCCACTTCGGTACCGTCGGGCAGCTGCGCGCGGTGTACCTGACCGATGGAGGCGGCTGCTACCGGCACTTCCTCGAAGCGGGCGAAAAGCTGCCCCGGGGGTTTGCCCAGTTCGCGTTCCAGGCGCTCGCGCACCTCGCTGAACGGCCTGGGCGGAATGCGGTCCTGGAGTTCTTCGAGGGGTTTTTGGAAGGCTTCGGGCAGAAAATTGCTGAGGATGGACAGCATCTGGCCGATTTTGATAAACAGGCCGTTGAGTTGGAGAATGGCTTTTTTTACCCGTTCGGCGTTGCGCAGGTGAAGCGCAAGGATGCGTTTTTCGTAGTACTTTTTTCCGAAAAATTTGCCGCGCAGCATGAGCCAGCCGTAGCTGAGCATGACGACGGTGGCCACCCAATACGCTTTGCGCACGCGTTGGCTGCCGGAGTATGTTTTTTTTGTGGGCAAGTTGTTTGAGATTTTTAGTCAAATACTGCGAATACGAATACGGGAAGATGTAATGACAATAAAAAACCGACCTTCTTTTGAGGAGAACTCCTCAATAACCCGCAGTAAATTTTGGATCATAATTGGAAGTTCCGCCAATCGGTATCGCATGAAAATGACCGTAACTTTAGCCATTTGATGCGCAAATACCAACTCACCAAAATCTTTATCCTCGGTTAATAAAATCGCGGTCGCAGCAGATGCCAATTCTATCACTTGTGTATCCGGAGCGCCTCGTTGAATGGCAACAACACGTTCAACTGCATAGTCTGCTTCAACCAAGGCCTGGATAAATGCTTGATGCAGGTTTTCATCGGCGAGAATCATGCTTCCAACACAATTTCATCTGCAATCATTCGCGCCGCATAGTCCAACGCGGCGCGCACTTGAGCCTCAGTCAGATGCGGATAGCCGGTTAAAATGTCGTCAATGGAAAACCCATCGGCTAGTTTCCGTACAATCAGTTCAACGGTGATACGGGTGCCTTTGATAACGGGCTTGCCAAGCATTACTTTTGGGTCACGAATAATCAGTGTTTCCTGCATGGGTTGTTAGCGGAATGGTTAAGGCAAAATTACTGATTTTTTTACCGGAAGTGTTACGCCGTTCAACACATCAACTGCTGCAGTTTCTGTTGCGCCGGTTACCGGGTGGCTTCACTCGCTCCGCAACGACTTCACCGGATTGGCCAGCGCCGCCCGCAAGGCATGAAAACCGGTCGTAGCCAATGCGATCAAAATTATGCCCAGCAGCGCCAGGACGAAAAACAAGAAGTTGATCTCCGTGTGAAAAGCAAAGGTACCAAGCCATTTTTCCATAAAATACCAGCCCGCCAGAAATGCCGGGATGGCAGCAATGGTGACCAGCAGCAGGTAGTTGCGCGTCAGTAAATACACCAGGTCGGTGTAGTTGGCGCCGAGCACCTTCCGGATACCGATCTCCTTGGTGCGCTGCTCGGCGGTGAAGGATGCCAGCCCCAGCAAGCCCAGGCAGGTGATGAAGATCATGAGCACCCCGAACAGGGTAAATATTTTGCCGCGCATTTGGTCGGCAGCATAGAGTTCCATGAAGGCGGAGTCGACAAAATCGTACTCGAAGGGGGTGTTTGGGAACGAGGCATTCCAACTGCTTTCGGCGAAGGCAATAGCCTGGGTCAGGTCCTGCGGGCTGCGTGGGTTGAGCCGCACATGGACGTAGTCATTGTTAAAATCGGGGTAAAACAGCAGCGCCTCGATGGGCTCGTACAGCGACTGCTGGTGAAAATCCTTTACCACCCCGACGATGTACCGCACCGTCGCCGTATCCCCGGTGTCGAACTGCACTTTGCGCCCGATGGGATCGGCCCAACCCATGCGGCGCACCATGGCCTCGTTGACCAGCACGGCCTCCGTGGAGTCGGTACTGCGCGCTGCACTCAGGGGGCGTCCGGCCACTATTTTCATGCCCATGGTGGACAGGTATTCATAGTCGATGCCGTACAGGTCCACCCCGTAGGTCTCCATTTTGCCGGAGGCGGACTCCATGTTCATCACGTTTTTCGGCATGCCCTGGCCAGGGGTGGAGCCACTGCTGCCCACCGAAGTGATCAGCGGGTTTTGCAATAATTTTTCTCTTAAAATACCGAATTTTTCACGCGCTTCGCGGCCTTCGAGCGTGAAGGTGAGCACATGCTCTTTGTTGAAGCCCAAATCTTTGGTGCGCAGGTAGTGCATTTGATCGAAGATCACGCCCGCCCCGACGAGCATAAACAACGTGATGGCAAACTGCAGGGTGACCAGCGACTTGCGCAGGTTGGGGTTGCCGGAACCCCGCGTGAGCTTGCCTTTCAGCACTTTGATCGGCTGGAAACCCGAGAGGAAAAACGCCGGGTAACTGCCGCCAAGAATGCCCGTGAGCACCATGATGCCAAGCAAACCCGCCAACACCGGCGCCGACCACAGCAGCGAAGCGTCCAACTGCAAATCGAATGCCTGGTTGAACAGCGGCAACAGCAGCACGACCAACAGCACGCTCAGCAGCACGGCAAAGGCTGTGAACAACAGCGATTCCAATAGGAATTGGGCCATCAACTGCCGCCGGCCCGAGCCCAACACCTTGCGGATGCCTACTTCCAGGGAGCGCCGGATGCCGCGTGCCGTTGCCAGGTTCATGTAGTTGATGCTGGCGATCAGTACCAGAAACAGGGCTACCAGCCCAAAAATGTACAGAAAACCGACCTCGCCCGTCGGCTCCGCTTCGCCTTCAAAATTGGAGCGCAGGTGAATGTCCTTGAGCGCGATGGTATGGTATTGGACCTTGATGTTGAACTGGTCAAAAATAACGGCCACGTACTTGTCGATCAAAGCCGGTAATTTGGCCTTGAAAGCCTCCGGGTCGGCGCCTTCGCGCAGCAGTACATAACTGTAGTTGTTAAAACTGCCCCAGGCGCCCGGGTCGGGGTTCATAAAAAACGGAATACTGTTGGCCGAGATCAGGGCATTGGCAATCAGGTGCGAATGCCGCGGCATGTCCCGGTACACACCCGTGACCTTGTATTCCCGCCCGGAAGGTGTTTTGAGAAATTCGCCGATTGGATTGGCGCCGCCGAAAATGCGATCGGCCAGGCTTTTGCAAAGTGCAATGGAATTGGGCTCTTTTAAGGCCGTGGCGGCTTCTCCCAGCAACAAGTCGAAGCTGAATACATCGAAAACCGTAGAATCGGTCACGAATACTTTTTCATCGAAAAAATACTGCTCGCCGCGCTGCAGGCGCGTGCGGCCGTTGGGGATGAAGCGAACGTACTCTTCCACCTCCGGGAATTCCGCTTTCAGCGTCGGCGCCAGGGGCACCTGGGTGGTCGACCAGTAAAAATGGTCGTCGGGTTCGGTGATCTCCGTGCTCACCCGCACGATGCGGTCCGCTTTTTCGTGGTGGGTGTCGAAGCGGGTTTCTTCGGCCAGGTAAAGCAGGATGAACAGGGCGGAGGCAATGCCGACCGTGAGTCCGAGAATATTGAGCGCGGCATAGCCGGGCTGGCGTTTGAGGGTACGCAAGGCGATGGCGAGGTAGTTGCTGATCATGAATTTTAGTTTGTAGTGGTTATTGAGTGCGGATTACGGAATGCGGAGTGCGGAGTGCGGATTACGGAATGCGGAGTGCGGAGTGCGGAGTGCGGAATGGTTCACCATTTTGAGATAAGGTAGTATTGCACTGCTTAAATATCGCTGTTGTGCCGGTTTTCTGCCTTTACCCAAATGGTGAACCATTCCGCACTCCGCACTCCGCACTCCGCACTCCACACTCCGCATTCCGCATTCCGCATTCCGCATTCCGCAATCGAACCTATGGTCGTTTCACCGCAGTTTTCTCTTCCGCGGTTTTCAAATTTGACCGGAACATATCCACATTCGGGTCGTTGGAGGCTTCGGCCACCGATACCGCTTTTTTGTAATTGGCCACCGCTTCCGCTTTTTTGCCATTGGCCAGCAGCGTTTCGGCGTAGCTGTCGTACACATTGGCCGATTCGGGGAACAGCCGGGTGTTGCATTTGAAAATAGCTTCTGCGGTTTCCGGTTTATTAAATTCCATGAGGTAGGCGTAGCCCATCCCGTTGATGCCTATTTCGTCGAGCAGCCCGGTTGCGCAGCAGTTTTTCAATTGCTCGAAAAGCGGCTCTTCGGAAGCGCCGGGTTTAAAAGTGCTGAGTTGTTCCATGAGGTTGCCGACCAGGTTTTTTTGCGCCTGCGCTACACTTTTCCGGTGTGTTGCGGCGGCTTCCATTGCCAGTTCGATGGCTTTATCCAGCGCTTCTTCGGCCGTGGTTTTCACATCCGGCACAACGCCCGTGCCTTCCCAGTTGGTTTGGGTCACCGGATTGATGGCGCGGCCGGTGGGGATAAAAACGGCGAGTTCGGCATTGACCGGGAACATACCGCCGGGGTTGGCGCCGCCGCCGGTGGTTTCGCCCACCAGGGTCGCCCGTTTACGGGTTTGCATGTTATAGGAAAATTCCTCGGCGCCCGAAAAGGTGAAATTGCTGGTCAGGATGAACACCGGCACATCCGCCATTTTTGCCCCGCCCACGGTATCCAGTGTCCAGAACTCCTCGGTGCGGTCGCCTTCCCGCCAATACAGGCTGTTGAGGTGTGTTTTTTCTTCGAAAAAATAGCTGCACAGGTACTGCACCATGGCCGGGTCGCCGCCGCCGTTTTTGCGCAGGTCGATGATGATGGCGTCGCTACCGGCCAGCAGGCCCATGTAGCGATCGGCCACCGGAGCGCCGCGCAGGCGTCCGGCAAAGCCGCGCAGGTCGAGGTAGCCGATATTGCCGTCGAGCCGTTTGGCTTCCCGAAAACCGGCCATGTCGGTCTGCTGCCGGGCGAGCCGGTGCAACTGGTTTTCCAGCATTTTTTCCGGCGGGCCTTCGGGGTCGGCTTTTCTGTCCGGGGCCGGGCGCACGCGCATGTGTTTGTCGTGGTTGACCGATTGGACTTCCGTGGTGAGGGCGTCGGCGAAGGATTTGATATCGGTGATTTTGTCGAAAGCACCGGCTTTTAATTGCCGGCGCAAATGAGCGCCCGTTTTTTCAGCCACCTCCGGGAAAACGTAGTGGTCGTTCAGCAGTTGGCTGAGTTGTTCGATGGTGGATGATTTAAATTCGGCGTCAATTGCATCCTGAGCGGCCAAGGGCGACAGCAGGCTCAGGGTCAGCAGCAGAAATAAAAAGTGGGGAAGTTGTTTTTTCATAAACAGATTTTTAGTGCATGAAAAAGTACGAAAGCCTACGTAGATCGGACAAGGGCATTCGACTAAGGGTTGCAAGGGTAGGGTAAATGCTGGATTGAGCCGTTCTTTTTTCCAGGGATTTTCCCCAGGAAGAATAGATGCCATTTGGACAGAATTAACAGGATTTTACAGCGCAATAACACGGCGTTTCTGTTTATCCTGTCAATTTTGCCGCGCAAAACATTTTTTATGATGAAAACTACATTGAAAAACCTGCTCCTCCTCGGGCTGGCAGCAGGGCTCGCCCTTCAACTTCAGGCGCAACAAGGCCCCTGGGACGGCCTCCAGCAACTTTCCGGCCTTTGGAAAAACCAGGGCAAAGCCAGTTTTGAAAAATGGGAAATGGCCGGGCCAACGGCGATGCTCGGCGAAGGGTACCGCCAAAAAGCCGACGGCGAAAAGCAGATTACCGAGTATCTGCGCATGGTCCGCCAGCCCGACGGCAGCATCGTTTACCAGGCCACGGTACCCGGCCAGAATGACAGCGCCACCATCGATTTTCCGATGACTTTTTTTACGACCAACTCCTGGACCTTTGAAAATCCGAAACACGATTTTCCGCAAAAGATCGAGTATTGGTTCCAGGACGACCAGATACTGCGCGTCACCGTGAGCGGCGGCGACGGCAATCCGTTCGTCATTTGGTTCAACCGGATTTCAGAAAAACAAGCGCAATTGCCCAAGACCCTGCGCGGCTACGAGTTGTTCGTCAGCAGCCGGAACACCGGGACCGTCAAACGTTTCAACGCCTTCACCGGAGCCTACCTGGGCGAGTTTGGCAAAGAGCAGATCGGCAACGAAACGCAGGACGTAGCCATCGGGCCCGACGGTATGTTGTACGTCAGTTCGCTCCGGGCCGGCCATATTTTGAAATTCGACCCCGCTACGGGTTCATTTCTGGAAAACTTCACCAGCGGTTACGATCTTAAAAAACCGACCAAGATCAGTTTTGCTCCCGACGGCTTTCTCTACGTCAGCCAATGGGGGGAAGACCAAAGCAGCGTGGTGCGTTTCAATGCGCAAACGGGCGTTTTCGACCGCGACTGCACGGGCCCCCAAGCCGGTCCGCTCGGACATGCCTGGGATGCCGACGGCAACCTCTACGTCGCCTGTTTTTTCTCCAAAGACGTGCGCAAATTCAGTCCCGACGGCACCTACCTGGGCGCTGTGATTCCGCCGGACCAACTCAAGGGGCCTTCCAACCTGTGGTTCAATCCGGCCGGCGACCTGCTGGTGGCGGACTGGGATTCCGGCTCCATCAAAAAATTCCGGAACGAACCCGGAGGGCTGTTTTTTGCCGGCGAATTTGCGTCCGGTTTTGCCCGCCTTGAAGGGGTGGCCATCGGGCCCGACGGTTTTCTGTACGCCTGCGACTGGTACCGCAATATCATCCAGAAATTGAATGCCGGCACCGGCAGCGCCGTCGGGGTTTATCTCGACGGTGGAGCGATGGACCGGCCAAACGGCCTGGTTTTTTATAAAGTTGGCGGGTAAGTGTACTCGTCCTACGGCTTGGAGCCTGTCCATTACACACAAATCGGCGAAAATGAATTTTTGTGGCTTCCGTGCATCAACCCCACCCCCATCCCCTCCCCCAGCGGGCTCCCGATTACCCACAAGTTGGTTGAAATGTTTTTAATAGGATCGAAATCGA
>CAZAEZ010000008.1:110174-135105 GCA_964484205.1 uncultured Saprospiraceae bacterium | reverse complement strand
CGTGTCTAGCGTGCTTGCCCGCAGAAGCGTATTTTCCCGCAGATTTCCGCAGAAAAGGCCGCAGATTTCCGCAGAAATTCGCTTTGGGTAAGCCCGCTAAATTGATTATTTCCGGACCAAATTCTGCGTCGATCTGCGGCCTTTTCTGCGGAAATCTGCGGGAAACCCCTCTACGAAGGTCGCATCCAAAATCCCCGAAAACCCACGCTAAACACATACTGACTGCCAGTCACCTCCTCGTTTGGCCAAATCACCCCAACACCTCAAACACCCGAACCAAATTACTCTTGTTTTTCAGGCTCACTTCCCCGATTTCCCGGCAGGTAAACTGGTCGCCGGCTTTTTCAAAGGTTTCCTGCGTGATCAGGATTTGGCCGGGTTTGGCAGTCGATTGCAGTCGCTGGGCGGTGTTGACCACATCGCCGATCACCGTAAAGTCGAAGCGTTTCAGGGTGGCCGAGCCGATATTTCCCGAGATCACTTCGCCGGTATTGACCCCGATGGAAACTTTGGGCAATTCGCTTTGAACGCCGGCAATGGGGTTTTCGATCCCCTGGGTGCGCTGGTTGACGGCCACGGCGGCCCGGAGCGCGCGCGGGAGGTGGTCTTCGCCCCGGAAAACCGCCAGCACCGCGTCGCCCATGAATTTATCCACGTAACCGCCCTCCGCGATGATCGCCTGGACCATGCTGTCGAAATACCAGTTGAGGAGCCGGATCACGGTGTCGGGTGCTTCGCGTTCCGAAAGCGCGGTGAACCCGACAATGTCGACAAAAAGGATGGACGCTTCGATGGTTTCCGTGGCCAGCAGCGACGACTCGTACTCCTTCGAGCCCATGAACCGCAGCACGCTGTCGTCGACGTACATTTTCAGGATGTTGTTCTCCCGAACCGCCTGGAGGGTTTTTTTGATCTGTTGGACCGAGCGAACGGCCTTGTCGAGCGTTTGTTCAAAATCTTCAAAATCAAAAGGTTTGCAAATAAAATCAAAGGCGCCCTGGTTCATGGCCGAGCGGATATTCGGCATGTCGCCGTAGGCGGAAATTATGACCGTTTTCAGGAGCGGACTCTCCGCCGTGATTTTTGACAGCAGGGTCAGGCCGTCCATTTCCGGCATGTTGATATCGGTGAAAACCAGGTCGATGTCGGGATACTCGTGGAGTTTGGCCAGGGCTTCCACGCCGTTTTGGGCAAATACAAATTCGAACTCCTGGTTCCGTATCTGGCGGCGAAACTTCTGGCGGATCAGTTGCACAATATCATCTTCATCGTCCACGACCAGTATTTTGCTTTCAGCGCTCATGATAATTCGGTTAATTTTTGTTTCAGCGTATTGAAATCCAGCGGTTTGTGCAGGAAATCGTCGGCGCCAAGCTGCATGGCTTCCGCTTCTTTTTCTGCGCTGCCGTAGGCGGTGATCATCATGATCCGGGGCGGCGGTTCGGGTGTTTGTTCCCGGATGCGGCGCAGTAGTTCCAGGCCGCTCATACCCGGCATGTTGATGTCCGACAGGATCAGCACAGCCTCCGAAGGGTGTTCCTGCAAAAAAGCCAGTGCTTCCTCCCCGGAAAAGCAGAATTTAAACGCAAAAGCGCCTGCCCGGATTTCCCGGCGGAAACTTTGCTCAAACAGGATTTTGATGTCTTGCTCGTCGTCGACTACTAGGATTTTCATACGGCCTGATTTATGGTGTTCCGGATTTTACGCCGGAATGGTGATCAAAAAAACGGTTCCTTCGCCTTCCGTGCTGTCCACCTCAAACGTGCCCCCATGCCCCTTCGTCACAATGTCAAAGGCGAGGGAAAGGCCCAGCCCCGTACCTTGCCCGGTAGGTTTTGTGGTAAAAAATGGCTGGAAAATCTTGGCTTTCAAACTTTCCGGAATGCCCATGC
This sequence comes from uncultured Saprospiraceae bacterium, assembly GCA_964484205.1. Taxonomy (GTDB): domain Bacteria; phylum Bacteroidota; class Bacteroidia; order Chitinophagales; family Saprospiraceae; genus M3007. The sequence continues at coordinate 133,213 of CAZAEZ010000008.1, read as the reverse complement.
CGTTGTCGCGGATGCGGATTTCGACGCGTTTGTTTTTCTTCGATGCCGAGCCGGTCAGGCGGGTGCTCACGGTTACGGTGGGTTCGAAGTCGTCGGGGGCGTTGCTTTTCTTTTGATTCACGGCGAAAAACGCGTTGTTGATCAGGTTCAGCAGCACCCGCCCCATGTCTTGCGGCACCAGTTCGACTTTGCCCACCGCAGGGTCGAGTTCCGTGACCATTTTGGCGTTGAAGCTTTTGTCTTTGGCGCGCAGGCCGTGGTAGGCGAGGCGCAGGTATTCGTCGGCCAGTTCGTTCAGGTCGACGGGTTCTTTTTTGCCGGTACTGGTGCGGGCGTGCTGGAGCATGGCGGTTACGATATTGGAAGCCCGTTTGCCGTGGTGGTTGATTTTTTCCTGGTTTTGCGCCAGGTCCTGCACGATTTCGCGGACCAGTTCCTGGTCGGGGTCGGGCTTGCCCATTTCCTCGAGCAGTTCCTCCGCGAGTTCGGCGCTCAGTTGGGAGAAATTGTTGACGAAGTTCAGCGGGTTTTGAATCTCGTGGGCGATGCCTGCCGTCAGTTCGCCGAGCGAGGCCATTTTTTCGGAGTGGACCAGTTGGGTTTGTGCAGCCTTCAGGTCGGTCAGGGCTTTTTCCAGCGTTTCTTTTTGAGCAGTCAGTTCGACGGTGCGTTCGGTCACCAGGTGCTCCAGTTCGGCCCGGCGGGCTTCTGCGGCCCGTATCTGCGCTTCCTCTTTGCGGCGCTGTTTGCGTTCTTTATTATTTTGGACAAAGGCATAGATGCCGAATCCGATCAGCCACAATTTTGAAAATGCCTGCGCCGGACCGAGATACTGGCGGTATTCTTCAAAAAAGGCCGGCGCGACCCAATTCAGAAGCGTATTGAAAATATAAACAGCGGCAAAAGGCAATAGCGCAACGGCATACTGGCGGGCCGGCGGGTAGTCGCGCAACTGGTACACCGTAGCCAGCACGATGACGTAAACAATCTCGCCAAACCATTTGCCCAGGAAGTGGAGCGGCGGTATCAGCGTCAGCAAAAAATAGGCAATGGCCCCGATCCAAAATTTGGACAGCAACTGGTCCCACCAGGGCAGCCGCTCGGGTGTTTCCAGGTATTTCCGGATGGCGAAAATTATCCCGATGGAGACCAAAACGGTCGGTATCAATTCCATAACTACTGCGTTGATTTGGCCTGCAAGGTACTTCGAATTGCTGCGCTATGAAAGTGGTGGGGTGTTGGTGTTGGGGAGAATGAAACCATAATGTTGGTTTGTGCAAGCTGAGCAACGTGTCGATGATCCAGTTTGTTTATTACCGTATATTTGTAACGTAATTTTTTCTGCCATGAATAGCATCGAACGTATAACAATTGATCCGGAAATTTGTCATGGGAAACCGTGTATTCGCGGCATGCGATGGCCGGTGGAAGTATTGTTGGATTTAATAGCATCAGAGATGACTTGGGATGAAATACTGGAAGACCATCCGGAATTGGAACGGGAAGACATCATTGCAGGTTTAAATTACGCAAAACTGCTTGTTTCCGGTAAATCATTCAAACAGGCTGCCTGATGCCAATTCCCTTGTTGTGGTTACGAAGGATTCGGACTTCCAGGCAAGCCATCTTTTGAAAAATACGCCGAGGCAATTACTGCGTTTCGCCTTGGGTAATTTGTCGACGCGGGAGACCATTCATTTGCTGGAGCGCTACTTACCTGTTTTGCTTGAGGCTTATACCAAGCCTGTTTGTTTTATTGAGCTTGGAAGAGACTATTGCCATGTAGTTTCTCCCGACCAATAGAACTGGTGCATAAAAAGCCTCAACCCTCCGACGTAAAATGAAAGTCCACCTTCGGGAAACTCTCCTGCACTGTTTGCAGAACCCAGGCCGTTTCGGCCAGAAAAACCAGGTTCCCGTCCTTGTCCCGCGCGATGTCGCGTTTGCGGCGGTCGAGAAATTCTTCCAACGCTTTCGGATCGTCTGACGAAATCCAGCAGGCTTTGTGCAGGCTGACCGGTTCGTAGGAACAGGTGGCGTTGTACTCCGCGTTGAGGCGGTGCTGGATGACTTCAAATTGCAGTTGCCCTACCGTGCCGATGATGCGGCGACCGTCGCTTTGGCGGGTAAACATTTGGGCCACGCCCTCGTCCATCAACTGCTCCAGGCCTTTGGCAAACTGTTTTTGTTTCAAGGGGTCGGCATTGTCCACGTAGCGGAATTGTTCGGGGCTAAACGACGGGATGCCCTTGAAGTGCAGCGTTTCGCCTTCGGTGAGCGTGTCGCCGATCTTGAAGTTGCCCGTGTCGTACAAGCCCACCACATCGCCGGGGTAAGCCTCTTCGAGCAGCGTTTTTTTGCTGGCCATGAACATGGTCGGGCTGGGAAATTTAAACTCCCGGTCGAGCCGGATGTGTCGGTAGTTTTTGTTGCGTTCGAACCGGCCGGAGCACACCCGCAGGAAGGCGATACGGTCGCGGTGGCGGGGGTCCATGTTGGCAAAAATTTTGAACACGAAGCCGCTGAATTTTTCCTCTACAGGTTGCACCACGCGCTCTTCCGTTTCGCGGGCGCGGGGCGTCGGGGCGATGTCGACAAAACAGTCGAGCAATTCCTTTACCCCGAAATTATTGACCGCCGAGCCGAAAAACACCGGGCAGATATCGCCGCGCAAATAGGCCGCCTTGTCGAAGGCCGGGTACACTGTTTCCAGCATTTCCACTTCCTCGCGCAGGGTGCGGGCAGGGCTTTCGCCGATGTGTTTTTCCAGGTCCGGGTTGCTCAGATCGTCAAATACGATGATCTCCTCTTCGTCTTGCTTCCCGTGCGGGTTGAACAGCACCAGCTTGCGCTCGTACAGGTTGTACACCCCTTTGAAGCGCTGGCCCATGCCGATCGGCCAGGAGAGCGGGCAAACTTTCACATCCAGTTTTTGCTCGATCTCATCGAGCAGGTCGAAACCGTCGAGACCCTCCCGGTCGAGTTTGTTTACAAAAAAGATGATCGGCGTTTCGCGCATGCGGCACACCTTGGTCAGTTTTTCCGTCTGGATCTCCACGCCCTTAGCCACATCGACCACCACGATGGCCGAGTCGACGGCGGTGAGCGTCCGGTAGGTATCCTCGGCAAAATCTTCGTGGCCGGGGGTATCGAGGATGTTGATTTGCAGGTTCCGGTACTCAAAACCCATGACCGAGGTGCTCACCGAAATGCCGCGCTGCCGCTCGATCTCCATGAAGTCGGACACCGTGCTTTTTTTAATTTTATTGCTCTTCACCGCCCCTGCAGTCTGGATGGCGCCGCCAAACAGGAGCAGTTTTTCCGTCAGGGTCGTTTTGCCCGCATCGGGGTGTGCGATGATGGCGAAGGTGCGGCGGCGCTGGAGTTCTTTTTTGAAATTGGACAAGCGTATGTGATATTGGGTGATTTAGAAAAATTGGGTTGGGGTTGGGGCCCAAAAAACGGGCGCAAAAGTAACCACATTTAACCCGAAAAACCAACCGCAGCCTAAATGCGACGGCCAGTGGCGCATTCTGGTTTAAGATACTTCGTCCGATTACCGGGGCTATCCCTATTTTCGCATCAAATACGTATCGCTTGACAAAATCCGTCCCTCCTGCCCGCATTCTTTTGTTCGTACTTCCGGTATTGGCTGTGCTACTCTGGCTAGGCCTGCGCGATCAGCCCGATCCTGTTTGGGAAAAAGCAGGACGCATCGCCCGGCAGCAATTTCATTTGTTGCAGGATGTCCCCGATTCGCTGCAAAACCTGTACGCCAACTGGCACAAACTACCCTACCGGGCAGGCGATTCAACGGCATTGCAGATTGTTTCGCAGCCCTCGCTTTCCAACATTGAATGGCAGGTTTTTCGCGCATTTTTTAAAACAGCCACACGGCAGTCGCGCATGGTCGTGTCGGGTGTCACCGGGGTGGGCGCCACCAAACAAACCAAACATGTGGCGCGGTTGCTGACGGGACGCCCCGAAAATGTGCTGCTCATCGAATGCGCGCCGCAGTTTGACCTGGATTACCATAAAAAGTACATCGGTAATGAAACCGCCGAGCAGTTTGAACCCGGCGAGCTCCTGCGTTTTTGGCAAAAATGCCGGGAACAGCCCGACCAGCGTTTTGCAGTAATTGTCGACAATTTTGATAAAATAAATCCCGAAACGTTTTTCGGCCCGGCGCTCTGGGAAGCCCTGAGCTCGGAGGGCGAGTCGGCGCGGATCGGCGATCTGGAGGTGTTGCTGCCGCCTAATTGCCACTTGTTTTCTGTGACACACCTGGGCCCTGGCTCCATGATCGAATTTAACGGCGAGCATTTCAAACGCCTGGGCCGGCAGTATATCCTTGAACCCAATGCCGCCGAACTCATCGAATACCTGCGCCGGAAATGGCTGGGGGCCTCCGATACCAGCCGGGTTGCGGCAGTGGCCGATACGGCCCAGATGCAGCATTTTTTGTATTATTTTTTAAAAACCAATGCGTTGCTGAAAAACCGCTATGGCAATGGCTTCCAACTGGGGCAGGGCAGTAATGTGCGCGATTTTTTTCGCAAAAAAGATTTGGCCGAGCTAAAAAGCGCCTACATCAACCACCTGAACGCTTTCCGGCCTGACGATGAACTTTCGCTGAACGACTTCAAGGCCATGGATTACGCCGTGCGCACCGGTGGCCTGGAGCAAAATTCCAGTTTTCTGGACCGGCAGATCCGCATGCTTTACGAGACGGGCTATTTCGTGGAAATTTCTATCGTGGCCACTACGGCCCTGCTCACATTCCTGGCCGGCTGGTGGGTGTTTCGCCGCCGGGAGCAACTCATCCGGCATTATGGCGAACGCGCGCACCAGGTGTATGTCGGTTTTGAAACCCAGGCCATCAGCGCCGACGTGGCCGCCCGCCGCCTCGAGGAGATCAAAAACGAGGTAGACGACCTGGTCATGCGCCGCCACCTCAACTACACCGAGGGCCTGTACTTCCTGGCTTTTGTGGAAGACAAAGTCAAGCGTATCGAGTTTGCCAAAAACGTCAGCCAAACCTTTCTCGAGCTGTTCAACACTTTCATGGAAGACGACGTGCTCACCGAAAGCGAGTACACCAAACTCCGGCAATTCCTGCAGTCGATCCGGCACAAAATTCCGGAGGAAACCTACGAGCAGTTCCGCGCCAAGGTGGAGCAGACCTACGCTGCCAGCAATTGATTTGAATATATTTGTTGAAATATTAACCAGAATAAAAACGCTACACCCATGAAAAAAGGAATTGTAACACTCATGGCCTGCCTGGCCGTTTTACCGGCATTTGCCCAAACGCTGAACCTCCACGAAGATTTTCCCGGTGTCACCTGGCCTTTCCTCTGGGATTTGGAACAGGATACTTCCGGAAACTTGTACGTCTGCTCGGAGCAGGGCATTTTGTATGTAAAGAAAAACCAGGCGTGGACAACCTACGATTTAAACCCCAACGGCTTTGAGGATGCGCTGGGAATAGCCGCGGACCAAAACGATGTCGTATGGATAGGTGCAAAAGACGGGCTGTATTCGTTGGACAGTGGTGTGATCAGCCGCTTAACAACGACGAACAGTGGTCTGCCGACCGACTACATCCAAACGGTGCGCGCGTACAACGATGAACTCTGGCTGGTTATGTTCGGCAACGGCCTGGTGCGGAAAATAGACGATAACTATACCCATTACACCATGGCCAATTCCGAGTTGCCGGATGATTATGTGGATGACCTGGAAATTCAGGCCGACGGGACCGTTTTCGCCGCGGCCAACGGGAAGGTTACGATCATCTCGGGGAGTACCTGGCAAAACTATGACTTCGATGCCATGTTCGGGTCTGAAACCTGGGTGTACGACATTTTTATCGATCACAACCAGGACGTCTGGTTCGGCACCCGCACCGGCGTCATAAAATACAACAATACCACCAAGCAGTTTGAAAACCTCAAAAGCACCTATGGTCAAAAGAAATTTTCAGCCATCCTGTACACCCCGACCAACCAGCTCTGGCTTTGCGAACTTTTCGAAGGCCTGCATTATTATGATCAGATCGGCAACCAGTACTTCTTCGACGGCGATGTTTCCGGCGTGCCATCGCAGGTTTTCGACTTTTTATACCACAACGATACCCTCCGGGTGGTCGGGAATATCGGCGCCACAGTTACCGGCCTTACGATCACCTACCCGGATGGCGATTCCGACGGATTTGCCGCCGATGTCGATTGCGACGACGGTAACCCGAACATCAATCCCGGCGCCATGGAAATTCCCAATAACGGCATCGACGAAGATTGCGACGGGCTCGACCTGATGAGTGGAACGTACCTACTGGCGCAAACGACCATTGAACTTTTCCCAAATCCGGTGCGCGATTTTTTAAGCATTAAAACCAGCCGGCCGGTTGATCTGGATTTTGTGCTGTACAACGCCAACGGCCGGTTTTTGCAGCGTTTTGAACAAGCACAACAGCTCGATATGCGCGCCTTTCCGGACGGGCTGTATCTGCTGGAAATGCTGGATGTCAAAACCGGTCAGAAGCAGGTTGCTAAAATCCTGGTTTCCAGATAGCCCGGGTTTCGCATCGAATAGTTTGTTTTCCCGAATTTGCAAACCGCCTGATTTGTAGAATTATAATTCGATAAACTGGACTAGTGCTTGTTAAATAATCTGGAAAACAAAATAAGTTTGACATTTTATGGTATTAGGTGTATATTTATGAACCGGCAGTATTCGTTCTCACCATATAAAACTTCATACCATGGGCACCTTTGATGTAATTACCGGCTACCTGCGTGGAAACACGCGCAACAAGAGGGCATCGGGAGGCCGTTGTCCAAACTCCTGGGGCAGACAAGAATATGAAGGCATCTACCTTGAAGCGGGCTCAAAAGGCGAGCATGTTGATCTGAACAACATCGTACAGAAAAAAGGCTGGATACAAGCCTACGTAGAGAAATACTTTGAAGGCCTGCATGAAAAACATGCCGATGGCCAACCGGGGACCCACCCACACAGCACCCGGTACACATACCGCTCCTTCTGAAATTATGAGATACCCGTCCTGCGCTGCTCCGGCGCAGGACGGGCAATCCGCAGAAATGGCAGCAACACCACCGTAAACAATACCAGCGCCAACAATTCTCCTCCAAGAATATACCAGGGCCATTCGCCGAACAAATCGAGCAGGGTGGGTGTGGGTGGTTTTTGGCACAAGTACATGAAATTGGTACCGAGCAGGAGGTTAATACCGGCAATAAAAATGAAATAGATATTCGACCACAAAAATGCTTTCCCGAAGCTGCGCCAGGTCGGTCGGAAGCCGTACACAAACACGGCGTACAAAATACTTTGGGCAAGGCCGATATGCACAAAAAAGTAGCGGATGTTGAACGGGTGCGGAAACGATTGGGGTATATCGGGCGTCAGCAGCGCCTGGATGCAACCGGCCATCACCATAAAATAGGAAACTTCGAACAGGAAGTACGATTTCCGCCAGAGCATGAATGGCAGCAGCAGGTTCAGAAAATAGCAAATGTGAAACGGCAGGATCAGGTCGAGGCGCAGGGGCGGTGGCGCCTGGAGCAGTTGAATACTGACGGAGGCCCAAATGGCAACCGGAATCAGGCTCATCACCAGGGCCAGCCGGCGCTGTTGCAGCTCGTTGCCAAGCCGGTAGCCGATAAATATCCAGCAAACCATACTTGCCACCGCTGCTGCCAGCCACCAGCGGTGTTCGGCGCCCCAGTTGACAAAGTCGGCCTGAAAAAGCAACAGCGGGTGCATGGCATTTTGTAAGTTTTGACCTTGGCGAATGTAGGATGTTTTTTGTACTCGTCCTACGACTCGAAGTCGTAGGACGAGTTGGCACGTGAAACAAACCGCGAATCCCGAAGCCAAAACCGCCATTCCCAGGCGGCGCATTCCCCGGCATAGTCCACGCCAATTCGTGGTCCTGCTCCGACGGCATTTTCAGGGACGACCGCTCCCCGGTCTTCTATCCAAATTTCCGAATCGGGGTGGATCAGACTGCTTCCGGTTTGATGGGTTCGCAAGCCCAGAGCCTGTGCCAGTGCCCCGGGGCCGGTAGTCAGTTTGGCTGGAATAGTTCCCTTGGTGCTTAGCTTGATTTCCCGGCGTTGAAACATGGTCTCGATCCCTTCAATCGGCTCTATGCCCCGGATGAGCACAGCATGGGCCATGCCTTCCGGTGCGGTAACGACATTGAACAAATGGTGGATGCCGTAACACAGATAGATGTAGGCCCGCCCACCTGCCTGAAACATGATTTCCGTGCGCTTCGTACGCCGGTTGCCGAAGGCATGGCAGGCGCGGTCGTCGGGTGCGCGATAGGCCTCTACTTCGGTGATGATGCCGCTCGTTTGGCCGGCATTGAAGTTGGTCACGAGGACTTTTCCCAGCAGGTCTTTCGCTACCTGGACGACGTCGGTGCGGTGGTAGAATTCGGCGGGTAAGCGAATGGGGCTTTTTTGGGTGGTTGTCATGTCCGAAATAGCTTGATTTGTATTGAACCGGAGCATTTGGTTGTATTTTTTTTGCGAACCGGAGGTTCGCGTTACTCCCAGTCAAACGAGCGCTCCACCGCCTTGTGCCAAAACAAGTACAGGTCCTTGCGCTTGTATTCGGGCAAGGCCGGCTCCCAGGTTTTATCGATGCCCCAATTCCGTTTGAGGTCTTCAAGGCCAGTCCAGTACCCTACCGCCAATCCGGCAGCATAAGCAGCGCCGAGGGCAGTGGTTTCTATCATTTTGGGCCGGATCACGGGCACATTGAGCAGGTCGGCTTGAAATTGCATGAGCAATTCGTTGACCACCATGCCCCCGTCGACCCGGAGCGATGACAGTTCGATGCCGGCGTCTTTTTCCATAGCCTGGAGCACTTCGTAGGTCTGGAACGCGGTGGCTTCCAGTGCTGCGCGGGCAATGTGGCCCTTGTTCACATAGCGGGTAAGGCCGGCAATAATCCCGCGGGCGTCCGACCGCCAATAGGGGGCGTACAGACCCGAAAAAGCCGGCACGAAATACACCCCGCCGTTGTCTTCCACCGACCGGGCAAGCGGCTCAATTTCGTGGCTGTTTTGAATAAGGCCCAGGTTGTCGCGCAGCCATTGCACCAGGGCGCCGGCAATGGCCACCGAACCCTCAAGCGCGTAGTGAACCGGCTCTTTTTCAAACTGGTAGGCTACGGTAGTCAGGAGTCCGAACCTGGAGGGCACGAGTTGTGTGCCGGTGTTCATGAGCAGGAAGCAGCCGGTGCCATAGGTATTTTTCGCCTCGCCGGGTTCCAGGCAGGCTTGTCCGACAAGGGCTGCCTGCTGATCGCCGAGGTCGCCGGCAAGGGGCACGCTTTTCAGGGGTTCGGCCGTGATGGTGCCGTACACGTTGCTGCTGGGCATGATTTTCGGCAGCATCTGTTTGGGTATTTCCAGGCGCTGCAGCAACTCGTCGTCCCAGTTGACGCTGAAAATATTCATCATTTGGGTACGGGAGGCGTTGGTCACATCGGTGATGTGCAGGCCGCCTTTCGGGCCGCCGGTGAGGTTCCAGATCAGAAATGTATCCATGTTGCCAAACAGCGCCAGGCCTTTTTCGGCGTCCTGGCGGAGGTCGGGCACATTGTCGAGCAGCCAGCGCAGTTTGAGGGCGCTGAAATAAGTCGCCAGGGGTAGTCCGGTAGTGACGCGGTACCAGTCGTCGATCTCCTTTTCCTGGTGAAACTGCACGAGTTCGGCGGTGCGGGTGTCTTGCCAAACCAGCGCATTGTAGTATGGCCGGCCGGTCTTGCGATTCCACACGACGGTAGTTTCGCGTTGGTTGGTGATGCCGACGGCAGCAATGTCGTCGATGCCGATACTCCGGGCGATGCGCGCCTGGGCGATCACTTCCAGCGTGTTTTTCCAGATTTCCTCCGGGTTGTGCTCCACCCAGCCGGGCTTGGGGTATATCTGCTCGTGTTCTTTTTGACCGACGGAAACGATATTTCCTTTTTTGTCAAAAATAATGCAGCGGGTGCTGGTAGTGCCCTGGTCTATGGCGGCGACATATTTTTTCATGGAAGCGGTTTTTTTATACAGTTAGCGGTCCTGCGGCTTCTAATAATGCATTGTCAGTTCAGATGTCTCCCTCCGGTCGACATGACAACTTACTTAGAGAAACATACAATTTATCAGATTTCTCTCTACGCTCGAAATTTTACCTGCGCCCTGCCGAAATTTCGAGCGTAGCGAGAAATCCGGTAAGATTTAGTTTATAAATAAACGGCTGTCATGTCGACCGGAGGGAGACATCTGAAATTACATCGCATTACCGGGTATTTATGAGATGAACGATGAAGCGGGAAAAACGCAAAAACAAGCCACTGCTCATTGTTTACTCCCGCTTCAGCGCCATAATCTTAATCTCTACCCGCTGGTTCAACCGCCGGCCCTCCACCGTGGCATTGGTGGCGATAGGCTGGCGTTTGCCATAGCCTTTGAACGCTACCCGCCTGGAGTCGATCCCTTTTTCGATCAGGTAGTCGGCCACGGTTTTGGCACGGGCGGTGGACAGGCGGTCGCAAAATTCATCGGGTGGTGTGCTGTTGGTATGGCCGCCGATTTCAATGACGATCTCGCCGTTTTCCTCCATAAAGTCGTACAATTCATCGAGCGTAGGCAAGGCATCCGGGGTCAGGCTGGAGCTGTCGGCTTTGAAGCTCAGCTGTTCCATTTTGATCTTCTGACCACTGCGCAGCAAACTGGCGTTGAGTTCGGGCAGGATGCGTTTTTTGATCTCAACCGGTTTGGTCACACTACAGCCGTTGGCATCGGTGACGGTTACACTGTGCATGCCCAGGTTGAGTTTGGAGGCCGTGGCGGTGCTTTCGCCGTTGTTCCAACTGATGGTATGCGGGGTCGTGCCGCCGGTTATTTTGACGGTAGCCTTGCCGTCTTCACTGCGTTCGGTAACGGCGCCAACGACACGCGTGATCTCCACCTGGAGCGGATCGGGTGCGTTTACAATGGCCACAGCAGTTTGGGTGGCGCCCAGTGCGTCGGTGACCAGGACGGCGTACGTGGCAGCGGGGATGTTTTTCGCTTCAGGGCCTTTCCAGGCGGGATTGTCCCATTTGTACTGGTAAGGCGGTTTGCCGCCGGTCGCAACGACTTTTAGCCCGGAAGTTTGTCCGGCGCATTTTATATCGCCGGTTTCTTCCACGTTGACCTCAAGCGGCAGGATGTTTTCCTGAATATCGACGGTTTGCACGAGCGTGCAGCCTTTCGAATCGGTAATGGTAAACGAGTGCTTGCCGGCGGTTAGTTGGCTGGCAACTTCTGTTGTTTCGCCGTTATCCCAGCTGTATTGAAACGGAGCGCCATTCCCGCCCCGGGCCTGGAGGCGGGCTTTCCCATCGGCATTTCCGACGCCGGCTTTGGCCTGAACGGTGACGGAGTGCATAATAACCTCCGGTTCTTTGACCAGGAAAATGACAGAGGCCAGTTTGCCCAGGGCGTCCGTTACAGAAACCTGGTGCTGGCCGGCGGGGACATCCGCAGTGGGGTTTGCCGGTAGTGTCGGGATGCTCCAGGTGTATCGGTAAGGGCCTTTCCCGCCTTGCACTTTTGCTTCAACACTTGCTGTCTGGCCGTTGCAAAGTACCGGTTTGGCTTCCGAAACGGTAACCACCAAGGGCAGAATGCGCTCGCTGATATCTATCGTACCGGTTACGGAGCAGGAATTTTGATCGGTAACCGTAAAACTATGCTCGCCGGGGCTCAGGCGGGTGGCCTGCTCGCTGGTTTCCTCGTTGTCCCAGCGGAAAAGGTAGGGCTGGAGCCCCCCGGAAACCTGGATTTTTGCGTTGCCGGTATTGGTGCCTGCGTTGGCTGGTGAAATGACAGTCGCTGTTGCTTTGATTTCTTCCGGCTGCCGCACCTCAAATGCTGTGGAAGTACGCCCGCCGACAACGTCGACAACCACCAGTTGATAGGTTCCGGCGGGCACATTGGCAGGCTCCTGGCCTTGCAGCGCCGGGTTGCTCCATTCAAATGTGTACGGCCCCTTGCCGCCTTTTACCAACACATTCAATTTCGTTTTGCCACCATGGCAGGTAATTTTTTCCGTTTCCATGATGCGGGCCGAAAGCGGCAGGATGTTTTCCGAAACATCCAACGTCGTGGTCGTGGAACAGCCGAACACATCGGAAACCGTTACCGAGCGCGTGCCGGGAGGCAGTTGGTTGGCGATCTCGGTGGTTTCGTCATTGTCCCAGCGGTACTGGTAGGGGCCGGTGCCGCCGCCGGCTTTGATGGATGCCTTCCCGTCGTTGTTGCCGGTGCTGGCGGCCGTTTCGAGGGTGGCAACGGCCGTCAGGGCATCGGGTTGTTTGACGGTAAAGGCTGCCGTCGTGCGTCCACCGGCGGCATCGGTGATCGTGACGGTGTATTGGCCGGCCTTTACGCCACCGGGCTGAAAACCGGCGAGTTCCGGATTGCTCCAGGCAAACTCGAAGGGGCTTTTTCCGCCGCTGACGTTAACCTGGAGGCTGGTTTCGCCGCCGTGGCAATTGATCTGGCCGGTTTCTTCGATTTCTGCTGCAATGGGCAGGATGTTTTCCGTGATCGCTACTTTGGCGCTGATCGAACAGCCGTTGGCGTCGGTAATGGTCACGGTACGCTGGCCGGGTTTGAGTTGAGTGGCTGTTTCGGTGGTTTCGCCATTATCCCAGGCATAGCTGTAAGGGCCGGTTCCGCCGCGCGGCGCCGCCAGGGCTTTGCCATCGCTGCCTCCGGTACTCGCGGCGGCCTGTGCCGTTGCGATGGCACTGAGCGCTGCGGGCTGCACTACGGTGATGCTCGTCACCGTACGGCCGCCGGCAGCATCCACGACTGTAAGGGTGTAGGTGCCGGCAGTTACACCGGCAGGTTGCGTGCCGTCAAACCCGGGGTTGCTCCATTCGTACTGGTACGGTTCTTTTCCGCCCAAAACCGTTGCTTTCAGGATAGTATTTCCGCCGGCACAGGGAATCGGGGTGGTTTCCTGCAGGGTCGCGCTCAGGGCGGCGAGTTTCGATTTGATGATGATATTGGCGGTTGCGGAGCAGTTGTTTTCGTCGGTGACGGTGACGCTGTGCGGCCCGCCCGACAGTTGGGTAGCCGGGTTTGTGGTTTCGCCGTTATCCCATTTAAATTTAAAATCCGGCGTGCCGCCTTTTGTCACTACCCGGGCAGCGCCATCGCGGGCATCCGGGGCGCTTTCGTCTTTGGTTTGTTCCACCAATATGCTCAGGCGAACATCGTCGAGTTTGGTTTTGGCCGATTTGGTTTTTCCGTTGCTGTCGGTCACCGTGACGGTGTAACTCCCCGGACCGACATTTTTCGGCGCCTCGCCTTGCATTGCCGGCTCAGACCAGGCATAGGTAAACGGTGGTTTCCCGCCATTCACTTTGATAAACAACTGCCCGTCGCGGCCATTGCCGTCGCAACTGATTTGTTTTTCCACCACACAATTAACCACCAGTGAAGTGGATTTGTCAATCAGGTACAATCCCTTATCGTCGGTGCCGATCCAAACGGCGCCATCCTGGTCGACTGCCAGGCAGCGCCCGTATTCGCTGGTGTAATATTCCGCCCCGCTGAAGGGCGTGTACTCGTCGGTTTGCAGGTCGTAGTAGCTGATCATACGCGACATGATCCAGAGATTTCCGACGGCATCGAGGTCAAAATCTTCCGCTTCGCCTTCCAGGGCTTTTTCCTTGACTACGATGGCCTCCCAACGGTCGCCACCGCTGACCAGCCAGAATTCTCCATCGGCCAGGACGTAAATGTCGGCCCCGAATTCCCGAATGCGTTGCACATTATAGCCTTCCAGATCGGATTTCCACTTGCCGGGGCTGCCGATCAGCAGGCCTTCTTCCGAGCCGATCCAGTAGCGGCCCACCCGGTCGTGGAAGATCGTGGTGATGGTATTGGAGCGCAGGCGGGAGTTTTTGGTGGTAAAGTTTTCCACCAGCGTCAGGCTGGGTTTGGTTTTTAGTTGATACACCCCCGACTCCCTGGTGCCCAGCCAGAGCCAGTCGTTGCGCTGGTCGTAATAGGCGGCGGTTACTTCCGGCGCTTTTCCCAGCACCATTTGCAAAATATCATTGCTCCACCGCACATCGGCATTGCCACCGGCGTACATGAACGGACTCAGTTCGCCGGCGCCGAGTTCCAGCCGAGTGGACAGGTCGCAGGCCATCACTTTGTAAACGCCGGAACCACTGGCTACCCATTTGGAGTTGTCGGCATCAATGAAAATATTGCGCACGGGCGCAGCGCGATCCACAGCGCCGCAGCGCGTAACCTGGCGGTCCGAATTTTGGGCGACCAAACCGGTCGCGAGAAGCACAAAACAGGTAAAAAAGAATGGTGTATTTCGGATAAACGAAATTAGCATATCGGTGGAGTTGACGTGCAATTGTTAAGGGTGTGTGGTAAAAAACCGCAAATTTCGGGCTTCATTTTGAAGGAACCGAACATAAACGGAAATTATACGGCAGAATTATACCGGTATCCTCAAAAGCCGGGTGTACAGCCAGCCGTTAGGTGCAGCACTTAATTTTTAATTACAAATGCCTTTGTTATGGCAAAAATGAACTTTTGCCATATAATAATTTTATATTTGTAAGTAAGTTCATAGAACTAGCGCCGTACAATTGTTTTTTCAAAATTAATATGAACAGGATCCGTTGAAGTACCAGAAGGAAGACATTGAACGAATCCGGCAGTTGATTGCAGCCGGCGAATGTCAACTTGCCCTTGAAGCCCTTTTTGCAATTGCTGCCGATGATGCGCGTATAGCGGATAATTTGGTCTTGCTGGATAGCAGGCTGGCACACCTGGACAAATCGATTCTTGAAGGGACAATCGCCCGGGATGATGAAATCATCGAGCGCAATACGATCAACCGCAGTTTGCTGGCCCTGCTGAAGGTTCTGGAACAGGAACCCAAACCACTCAAAAAAAAACCTGCACATGTCCCGAAGGCCAAATCCCGGACAGCTGAGGAGCCCGTCGTGGAGCCGGCTAAAAAAATGCCGGCATTCCGCCGGATAGGGATCATCGGCGGCTTGTTGCTGCTGCTGCTTAGCGCCTGGGGGATAGGCACTTGGGTGTTTACTCCGCGAGAATCGCCAGAAATCCGGGATCTGACCGCGCGCCTGGTTTTGCGTCCCGCAGGCATACCGATTCCGGAGGGCGTGGAAGGCCGCCTGAAAGTAGGCGAACACCTGTCCGTCCTGCAGCAAGCAGATGAAGATGGGGTTATGCATTTTAAAAATACCCCGGTCGGGCATCCGGCAGATTCGGTGCAACTCCAGCTTTCCGGCCTGGATTACCCCGGAGCGATTGTGAAACAGAGCACCCCGAATTTTAAACGAACCGACTCGATAACCTTTTTTTATGATCTAGAATTAATCAAACTAAACGGAACCGTAGTGCATTATGTAAGCCTGAAACCGGTTCCCGGAATTGAAATTGAATTGGAAGGCGGACTGGCACTTGCCGTCACCGACGCACAAGGCCGGTATAGCCTGCAAATACCCAAACTGCCCAAAAAAAGCGTCACGCTCGTATTTAAGCGAAACAACAAAGTTGTCGACGAATTTACACAGGCCCTGAGTCAGGATGTGTTTGAACTCCTGAAAATTCGAAGTTGACGCACAACCGATCACTCAAAATTCCAAACTATGCGCAATTTAATCATCCTATTTACCACCGTTTTCAGCCTCCTCCCGGCAGTTGTTTTTTGCCAGAAACCAACGATGCGCGACTTGTCCGGCAGAGTCGTTGAACTCGTCAACGGAAAGCCGGTCGGGGTGGAACATATTGAAGTATCCGTAGAAAATGTACACCGCGATTTCACGCGCCAGGACGGCTCGTTTAAATTGAAAATTCCGCAAGACCGGGACTATATCACAATCGTACTGAAAGGGACCCCGCACAAAATGATCACGCCTATGGCGGGACTGGTAAATATGCCGCCCGACCGCGACCTCCAGGTTATTATTTGCGGCGCACAAAACCGCAAGCTCCTGCAGGAAGTGGAGCGCCTCAACTCCCGAATTTCAACGCTCGAAAAAGAAAATGCGCTGAGCAAGCGCCAGGCCGCGGCCATGTACCAAACCCTGCTCGATACAGTCCTTTTTTTTCAGACAAAAATCAACGCGCTCGAATCCGAAAATACAGCCGCCCAACTGGAACTGGATGAAAAGGACCGGAAGATCCGGACACTTGAAGCAGATCAACAAAAACTGTTGCTCGACCTGGAAACTGCCTTGCAAGAAAAATACCTGCGCCAAAAAGGGGCGTTTGATCAAATTTCGGCAGAACTGCTGGAGTATTTGAGCCGGCTGAAGGATTTGCGCCTGCGCTGTGCATCGCACCATTTGACTTCCTATACCCGAAACCCGGCAGCCGTCACCGATTTGCAAAAAGTCAAATCAACCTATAACGATGCCTGGCAGGCAATTACCACAAATCACCAAAATCATGTGCTGGCAGTCCGGAAAAACTGGGAAAGTCCGGGCGCATTCTCCAGCCTGGAATCAACCTATGCCTACTTGCTTCAGGACGTGCATCAGGAAGTAGTACGGCCGGTAGATGAGCGTGTTTTCGGGCCTGTAACCGCATACTACAACGGGGAACTTGGCCGGATGAAAGCCGAACGCGAATCGAAAAAAGAAGCAGCAGCCTTACTCCCGGAACTGGTCGATTCCATTCGGAAACTGGAAGACCGGATTCAAGAAACCTTAGACACGATGAAAAAAAATATTTAGCCTTCGTTCAAATTTTCATGCTGAGCCGCTTGATGGCCGGTAATTAAATTTTGAACAAACGCTTTAACCAAAATCGTTATCACATGAAAACCATCCTCCCGCTCCTTGCCGTCCTGGCGACGGCATTGGTTCAACTCGGCTGTAACCCCAACTGCCGTTCCCTGCAAAATCTTCAAATCTCAACAAATTCAGTCCCGGATGGCTATGAATTTGCCATACGGGCCACGCCGATGAATTCCCTGCTCGACCGGGTCATTACCATTGGTGGAATTCGGGTAGACCCCTCGGGCTATCATGAAGATTATGGCTTAGCCGTTAAGGTTCCGGAAGGCCTGAGCGGCCCCCAAACCTTGCGGATTGAAGATCCGGATTGCCTGGATTTTTATGAAATAGATTTGAATGTCGTTGATCTGAATGATTTTAATACCCTGGAAACCTTTGTCCCGCCCATTCCGCCGACATTTATTTTTCCAGTGACACCTCCGGTTTTTCCCGGAACGATCAATGACGCCTGGCTTAGCCCGGAAGACCCCGGTTACTGTTTGTGGTTTACCATGCTGTTTACGGTGGATCCGGCGACCATGGATACCACCTACACCAATATTATCGATCCGAATAATAGTTTTGAACAGTCGACTTGTCCATGCCTGCAAACGTCCAACTTGCCCTATGCGCAAAACCACATGAGTGGCTTCATCGATACGGTTGGGGGGAATAATACCATCCAGGTATTTATTCATCGCAGCAATGGCACCGAACGGTTTTCAGGCATGTTCATCGACATGGACGAGACGGTTTATCCAAACAACCTGGGTCTGTTAAACTGCCCGGATCCTTGTCTGGCGCAGGATGTTTCTATCCCCGGTTCCGGGCAGATGCTATTGTTGACGTCTCAAAAAACCGGGAAGCAAGTTGCCGCTTACCAGGTCAAACCATAAATCCAACTGCCATGAAGGATACATGTCGTTTTCAAACCGGATTGCGCCTCGCAGTTCTGTTCCTTTTTGCCTCAACTGTGGGTATTGCCCAAAATGATCCATTGTCCGATGCGGATGATTCCGATCAATTCAATTTATATACCGGCGTATCTGCCGTCATCCTGCCGAAAGAAGGCGTGGAAATCAACCTGCTCAACAGCCTGAATTCCTTTTGGATAGCACTCCAGGAATACGATGCGCAAGCCGATGCCACGCGCATTGTCGACCGGCAGCGGTATTCCCGGGCCGATCATTCCTTGCGGGTGTCGTACGGCTTTTCCTCTACCAATCGCTGGGATTTAGGCGCCAGCCTGCATTATGCCCGCGTCCGGCAGGATGCCGCCGCGCGCAGCTCGCCATTCCGGGTCTTCAATGATTCCAATCCGGCCGACGGAACGACCTACAGTGGTATTTCCGGTGTTGGTTTGCAAGTGCGGGCAATGCCCTTCGCAGGTTTGCCGGAACTGACCCTGCAAGGTGGCGCCGTGTTTCCGGTGGCAAAAAACGACGAACTCAAGGCATACCTGAATGCGCAGCGCACGCAGGTATTCCTGACCGGCACCTTTTACCAACGCCTGGGGCCGGCTACGCTGGCATTTTTGCAGGCAGATTGGCGGCTGTTCCTTCAAAATGCCAATAACGAACGCAGCCTCATGGCGCCGGCAGCCAGCGGCTATCTGGTGTTTGAACTCCCCAACGACCGGTGGTATATTTTCCCGGGAATAGCTTATGGAATTACTTTTCAAAAACTAACAGACTCAAACTATCGCCTGGCCAACCAGCAACTCTACGGCAGCCTGGGCATTTTGTACCGGCCCGGCCCGGCATTCAACATCCTGCTGACCGGCCAACTCCCCTTTATTTTTGAAAGCGGGAGCAGTCGTACCGTCTGGGTTCGCGAAAGTTATACCGGCCTGAACCTGGGCTTCCGCTATATTTTATGAGCCTTGGACAGGGCAGGTTTGAGCGGATTTTTGCTGTTTAAACCTGCCCGTTCATAATTTTCCACAAAAACTCCAACCCCAGTCCGCTGCCCAGAAACCGCTCTTTCCGGTTGTTGCAGAGCTGCTGCGTCCAATCGGTAAAACCACCGTCGATGATCGGGTAGCTGGATTCCCCGGTCTTTAAAACGATACCGAATTGCACGGCCCGGTAGTATTCCTGCGCGCCTGCGGGCAGTTGAACCAGTTCAACCGGCGTTTCTGGAAAATAGCGTCGGATATGTTGCTCCAGAACGTCGGCCAGGCGTTGGTCGGAATCCGGTTGGTTCAGGGTTTTCAGGACAATTTTAATTGCTGTATCTGGTAGTAGGCTGCGCAGCAGCTTCCGGTACAGCGCAAGATGTTCGCAGAGTTGTTCTTTTTCAAAAGAAAAATCGCCGGTGTCGCGGCCGGCGCTTGTCAGGCAAAAAATACCGAAATGGGGTGTGAAACCCGGAATGTCAATTTGCTGCGTGCGAATATGCCGGTGCGCGCAGCTGAATTTCAACGGTTGCGGCGGAAATCGCAACCGACGGCGTTCCAGGCTGCTTTCCAGGGCCAAAACATTGGTTGCGTCGGCGGTTACCTCGGTGCCCCGGCAAGCGGAAAGCACCTTGTGCTGATGCACCGTGCCCACCACCGAACAGGCGCCCAGGGGGCTGACCGGGGAAAGTTCGAGGGGGCGAAATCCGGCTTCATCGGCTAGTTTCAGGCAATGCAGTTCCAGTTTTCGGAAGCTGATGGCATCCACCGTCGAGGGTTCGGTCAGCCGGTTTTGCCGGTAGGCGGCAAGCAATTGGGCCGGGCGCATGCGCTGTGTTTGGGTATGGTAAACCTCCAGCAGCAGGGAGTTTAGTTCGGACGCCGAAAGCCGGTCGGTGAGCACTGAGAAGAGTTCCGGTATGCCGCTGCGGCGGCACAGGCTGTCGATGAATTGTTGATCCATAGGCTTACTTTTTCTGGAAAAACACGGCGAACGTTGAATTGATTCCTGGCGGTAGGTTTCTATTAAATTCTTTTCACCACGAGGCACGGAGAAGACCTACTCGTCCTACGACTTGAAGTCGTAGGACGAGTATTCGCAAGGCCTGGCAAACATACGAGGCACGGAGACCACGGAGTTAGACAAGATTTACAGGATTAAACAGGCTAATCTTGTAAAATCCTGTAAATCTTGTCTGAAAAAATAACCGCCGAAGGCGGAAAAAACTCCGTGGTCTCCGTGCCTCCGTGGTGAAAATAAAAACCCCGGATGTTCCCGCTCAAAACAGCAACTGATACGCCAGCGTACCGGCCACTCCCCCGGCCAGCGGCGCCACCACCGGTATCCAGGCATAGCCCCAGTCAGAGCCGCCCTTGCCCGGAATCGGCAGCAGGGCATGGGCGATGCGGGGCCCCAGGTCGCGTGCCGGATTGATCGCATAACCCGTGGTGCCGCCCAGGGAGAGCCCGATAGCGAGAATGAGGATACCCACAACGAGCGGGTTCAGGCCTTCGGCAAACCGGTTGGCGCCGATAGCCATCAGGGCAAACAAGAGCACAAATGTTCCGATAAATTCGCTGATCAGATTTCCGGCTGTATGGCGTACGGCCGGTGTGGTGCAAAAAACCGCCAGTTTGGCGCCCTGATCTTCGGTCCGACTCCAGTGCGGCAGGTAGTGCAGGTACACCAGCACAGCGCCCAAAAAGGCGCCGGCCATTTGTCCGGCAAGGTATTCGGGCACCAGCGCCCAGTCGAATGCGCCGGCAGCGGCAAGGCCAATCGTCACGGCGGGGTTGATATGGGCGCCGCTAATGCCGCCCACTGTGAAGATGGCGAACGTGACGGCCAGGGCCCAGGCGATGGCAATGACGATCCAGCCGGCGTTTTCGTTTTTGGTGCCGCGCAGCACCACACCGGCTACGGCGCCGTCGCCCAGGAGAATGAGGACAGCTGTTCCAATGAGTTCGGCAAGGAAGTTATTCATGATACAGGGTGGTTGGTTGGCTGCAAGTTTGGGATTTTTTTTTCAAACTTTGCGGCCCCGTTTATTTGCTCCCGTCAAGGTAGGTTTGGGGGCGCCAACAACCAGTCTTTTTATGAATCCGAAAATAAATTACGTTTCTGCCGAAGAAGCCTTGTCCGTCATCGAATCCGGCCACCGGGTGTACATCCACGGCAGTGCCTGTACACCTACAAACCTTTTGCGCCATCTGGCTGCCCGGAAGGATGAACTTCGGCAGGTCGAACTGGTGTTCATCAGCCTCTACGGGGATGTTTTTGTGGATGCGGACGACTGCGCCGACAGTTTTCATATCAACGCCATGTTCGTGTCGGCGCCGGTGCGCAAAGCCGTAAACGTGGGCCACGGCGATTATATCCCGGTTTTTTTGAGTGAAATCCCGGAGTTGTTCAAGCAGGAGATCCTTCCGCTCGATGTGGCGCTGGTGCAGGTTTCACCCCCCGACAAGCACGGCTACTGCTCCCTGGGCACCTCGGTCGATATTGCGCGCACGGCCGTCAATACGGCCCGCTATGTGATCGCCCAGGTAAACCCGCAGGTGCCGCGCACGCATGGCGACAGCCTCATTCACGCCACGCGTTTTCATAAAATGGTGTTCATGGACGAGCCGATCCACACGGTAAATTTCGGCGAAAATGTGACCGACAAGGAGCGGCAGATCGGCCGGCACATCGCTGCCCTGATTGAAGACCGCAGCACGCTGCAAATGGGGATTGGCGCCATTCCGGATGCCGTGCTGAACAGTTTGACCAACCACAAGGACCTGGGGGTACACACCGAAATGTTCTCCGACGGCCTGGTGCCGCTGTTCGAAAACGATGTGATCAACAACAAGTACAAAGCCATCCACCCGAACAAAACGGTGGCGGGATTTGCCCTGGGTTCCCGGGCGCTGTACGACTATGTGGACGACAACCCCGCTTTCGCTTTCCTTGACATCGACTATGTGAACGAGCCAGGCGTTATTCGCCGCAATCCCAAAGTGGTGGCCATCAACAGCGCGATCGAGGTGGATCTTACCGGACAGGTCTGCGCCGATTCAATCGGGACTTACCAATACTCCGGGGTAGGGGGGCAGATGGATTTTATGCGCGGGGCTGCACTAAGCACCGGCGGCAAGCCGATCATTGCACTCACGGCGCGTACGGCCAAGGGCGTGCCGCGCATTGTGCCTTTCCTGAAGCAGGGCGCAGGGGTGGTGACCACGCGGGCACATGTGCACTACGTGGTGACGGAATACGGCGTCGCTTTTTTATTTGGAAAAAACCTGCGACAGCGGGCTAAGGCGCTTATTGAGATTGCGCATCCGGACGACAGGGAGGCTTTGGAGCGGGCTTGTTTTGACCGGTTTCATTTGTTTTAGGGGTGGATTTCAATTGTTTTTAGGATCAAGATATTATTCCATAAAGCGTGTCAAGGTTTATCTTGACACGCTTTATGGAATACTACCTAATTTCCTAATCGATTCTCTCCAGCCACCTTCTACTTTTATTGTACAAATAGTTTTTTAAATGCTATGTATTTATCATTCGATAATTTCAATAGATAAACACCTATAGATAAATTTTCTATTTCGTATCGATTCGATTCAATATCAGTAGTGTAAATTAACCGACCTTGGGTCTCATATATTTCAACATTAATTTTTCCCGTCCAGTTATCCAGAAATATTGAAAAATTGCCACTCGACGGATTTGGAAAAACTTTTATTGATTCATTAATTTCGGTTTTATTTATCCCTGTGGTACAATCTCCATCTTCAACAGCAACTTCTTGGAAATCTGAATTTTCGCATCCATTTGTATCCACATAAGTATAGGTAATCAGATGGGTTCCTACTCCTGCTGTGGATGGGTTGAATATATTTCCCATAATTCCTAACCCACTGTAAGCACCTCCAAGTGGTGTCCCACCAATCAGTTCAATGGTTGTTTCGTTGATGCAGAAGGTATCAATTTCCAACTCCAATTCAACTGTGGGTAAATTATTTACAATTACGGTGACCGATTCCGTATCGGTGCAACCGTTGTTATCGGTCACGGTGACCGAGTAGTCATCTGCGGCGCCGACTACAATCGCAGCAGTGATTTCGCCACTACTCCAAGTGTAATTAGTTCCGCCGCTTGCCGTCAAGGTTGTTTCTCCGCCCTCGCAGAATGAAAGGTTGCCACTGATCTGCGCTGCCGGCAACGGGTTGGAAGTCACGGTGACCGATTCCGTATCGGTGCAACCGTTGTTATCGGTCACGGTGACCGAGT
>CAZAEZ010000008.1:103914-110074 GCA_964484205.1 uncultured Saprospiraceae bacterium | reverse complement strand
TGCCGGCAACGGGTTGGAAGTCACGGTGACCGATTCCGTATCGGTGCAACCGTTGCCGTCTGTTACGGTAACGGAATAATTGTCAGGATCTGAAACTAAAATTATAGCAGTTGTATCTCCTGTATCCCATTGATAATTTAATCCTCCATTTGCCAGAAGTGTTGTGTTCCCTCCAACGCATATTTCTAATAAACCGCTAATTGATGCCATGGGCATAGTATCTATTACCACTATAGTTGATAGAGTAGCGGTATTTCCAGAATTTGATGAAATTGTAACAAAATATTCACCACTCATCAATGGTGTGACATCAGATAACATTGGATTTTGAATATTTGAGGAAAATCCATTTGGACCACTCCATATATAAGAATCTCCTCCATTTGCCATCAAGGTTAAATTCCCATTTTCACAAACGGGGCTATCATTTGAAATGGAGGTCATTGACAGGAAACATGCATATTCTACTTCTGTGATGGTATCACATCCTGCTTGGTTGTTAGATATCTCGGAGTAACCATTTTGGGCGAGATGTTCACAAACACTTTCAACAGCACATAAGGATAAACTTGCGCAGTTTTTAATAAAGAGGGAGTCAATACTTGCAGCATTAATATTTCTAATTCCTTCAATATTTATCAGAGATGGATTGTCCGCTATTTGGACCCGCTTTCCCAAGCCATAGGCTAAATCTTCAGTAATCGTTGAAAGAGAGTCTAAACCATTGAGTGATACAAGGTTGTCATTGAAACCTATATAAAGCCTTGCAGATGAAGAAAGGCTGTTTAAGCCTTGCAAGTCTTGGAGACTGGGGCAGTCTTGTATAATTGTAATTCCGGTTACCGTAGAAATATTCTCAAGGCCTTGAAGTGAGGTTAGGTTTAAGTTGTCATAGATAATTAAGTCTCCGGGTAAAGTTGTAATATTCTCTAGCCCAATATAATTGTTAAGACTTGGGTTTTGTTGTAAATAAAGATGTGAACCAATAGTAGTTAAACTACTAAGATTGCTAATGTTCTCTAATTTTTGATTTGTAAAAATACCTACCCAACCTCCTACATCAGTCAAATTATCAAGTCCTGAAAGTTCTAATAATTCAGGGTTGTTGTCAATGTTTAAAGTTCCACCTACCGATGTTAGGTTATCCAATCCATTCAAATTTACAAGGTTATTGCATAACCTAATGGATAGATAACCGCCGATACTTGAAAGATTGCTCAATCCATTTAAATCTGTCAATGCATCATTGTCAAAAATGCCTAAATAGCCGTCGATAACTTCTATATTAGATAGTCCATTGAAATTTGAAATATCTGTACCACCAGCGGCTCCAACATTAACAAACCCAGAAATTTGAGTGCAATTGGGGTAATTAATAATAAAATTATCTACATCAGCTTGTGATGTGAGAAATACATTGCCTGGAGGGCACTGACAAAAGGATGTGATTTTAATTAAGCAAAGTGCTAGAATAAGAGTAATTGATTTTTTCATTTTAATAAATTTAAGGTGAATAGATGTTCTTAAAAATTCAAGTGCGTGTTAAGCATTTTTTTGGGAAAAACGAAAGATTTTTTCAACAGGCTCTTCTAAAGAGAATAGGCAGAATTGGCTGACTGAAAAACGGTGAATAATCGCGAAAAAACCATTTTGGGCTAAGCAGGAAATTCCCAAACAAGCTCTGGATACTAAATTGTATTTTTCTCTATTTATCGTATCGAGCCAAAATAATGATTTTGTAAGACTCTTACCAAATATTGTCTTTAAACAATCTGTAACGTTCTTTTAGGACAAGGCCGACCACCTCCCCCCACCCGCAAACCACACACCCAATTCCGCAAACCGCTCAAAACAGCTTTCCCGATTTCAGAATACCCCTATTTTGCAGCGTTTTATGAAGCCATTGGCACTTTCGATCCTCTGCTGCCTGCTGGGCAGCCTGTGTGCACCTGCGCAAAACCAGGACTTGCACCTGGAGGCTTATACCTATCGCAACGGACTGTCGGACAATCGGGTGCGCGCGGTTATGCAGGATGAAAAGGGCTTTCTCTGGATCGGCACGGCCAATGGCCTGAACCGTTTCGACGGCTACACATTCTGGCATTATTTCCCGGTAAAAGGCGACAGCACCTCCATATCCAGCCCCACGGTGAACAAGATCATAAAAGACCGCGAAGGCGCGCTCTGGCTGGCCACCGCCAACGGCATTTGCCGCCTCCGCCGCGGTCCCTGGGTATTCGAGCGGGTATTCACCTTTCCGGATCAAATCAAAAACGCCCATTCGACCTATTTCCTCAGTGTATATCCCGACGCATTCGGCAAGGTCTGGGCCTGCAATTCCAATGGCGAATTGTACTATATCGACCCGAAAAAAAAACAGGGCGAGCTGATTCCGATGCCGGTAGTGCCGAACCCGCCGGCGTCGGTGCCGGAAGCAGAGCGCGATAAACCGGCGCGCCCGGTGTCGGTATTTGCCTGCGGCGACACGGCCGTGCTGATCGGCTCCAACTACGGTTTTTTTACCCTGCACATCAAAACACGCGCAATCCGGTTCATTCCGGTGGAAGAAGCCTGGCCTTCCGGGCTGGGCAAAGTGGTGTACGACGGCCCGCATGCCGTTTGGTGTGCGACGTTTATGAAGGGGCTGATCCGCGTGGACCTCAAGAGCGGCCGCCGCCAACACTACCTCGACCCCGAACCTACGGCGCATGCCATTTTGGCTATCCAGCCAAAGCACCTGTGGGTGGCCGGCGTTACCGGGCTGACCAGTTTCAAGCCCGTAATGAATCAATTTTCAAAATTAAAATTGCCGTTTGAGGATGCCGTCTCGCCCAATGCAACCAGTTTGTTTCGCGACCGCACCGGCACCGTCTGGATCGGTACGGATAACGGCCTGGTGAAGTATGACCCGAATTTGCAGGGTTTCCACTACACGGAGGTGCACCGGGAAACCTCCACCATTTACGAAAATGATATTTGTGATGTACTCCACAACCCGGATGACGGACTGTGGTACGTTGTTTCGCGGCAGCAAAGTGCAATTTATGTGCTCGACAGCCTCAATCAGCTGCGCAGGCGTATTTCGACGCTGCCGCATACCGAACCTACCCGGATTTTTCGCGACAGCAAGGGCAGGGTATGGGTCACTACGCGCTTTAAAGTACTGGAACTCAACTGCAAATCCGGAACCCTGCATCCGGTGCCCACGCCTCCGCGCCGGGAAGGACGGCTGGGACTCATCTGGACCGTTGCAGAAGACCCGCAGGGACGGCTGTGGTTTGGGATATCGCGCGACGGCATTTTCATCTACGACCCGAAAACCCGGCAATTGCTGCAGCCCGGCCCGGAGCAGGGCTTCGAGGGTGAACGTATCTACCGCATCGTTTTCGACCGGGAAGGCCGTTTCGCCTGGATCGGCACCACCAACGAAGGTTTTTATGAGTGCGATCTGAAAACCATGCGCTTTCACCGATACGGCGACCAAACCTGGCCCGGCCTGGATGCTGAAGGCGCCATGGTACAGGATCTGGACGGCAACCTGTGGCTGGGCACCATGGAAGGTCTGGTGCGCTACAACCCGAATTTGCCTAAAAAAGCAGCGTTCCATAGTTTGACCATGGAAGACGGCCTGCCAATGAATTTGGTGGAGGGAGGAATTATGGACCGGAACGGCATGTTGTGGTTTGGCGCCGGGGAGCGTCTCGTGCGGGTCAATCCGAAAAGCCTGCAAATCAAGGTATTCGACTACCGCTACGGCGCCAGCCGGACGCCGTTCGGGTACTACGATTTTTGCATTAGCCCAAGCACCGGCGAGCTGTACGCCGGCGGCCAGCGCGGTTTTTTGCGTTGGTTCCCGGATCAGCTGCGGGAGAACAACGTAGCGCCCACAGTGGTGGTAACCAACCTGAAAGCGGCCCGCGAAGACATTGCTGCACCCACGTCGGAGGTTGCCTGGATACGGTTGCCGTATGATGAAAATAATTTCCGTGTCGAGTTTGCCGCGCTCAACTACACCCTGCCCGACGGCAACCTGTACCAATGGAAACTGGAGGGCTACGATGACGACTGGTCGGCGCCGTCGCCCCGGCGCGAGGCAATTTATGCGCACATCCCGCCGGGCGATTATCGGCTCAAGGTGAAAGCGGCCAACAACGATGGCGTGTGGAACCCGGAGCCGCTGGTGATCAACGTAAACATCGTGGCGGCTTTTTGGCAAACCTGGTGGTTCCGGGCACTGGTATTACTTACCCTGGGCGCCCTGGTGTATGGCGCCATCCGCTGGCGTTTCCGGCAATTGCAGGAACAGGCGCGCCTGAAAACAGTGTTTAACCAGCGGCTGGCTGAAATTGAAATGTCGGCCCTGCGCGCACAAATGAACCCGCATTTTGTGTTTAACTGCCTGAACTCCGTAAACCGGTATATTCTGTTGAACCAACCGCTCGTGGCATCCCAGTATTTGACCAAATTTGCGCGGTTGATCCGCCTGGTGCTCGACAATTCCCGCAGCGATGTGATTTCCCTGGAAAAAGAGCTCGAAACGTTGCGCCTCTACATTGAAATGGAGGCCCTGCGTTTTGCCAACCGCTTCACGTTCCGGATTGAACTGGATGACGCGATAGACGCCGGGAGTATCGACATTCCACCAATGTTGATCCAACCCTACGTTGAAAATGCGATCTGGCATGGCCTGTTGCACAAAAAAAATAATGAAGGTGAACTCGAAATCCGGCTCTGCCTGGAAAATAAAGATCTGGTCATTGAAGTGAGCGACAATGGCGTTGGGCGCGCCGCAGCCAATACGTTGAAAAGCAAATCGGCCTCCGAACGCAAATCCTACGGCATGGATGTAACCGCCGAACGGTTGAGTTTGCTGAGCAAATTGTACAAACGCCCCATCCACTTCCACATCGACGATCTGGTGCATCCCGACGGCTCGGCTGCCGGAACCCGGGTGGTGCTGACGGTGCCGGTTTTGGAGTGATGAGTGATGAGTGCGGTGCACTTTTTCGGCGTGTTGAAGTATACTTTTCGGCGTGACTCTAGGTCACGCCGACAATATGTCCCGCGTTTTCATTTTTGCAAACCACTTTCTGCCGGGTATACCGCCATCAGTACAAAAAATAATACAGCATGAAAGCCGCGATTTTAGACGACGAACCACACAACGGCCAATTGTTGGCCCACCTACTGGGGCAGTTTTTCCCGGAAATCACA
The DNA here is from genome assembly GCA_964484205.1 of uncultured Saprospiraceae bacterium. Taxonomy (GTDB): domain Bacteria; phylum Bacteroidota; class Bacteroidia; order Chitinophagales; family Saprospiraceae; genus M3007. The sequence continues at coordinate 104,860 of CAZAEZ010000008.1, read as the reverse complement.
GAAGTACAGCAATTCACCGACAGTGTGGAAGCCGTGGAAGCTTTACGGGCCAACCCGCCGGACCTGTTGTTTCTGGATATTGAAATGCCTCAGTTGAACGGTTTCGATGTGCTGAACCGCTTGCTGCCCATGCGCTTCCGGGTTATTTTCGTTACTGCCTACGACAAATATGCGGTCCGGGCGTTCCGGTACAGCGCCCTGGACTATTTGCTCAAGCCCATCGACGTGGAGGAATTCCAGAAAGCCGTCCAAAAAGCGCTTAAGCAGGCGCCCATGCAAGACTCGCAACTCGATATGGCGCGCACCATTCAATTGAGCGACGCCGTGCCCGACCGGCTGGCTATTTCCTCGCAGGATGGCCTCCAGATTATCGACACCAACGAAATCGTGCACTGCGAATCGGAGAGCAACTACACTAAAATTTATCTCCGCAACAACCAGAAAATCCTGGTTTCCCGTACCCTAAAAGACCTGGAGGAATTGCTCGACAACGAGCAGTTTTTTCGCTTGCACCATTCGCATTTGGTCAACCTGCGCTCCGTCCGGCGCTACCTGCGCGGCGAAGGTGGCGAAGTCGTCCTCGAAAACGGCGCCAACGTGCCGGTAGCCCGCAGCAAAAAAGAAGAGTTTCTGCGGCGCTTTGCGCGGATTTAAGGCCCGGGCGACCGAACAAGGCCCGGGCGACCGCACGGATTCCACGGGCCACCGTATTTCGGGCGACCGCAAGGGTCGCCCCTACGGGCATGGAACAGCCCGGCAAATTATTTACCACCAAATTCCGGGGGGCGCTTGGAGACAAGGTTTATTTTCAACGGAACTGTTGAAAAAAACAGCCGCGCACCTTCCCCACCCGCAAAATCGGGTTGCCGGAATACCGCGTAGGGGCGACCCTTTCGGTCGCCCCGGTGTTTCGGTCGCCCCGGTGTTTCGGTCGCCCCGGTGTTTC
>CAZAEZ010000008.1:0-103814 GCA_964484205.1 uncultured Saprospiraceae bacterium | reverse complement strand
GTTGCGGTCGTCCCGGTGTTGCGGTTTCGGGCGACCGCAAGGGTCGCCCCTACGGACCGCCGGTACAAAAATCTTGATCCGGATCAAGGATTAAGCTATTCTGCTCACCGACCTTTGCGCAGCTATTGTTATTAAAGAATAAAATATGGAATGACGGAAGAATGGAGCAGTCTTGCAGAAGATATGTTATGCGCCGGGTGGGTTCTTGAGGGATTTTACATGGAATTCTTAAAACCCGCAAACTACGCACCCGAACCCGCCAACTACTCAAGATCGCTGGCGTTACCCTGTTTTGCCGACTAATTTTGTCTTATCAAGTGAGGGAACAACAGCGAAACCTGTTAAACAAATGTGAAAAAAACAATTCCCAACGAAGTGCCCCCAACCATCTCCCCAAAGCGTACCGTCTGGCCTCAATACAACCCGATTCAATCAACTTTCTTTTAAACTTCCTCGAAAACAATCGTCATGTTCACTGCCTTTTTATTGTCCGCAATTTCTGATCACACGGTAGCGCAAAACACCGCTCCGATCGCCCTGACTGCAAAAGCCAAACAGCGGCTTCAGGCCTCCAGCCGGGAGGCGGAAGCAGCCCTGATCAAGCAAGCGCTGGCCGGAGACCAATCGGCTTATGCCGCCCTGGTGCGCCGCTACAACCGGATGGTGTTTGGGCTGGTCCTGCAAATGCTCGGCAACCGCGAAGACGCCCTCGAAGTTACCCAGGATGCTTTTTTGAAAGCGTTCCGTTTTCTGGGCAGCTACCGCGGTGAAAGCCGGTTCAGCACCTGGTTGTACCACATTGCCCGCACGTCGGCAATCAACCGTCTTCGGCGCGTCCGGCGCGACATTGTCGCCCTCGACGCACCGGAAGCCGCCGTTCGGCAAATGACCGCCTCCATGGCCGACGGCTATGATGTGCTGGTCAGCTCCGAACAAACGGATATCCTGTTGCGGGCGTTTCAGCTGCTGCGGCCGGACGACGGCACGGTGTTGCGCCTCTTTTACATGCAGGAGCAGAGCCTGGAAGAGATTTGCAAAATCATGGACTGGACGATGAGCAATGCCAAAAGCCGCCTGTGCCGCGCCCGGCAGCGCCTGCGCCAGGTTTTGGAAGCGCATTTCGCGGAAGAGTTGAGTGAATGGGTTTGAGTTGAAACCAAACACAGTACGCTATGAAATTCAAAACCGTTTTTTCCAATGCCAGTTTGTTTTTATTGATGATACATTGGGCTACCCCTTCGGTGGCCCAATGCTCGTTTGACCCGACCGTGACCGGCGACCTGCTCGTGTGCCCCGAATCGGCAACCACACTCGGTACCCAACAGTACGAAAGTTACCAGTGGTACCGCCGGACCTACCCGAATGGTACAACCGAACCTATCCAGGGGGCTACCGGCCCCAGCCTGTCGGTCGATTACCTCGAAACGCCGGTGTACATTTCTGTTGCTGCCACAGCAGGCGGCTGTACCGAACAAAGTCCAGAAGTGTTGGTGGACGGGCTGGCTTTTCTGCCGGTCACCGTCCAGTCTTCCGGAGAATTTGATGTCGGCCCCAATGGGGAGCACATCATTTGCGCGGGAGATACCGTGTTTTTTATTCTCATGCTGCCCTACACCCGGAATATTCAGTGGTTCGACGGCCCGAATGAAATCGCCGGCGCAACCAACGACACGCTGCTGGTTACCCAACCCGGCAATTATTGGGTGACAGCCTCGCCGACGGAATGTCCGAACTACCTGGCGAGCCTCGGCCTGCAAATCCCGGTGATCTGGGGTTCCACCCCGGGTTGTACGACCAGTATCGGCGATCCGGCAAACCCGGATATCGGAGCCGTAATTATGCCCAACCCGGCCCGGGAATCCCTGCTGGTGGGCGTGGATATTGCCGACCCGGTCCAACTGACGCTTTTCAATACGCTTGGGCAAATCGTGCGGCAGGAAACCTTTTCGGTGAGCACCGAATTGCACACGTTCGATCTGCCGGTCGGGGTGTACACCCTGGTGTTGCAGGCAAATACGGCCCGGCTGGCAAGGCAGGTCGTCGTACAACGCTGATTTATTGCACAGGATTTACAGGACCAGTCGGCTTCGCCGACATCGGCACGCTTGCCGGCACAGCCGCTAAGAAATAATCCTGTCAATCTTGTAAATCCTGTCAATTTTGCTCATCCCGGACGCCGGATGCAGCCATAAATTCCCGGATCAAGTTGGAGTACGCATCCACTTGTCGTGCTTTTTCTTCAGCCGGCCAGGCAAGTATTTCGGCCATCAGATCGGCAACCACTGGGATTACCTGCAAGGTCGCTTCCCAATCCAGCAGTTCAAGCCGGATACGGCGGGCGAGCACATCGCGCAGGGTGCAGGCCATTTCGTTGCGCACGGCGTACGGCACTTCGGCGCGGATGAAGGGGTAGGCCGGGTGCAGGCGCTGCCCCTGTTCAGGTTTGGCATTTACAAGATCGGCTAGCTGCATGGCGCGGCTACCGTAATTGTGTGCCAGATGGTCGGCTACATCTTCCGGTAGCCGGCATTTCTCCTGCAAATGGATGGCCACCAGCGGACTGAATTTTTCGCTGCCGGCCAGGCCATGTTGTTCGGTAGTACAACTTGCGTCGATGTTGAGATATGCACAAATAGCATCCAGGGCATCGCGGGCCATCAGGCGGTAGGTCGTCCATTTGCCACCGAGCAGGCTGAACAACCCGCTCGCCGGATCGTGCTCCACTTCATGATCGCGCAGTAGTTTTTTGGTGGATTTGTTCAAATGCCGTTCGGTGGAAATGACCAAAGGGCGCAGGCCGCCAAAGCCGCTGGAAACATCGGTTTGGCCGACCGGGTTTTGCAGGTACGGTTGCAGCGTTTCCAGTAAAAATTGGACTTCGGCAGCTTCCAGGCGGGGTTCACGGTCCGGGGTAGGGTAGCCCTGGTCGGTGGTGCCGAGCATCAGTTTGCCGTCGAAAGGAATGGCGAAAACCACACGTCCGTCGGGTGTTTTCGGAATAAGCAAAGCGGCATCAGGGCTGCCCAATGCCGAAATTGGCAGCATGAGGTGCACGCCCTTTGACGGGCGAATGCGGGGGTGGGCCGACGGATTGGCCAGTTGGCGGATATGGTCGGCTTGCGGGCCGGTGCAGTTCAGAAAACAACGGGCCTGCACCCGGTACTGCCCGGGATGGAGCCGGTCGGTCAGGGTTGCCGCAATGATTTGCCCCCGGTCATTTTTTTCAAAATTTGAAAGCTCCACGTAGTTCAGCACCGTGGCGCCTGCTTCGGCGGCGCTTTGCGCAAGTGCCAGGCAGTAGCGGGCATCGTCAAGTTGGCCATCGGAATAGCAAACGGCGCTGTGCAGGCGTTCGGTGAGGCCGGGCAACAGTTGGCGGGCGGCTTTGCGGCTGAGCCACCGGCTTGGTGGCAGGCTGTCGTTGCGCGAAGCAATCCGGTCGTAAATCCACAACCCGATCCGGAAGTACAGGCCTTCCAGCCAGCTGAAAACAGGTGTTACCAGCGTCACCGGCCGGGCCAGGTGCGGGGCATTGGCGAGCAGGGTATGGCGTTCGCGCAGCCCGTGGTGCACTTGCCGGAGCTGGGCGAAATCCAGGTTTTTGAAAGCCTGCTCGAGGTAGCGCACCCCGCCGTGAATGAGTTTGGTGCTTTTGGAAGAGGTGCCCGACGCGAAGTCGTTTTTTTCGATTAAAACAACGTTCAGGCCGCGCAGCGCAGCGTCGAGCGCACAACCGGCCCCCGATGCGCCCCCGCCGATGATGCACAGATCAAAGGCGCCGGACCGGAGTTTTTTGATGGATTCATTGCGTTGCATTGCGTAAATTTGTAGTCACTAAATTATTCAAACTATGTCGGTAACTGCCATTGGGAAACTTTCAGTTCAGGAATTCATGGAAATGGATACCCTGGAAGAAGGTTTTCTCTATGAATTAATTAACGGTGAACTTGTGAAACGCTCCTCCCCTTCAGCCGATCATCAGCGCAGCTCGCGCCAGGTTTTTAAGATTTTAGAAAACTTTGTTTCCACACAAAAACTCGGCGAATGCTTTTATGCCCCTTTCGACGTCATTTTTGACGAAGAAAATCTGACCCAACCCGACATCCTTTTTGTTTCGCAGGCAAAATCGGCCATTGTCACGGAAAATTGCGTGGAAGGTGCGCCGGATTTGATCATTGAAATTCTCTCCCCCGGCACGTTCAAGACCGACCGCGGCGACAAAATGAAATTGTACAGCCGGTTTGGCGTACAGGAATACTGGATTGTTGATCCCAAAAACCGGGCCGTGGAGGTGTATGGCCTCAGTGGTCAGGTTTACGAGTTGATTTCCTTCGGCATTGAGTCGGGTGTGGTGGAATCAACCGTGTTGCCCGGCCTGAAAATCCCGGTGGAGCAAATTTTTTAACCGGCCGTTTCCAGCAATCGTTGCTCCCAACGCCAGGCGTCTTCCAGCGCTTCGCGCAAACTGCGTTTGGCGGTCCAACCTTGTTCCTGTTGTATTTTTGTTGCATCCGCGTACACGGCCGTCACGTCGCCCGGCCTGCGCGGCCCGATCCGGTAATTTAACGGCTTGCCAAGCACCGACTCAAAATTGTGCACCAGTTCCAGCACACTGACTCCCCGGCCTGTTCCGACATTAAAAACATCGTAATGGTGTTGCGCGGCCCGGTTTTGCAAGGCCTGCAAGGCGGCCACATGCGCTTCAGCGAGGTCCATCACATGGATGTAATCGCGGATGCAGGTGCCATCGGGCGTGGGGTAGTCGTTGCCGAAGATGGTGAGCTGCTCGCGGAGCCCGGCGGCGGTTTGGGTGATGTAGGGCACCAGGTTTCCGGGCACGCCGAGCGGGAGTTCGCCGATCTGCCCCGAAGGATGCGCGCCGATCGGATTGAAGTACCGGAGGCTGGTGATTTTAAGCGGCTTGCCGGCGGCTATGGTGTCGCGCAGGATCTCCTCGCCGATCTGTTTGGTATTTCCGTACACAGAAACCGCCGGTTTTACAGGGGCCAGTTCATTGACCGGCAGTGTGTCCGGTTCGCCGTACACGGTGCAGGACGACGAGAAGATCAGGTCCGGCACACCCATTTCCAGTTGTATTTCCAGCAGGGTGATCAGCGAGCCCAGGTTGTTGTGGTAATAGCGCAGGGGTTCGGCCATACTCTCGCCGACGGCTTTGAAGGCGGCGAAGTGGATGACACCCTGAATGTTTTCTTTTTGAAAAATGGTGCGCAGGGTGGCGGCATCATTGCAGTTTTGCGGGTAGCAGGGCGCCGCGTAGCCGAGAATCTGTTGAAGACCTGCCAGCACCCGTTGTTCCGAGTTGGAAAAATCGTCGATGATGACCGGCCGGAATCCGGCTTCGGCAAGCGCTACGACGGTATGACTGCCAATAAAACCGGCGCCGCCGGTAACCAGGATGGATTTGTTTTTTGTCATGGCGTTTGATGGAACAAATTCAAGATCACAGGGGAAATTTTGAATGCAGCGCCTGCGCCGGTTGGATTTAATTTTTACTCATCTTCGGCGCCAATTTCACCGGGTTTGTTCGACAAGCCGCAAATGGCGCTTGCAACCAGCATGATCAAGATGATGAGATATGTGTCCATAAGAAGGCAGGATTAAACAGGTTTGATTACAATGAAGCAAAGAAACGTGTTTTTGCTGTGCGGATTATACTTTCACTTTTATGTTTGTTCCGACCAATCCACTGAACTATGCAACACCTAGCCATTTTTGCCTCGGGCGGCGGCAGTAATGCCCGGAAGATCATCGAGTATTTCAAAGCCAGTCCGGAGGTGCGGGTTGCGTTGGTCGTTTCCAATAAAAAAACGGCTCCGGTGCTGGGTATGGCTGCGGAGCACGGTATTCCCACGTTGGTGATCGACCGCACCATGTTTTATGAAACCGAGGACTTGCTCGACATTTTGGCGCAGCATCGGATTGACTTTATTGCGTTGGCCGGTTTTCTGTGGCTGATCCCGCCCTACCTCGTCGGGGCTTACAAGGGCCGGATGGTCAATATTCACCCGGCATTGTTGCCAAAATACGGGGGCAAGGGCATGTACGGCCATCATGTGCACGAGGCGGTGAAGGCGGCCGGCGAAACCGAAACCGGCCTCACGATCCACTACGTAAATGCGGAATACGACGAGGGGGCTGTTATTTTTCAGGCGCGTTGTCCGGTCGATCCGGCAGATACCCCCGAAACAATTGCTGCCAAGGTACTGGCGCTTGAGCACCGGCATTACCCGGAAGTGCTGGCGGGTTTGCTAACCGGCAGCCAATAACCAATGACCAAAATTCCTACCTTCGCGGGATGTCTATGCGCAGTTTTTTACGGCTTATCCGTATCGAGCATTGGGTAAAAAACCTGTTTTTGTTTATCCCGGCTTTTTTTGCAGCGCGGCTCGACGAATGGCCTGTGCTTCAACAGGCTTTGCTCGGCTTTTTTGCCTTTTCGTTTATTGCATCTTCCGTGTATATTTTGAACGACCTGGTGGACGCTCCGCAGGATCGCAACCACCCCGACAAACGCCGGCGCCCGATCGCCAGCGGTGCGATCGGCCCGAGGCGTGCGATGCTTGTGCTGGCGCTTTTGTTGCTTGGTGGTGTACTGTTGGCGGCCTGGTTGAGCCCGGCCATGCTGCTGATCGGCCTGGTGTACGTGGCCATTAATGCGCTGTACAGCTTTTGGCTCAAACATATTGCCATCGTGGATGTCAGTTTGATCGGCATGGGCTTTTTGTTGCGGGTGCTTGCCGGCGGTGTGGTGACGGGAGTGGAAGTGTCGCAATGGCTTATCGTGATGACTTTTTTGCTGGCGCTCATTTTGGGTCTGGCCAAACGGCGGGGCGAGTATGTGATTGTAACCGGGGGGCACAGCTTCCGGCGGGCCCTGGAGGGCTACAACCTGCCTTTTCTGGATGTGAGCATTACCATCTGCTCAACGGTGGCTATCGTGGCCTACCTGATGTATTGTTTTTCGCCGGAAGTAAGCCTGCGACTTGGAACCAATAACATTTTCTACACGGCCTTTTTTGTCGTTGTCGGAATCCTGCGGTATCTCCAGCTGGCCCTTGTGTTCAATCGAACCGAGTCGCCCACACGGGCCTTGCTTCGCGACCGGTTTTTACAATTGATTTTATTGGCCTGGATCGGCGCCTTTGCCTGGCTGTTGTATGGCCGGCAATGAAAGTTGGCTCTTGGCGATTTGCTGTTTACTGTTGGTTGTTCCTCTTGAATTGAAACTTCACTACCTGAGTGCAGCCAATAGCCAACAGCCAAAAACCAGGAGTCAACAGCCAACAACAATGCTTATGTTTGCCCTATGCTGCCTGCTTTGCTTCGCAAAAAAATGAGCCGGTATTTTGGCTACAGCCATTTGTCGCTGGAGGAAATCCAGTACCGGACATTGGCACTGACCATCGTCGGGCTGATCGCCATGCTCGATTTTTTATTCAACCTGACCTATTGGTATTTCGGACAGGGTTTTTTGTGGTGGACGACAGCGGCGTATCTCCTGGCGACCTCGGTGAATCTCTATTATTTCAAAACAGGCGGGCGATTCCGGATTTTCCGGAATGTGCAATCGGTCCTGACCCTGATGCTGCCCCTGATTTCCCAAATCACCCACGGTGGATTTACCGGCGGTAGCGGGGTGGTGCTGGCGGCTTTCCTGGCGCCCCTGGGTACCATGATGTTTGGCGGCTTGCGGACGTCGCGTATTTTTTTCTTTTGTTTTTTACTCACCCTTTTTGTTGCCGGCGTTTGGGAATATTATGCCCAGCCGGATACCCGCAATTTGCCGGATGCCGTGCATCTGCTGTTTTTCGAATTCAACTTCGCCTTTACAGCCGCAGTAGCCTATTTCCTGATGGAAAGTTTTTTACGCAACAAATACGCCCTGCTGGATATGGTGCGCGAGGAACACCAGAAGGCGGACAGTTTGTTGCTGGATATCTTTCCGGAAGAAACTGCACAGGAGCTTAAAGAAAAGGGGTTTGTACAGGCTAAAAGTTGTGCGGAGGTGACGGTCATGTTTACCGATTTTGTCGAGTTTTCTGCCTTTGCCCGCACGTTGAGCGCAGAAGACCTCGTCGACCAAATTGACTTTTATTTTCGGGCATTCGACACCATTATCCGGCGGCACGGATTGGAGAAGATCAAAATTATCGGCGACAGTTACATGTGTGCCGGCGGAATTCCGGTGCCCGACCCAAACCATGCGGTCAAAGTCGTGCAGGCGGCGCTGGACATCCGCGCGTTCGTTTCCAGGCACCGGAATCTGAAGCTGGAGCAGTTCAATTACCCCTTTGATATCCGGATCGGGATACATACCGGGCATGTGGTTGCCGGCGTGGTGGGCAGTAGCAAGATGGCTTATGATATTTGGGGGGAGACGGTCAATATTGCTTCCCGAATGGAGCAAATGTGCGAGGGCGGCCGCATCAATATTTCCGAAGCTACCCATGCGCTTGTAAAAGCGGATTTCGCCTGCACGTACCGCGGCCGCTTTCCGGCCAAGCACGTCGGGGAAGTGGATATGTTTTATGTGGAAAGCACGTGATTGCGATTTACGCATTACGATTTACGAATTACGATTGGTTCACCTTATCGGGATGAGCTTATTCGGGCTTCGGTTTTACGGTAAAATTTTCGGAAATGAAGCCGGGTGAACCAATCGCAATCCGGCGGCAATTATTCCTGCATGTCGTATTTGGCCGGCAATTTGAATTTTTCGGCGGAAAATTTTTCCTTTTCCACCATGCGCAGGGTGAATGCGTCGAACATGTCCTCTTGGGAGTATTCCTGGCGCAGAACGATGTGAACCGGGAAACCGGCCACTTGACGGAAGAAGCCCATGTCGGGAATTTGCGCCCAGATACCGCTCAGCTGCGCAAGTTCAGGGGCTACCCACATGTACCCGCTGACTTTTCCGTTTTGCGTGCTGTCGATTGAAAACTCAAACTTTTCGCAGGCAAAGCCATGGATGACCGAGTCGCCCCGTACGCGGGTGATCGTTCCGGCAAGGCTGGCGGAATCAACAATGAAGGCCATCTCCCGGTACGTTTTTTCAACATGGTCAAACTGGTATGTTTTGAGCGAGTCTTTCAGGAAGAGTGAATTCAAATAGGTAGACTTTTGCGATAAATGCCGGCCCTTCCCTTCAATAAGTATGCTGCTGTCTTTGACCGACATGGTCATTTTCGACGTATTGACCTGGTCAAGTGCAGCGCCGGCGCCCTGTTGCTGCGTACGCATCGAATTGATCTGATCGTTCAGCATTTTCTGGTATTCCGGGTCTGCTTCCAGGCGCTCTTTTACGCCGGGCTGGGTCATTCCCTCCTGGATTTGCTTCAGCGCTTTTTGGTTGGCTTCCGAGTTGGCGGCAGCCGCTACAGATTCGAAAGGCTGTTCCATCTGCTTGCGCAAATCCGGGTTGACAATTACCGTACGCCATTCAAATTTCAGGGAACCTTCAAAAGATTGTGCATGCAGGCTGCCGGCAAAAAAAAGCAAAAAGCAACCGGCGCCAAATAGTTTAATTGAATAAGAAAGAGACATTTGCCGAAGATTATAAGTTTCAGAACAAGTTGATTGAAAATCAAAATCAGGCGGCAAAAATAGGGCCAGTACCCCAATCTTTTGAGTATCGGCCGGAATACTTGCGTTATTCCCCGACGTCAGACAAATTCGCTTCCTTGAAATAGCTTTCCAGGTAACTTTCTGCCGAGCGGCTGCTTTTTTCCGGTAAAAGCCCCGAACGGCACAGGCGGCGGAATGCTTCCTGTTGTTGTTGAATTTTTCGGGCTGCCGCCTTTATGAATTCCACCGGCAATGCGTCGGCCATCAGGTGGCGTTCCTGCACATTGCGGAGGCCGGTTTCAGCTTTTGGCGTTGCATAGGGCGCATTGACAAAGCCGCAAAAGTCAAAGTCAAACGGAATGGGCACCAGGTCGCCTGCCGGCAGGCGCAGGAAGCGCAGGTTGCGGTGTTCGGCAATGTTCCAGTCGGTATTTCCGATCATGAATTGAAATACAGTGATCAGTGCTGCCTGTTCGCGCTGCAAACTATCCATGGTCATACCGAAGTGGTCTTCGATCATTTTTCCACCGAGGCGGGCTTCTGTTTCCTCTTCGTCTTCCAGCAAGATGGCTTTTGCCATGAATGTTCGTGGATTTTTATTGTCCGGATTGGTGTTGATCATCGTTAAATTGACAAGTCTGGCACGCACCGCATACGGGCTTACCAATTCGTACATTCGGTAAACGAGATACTCGCGGATCACCAGTTCGTTCCCATTTTCATCCATGGTGGTCGGCAACACGAGTTTTATTTCGTTGAGGGAATCAACGAGCCCGGCCTCTGCCAGCAGTTTCTTTTTGATTTTTAATTTAAGTGGTGGAACTTCTGCAATGCGCCGCCGAAATTTTCCGCGTGGCCGTACACCAATATGATAGGTTTTTCCATCGGCCCCGCTGAGCAAACCGTCCTGGTAGTCAATCATTTTTTTGTCTTGCTTCAGAGCGGTAAAATTGGTGGTCAGCGTAATGGGGGCATTTTCGGTGGGCGAAAGTTTCTCAAAAAGAGACTGGGGAGCCGCAGTCGGCTGGGCAGGCAGGTTAAAAGGGCTTAGCAGTAAAAAAGCGGTAAGTTTCAAAAGATGCTTCATGGTGTGCGGTCGCGTTGTTATCCGGTTCGGTTGGACACCCCGGAATGCCGGTTTGTTGCAGGTGTCGTGCCTATTAGTCCGGTAATCACAGCCGACGTTGCAAGCCCTTCGACGAGCAACAGATTTTAACAGGTGAACAGCGCGTACCCAAAGACCGGATTTTGCAGCGAATTCAAGTGCCGGCGTGGCTTCGAGTCTAATGTCGTCAACTTAGCAAATTGGAACGCGGATGACGCGGACGTAAACAACGCGGATTGCCGCAGATTTTTTAAAAAAAATCAGTGTAAATCCGTGTTCCCGCTGAAAGCGGGATCGGTGTCATCCGCGTTCCATTGAGGAGTGTACGCTAAGTTGACGACAATAGACTTCGAGTCACACCGACACTACAGCCGACAGGGAATATGCGCCATATTTTTTTCACCCGGTTTGCCCTTCCTGTTACCTTTGCCGGCAACCAACAACCAACAGCCCACCATGTCGAATAAAGAAATTGCAAACGCCTTTGATGAACTTGCCAATCTGCTGGAATTGCACGAGGAGAATGAATTCAAAATCCGCTCTTACCGGAATGCCTACCTCACCTTGCGCAAGCTGGATCGCCCCCTGGCCGACCTTAGCGACGCCGAAATCCAGGGCATCAAGGGGATCGGCGCTGCCATCAGCGGGAAAATCCGCGAGTTGCTCGCCGGCGGCAAAATGAAGGCCCTGGAGGAAGCCCGCGCGCAAACACCGGCGGGCGTTGCCGATATGTTGCAGGTCAATGGCTTCGGGCCCAAAAAAGTGCGGGCCGTTTGGCGGGAAATGGGCATCGAAACCATCGGCGAATTGTTGTACGCCTGCAACGAAAACCGGCTGGTGGAATACAAAGGTTTTGGCCTGAAAACCCAGGACGACCTCAAACGCAAACTCGAATATTACCTGCGCAGCAAAGACAAGCTGCACCTGGATGCCGCCGAAGCGGAGGCCGATTTTGTCGGCGCCTGGCTTACCGGCAAACTCCCCGGCGCCTTCGTAAGTCCGGTGGGGGAGTTGCGCCGCCGCTGCCCGGTGGTAGCCCGGCTGGAGCTGCTCATCGGTTTCAACGGCGAACTTACCCCCGCTTTCGACGGCCAAACCCTGCAACTGGAACGCGAAAACAACGGCGTGTACCATACCCGGCTGGAAAGCAATACCGAAGTGCTTTTGCACCGTTGCCTGGCCGAAGAGTTTGGCTCCAAACTTTTCAAACTGACCGGCGCCCCCGCCTTTATCGATGCCTTTGTGAAAGCCCGCCCAGGCCTCCAATTTAAAGGCCTGCGCACCGAACAGGAGGTGTTTGAAAAAGCCGGCTTGCCGTATATCCCGCCGGAATTGCGGGAATCTGGCGGCGTTCTGGACCTGAAAAACGCGATGCCCGAGTTGATCGGTGAGCAGGATATTCGCGGGGTTTTGCATGTGCATACGACCTGGAGCGACGGGCTGCACAGCTTGCGCGAGATGTGTACTTATGCGCGCGAGTTGGGCTATGCATACATCGGCATCACCGATCACAGCCAGTCGGCCTTTTATGCCAATGGATTAAAACCCGACCGCGTGCTGGCTCAAATGGAAGAAATTGATGCTCTGAACGCCGAACTGGCGCCCTTCCGAATCCTCAAGGGTATTGAAAGCGATATTTTGAATGACGGCGCGCTCGACTACGAAGATGACCTGCTCCGCAAATTTGATTTTGTGATCGCTTCCGTGCACAGCAACCTGAAAATGACCCGGGAGAAAGCGACCGAACGGGTGCTGCGCGCCGTTGAAAACCCGTTCACAACGATCCTGGGCCACCCGACCGGCCGGTTGCTGCTGAGCCGCGAGGGGTATCCGCTCGACTGGGAGGCGGTACTCGATGCCTGCGCAAAACACGGGGTGGCCATCGAATTGAATGCAAACCCGTACCGGCTCGATATCGACTGGAGCCTCATCCCGCAGGCTCTTGCGCGGGGAATAAAAATCAGCATCAATCCCGATGCACACAGCAAAGCGGGCATCCACCACATCCGTTATGGCGTCATGGTAGCGCGAAAAGGCGGCCTGACGGCCGGCGGTTGTTTTAATGCTTCGGAAAAGTTTGCAGGGAAGGCCTAAAATCAAAACTGCCCGCCTTCATCAAGACGTGCAGTTCTGCCAAATTTGAAAACGAAAATTAAGCGTGTTAAAATTGATGTTGCAAAGTTATCAGGCTTGTACCTGTTCTCCTACCCCTACTTCGGGGGAAGGTGATTAGCTAAACTTAATATAGCCCTTTTCAGCGCAGTACTCCGCAAAGTTCCGGGCACTTCGGAAATCATACACAAACAATTTTTTTGCCTTGCGCAACAAATTGGCGTTGTATTCATGCAGGGTATGCTTCGACCAGGATTTTGCCGCCTGGATCGCATCATTCGTTTTCCCGGAAGCATACAGCGCCAGCAAATCAAGTTCGGCATTGGTAAACTCATCAATCAACTGCAACGACAATTGCGTGATGATCTGGTTTTCAATGTCCGAATGTCCGGTTGCACGGATGTTCAAACCCGCCTCCACCGGGCGCAGATTCCGGGGAGACCACCGGCTTTCCTGGTAAAATGTCTGCAACATGGTCACGATCCGGCCCTGATTGTCAATTTGAACAATGGTTGAATTCATGGTAAACCAAAAAAACGCATCAGCTCTGGTTTTCAGCGGTATACCGAACCGGTAGGATACATTCAAAGGCTCCGGCGTTACTTTTTGCGTATAGATCAAATCGAATGCCGCCGTCCGCCAACGCAAATACGGGAGCAAATAATCGGGGTGCATAACCCGGAAAATGTCTTTAAACGTAACAAAGGGGCGCCCAAACACGTCCAAATCGCCATCGCTGTGCACAACCTGAAACGTCTTGAAGTCTACAATTTGCCAAAAGGTAATGTTGGGATACAACTTGCGAAAATCCTTGAGCCGGCCAACAAATTGATCGAAGGCTTCTGCATCGAGGTGCTCGGCCGGGCCGATAGTTTGCCGGTATTCCTCTGATGGCCCGGCAACGTACCGTTCGTAAAATTCATCGGTGGGAGGTCTTCCTTGCATGGTAAAATCAGTTTTTCGGACGTGTATTAAATAAATGATATGGGACTGCTTTACAATCTGTTGTGGATTAAAGCCGGTTGGGGCCGATTTGTCCAAAGTTAAAAAATATTCATTAAAGAACGTTTGTTGCTAAACAGTGTTCATTATTTTTTCATTGTTTAGTACATTTGCGTCATACTAAAGCAGACATGGGAATTACACAACGAAAAGAACGGGAAAAAGAAGCCATGCGGCAGCGCATACTCGATGCGGCCTTGCAGCTGTTTCGGGAGCGCGGCTACGATGGCGTCAGTATCCGGAATATTGCCGAGGCCATCGAGTACAGCCCCGGCACGATTTACTTGTATTTTAAAGACAAGAGCGAACTCTTTTTTGCCCTCCAGTTTGAAGCGGCGGCACTGAAGCGGGATCACCTCATGCCGGTTGCCGGGATTGCAGACCCCTGGGAACGCCTGGTTGAATTCGGTCGTCGGTATATCGATTTTGGGATGAAGCATCCGGATATGTACGACCTGCTGTTTATTACCCGGGCGCCTATGGAATACATTGAAAATCAGGAATGTTGGCAGCTTGGCCTGGCCACACATTCTTTTTTTGTGGAAACGGTGCAGACCTGCGTCGATCAACGCTATTTCAAGAGTACCGATACCGAAACGATTGCCTATACCTTGTGGTGCCACGCCCACGGTTTGGTCTCGCTCTTTGTGCGCGAACGCATGCGCATGTACTCTGAGGAAAAACGCGAAGAACTGGCGAAAAAGTCATTTACCATGATCGTAAAAATGGCGGAGAGCTTGTAACGTTTTACCTGTTGCTCCGGTCAATCATACGAAGAAAAATACGGTTCACCCGCCCCAACCAACCATTCAACAGCTTTTGATGGAATCGCACCGTGCAGGTGCTTTTTTTTGTGCCCGGCACTAAACACTGTTCAGTATTCTAACATTGTAAACTATGAAAACAAAACTTCTCATTTCCACCCAACTTCTGCTTGCCTTGTTCGCATGCACTGTTGCGGAAGCCCAGCCCGCTCCAATTCTGGAAGCCTACATCGAATCCGGACTGGCCAACAACCTGGCACTGCAACAACAAAACCTCGATTTGCAACGGAGCATGGAGGCCATGCGGGAGGCGCGCAGCCTGTTTTACCCGACGGTGCAGTTTAAGGCCACGTACACCCGGTCGGCCGGGGGGCGGGACATCGACATTCCGGTTGGCGATTTGCTCAATCCGGTCTACAGCACCCTCAACCAACTCACCCAAACCAACCAGTTCCCACAGATCAGCAACGTAAACGAGCGCTTTTTGCCCGACAATTTTCATGAAACCTACCTGAATGTAACCTACCCGCTGTTCAATTCCGATCTGAAGTACAACCGGCAAATCAAACAACTCCAGGTGCAAAGCAAAACGGCGCAAAAAGCTGCGTACGAACATGAACTCCGCTACCAGATCACGGAGGCTTACCTGCAGTACCTGAAGGCACTTGAGGCCGAGAAAATCTGGATCAATTCTCAAAAAGCCCTCCGCGAACTGCGCCGCTTCAATCAATCGCTGGTGGATAATGACGTGGCTACGCGGGATGTTGTGGCTACTGCCGACTACGAATTGAGCAAGGTCGAACATGAAATTTTCAAGCTGCAAAGCCGGCAAAATACGGCCCGGGCATACTTCAATTTTCTGCTAAACAGGGACCTGCAGGAACCCGTAATCGTCGATACAACCATGCTCCTCCAATCGGTACGCGCCTACGACCGCTCCGAAATGATTCGGGGTGCACTTGGCAGTCGCCACGAATTGGAAGCCTTGCTGGCGGGGCAGGCTGCCGCCGAAACGGCCGTCCGGCTCAACGAAGCCAAACGTATGCTTCCGGAAGCATTTATCGGCGGCCAACTCGGCTTTCAGGGTTTTGGCTACAAGTTTAATGAGGACCAGATGTACGGCCTGGTCCAGGTTGGGCTGAACTACACCATTTTCAACGGCAACCAAACCAAAAGTAAAATCCAGCAGGCGCAGATCGAATCCGAAAAACTCCGGCAACAACACAGCGAAGCGCAACAACAAATTACATTTCAAGTGACGCAGGCCTGGAACGAACTGGAAAATGCCCGCAATGCCTGGACTACCGCCCAACAAGGCCGGCGTGCCGCAGTGGAAAGTTTTCGCATCATTAACAACAAGTACCGCGCAAATCAGGCGCTGCTGGTAGAATTTCTTGACGCCGAAAACCGCCTTACCACGGCAGAATTGCAGGTGCTGCTGGCCTGGTCGGATGTGTTGATCAAGGAAGCGGCGCTGCAAAAAGCTGCCGGCCAGTAACGCGATCTGTTAGATCGCGAAAACTCCGCCCAGGCCTTCAGGCCTGGGCTAAGAATAGCTTCAAATTCTAACCAATTGCCTCTGGCAAAGAAGAAAAGCGATCTAAAAATTTCTCCGCCCAGGCCTTCAGGCCTGGGAAAAAAATAGAAAAATCATGAAAAATATAAAAATTAAAACCCTCGCTCCGGTTCTCCTAGTCGCATCTGCCATCACCGGCCTCATTTACCTGCTTGGCGGCTGCGGCCCCTCATCAGCAGAACCGACAAAATCGGAAACCCAAAATCCGGCCGACGAACGCATCCCCGTGTATACGGCACACGTACAATCCAAACTGATTGATTTGCCCGTCCATGCCAGCGGTGTGCTGACCAGTTCAGCCGAGCAACGCCTGGCCTTTAAGATCGGCGGGGTGATTACTAAAATTTATGTCGACGAAGGCGCCGCCGTGCGCCCGGGGCAACTGCTCGCGTCGCTCGATAAGACGGAAATCGACGCCCAGGTGAGCCAGGCCAACCAGGCGCTGCTCAAAGCCGAACGCGACCTGGCCCGGGTGGAGGGCCTGTACCGCGACAGCAGCGCAACGCTCGAACTCCTGCAAAATGCCACGACCGGCCGCGATGTGGCCAAAGAAAGTGTGCGCATCGCCAAATTCAACCAGCAATATGCCGAAATCCGCGCCACGCGCGGCGGCAAGATCATCAAAAAACTGATGAATGCCGGAGAGATCACCGGCCCGGGCACTCCGGTCTTCGTGTTGTTCGAAACGGGCACCGATGACTGGGTGGTAAAGGTCAATGTCAGCGACCGCGACTGGGCCCGCCTGCGCACCGGCATGTCTGCCGAAGTGACGATGGATGCTCATCCAGGCACGGTATTCAAAGGCCGGGTATCCGACCTGGCGCCTGCTGCCGACCCTGCCAATGGCCTGTATCCGGTGGAAATCCGCATACGTCCGCAGGGCAAGCGCTTTGCGCCGGGGCTCTTTGCGCAGGTTGATATTGCGCCCCAACAGGCCCGCCGCTATGCCGTGGTTCCCGTGGAGGCTATCATCGAAGGCGACGGGCTTGAAGCCTTTGTTTTTGCACTGCAACCGGATGGCGAAAGTGTACAAAAAATTCCCGTTCAGGTGGCCTTCCTCGAAGGCAGCCTGGCCGTGTTGGCCCAAAGCCTGCCCGAAACTACCGAAGTAATCACCTCCGGTGCGCCGTATTTGACAGAAAAGAAAAAAGTAAAAAAAATGGAACAAGCCGGTGAAAAAGCCAAACCGGAAGCGGTAACAAACCGGTGAAATTACCTGGTTCTAAAAAAAAACACAACTGACCCGATCAGTCCAAATACAATCTATCCGCCATGAAAATTGCCGAATTTTCCGTTAAAAACAGCCAGTTTACTTTCATCGTGTTTCTGGCTGTTATGGCCCTGGGCATCGGCTCCTTGCTGAATATGCCCCGGGCGGAAGACCCCAAATTTGAAGCGCCGGGTTTTACCATTATCATGTTGTACCCCGGCGCGGGCCCGGCTGAGATCGAGGATAAAATTGTCGACAAAGTGGAGGCCAAACTCGGCGCTCTGGAAAATATTGACCGGATGCGTTCCGTATCGTCCAACGGCCTGATGGTGCTCACCCTCGAATTCAAACACGGCCAGGACCCCGACAAAAAATACGAGGAGGTCGTGCGGGAAATCAATGCCCTGCGTTCCGACCTGCCCCAGGATATTTACCGGATCGATATCCAGCGGTTTTCCGCCTCCGATGTAGCCATGATGCAAATGGCGATTATTTCGGAAAATGCCTCCTGGGATCAAATGCGGCAGGAAGCCGAGCGGCTGGAGGATATGCTCGAAAAGATTACCGGCCTCAAAGGCGCGGATACCTACGGTTTTCCCGAACGCGAAGTACGCATTAGCCTTAACCTGCCACGCATGGCCGCCGAGGGCATCCCGGTAAGCCGGGTATTGGGCGCGTTGCAGAGTGAAAATATTTCGATTCCCGGTGGTTCGGTCAATGTTGGCGAGCGCCAGTTTTTTATAGAAACCAGCGGCGACTACGAGCATATCGATGAAGTGCGCAACACGATCGTTTTTGCCAACAACGGAAAGATCGTTTACCTGAAAGACCTCGCCGACGTGAACTTCGCCTATGAGGAGCCCCGGCATTTTACCCGCTTCAACAGTGCACGTTGTGTGCTGGTTACGGCGCGCATGAAAAACGGACAGAATATTTTTGATGTGGGCGAGGAGGTCGACCGCGTTTTGGCTACCTACCAATCGGGCTTGCCGGCCAATATGGATTTTAAAAAGGTGTTTGACCAAAACGACTCGGTGCACAAGCGCCTGGGGCGGTTTTCCAAAGATTTTGCCATCGCCATTTTGCTGGTGTTGCTCACGCTGCTGCCCCTGGGCACCCGGGCTTCGCTGGTGGTGATGATCTCCATTCCGTTGTCCATCTCCATCGGCTTGTTTGCGCTCGACCAGTTGGGCTATTCCCTGAATCAGCTCAGCATTGTCGGCCTGATCATTTCGCTGGGTATCCTGGTCGATGACTCCATCGTCGTCGTGGAAAATATCGAACGCTGGCTCCGCGAAGGCTACAAAAGACGGGAGGCCGCCATCCTGGCCACCAAGCAGATCGGCCTTGCCGTGCTGGGCTGTACGGCCACACTCATCCTGGCCTTTCTGCCGCTGGTTTTTTTGCCCGAAGCGGCCGGCGATTTTATCCGCAGCCTGCCGATGGCGGTGGTCACGACGGTGCTGGCCTCCTTGTTTGTTTCGCTGACGATCGTCCCGTTTTTGGGCAGCCGGCTCCTGGCCGAGCACCACGACCCGCGTGGCAATTTGTTTTTGCGCGGCATGAAATGGGCGATTTCCAAAACCTACGCCCCGCTGTTGCACCTGGGTTTGCAATACCCGCGCTGGACGATGGTGGCGGCCGTCGCCATTTTTGCAGGCGTGCTCAGCCTGGCCGGCCGGGCCGGATTTACGGTGTTTCCGGCCAGCGAACGGCCCATGTTTTACATCGATATCGAGACGGCGCCGGGCACCAATTTTGAACAGACAAACCGGGTGATGCACCAGGTGGATTCGGTGCTCGCAACCTACCTGGCCGATGAAATCAAGACCAATCCGCTGGCGCAAAAAACAAACCTGGAGCCGGGTGAAACCCCCGGTGTAAAACTGCAAACCTCCATGTACCCGGGGCACGGCGCTCCGGCACGCATCGTTTCCTATATGGCGAATGTGGGCCGCGGCAACCCCCGGATTTACTACAACGTCATCCCGCGAAACGAGAGTCCCGACTACGGGCAGGTGCTGGTACAGTTGCAGGAACGCACCCCGCCGCCGGTGAAGGTGGCGCTGATCGACGAACTCCGGGAAAAATTCAAATACATGCCCGGCGCAGTGATTACGGTGAAAAATTTCGAGCAGGGCCCGCCCATTGAAGCGCCGGTTGCGCTGCGACTTTTTGGTGAAAATCTCGACACGTTGCGTTCGGTAGCCGGCCGGGTGGAAACAATGGTGGCCGGAATTCCCGGGGCAATTTATGTGGACAACCCGATCGCGACCATCAAAACCGACCTGCGCGTAACGATCAACAAGGACAAAGCGACCTCGCTCGGCATTCCGATTGCGGAGATCGACCGGATGGTGCGCCTTGCGGTAGCCGGCCTGAATGTGGGCAGCTTCACCAACCCCGACGGCGATGCCTACAACCTGACCGTAACCTTGCCGAAAGAAACGGTATTTGCCGGGCTGGATGTGTTGAAAAACCTGTACGTGAACAGCCTGACGGGCGCTTCTGTGCCGCTGAACCAGGTGGCTACCCTCGAATTCGACCGCTCGCCGAACACCATCACCCACTACGACAAAGACCGCTACACCCTGGTAACGGCCTTTGTGAAAAGCGGTTTTTTTGCCGGCGACATCAACTCCGCCATTCAGGAAAACCTCGAAAAAATGGACTGGCCGAAAGGCACCCGCTACGTGATTGCCGGGGAAGTGGAAACCAGCCAGCGTTCGTTCGGCGGCATGGGAACGATCATCCTGATCACAATTTTCGGCTTACTGGCCGTGCTGATCCTGGAGTTCAAAACGTTCCGGAGCACCATCATTGTCTTGTCGGTGATTCCGCTCGGAATTATCGGCGCGGTGCTGGCGCTGTTGATCACGGGTTATCCGTTTTCGTTCACGGTGGTGGTGGGTCTGATCGCGCTGATGGGCATCGAGGTGAAAAACTCGATTTTGCTGGTCGACTTTACGAATCAGTTGCGGGTAGATGGGGAATCGCTCGACAACGCGATCCAGAAAGCCGGAGAAATCCGTTTCGTACCGATTTTGCTCACCTCGCTCACCGCGATCGGCGGTTTGACGCCCCTGGCTATTGAAGAAAATCCGTTGTATTCGCCTTTGGCTTATGTGTTGATCGGGGGGCTTATTTCGTCCACGTTGTTGTCGCGGATTGTGACGCCGGTGTTGTACAAATTGTTGGCGCCTCGGGTGGAGCATGCCTAACCTGTCAGGTCAAAATTTAAACAAAAACGGCCACGCCTCAGCGTAGCCGTTTTTGTTTAAATTTTGACCTGACAGGTTTAGTGTTTCCCGCCATCCAGTTCATCCTGCAATTTTTTCAATTCGTCCCATTTGCCGGTAGCGGCAAGATCGGCCTGTTGCGGCCAGGTTTCCGGCTCGTGGATATTGAACTGCGAGCCGCCGCCGTCCAGGATTTCGCGCAGGCGGTATGGCGAGGTCATTGCCAGTTGTTCCCAGGTTTCGATGCCGGCGGCATTCAGCAGTTCGGCAATTTTCGGCCCGATGCCTTCGACGATTTGAAGGTCGTCTTTTTTGAATTTTTTACCGGCGAAGTTGAACATTGGGACAGGCGCAGCCTTTGCTGCCGGCGCCTTTGCTGCGGCTTTGGATTTGCCGTCGCCTCCGGTCTGTTCGCGCAGGGCGTTGCGTTCGCTTTCGCACATGATGAGATCGTCTTTGGCTTTGCGCAGCGCATTGTTTTTGCTTTCAAGATCAGCTTCCAATTGCGAAATTTTCATGCGCAATTCGGTGATCTCATTGGTTTGCTCCTTCACTTTGGCGTTCAATTCGGTATTTTCAGTGCGCAACGCGGAAACTTTGTGGTAGACGTAGGCAGCCAGCCAGCCCAGGATAAACGGCACGATACAAAGCGCCAGGCCAACCGGCAGGTTGTCCGTAAAAGACGGAACATGGAGAAGGATATAAGAGAAAAGCATGGTTGAGTTTGTTTTGACTAATTAATTGTTGGTGGTGAGCACGACGCGCCGGTTTTGATGGCGGCCGTCGTCGGTATCGTTACTGGCCACAGGTTCGGCTTCGCCTTTCGAATCGACCTTAATTCGGCTGGCAGGAATCCCGTTGTCCTGTAAAAATTTGGCGATTGCCTTTGCACGGCCCATGCCGAGTTTGATGTTGTCTTCGGGTTCGCCTACATTATCGGTATGCCCGACCACAACAAATGTTGCACTGGTTGTCTTGTGCTTGTCCACCAGTTTTTTCAGGTAGGCATCCACTTCAGGGTCCTTGTCTTTTTCTGTTGAATTAAATGGGAAAAGGAAGGTCACATCGTTGTCCGATTCGATAATTGCACCTTCTTCCTGTGCCAATACCATTTTGATCCAGGAAAATCCGGCAGATTCTCGGGCCGGGCCTCCTTCGGCGAGGCTGTCTTCCACCAGTTTGGAATCGAGGTGGATACGGCTGTCGGGCACACCGGGCATCATCATCGCTTTCAGGGCTTCGGCACGAGCCATCCCCAGGTCGGATGCTTTGCTGTTGTTGGTTTCGCCCGCACGGTACCAACCGGTGATCTGCAAGGTGTCGCCCTGCCCGCCTCTGCCGATGAGGGCTTTTTTCCAGGCGTCAAAATTGGCGTCGGCTTCGGGTTGGTCGGCATTCCAGCTAAACAGCGGGACACCACTTGTTTTTTTTGCTGCTTCGGTGGGCGGCGTCTGCCCGTCGCAACACTGACATTGCACGCAATGCCATTTGTTGACGGCCCAGATCGAATAGCCTACGAAGAGCAGGGCAATTAGCCAAAATGGAATTTTCATGTGAAGTATGGTTTAATATTTTGTCATGGTGATGTTCGGCAAATATATCAATGGATAAACAAAATGTTGTCAGAATAATCAAAACTATTTTACACCTGATGCTTAAAATGTCCAGGTCTGCAGTGCACTGTTGTTAAATCCGGCGCAAAGGATCTGTTGGCCGGTAGCCGCCGAAAGGATGCGTGCGGACCGCGCCTCGCCGGGCGCCCACAAGCCGTGTTGCCGGTTTGGCACGAATTGCCAACCGCCACCGGTGCCGGCCAGCAGTGTTCCAAAGGAAGCATCGTAGGGCCCGGTTTCGGGCAGGTTATTGGAGTCGTTCCCCAACAACAGCAGGTCCGGCTTCCCGTCGTTGGTGAAATCGCGCACGACGATGCTGTTTACGCAGGAACTCTGTGCCTGCCAGGGCAAAGCATGGATTTCAAACCGGCCGTTTTTGTTTTCAAACCAACAGTTTTCCAAATACCGGACTTCGAGTTTTTGCGCGGCGCGCAATTTTTTCAAATCAAAAACCTCCTCCAAAGGCGCCTTGGCATACGCCCGGTAGCGCAAAAATTTTGTTTTGATCAGGTTGGGCATTTGTGCCGCCAATTCGTTGCGTTGGGCCAGGGGAAAATACCGGCCTTCGTGGGCCATGGCCACCACAGGGTCGATGCTGCCATTCAGGTCGAAATCGAGCGCAAAAAGCCGGAGCGGTGCGCCGGGTGTGGCATGCAACCGGGTATTCATGCCCTCGTTGCCGGCAACCAGGTCGAGGTCGCCGTCGCCGTCCAGGTCGCTGACCGACAGGCAGTTCCACATGCCCTGGCTATTGTTCAATCCGAATTCTTCCGTTAATTCGGTGCAGTTTTTCCCCTCAATCCGGAACACCCGGATTGAAGCCCATTCGCCGCAGGTGATCAGCTCGGACTTGCCGTCGCCGTCCAGGTCGGCGCATTGAAGATCGGAGATTCCGCCCGGCAATGGGGAGGCAGGCGACAGGGCGGTGAAATGCCCCTTCCCATCGTTTTGAAGCAGATACGTTTTCGCCGGTTCGGGAAATTTTCCCGGTGCGAACTGCCCGCCAACAACCAGGTCGGAGTCGCCGTCGTTGTCGATGTCCAATGCCCGCACGACCGAGCCGCTTTCATGAAATTTAGGCAAGGCATCGGGCGTCCGGGCAAACCTGCCTTTGCCGTCATTTGCATAAAAACGGTCCTGGTAAAAATCGGAACCGGCATCCTCCTCGTTGCTGCCGGACACCACGTACAAATCGAGGTCGCCGTCGCCGTCGGCATCAAACAGCAGTGCGCCGCGGTCCTCATGCCGGGCATCGGCCTCGAAGTCGGGTTGTGGCAGGGTTGTGAAGCGCCCGTTCGGATTTTGCAAAAACAAGGCGCCGGGCTGCCCGGCAGCACCGCCCACAAACAGGTCGTCGATCCCGTCGCCGTTCACATCGCCGTTGGCGAGGCAGGGGCCGCTACGGGAAAAACGGTGCAGGAGCAAACGCTCGCGGTTGAAATCTTCGAAGTCGTTTTCCCGGTGGGAAAATTCGGGCAGCATACCGGCGGTAAGCGGCGCGAATATCGCGGCTGGCGGGGTAGGGCGGGGAATACGCCCCGGTTGTGCCTGGGCAATATCCAGGACAAGGCGTTGGTCCACGGGTACGGCTTCCAGCACTTGCGATTTACCGCTCGGCCATTCGATCGAAACCCGGTCGACGGATTTGATGGCGCCGAGCCCGACCTGAAAAATGGGCTCAACCGACGAGTAAAACCCGCGGATGGGGGTCATTTCCTGGTAAAAAACCTGCCCGCCGGCATGCACCCAAATTTTTGCCCCCGTGCCGGTGGGGTTGAGCGCAGTGCCCCGGCATTTGATTTGCAACCAATGGTTTTGATTGGTTTGTGCGGCTTTGTTTTCATAAACAGAGGCTGGTTCGCGCAGGTTGTTGATGACCAGATCGAGGTCGCCGTCGTTGTCGAGGTCGGCATAGGCGGCGCCGTTGGAAAAACCTTTGTGGCCTAATCCCCAGGCTGCCGAAACATCGGTCAGCGGTAGTGCGCCGGTATTTTGGTACATGAAATTATGCACCGGGTAGCTGGACATTTTCCCGGCAAAGGCTTCAAAACTTTCGAACCGGCCTTCGGTAATTCCACCGGTTTTTTTCAAACTGTCGGCGGTGTAAAAAAAGAAATCGAGGTCGTTCAGGTCGCGGTACACGCCGGAGGTGATGAACAGGTCCTTCCAGCCGTCGTTGTCGAAATCGGCGAGCAGGGGCGCCCAGCTCCATTCGGTGGCTTCAATGCCGGCCTGGCAGCCGAGCTCGGCGTAGACCCCACCCCCAGCCCCTCCCCCCGGGGGGAGGGGGGCTTGCCCTCTGCCAGACTTCAACTTCCCAGAGGGGGTACTCCCCTCCCCCCGGGGGGAGGGGTCGGGGGTGGGGTTGAAAATCTGCAACACATTGCGCATCTGCTGTACCCCGTAGCCCTGTTTTTCAAGCAGGCGGGTGCGTTCGATGATCATGCTGCTCATGAGTTCTTTTTGGCGTTGCGGGGTGGAGCCCAGCATGTCGGGGATGCAGATGTCGGGATGGGCGTCGTTGTTCAGGTCGGCAATATCGCAGCCCATGGAGTGGTTGGCGGTGTGGGCAAACCAGCGGTTGGCTTCTTCGGTGAAACCGCCCTTGCGGTTGTTGAGGTAGAGAAAATCGGGCATTACAAAATCGTTGGCGACCAGCAGGTCGGGCCAGCCGTCGTCGTTAAAATCGGCGGTTGTGGCGCTGAGGCCGTAGGCGCGGTTGCGAATGCCGGCTTTTTGGGAAATGTCGGTGTAGACCCCACCCCCAACCCCTCCCCCCGGGGGGAGGGGGGCTTGATTTTGGCTTTTCTCTTGATTTCGGTTGGTTGAACCCGTTTTTGATAAACGGGAATTTGGTTGAACCCCATTTTTACCATCTGAAGAAGAATGTGAGGGCTGGCCCCCCTCCCCCCGGGGGGAGGGGCCGGGGGTGGGGTTGCGCCGGAACAACTTGTCCGATTCAAATGCATCCTTGGGCCTCTGGCTGCGCGCAAGCGGTGCCGCCGGGCTGGGCTGGTAGTCGATGTTGTTCATCGTTTTGAAATCCACGGGGTGGTTGACGACGTAGAGGTCGAGGTCGCCGTCGAGGTCGTAATCGAAAAAATTGGCGCACTGCGAGGGCGACGGATCGTCGATGCCATAGGCCGCTGCCTGTTCGCTGAAGGTATTGTCCCCGTTGTTGACAAACAACAGATTGCGCCGTTCCGGCAAATTGGTCAGCCAGGTTCTGCACACGTAGATGTCCTGCCGGCCGTCGCCGTTGATGTCCACCACCGCAACGCCGGTTTTCAGGCCGGAAAACTGGGCGACCCCGGATGCTTCGGAAATGTCTTCGAATTGGAAATTGCCCTTGTTGCGGTAGAGCCGGCAGCCGTTAAAGCGGTGGGTGAAAAACAGGTCTTGCAGGCCGTCGTTGTCGATATCGAGGATGCCCACGCCCCCGCCGTTGTACTCGTAGGGGTCGAGCAGGAAATTGTATTGAAAATTTTCCTGGATTTCGGGCACGAAGTTGATGCCGGAGCGGGCAGCGGGGATCAGTTCAAACGTAGTGCTTGCCTTAACCGGTTCAGCTTCAGGCATTTCAGCGTGCAAAAAATCATCGCTGGGTGTGTTTTTACAGGAAAAAAGAAACAGGCTCGAAAAAAGGAGGGTAGCGCCGGCTGTGTACGTCATACGTAAAAGAGTTTGAAGGGTGAACCTATTAAATTTTTGTAGTTTTAACCCCATAAAATCCGATTGAAGATGAAACTTTTACCCAAGGATTTTGTGGAAAAATACTATCCCTTCGCCCTGAAAACGCAGGAAAAAACCGGCATCAGCGCCGTTGCCATTCTTGCGCAGGCCGCGCTCGAAAGCGGTTGGGGGGAAAAGGCGCCCGGCAACATGTTTTTTGGCATCAAAGCCAAAGCGACAGACAAACCGCACAAGCGCCAGTTGGTGGTCACCACCGAATACCTGTCGAGTCCGGACAAGGGGCACCTGTTTCCCAAGGTGCTGTCCATCGAGCAGGTCGCCGCAAAGCGCTGGAAATACAAGGTGAAAGACTGGTTCCGGAAATACCGGAACCCGAAAGGTTCCTTCGACGACCATGCCAAGTTTTTTTTGAAAAACAAACGCTACGCCGCCGCGCTCAAAGTCGGCAAAGACCCGATTGCCTTTTTTCAGGAAATCGCCAAAGCGGGCTACGCTACTTCGCCGGTTTACTTTGATGTGCTCGCCAAGGTGGCGCGTATGATCGAGCGGTATTTGCCGACGGCATTTTCGGAGCGGGCTGTTTTGCTGCCGCCCATTGGGGATGTTGCACAATTGCCCGAAATGCCGGAGGAAGACCTGCGCGCCCTGGTGCCCAACTGGCCCAAGCGGATAGACCGGAGGGGTTGATTTTTTACAAAACCTCAGTTGTGACCATTTGGGGTGGTGGCTCATATTCCTGGTTGGCTAGGCAGGGAGCCAAGTGAGGGGGTGACTGCAGTCACCCCCTCACTGTCACCACGATTTCCGATTTCCGAATTACGATTTCCCCCTTTTCCAGCAAAATTGACGGATTCAGCTACCTGATTGACGGATTCAGCTCCTGGGAATACTTGAATTTTGCCCTGTGCTGAATTTGAACATTTCAGAATTTTCGATGATGCCGGCCATGCCTGCATTGATCTTGCTGTTTGCAGGTTTGCTGGCGCTTTGCCTGGCGTTGTTTTTCCGGCTGCGCCGGTCGAACCGGTTGTTGGCCGAATACCGGCAACGGCACGAAGACCAGGCCGGCGCGCTCCGGGAGATGAACCGCTTTAAAAAGCAACTCAATGAATTGTTTTCCGAAGAAAAAGCAGAGCCGATGCCGAATGCAGCGTTGCTGAGTCAAATTGCCAAGTTGCGCCGGTTTTACCACAAGCACCGGAAAGCCGCACAGGCCGGCAGTGCCGGCGACTTTGCTGCGGACGGGCATACGGCGGATGCGGAATGGCTGTTGATGCTGGAAGCAACCGTTCGGGAGCACATGGCCGATTCACATTTCAATATCGATCACTTGGCCCGGCTGATGCTCTCCAGCCGGAAGGGTTTGTACCGGCGGATTCGGGCGAGCACCGGTATGTCGGTGAATGAATATATCCAGGATATCCGCTTGTTGGTGGCCCGCGAAAAAATTGAAACCGGCGAAATCGATAATCTCAGTGCTCTGGCCGACTCGGTGGGCTTTCGCAGCGCCAACTATTTCTCGCGCCTGTTCCGGGAACGCTACGGAAAATCGCCGGTGGAGTAAGCCGTTGACGGTGTGCCGACGGCCCCAATTTTAAGCTCAAACGACCCGATCTTTAGGTTGGGAATGCCCTGAATGCCGTTTGGTGGTAACTACTTTTGTGAATCTTGTTTAATCTGCTTTGTAATCCGTAGGTATCTCGTGTGAAAGTCTTTTGGCATTTGAATGCTCTGGCCTGCAGGCCGGCTGCCGGTATTTTTTACCGGACTTACCTTAAGATTTTTACCTAATAGTTTAGTCGAAATTCATGCTGAAGCATTGCTTCCTCTAACGGGGCATGTTGAGCGGGTTTTCCGCTACCGGAAAAATTCTCAACATACCCAACGCTATTTTGTAAAACTTAAAGGAAAAACTATGGTTTCCCGTTCTCTACCACTTTCCCGTATTAGTTCCTTGTTTATGCTCCCGGCTTTGTTGTTGGGTTTGACCGCAAGCGGTCTGCAGGCAACGACCTACACTGTCACGACAACCGCCAACACCGGCGCCGGATCGCTCCGGCAGGCAATTCTCGACGCCAACGCCAACGCCGGCCCGGATGTCATCGAATTTAACATCCCGGGGGTGGGGCCTACCATAGCCATTACCACTGCCTTGCCGGCGCTGACCGACGCAGTGACTATCGACGGTACTACGCAGCCGGGCTTCGTATCGGGCACACAGTCCACCTACGTGAAAATAGGCCCTGCGCTGGTAAACAACACCGTTTTTTCTGCCACCGGCGTCACCGGGATCACGATCCAGGGGTTGGATTTGTCGCGAAGTTCGACCTACAACGGCTATGGTGGTTTGTTCAACGACTGCAACCAGGTTGCGGTGTTAAACAACTTTATCCGTAACCGTTCCCGCGGTGTACAAATCAATGGCGGGCAAGATCATACCGTTCAAAACAACGACCTGGTTAATTCGGGAGTGAGTAACAACGAGCCGGCCATTTACCTGCTAAATATCGAGGACGGCGGCCTGGCCGCCGGCGCTGTGAGTGGCAACAAATTTGGCGGTACCGGTCGCTCGGGTGTGCGAATCGACAACATGAGTAACCTGCTCATCAGCGACGGTAGCCTTGCCGGTTCGCATATTATCATCGAGGATAATAGCGGGATGAACGAACACGGGGACTTCGGAGGGCATCTGATTACGCTGTTTACCGTTAACAACATTGTTATCGACAATGTGGACCTCTCCTGGTCTGCCACCAATACAAACCGGAATTCAACCGGAATTTCTATTTCGAACCAACCGTACAACAGCACGATCACGATCAGAAATTGCAACATACAAAATCGCTACAGTGCGATTCAAGTCGTGAATGGAAAGGATGTGACCATCCAGAACAACGACTTTCGGGGTTCCGGATTCAACGGCAACTACGCCGTAACTCTCAATAGTTTGACGGAAGCCACCCTGGACGCAGGCCTGCTAATGAGCGGCAACCTGTGGGGGCGCAACCCCGTCGGCAACGTGGAAAGCGACGGCGGTCTGCGCATCCAGAACATGGGTAATCTCGTGGTTGGTGATGAAAACACCGGCGTACATGTTAAACTCGAAGACAACAGCGGCCTGAACACCGTGCGTGGCAACACTACGGATCGCGGCCCACTGCTTTTCGAAAACGTATCCAACCTGACAGTGGACAATGTGGACGCCTCCAACAGTCTCGGAGGGCAAACAATCAGCCTCGGCATCCGCTTTAACAATACCGGCTCCAACGGCGCGATCACAGTGGCGAATTGCGATGTACGGAACCGCCGGATGGGCATTTATTGCTCCGACGGCAAAGACTACACCGTTACCAGTAACGACCTGCGTGGCTGCGGCGAAGCAGGCACGTTTGCCCTTTCCCTGCTCAACATCGGCGAAGGCATGGTTCCGGGCGGAGTGCTGGTACACAGCAATACCTGGGGCACGGCCGCTGGCGTTTTCAGCGATTGCGGGTTGCTGGTGCAAGACATGAGCAATCTGGTTATCGGCGACGCCACTACCGGCGTGCATATTAAAATCGAGGATAACAGCGGGTTTAATACAATCCGTGGCGATAACATAAATCTTGCTGAGGGGGCGCTTTTGCTAAACTCCGTCAGTAATATTACGGTAAACGATATCGACGCTTCCTACACGCTCGGCGGCCTGGCTTCGTCGCACGGTGTTTATGTAAACAATGCCGGTACCAACAGCAATGGTAACGGTACTGTGACGATCGAAAATTGCGATCTGCGCAACCGGGGCATTGGCGCCCGCATTGAAGGCGGCAGCGATTATACCGTTAGCAACAATGACCTGCGTGGCTGCGGTATTGCAAACCTTGCGGCGCTGCGCCTGGTCGGTATCTCGGAACGCAGCCTGCCAGGGGGTATCCTCGCGCAAGGCAACACATTCGGGACAAACGGTGCGGATAACAGCAACTTCGGCCTCCAGGTGATCAATATGCACAACCTGGTCATCGGTGATGAAAATACCGGCGTACACATTATTATTGAAGACAACAGTGGATTCAATGAAATCGCCGGTTTTAATTTTAACCAAACGGGGGCTCTGTACCTGCAAAACGTAAGTAATGTCACCGTTAATAGTGTGGACTGTTCTAAATCGACCGCCGGACAGAGCAATTCCTATGGTATTCGGGTGGAGAACGACAAAACGAACATGAATGTCGCTATCCAGGATTGCAAGGCCGGCAACCGGGTACGGGGTATCTGGATTGTTGGCGGGCGCGACTATACGGTTACAGGCAATGACCTGGTTGGTAGCGGCGGACTTGCCGGGAATAGCGGCTTTCCGGCGCTCCACCTGGAGAGCATTGCTACAAGTGCGCTTCCCGGGGGAATTCTGGCCAGTGCGAATACCTTCGGCGCACCAAATTTTTACCTGGGCGTACTGATCAGCAACATGCGCGACCTGCTCATTGGAGACGAAAATGTACCGGGTGCTAATATTGTATTGGAAGACAATTCCGGTCTGAATCAGTGCCAGGGATTCAATACCAATTTCCTACACGGTGCGCTCTACCTGAATACTGTCAGCAACGTTACCGTAGACGATGTGGACTGCTCCGTTGGCGGGAATACCGCGAACAATTCCTTTGGTATTTGGGTAAACAACAGTCCTGCCGACCGCAACATCAGCATCCTGAATTGTAAAGCCGATTACCGCTACCGTGGCATAGCCTGCTGGGGTGGAAAGGACTATACCGTTCAAAACAACACCATCACCAACAGCGGCTTCGATAATTCTAACTTTGCCCTGGAATTTCGAAATGTTGAAGCCGGCACGCTCGCAGGTGGCGTACTTGTCAGCGGCAATAGCTTCGGTAACGTGCCCATAACCGCCAATATCAGCCGTTCGGGTGTGCATTTTGAAAATATGCGCGACCTGTACATTGGCGACGCCGCCACCGGCGGAAACGTCAAACTCGAAGACGGCATGGGCCTGACCGCGGTAGGATACGAGAACACTTCCCTTTACCAGGTTTTGCGGCTTACCGATGTGAGCAATTCAACGGTGGACAACCTCGACCTTTCCTCCGCTTTCGGCGCGCAGCGCGCCGTCGGCCTTCGGGTGGTAAACTCGGCCGGCATGGAGGCTGTCACCATTAAGGATTGCACCATCACCGACCGCCGCTCGGGCATTGACATTACGGGCGGCAAGGATTACACCATCACCAACAATATCCTGACCAATACGGGAATATCGAACAACGATGCTGCCGTGAGCCTCAACGGTCTCGTTAAAAAAACGCTCGACGGCGGTATTGCCATGAGCGGGAATACATTCGGCGGCACAACTGCCGAAACCGCGCTCCGCTGCCAGGATATGCGCGACTTTACCATCGGCGATGCAGCCGCCGACGATATCCGGCTGGAAGACGGAACGAGCGGCCTGCCGGCTGTCGGAACCCTTGCCAATAGCACCAATTATGTGATCTACCTCAACCAGGTCGCCGACCTGACGGTCAACAGTCTGGATTTGACCAGCAGCGCCGTCGGTGCGCGCGGAGGCGGTATCCGGGTGGAAAACGGCAACGGCAACAAAAATGTTAGCGTTACGAACTGTTCCATCAATAACCGGCGCACCGGCTTGTATATTTCCGGAGGAGAAACCTACACGGTGCAAAGCAACACGTTCAGCGGCACCGGGCCCAGCAATAATGAACCCGCGTTCTACCTCAACGGCCTGAATACGCCGGCCGGACTCAATGTCAGTGCCAACACTTTTGGCGGCGCCGCCGCCGAAACGGCCGTGCGCGTGGATCACCTGAAAGACATCGTCATCGGAGATGCCTCGGTCGCGGGCAGGCACCTGACCCTGGAAGACGGCGCCCTGGCTACGGTCGGCAATTTGGCAACCAGCAGCGCCGCCGTCCTGTACATGGAAAATGTTTCCGAAACCACCGTGGACAACGTCGAGTTCAACCGTTCCGGCGGCACGCCCTTCGGAACGGGTATTTGGGTGGAAAACGGCGATTTTGACCAAACGGTTACCGTGCAAAACTGCGCCGTTCAGAGCCGCCGGAGCGGTATTCGCATTTCCGGCGGACAAGGCTATACCCTGCAAAACAACAACCTGACCGGTACCGGCTTTGGGACAGGCGAACCGGCGCTGTTTTTCGAAGACCTGCTTTCATCCAGCGGCCTGTCGGTTAGCGGCACCACCTTTGGCGGCACTAACTTTAACTGTGGCTTGCGCCTCGACAACCTCCGTGATGTGATCATCGGGGACAATACGGTGCCGGGTGTCCAGATTCAATTGCTGACCGGCGAAAACATCCGGGATGCAGTTCAGCGACCAATTTACCTGGATGACTGCACCGATATTCAGCTTGAACTCCTGGATCTGTCGTACAGCGGCGGACCTTCCGGCACGGGCATTTTCGCCGCCGGCTGCCAAAATATTGACATGCGCAGCATCACGGTACAAAATCGTGTGGACGGCATCGATCTCAATAGCGGCGCCAACTACACGCTGCAGTGTTCCAACCTTTCCATCAATACCGATGGCCTCCAGGTGGGCGCTACCGTCACCGGCCTCACGGTCGAGCAGTGTTCGTTTACCGGAAACACCGCATTGGCTATCAACGCCCTGGCAACCATAAAAGCCGAAAATAACTACTTCGGCGGCGGCGCTCCGCCGGTTGGCCCGCCCAACGGTGTGACCGCTTCGGTGGACTTCACGCCGTTCCTGGGCGCAGCCCCGGCCGGCTGTCCTTTTACGGCTACTCAGGAACTTGAAGTGCTCGGCAATGATAACCTGATCGAGGACGGTTCGGTTACGCCGGACCTGCTCAACTTTACGGATTTTGGCACGGCAAAAACGGGTGCGGGCCTGACGCGCAGTTTTACCATCAACAACCTCGGTGGCGCTCCGCTGACCATCACCTCCATTTCATTCAGCGGTCCGAATGCCGGCGAATTTGTGGTTACCGGCGCGCTTACCCCCGCCAGTCCAATTCCGGCGGGCGGCAGCGCCACATTTGAAGTGACCTTCACACCCGGCGCTGCC
Organism: uncultured Saprospiraceae bacterium; assembly: GCA_964484205.1. Taxonomy (GTDB): domain Bacteria; phylum Bacteroidota; class Bacteroidia; order Chitinophagales; family Saprospiraceae; genus M3007. Next base: position 70,861 of record CAZAEZ010000008.1, on the reverse strand, counting down.
GGCCTGCGCAGCGCCACGCTCGACATTGCCAGCAATGATCCGGATGAAGCCGCTTTCGACGCGGCAGTACAAGGCACAGGTAAAAGCGCACTGGTGGTAATCAACACGCTGGATGCCGGCGCGGGCTCACTCCGTCAGGCCATTACCGACGCCAATACCAACCCCGATGCCGATGTGATCGAATTTGCCATCGGCGCCGGCGCCCAGACGATAAACCTGTTGTCCAACTTGCCTACGATCACGGCTCCGGTGATCATCGACGGCACAACGCAGCCTGGCTTTGCCGGCACAGCGTTGATTACCGTAAATTCTCAGGTGAACGGCACCACGCTTATTGCCAGCGGCGTAACCGGTTTTACCGTCAAATCCATGAACCTGTCCAGGCCCGATGCGAACTTCGATGGCCGGGGTATTCAAACTACTAATTGCAATGAGGTAACGGTTACCGGCTGCATTATCCGAAACCGGCGCGAAGGCGGCATCGTCGTCACCGGCGGATACGACTGTACGATCACAAACAACGATTTGAAAAACACAGGCTGGTCCTGGCCTACGGTAAACCTCGACGGGCTGACTGAACGCAAGCTGCCCGGCGGCATCAGCATGAGCGGCAACGTTTGGGGCGATTTGCCGGGCAGCAACAATCACGTCGCCGGACCAGTGCTGCATATCAGCAATATGCGCGACATCATTATCGGCGATGCCTCGGTGCCTGGCCGGAACATTACGATCGAGGATGTTGCCAGCGGCCTGAACAGCGTTCAGTCGGCTGCTGTATTTGGCGGTGGCGGACAACGGGTGCTGTTGCAGTTGAACACGGTCCATAATGTGACAGTGGACAATGTGGACTTTTCTTACGCTACACCTAAATCGGGGTATGGTATCAATTTCATTAATTGTTCGACAGCTACCGTTAAAAATTGCAACTTGTCGGGCCGTTTTACCGGAATATTCTGCAATGGCGGAAAGGATTACACTATTCAGGATAACGACTTTACCAGTACAAGTTCCACTACCAACGACCCATCCCTGTACCTGAACAACATTTCCGAAGGCAGCATCCCGCGGGGCGTACTGGTTTCCGGTAATACGTTTGGCAGCGCCGTTACCAATGTAGCAACTGCGTTGCGCATCGAGAATATGTCGGGCCTCCTGCTCGGTGATGCTTCCGTTTTGGGTGCGCACCTGGTATTCGACGATGTTACCAGCGGACTGCCCGATGTGGATGGTATTCACACGGGGGCGGGCAATCGCCCTGTTTTTAATTTTATAAATGTTTCGGATATCACCGTCGAAAGCGTTAACCTGACCAAAGCCGCCGGCAATCAGTCCGGTTATGCTATACAAATCGACAATTCTGCCAACAACGGCACGGTATCCATTATCGGTTGCGACTTAATGAACCGGGTTCGTGGAATCGCTATCACCAGAGGCAAGGATTACACCCTGACCGGCAACGATCTGAGCAATACCGGCGTAGGCAACAATGATCCTGCAATCTACCTGAACGGTATCCGGCCCGGCATGCTTTCCGCAGGTGTTTTGGCCCACAGCAATACCTTTGGCGGTATCGGCTCCACTGCCCTTCGTGTACAGGATATGGACGGCCTGCTCATTGCCGATGCTGCTGCCGACATCATTATCGAGGATGCCAGCGGCGCCAATAACCTGTCGAACGACTCGCCAAGCAACAACCCGGAATATGTCGTTTACCTGAACCTGGTTTCCAATGTGACGGTGGACGATGTAGACTTGTCCCGCAGCGCCAGCGGCCAAACCGGCGGTGGTATTGCCGTTGAAAACAGCGGCAGTTCGGTGTACCGGAATGTGACCATTCAGAATTGTAAAATCCAGCAGCGTCAGGTAGCTGTTGATGCCAACGGCGGCAAAGATTTCCGTTTGTTGAACAATGATCTGCGGTATTCGGGGCAAACTACCACACGTCCGGCTGTTAACCTCGACAACATTCAGCCCTTGACCCTGCCCGGCGGTGTTTCCATTAGCGGAAACCTTTTCGGCGGCAGCTTTAACGGCGCTACGGCAAACAGCGGGATTTCAATTTGGAACATGAGCGAGCTGGTTATCTCCGACGGCTCGCTCGGCGGTACCAATATCCAATTGGAAGATGCCAGCGGCTTGAACGAAGTAGTCGGCAATAACATAACCAACCAGGGTTGCCTGTACCTCAACAATGTGCGAAATGTGCAAATCCACAGCGTGGATATGTCCAAAGCCACCGGCGCCCAGGCCAATTCCTTCGCCTTGCTCGTGGAGAACGGTTCGAATGTCAGCGTAACCAACAATATCGGCGCCAACCGCTACCGCGGCTTCTATTTCAACGGTGGCAGCGATTATACGGTAACCGGCAACGGCCTGACCCAAAGCGGTTTTGGCCAACCGCCCAGTCAGGCAGTAAACACTGCCGCAGCCCTTCATTTTAACGGCGTTGTTCCCGGCGTTTTGCATACTGCCAACGGTGTGGCTGCGAGCAACAACCTCTTCGGCGGCTCGCTGGTGCGCTCGGCTTTGCGGGTAGACAACATGAAGAACATCCTGATCGGCGATGAATCTGTAATTGGCGCACACATCGTGCTCGAATCGGCCAGCGGTGTGAACAACTGCGCACAGACCTCAAACAACAGCAATCAAAACGTCATTTACCTGTCCAGTGTAGCGGACATTACGGTAAACGCTGTGGATGCATCACGTCCTGGCGGACAGGATTTGGGCGGCATAGAGGTGAATAATGCCTCCAACACGGTCAACTCCAATATCGTTATTCAAAACTGCAATTTCAACAACCACCGGCGCGGTATTTATTGCCAGGGCGGCCGGGATTACACCATTCAGAATAATTCCCTGCTCAACTGCGGCGAGGACGATGATGAACCCGCCATCTACCTGCAAAACATTCAAAAAAGCAGCCTGGCCGGCGGTATTCTGATGAGCGGAAATACCTTTGGCGGAACCAGTTCCCGCAGCGGCGTGCGTTTCCAGGAAATGCGCGACCTGACCATCGGCGACGCCGCTACCGGCGGCAATGTGAAATTCGAAGACGGCAGTGGTTTGAACAACCTGGCCGAAAACGGAAACCGGAACTTCTACGTGCTGCATTTCAACAATGTCAGCAATGCCCTTGTGGACAATGTGGATGTATCGCGCCCGACCGGCTCTACTCAGGATCTTACCGGTATCTATGTGAATAACAATGCCTCCTTCGGCCCCATCACGATCCGGGATTGTGATGTCCGCCGCCACCGCATAGGCATCAACATTCAGGGTGGTAAAGACTATACCGTGACCGGCAACAATTTGCGCGGCAGCGGTTTTGGTGATAACAACCTGGAACCTGCCTTGTATTTCAGTAACATCACACAAAATGACGGCAGCGTACCCATGGGTATCGCTGCCGGCGGCAACTTGTTCGGAAGCGATAACGGCTTTGATTGCAATGCCGGCCTCCGTCTGGATGATCTGTGCGGTATCCTGATCTCCGATGGTACCGTTGCCAATACCAATATCGCACTTGAACCGGGCAATGGCATCAATACCGTGACCGGCAGTGGCGGCTCCAATGCCGTTCTCTACCTGCTCCGCAATTCAGGTATGACCATTGAAAAAGTAGACCTGGAGTTTACCGGAACCCAAACCGGACGGGCCATTTACATACAAAACGAAAGCGCCGGTCAATACGATTTTCTGATAAAAGACAATATTCTGAAAAATCGCCGCACGGGATTGTTTGCGCTTAACGGCGCTGATTTTACCGTAACCGGCAACAACTTTGAAATGACCGGGGCGGCAGACAATGAGCCGGCACTGTACATGGAGAAGGTGTATGAAAGCAGCCTGCCCGGCGGTGTGAGCATCAGCGGAAATACGTTCGGCGGCACGGGCGCCAACTTCGGCCTGAAGTTCGTCAGCATGAACAACCTGCTGATCTCTGATGGAACGGTCGTCGGCACGAACGTAGACCTGGGCACAGCGCCTGACAACGGTCTGTACGACATCGAAACCGGTACCGTACTAAATATTGAAAATGCCTGTATGGCCACCGTCAGCACGCTCGACCTTTCCCGGTCCGGCATTGTCCGCCAGGGCACAGGCTTGCGTCTTACGAACGGCATGGGCAACACAGTTGAAAACGTGTACGTCCAGGGCCGTAATTCGGGTATTCAGATCAACGGCAGCGCCAGTGAAACAATCCAGTGCAATGCCTTGTACGACAATAACTTCGGCTTTGAATTTTTAAACAACAGCGCTATCCGGAGTTTGACCTTCCAAAATAACTCGATGCACTGCAACAGCTCAGGGTTGCGCAATCAACTGCCTGCTTCCTTCGGGGCTTTAAACGCACAAAACAACTACTGGGGCGCTGCAACCGGCCCGACCAACCTGGGCGGCACCGGCAACGGCTACACCAACACCGGCGGCGGTTCGGTGAACGCAGCACCTTTCCTTACGGCCGCTGCGGGCTGCGCGGCTGTTTTACCGGATCCGGATGCCTTTGGAAATGCCTTGCTGATTGAAAACGGCGACCTAACGCCCTCCTTTGACGACAACACACTGGTCTGCGGCACGCCGGTTGGAGAAACCCGCACGCTTACGTACTCGATCAAAAACAGCGGCGGCGGCATTATCCTGCTGGATGGCGCCAACCCGGTCAGTACCTCGCCGTCCACGGATTTTACCGTATCGGCACAGCCCACCGACCTGGAACTGGCGCCGGGTGAAGAAACAACGTTCGACATTGATTTCTCACCGAGCGGCCTGGGTACGTTTACGGCAACGGTGGAAATTCAAAACCGCACCTGCGATAACGATCCGTACACCTTTACCATTGAGGGACAGGGTTGTGTGGCCTACGATGCTATCCTGAGCGGAACGCCGGCTATTTGTTTTGGCCAGACTGCCGGCATTACGATCGACATTACCGGCGGCGATGCGCCGTTTACGATCAAACTTTCAGATGGCAGCACCCATGTGGTGAACAGCACGGGTACGCATACTCTTTTTGTGTCGCCCGCCAGTACCACGCCGTATACACTCGTATTGGTGTACGACGCCAACAACTGCTGCGCCGACTTGTCCGGTTCTGCTACAGTGACCGTCAATCCATTGCCCACACCGGCCATTACCACTACCGACATGTCGGGCAATTCGGACGACGACGGCATCATCTGCGCCGATGGCACAGCTACGCTCGACGCCGGAAGTTATACGGCCTACGCCTGGTCGCCTTCCGGGAATACCCAGACAATTGTCGTCAACACAGCCGGCACCTACACGGTGACTGTCACGGACGGCAACGGTTGCCAGAATACGGCATCGGCTTCGGTTGCGGTGAATGCCAACCCGAGTCCGACAATTGCCGTATCGGAATCCTCGGGCAATACGAACGACGATGGCATTCTCTGCGCGGGCGCTTCAGCCACGCTCGACGCCGGTAGTTACACAGCCTACGCCTGGTCGCCTTCCGGGAATACCCAGACGATTGTCGCTAACACAGCCGGCACCTACACGGTAACTGTTACTGACCTTAATGGCTGTACGGGTACCGACGATCAGGCGATTGTCGTGCATCCCTTGCCTGCGGCCGGCCTGAGCGGCAACCCAACGGTTTGCCCGGGCGAAACCACAACGCAACTCAACATTAACGTAACGGCCGGTGCAGCGCCGTTTACGGTTACGCTGTCGGACGCCAGTGTGCACCTTGTACCGGCAACCGGCATGTCTCAGCTGACCGTTACCATCAGTGGCGGCCCGGGCCCCGAAAATTTTACGATCAGCAGCATTACCGACGATAACGGATGTTCCGGTAGCGGCAGCGGTTCCGCAACCGTGCTGTACGGCTCGGCGGGTGAGATCGAACTTAGCGGGAACAGTCTCCCGATTGCCGATGGCGATAACATGCCGGAGCCGGCCGATCATACCGATTTTGGTCAAACGACGGGCGCGCCAATTGTTCGCACCTTTACGATTACCAATAACCACCCGACCCTGGCACTGGCTGTCAACGGCGTAACCATCACAGGATCAACGGATTTTTCGCTAACCAATCCTCCCGCCGCTTCCGTGGCGGCGAACGGTGGTACCACCACCTTCCAGGTGACTTTCACACCCGCTGTGGTCGGCGTAGCCACTGCAACCATTTTGGTAAACAGCAGCGACTGCGATGAGCAGCCCTATGATTTTGCGGTTGAAGCCGAATATACCTGTTCGACACCCTCTTTTACAACTTGTCCGGCCGCGACTGTAACTGCCAATACGGCAACCGACCAGTGCACGGCAGTTGTAAACTATACGGTTACGGCCGGTGGAACGCCTGTACCAGTCCTGACCTACACATTCAGCGGCGCCACCGCCGGCAGCGGCAATGGTACCGGTAGCGGTGAAACCTTCAATTTGGGTACGACCAATGTGACCGTGACGGCGACCAACACCTGCGGAATGGTAACCTGTGAATTCGCTGTTACCGTGAGCGATAACCAGGCGCCGGTGATCAGCAGTTGCCCGGGCAACCAAAATGTGCCCCCGGCAACAACGACGCCCTGCTCAGCCACTGTCGGCGGCATCGATGCCATATTCTCGGATAATTGCAGCGTGCCGGTACTGACGTATGCCTTGAGCGGCGCCACCACGGGCAGCGGCAACGGCCAGGCCAGCGGGTTGACGTTTAACGAAGGGGTTACCACGGTGACGTACACAGCCACAGACGGCGCGGGTTTGCAGAGCAATTGTATGTTCATGGTTACCGTACAGGCTTGCCTGGTGCTTAGCGGAACCATCCTTTGGTCGACTGATCTGAGCACGCCGGTCGAGCAAGCCACCGTCAACCTCAGCGGCAGCGCCACCGGTAGCGACCTGACAGATGTGAATGGCGATTTTAGTTTCAGCTTGTTACCGCAAACGGGTAATTTTACGTTGAAACCCGTCAAAAACATCAATTTCAGCAACGGCCTGTTTGTCAATGACGCCCTCGCCATTCAACAACATCTGACCGGGATAAATGTCATCACCGACCCGTACCGGATTATCGCCTGCGATGTGAATGGCAGCAACTCGGTGTCGACCTTCGACGCTACGCTGATTAAACAGCTCCTGCTGGGCAACCCGCTGGCATTTACGCAATTTAAACAGTCCTGGCGTTTTGTTACGCAGACCTGGACGCCGGTGCTGCCGCCCTGGGGTTTCCCCGAGCAGATTGATCTGACGGGGGTGAGCACCGACCAGCCGGGACAGGATTTTTACGGCATAAAAATCGGCGATGTAATCGCCACCTTCGCCGACCCGGCCAATTTCGGCGGCGGTTCCAACAGCCCGGCGCCACTGGTGCTGCGTGCCGACGACCGGCTGCTCGAACAGGGTGCACCGGTAGTTGTGACCGTCACTTCTGATGCTTACGACGATCTGGCAGCCTGGCAGTTCGGGCTGCAATTTGATCCGCAGCATTTGTATTTCGATAGTGTGGAAGTGATCCCGGGCGGTGTTTTGCCCTTGGCAGCAAGTGATTTCGGTTTGTTCGGACTTGCCGCCGGTGAAATCCGGGCGGTGTGGGCCGGAACCGCCGCGGTCGGATTGCCCGGCGGCACGGCAGTTTTCCGACTGCATTTCACGGCGCTGAAATCGGGGCAGTTGCTGAGCGATCTGCTTCGGCTCAACGACCAGGTATTACCGGCGGCGGCTTTCAACAGCGCGCTGGAACAAGCCCCGGTCGAGCTGAACTACAGCCCGTATACCGGTACCCTCAACCCGGGCGCTAACCAATACCTGTTGTTGCAAAACCAGCCCAATCCCTTTGCCAATGAAACGGCGATCGGCTTTGTGCTGCCGGAAGGTTGCCCGGCACAATTGCGGGTATTCGATGCGACGGGGCGGCTGTTGTGGCAGCGCGACGGGGAGTACCCGGCAGGGCATTCGGTTGAAACGTTGCGGCTGGATGGTTTGAGAGCCTATGGGGTGATGTTTTATGAATTGACTACACCGTTCGGAACGTTGACCAAACGTATGGTTCGAGTAGGGAATTGATAACCTGTCAGGTCGGATTTTTCAAAAAAAAGCCCCCGCCGTCGGCGGGGGCTTTTTTTTGAAAAATCCGACCTGACAGGTTTGCACAAGCAGTATTTTCGCCCGCCACTATGCTGCGGTTCCTGCAACTCCTGCCATTGATTGTCTTCCTGGCGATTCGAATGAACGCTCAGGAATATCGTGCTTTCGCCCGCCATTTTGGATTTGAACAAGGCCTTCCCCACCGGCAGGTCAACAAAATTATCCAGGACCGGCGCGGCTTTATCTGGGCGGCCACCAATGCCGGGGTGGCGCGCTTCGACGGCCGGCACTTCATGGTGTTCAACAAAACCGAACATGGCCTCGCCGGCGACCTGGTGGAATGGGTAGCCGAAGATGCCAACGGCTATATCTGGGCCAGCCGCTCGGGGGCAAACGGCTGGCTGTGCATCCTGGACCCCGTTTCAGGAACGGTCATTCCGGCGGAAACCTATTTTAAAAAACACCCGCTGCCTGCGCCGGTGTCGCGTTGGTGGAAAGCGCCGGTACAGGCAGCAGATGGCTCCCTCCTGGTCAGTTTGTTCGACCCCGGCGCCCTGTGGCGCTACCACCCCGACAGGGGATGGTCGGCTATCGATTTGCCGGATTGCAGAGGCTTCCAGATCCTGAAACCCACCGCCCGCCAGACTATCTGGGGGCTGTTGCTTCGCGCGGATACTGCGGCGCAGCTGCTGGAAATCAATTCCCAGGGTACGGTGCTGAAGCAGATCATGCCGAAGCCCGGAGGCGGTTTCGGACCGAAAAAAGGCGGAACGGCAAACCCCGATCACTTTTTTTTACTGGAAGTTGCTCCCGGCGAAAAACCCGTCGTCTGGGAATTCAACGGCGAAGGCGACCGACGGCCGGCCGCATGTTTTCAAAACAACGTTTACACCCCGCAGCACAGCCGCCTCGAAAATGACCGCATCGAAGTGCAGTTTCCATTTATTCTGGACAGTGCCGGCGACTTGCTGCTCGATATCAGCCGGCAATACCCGGAAATCGATCCGCAGCAATACTGCGATTATTTGGAGGATCACAACGGCAATGTCTGGTTTGCCACCACCTTTGGCCTGATCGTGGTGGACATTCGCAAAAACTATTTCCGACGCCTGCTCTACGATGAAAACGCCCCGGGAGGCCGGGGAAAAGCCTGCCGCGGCCTGCTCGAAAAAAATGACCGCTTGCTGGTCAACCTGGAAACGTTTGGCCAGGGCCGCTACCGGGTAAATCCCCAAACCGGCGCTGCCGAACGCCTGCCCGGAGCGTGTGCAATCGGCATCGCCGCCGGCGCCGACGGGCAAGTATGGACCGAGTGTCACCTGGAGGGCAATACCTGGCAAACGATCTCCTTTTTTAAGGCCGGGGCCGACGGGCAACTTACCGGGCAGCGGCTCCTGCAGAAAAGAGATTGGGGTTTTGTCTGGACCATCCTGGAAGATAATCCGCGCCGGATTTTGTTGGGGCACATGACCGGCATGACAATTTATGATCCTGCCGACGGAACTGCAAAACCCTTTGCCGACGAGCGGTTTCCGGCGATCAACCGCGCCAATGTTTGCTGGCTGGGCAAAGACCGCGCCGGGCGCATTTGGGCCTGTACCGAACAGGGTTTGTTCCAACTCCAACCCGGGGGCGGGGTGGTAGCCCGGTACTGGTCGGGCGGCGCCGGGGCCTTTCAGTTGCCCTACGATTTCATTCACCATTTTTATGAAGACCCGGATGGTATTTTCTGGCTTGGCACCGCTGGCGGCGGCCTGGTCCGCTGGGATCCCGGAGCTGTGCCCGGCCGGCACACGCGCGTGATTTTTCGTGAAAACGGCCTGCTCAACGGCGTGGTGTACGCTGTTTATGAAGATCGCAACGCGCATCTGTGGCTGCCTACCGACTACGGTATCGTGCAGTTGGATAAACGAAGCCTTCAGGTGCGGCATACCTGGCTGACGGCTGACGGCCTTACGCACAACGAGTTCAACCGCATTTCGCATTGCCAGGGCCGCGACGGAACGCTGTATTTCGGCGGACTAAACGGCGTTACGGCTTTCAATCCCGATGCGATGTATCGCCAGGACGGCCTGAACAGAAACCAACCGCCACTGGTCGTTTCCGCTTTCAGCATGTTGAATTCCGGCAGTGGTCAATTGGAAAACCGCATGGCGGATTTGTTGAAAGACAAGCGGATAACCATCCACCCCAATGTGCGCTACGTGGAGTTGGAATTTGCCTTGCTGGAGTATTTTGAACCGGAAAAAGTCACCTATACCTGGAAACTGGAGGGTGTGACCAAGGACTGGGAGCCACTCAAAGAGCCGGTGTTGCGCCTGTCGGGCCTGCCTTTTGGCACGCACCGCCTGCGTATTCGCGCGCAGGCTGCCGACGGCGCTGTCGCCTCCAACGAAGTGGATATTCAGCTGCGGGTTTTGCCGCCGGTTTATCTGCGCTGGTGGTTTTTTCTGGTTTGTATGCTCGTGCTTGCTGCCGGGATATGGATATGGCTGAACTGGCGCACCCGCGAACACTGGCTTGTACAGCAACGTCTTGAACAGGAAGTGAACCGGCAAACGGCCACCATTCGGCAACAAGCCGAAGAACTCACCCAACTCGACGCGCTCAAATCGCGCTTCTTTGCCAACGTATCCCACGAACTGCGCACCCCGCTCACCTTGCTGCTCGGCCCCATCGAGTACGCGCTTTCGGACCAGGGCCTGAGCGCGAAAAGCAAAATCTTGTTGGAAGCCGCTCAACGCAACGGCACGCAGTTGCAGCGCCTGGTGGATGAAATTCTGGACCTGAGCAAACTTCAGGCAACCCGGCTGGACCTGCAGGAGCAAGCAACCGTGCTGTTCGATTTTTTGAAAGAAACACTGTCGAATTTTCAACCGCTTGCTGAAAACCGGAAGATCAACTTGCAGTTGGACTACCGGCCGGATCCATCCTGGACGCTGGCACTGGACCGGCAGAAACTCCTGAAAATTATTCGCAACCTGCTTAGCAATGCCCTGAAATATGCCCCGGAAGGCAGTGCGGTTGAGCTATTGGCGGAAAGGACGCCCGGTGTAGTGGTGCTTCGGGTGCGCGATGCCGGCCCGGGTATCCATCCCGACGACTTGCCGCACATTTTTGACCTTTACTACCAATCCAAACGCCCGGAATGGAAAGCCGAAGGCGGCGCCGGCATCGGGCTGGCACTGGTGCGCGAACTGGCGCAGACAATGAGCGGCAGGGTGCAGGTTGAAAGCGCCCCTGGAAAAGGTGCGGTATTCACCGTGACCTTGCCGGCACAGGAACGGCCCCGGGAGTCGGCAGCGCCGGTAGTCGGCATACAGCGTTTTGCCGGTGAAAACAGTGCGTCCGAAAATCTGCCGGAACCGGCTCCTGCCGATCCGCTGGCCCACCTGCTGATCGTGGAAGACAACCCCGACTTGCGGGATTACCTGCACGCCATCCTTTCGGCCGACTACCGGCTGACGCTCACCGACAACGGCCGCGCTGCGCTGGACTACCTGGCTGCGGGCGCCGAACCGCTGCCCGACCTGATCCTTTCCGATGTGATGATGCCGGAGTTGGACGGGTTTCAACTGCTGGAAACACTGCGCCAAAACGAGGCCTGGCGCCCGATCCCGGTAATCCTGCTCACGGCGCTGGCCGGCACTGATGAGCGCCTGCATGCCTTCCGTATCGGGGTTGACGATTATATCACCAAGCCATTTTCGGCGGAAGAACTCCGGGTACGCCTGGAAAACACCCTTCGCAACCTGGCGGCACGCAGAGAATGGGCGGTTATGGAGCCTGATACGGCACACGAACCGTCCGACCATGCCGAAGCCTGGCTCCGGGAACTCCGGGAAACGGTGTTGAAAAACCTCGGCAACCCGAAGTTTAATATAGACGACCTGGCCGAACGGATGGGTATCAGCCGTAAAACCCTGTACCGGAAAATTCGCGCACAGGCCGGTATTTCAGCTAACCAATTTATCCAGGAAATCCGGCTGCATCAAGCGCGTGAACTGATCGAAAGCGGTCAATACCGCACGTTGCGGCAAGTGGCTCAGCTGGTTGGCCTGCGCTCGGCCGATTACCTCTCCCGCCTGTACCGCGAACGCTTCGGGAAGCCGCCTGCCATGGAATTGTAATGCCGGGCCTGGCCCGATTTTAAGGCAAAATGGCCCGATTGTGCGGATGGGAAATACGGCGGTTGATTTCAGTTGTCCGGACTTTTGAACGATTCATTTAATCGTGTCAACATGAAGGGTCTGTCCGCCTGTTTCCGTCTTCGGGAGCAGTTTCCGGGTTACTAGTTGTCTCCGGCTCGTTACACCGGATTTTCCCTTTAAAAATTTGCTCAACGACTGATTGGTTTAACCGTGCAACCGGTGTTTGCCTGGCAGTTTCAGCCAGCAAGGCACAGGTTTGAACGGTGTATGAATTTCATAATTAACGCAGCCGGAATCGGGTTTCCGGTTTGCCGTTTGACCAACCATCCGCATGAAAAAGGAAATCAACTGCTTTACCGCCTTTTGTAATCGCGAAGCCTGGGTGCTTTTGTTTTTATTGTTGCCGTTGCTGGCCAATGCTGCTAACGGGAAGCATCCGGTGAAAACCCGGGGCGATTTGCCTGGAACGGCAACAGCCGCTCCGACCCTGGGCGTATATCCCGGCGCCGGCGTGATCGCAGGCGGAAATACAACCATCACGCCGGATGCAGCGCCGGTTGGCGCGACGCAATTGATGGTGGCGGCCAACACCAATTTTACCGGCGTCTTGACGGCCGACCCGACCACGGGCGTCGTGTCGGTGATCGACGCCAAACAGACCGGCGTCTACAGCGTCACAGTAACGGCGTTTAACAGCAACGGTTCCACTACGGCCACTTTTACGCTGACGGTGACGGACCCGCAGAGTTGCCAGGCGCTGTTCAGCGGCACAACGAGCGTGTCGGCCTTGAGCGGTGCGCATTCGATCGGCATTGGAGATTTTAACGGGGACGGGATTCAGGATTTGGCGACCGCAAACTTTAATACTTCCCTGGTTTCTATTCGCCTGGGCGACGGCCTGGGCGGCTTTAGCGGAAGCACGAATATTACCACTGGCTCCGGCGCGATTGCCGTAGCCATCGGTGATTTCAACGGCGATGGTAAACAGGATTTGGCGGCGGCCAACTATGATGTCAATACCGTTTCCATTCGGCTGGGCGATGGCGCAGGCGGTTTTAGCGGCAGTACCAACGTATCGGTAGGGGCCTCTCCAACTGCCGTAGCCATCGGTGATTTCAACAGCGACGGAAAGCAGGATTTTGTAGCGGCCAACCGCTTTGCCAATACTGTTTCCATCCGGTTGGGCGACGGGGTGGGTGGCTTTAGCGGCAGCACGGAAATAGCGGTGGGGGCCAACCCGCGGGGTGTCACGGTAGGCGATTTCAACGGCGACGGAAAACAGGATATTGCCGTGGCAAACAACGGGGCAAACACGGTTTCCATCTGTTTGGGCGACGGTTTGGGCGGTTTTGGCAGTGCCACAAACATTACAGTCGGTAGCGCTCCATACGCGGTGGCGATCGGCGATTTCAACGAAGATGGTTTTCAGGACCTGGCGGTAGCAAATGGTACTTCGAATACCGTTTCCATCAGGCTGGGCGATGGTATGGGCGGTTTCAACGGCAGTACCGATCTTGCCGTCGGCACTCAACCCTGGTTTGTGGCTGTCGGCGACTTTAACGGCGACGGCAATCAGGATTTTGCTTCGGCGAATGCTGCATCCAATACAGTTTCCATCTATCTGGGCGATGGTGCAGGTAATTTCAACCTTTCGGCAAACCTGTCTATGGGAAGCGCGCCCCGTTCGGTAGCGGTTGGCGATTTTAACAGCGATGGGAAACAGGACCTGGTCGCCTCCAATTTTATCACTTCCGGCACGCTTACGGTTCGGCTGGGCGTGAACAATGAAATCAATGTGCAGGGCAACGGCATGGACATTGCCGACGGGGACAATACGCCCTCCACAAACGACCATACGGACTACGGCGCGGTGGACATCAACACCGGCCTGGCCCGCACGTTCACGATCCAGAATACGGACAATGCGCCGCTGACCATCAGCAGCATCACGTCGGACAATGTGCGCTTTGCGGTCAGCAGCGCGCCCACGACGGTGGCTGCCAACAGTTCGGCGAGCTTCACGGTCACCTTTACGCCCATCGCGGCAGGCACGCAAAACGCTACGATCACGATCAACAACAACGACTGCGACGAGGGCGTGTATGATTTTGCCCTGACAGGTACGACGCCCCCCGTGCCGGTGCTGGGTGTTTATCCCAATTCGACCGTCGTTGCCGGTCAAAATACCACAGTGACGCCGGATGCAGCGCCGGTTGGTGCGACGCGTATGACGGTGGCGGCCAATACCAACTTTACCGGCGTCCTGACATCCAATCCGGCTACCGGAGTCGTGTCGGTGATCGATGCCATTCCGGCGGGTACCTACACCGTGACCCTCACGGCATTCAACGGCGGCGGTACCAGCACGGCCACGTTTACCCTGACGGTGACGGACCCGGCGGCGCGCTGTCAGCCGCTGTTCGTGGGTACGACGAATGTGCCGGTAGCCACCCAACCCTTTTGGGTAGCTACCGGGGACTTCAACGGCGACGGCAAGCAGGATTTTGCCGCTGCAAATGCCGGTTCCAACACGGTGTCCATCCGCCTGGGCGACGGTCTCGGCGGTTTCAGCGGCCCGACAAACGTAACGGTAGGTACGACCCCCCGTTCGGTGGCCATCGGCGATTTCAACGGCGACGGGAATCAGGACTTTGCGGCAGCCAATTTTGGTTCCAATACCGTTTCGATTCGCCTGGGCGACGGTGCGGGCGGTTTTAGCGGCACGACCAATGTGTCGGTGCCCGGAAATCCGTATTCTGTAGCCATCGGCGATTTCAACAACGACGGGAAGCAGGATTTTGCTGTGGTGCGAAACGCCAGCGGTTCGGTCGGGGTTTACCTCGGCGATGGTCTGGGCGGCTTTAGCAGCTCGGCCACCGTGGCAACGGGCACGTTTGCAAATTCGGTAGCCATCGGCGATTTCAACGAAGACGGGAATCAGGACCTTGCTGTGTCGAATGCCGGCGCCGCCACGGTTTCCATCCTCCTGGGCGATGGCCTGGGCGGTTTGGGCAGCCCGACTAACGTGTCGGTGGGTACAAGTCCGATTTCAGTAGTGATCGGCGATTTCAACGGCGACGGCAATCAGGACTTTGCCGTGGCAAATTCCGGTTCCAATACGGTTTCCATTCGCCTTGGCGATGGTTTGGGCGCTTTCAGCGGCTCGACCAACCTTGTCATTCCTTCCGGCCCGGGTTCGGTGGCGATCGGCGATTTCAACGGCGACGGGAAACAGGATTTGGCGGTTGCGAATTTCAGTGCCACCACGGTTTCCATTCGCCTGGGCGATGGTTTGGGCGATTTCAGCGGCACATCCACGGTGCCGGTCGGTTCCGGACCCCGTTCCGTAGCGGTCGGGGATTTCAACAGTGACGGTATCCAGGATCTGGCGGTGGCGAATTACAATGCTGCCACCGTTTCCATCCGCCCGGGCGCCAACAACGAAATAAATGTGCAGGGCAACGGCATGGACATCGGCGATGGCGATAACAGCCCTTCCAGCGCCGACCATACGGATTTCGACGGCGCGTTCAGCCGCACGTTTACCATTCAAAACACCGACAATGCCCCCCTGACCATCATCGGGATTGGCTCGGACAATGCCAAATTTGTGGTCAGCGGCGCGCCTGCAACGGTCGCGGGGAATAATTCGGCCACATTTACGGTGACCTATAACCCGACCGACGCCACGGTGCAAACTGCCACCATCACCGTGAACAACGACGACTGCAATGAAGCGGCGTACGACTTTGCGGTGACGGCGACCTGTGTGCCGCCTGTTTTCTCCACCTGCCCGGCGGCACCGATGACCGTCAACATGGATGCCGGCCAATGTACCGCCGTGGTCAACTACACGGTGACGGCCACCGGCTCGCCTGCGTCGACGCTAACGTATACCTTTGCCGGCGCTACTACCGGTAGCGGCAGCGGAACGGGTAGCGGCGCTGTGTTCAACAAAGGCAACACGACGGTGACGGTAACGGCCACCAACGGCTGCGTTTCGCAGGCCACATGTGTGTTTACGGTAACGGTGGCCGACAGCGAAGCGCCGGTACTTACCTGCCCGGCTGCTATTTCTCAAAATAATGATGCCGGCCAATGTACCGCCAATGTAACTGTACCCGTACCGGACTTTACGGATAACTGTGCCACCAACCAGGCGCTATTTTTTGACGGCGTCAACGACTACGTGGACATGGGCGATGTGACCACCTACGACGGGCTTAAGACCCTAACGTTCGAAGCCTGGGTATATGTGGATAATGTAGATGTAGGCGAAAGGTTTGGGATAATAGGGAAGAACACCACTACGTTGCGCAATTGGGCCCTGTATACTAGCGGCGACAAAGTCGGATTCTATGCGGCAGAAAATGGAGGGTCCAATGACGTAACATTAGGCTCAAACCCTGTTTTGACAGCCGGGACCTGGCACCACGTGGCTATCAGTCTGGATTTGAGATCTTCCGGATCTGAAGTAATACAAGTTTATGTGGATGGTGTGTTGATCCCCTTCACAGTCGATATCGATGGTTCCGGTTGGCCCAATAATGGATTCGTGAACAATACCGCTCCACTTCGATTGGGATATTTGGATTACGGAAGTATTTCCTATAGCCATGGCCGCCTGGATGAAATCCGGGTCTGGAACTTTGTCAGAAGCCAGGCAGCTATCCAGGCGACTATGTCGCAGGAGCTAACCGGTAATGAGACCGGCCTGATCGCTTACTACAATTTCAATGAAGGGGTTACCTGCAGCGCGAATCCTGGAGAGACCACGCTGCCCGACTTGAGCCCCTCAGCCATAAACGGCACCCTGACAAACTTTGCCCTGACGGGCGCGGGCCCCAACCCATGCGAATCGAACTGGACCTGTGGCGCGCCCCTGCCGCTTGTTTCCCTGAGCAATGACTTCAACAATGCCTGCAATGCATCGGGCATCTACCCGGTCGGCAGCACGGTGATCACCTGGACCGGAAGCGACGCTTCCGGCAATACCGCTACCTGCCAGCAAACGGTAACGGTAGTGGACAACCAGGCGCCGACCCTTACCAACCCCGGCAACCAAAACCTGAACACGGCCCCGGGCTTGTGCACGGCCAATTACACCATTGCCGATCCGGTGTCGGACAACTGCACCGGCGCCACCTGGGGCTACATGATCTCGGGCGCTACCGCCGGCTCTGCCACCGGCATTGCCGACGGTACGGGTAGCGGTGTGCTTTCCTTCAACAAAGGGGTGACAATCGTGGAACTCAGCGCTACGGACGGTACGAATTCGGCTACGACAGTATCGTTTACAGTGACCGTGGCAGACAATGAGTCGCCGCAAATTACTTGCGCCGACCCGGTAAGCGTCAACGCAAGCGCCGGGTTGTGCACCGGCCCGGCTACTGTTACGCCACCGACAGTAACCGATAACTGCTCCGGGGTACTGGGCAACGCACTGGATTTCGACGGTGTGAACGACTATGTGCGTACGGTCGGGAATTTCAACCTGGACAACACGTTCACCTGGGAGGCCTGGATACGTACCAAACCCGGCTTCGATGACCAGAATTATAGTGGTATCATCACCGTCTACACCCCCAGCCAAATTAGCCCAAGACCGCAGTTGAACTTCGACGGCAACGGCCATGTCAGGGGGACTGACGGTATCGGTGTGGTCGGCACCACAAATGTAAATGATCAGAACTGGCACCATGTGGCGATTGTGGTGGACGGCACGGATTCCCGCTTGTATCTCGACGGTAATCTGGAAGCTACGGGAGTGGCCGCCATTACGGGCGTCAACGCCCGGCAGATACAACTGGCGGTGGAACGCAGTGGATTGGGATTGTTTTCCGCTATTCAAATGGACGAAGTGCGTATTTGGGACATTGCCAGAACGCAGTTTGAAATCCAGGGCACAAAAGATATGGAACTGACGGGCGCCGAACCCGGGCTGGCAATGTATTACAACTTCAACCAGGGTGTGGCAGAGGGTAACAACGCCGGGTTGACCACCGCTACCGGTACGGTGGGCGGCAATGCCACTTTGGCGAACTTTACCTTGAATGGCCCTGCCTCCAACTGGGTGGGCGGAGTGGCAACTTTAAACTTCGTCAATTCATTTACTAATACATCGAATGCTTCGGGCACTTACCCGGTAGGAACAACCAACATCACCTGGACGGCTACTGACCCTTACGGCAATACGGCTACCTGCCAACAGACTGTCACGGTGTCGGACAACCAGCTGCCGACGATCACTTGCCCTGCGGGCTCGCCGTTTGCGCGGAATACCGATGCGGGTGAATGTGACTACACGGTGCAGGGTACAGAATTCGACCCGGCGGCCTTCGGCGATAACTGCCCGGGGGCGACGGTTTCGAACGATTTCAACAGTCTGGCTACGCTGGCCGGAGCAGATTTTCCGAAGGGCGCCACGACGATCACCTGGACGGTGACCGACGGCATGGCGATGTCCTCGACGACCTGCGCCATTGTGGTAACGGTGACGGACAATCAACTGCCGACGATCAGCTGTCCGGGCAACATCGTCGCAAATACCGGTGTCAACACAACAGCATGTACGAGCTTGATAAACGAACCGGTTGATCTGCTGACAATGCCGGGGGTAGTTTTCCCGAACGGTCCTGTTCCTTCCTCCGGAACCAGCTTGCTTTTCCCATCCAGCGATCCGCCGAACCAGATCATGATAAAAATTCCGGTTATTCCTGCCGGGCTGTTTCAAACAGGCGACGCGATTACCTTGAGTTTTAGTTCCAGCTGGACGCGCAATGGTTTGGATAATGACGTGCGCTGGATGTTTGCGGATGGTGACCAACTGCATCTGAACGGGATTTTTCTGATAGACAATGGCGATGGTGCGGTGGCGCGTTCTCAAACCGCTTCCTCCCCCGGGGCTACCATCGCACCTTTCACTCTCGACAACTCGATTTCGTGCGGAAACTGTTTCCCTTCGGTCGGCGGGCAATATGGCGCCGACGTAACCCTGAACGTGAATGCGCTCGGTCAGGTGACCATTTCCGGTACCATGTTTGGCGGTGGCTCCGGTAATACGGCAGTTTTCAACTACAGATATACCGGTACTTTTGATGTGGCAAAAGGCATAAATTTTCTTTTTGTCAATGAAAACACCGTAGGGGGCGCTTCCACCCAGTTGGATGATTTGGATTACACTTGCGACCTGGCTACGCCGAGCCCTTGTGGCGCCATTGTTTCCTGGAATACCCCCGCCGGCTCCGATAACTGTCCGGTTGTCGTAACCCGTAGCGATGGCCCCGGGAATAACGCCAACATGATCCTGAACAGCGGAGACGAATTCCCGCTGGGCGTAACTTCCATTTGTTACCTCGCCGAAGACGGTGGCGGAAATTCCACGGAATGTTGCTTTACCGTCACGGTAAACGACAATTCAAACCCGGACATTACCTGTCCGGCTGCTGTTGTGGTCAACACCGGAACCGGTTTTTGTACGGCCACCGGCGTTGTCCTTGGCGTCCCTGTGGCTTCGGACAACTGCGGCGCGCCGAATACAATCAACAATGCACCGGCCGATTTTCCGAAAGGCGTGACAACGGTAACCTGGACAGCCACCGACGCCGCCGGCAACACCGCTATCTGCCAGCAAGCGGTGACAGTGGTGGATAACGAGCCGCCCATGCTCAGTTGCCCGGCCAACCAAACGGTACCACCCGGCGCCGCACCTCCCTGTTCAGCAGTGGCGACGGGCATTGATGCGACGTTTAGCGACAACTGTCCGGGCGCTACCCTGGCCTACACCTTTAGCGGCGCCACAACGGGCAGCGGCTCCGGTCAGGCCAGCGGCCAACTTTTTATGGGGGGTGTTACCACGGTGGAGTACACCGTCACGGATGCCGGTAGTTTGCAGCAGACCTGTTCGTTTATGGTCACGGTACCCAAACTTGATATTAGCGGAACCATACTTTGGACGGGCGACTTTTCGGCGGGCGTAAAAGACGCCACGGTCAATATTACCGGGGATGACACCGGCTCCGGGACCACCGACGTCAACGGCGAATACCTGGGCACAGTTTGCCAGGGCGGCAACCTGACGATTAAACCGGTGAAAGACCTGAATTTTCTCAATGGCGTAGCCGTCAACGACGCGCTGGCCATTCAGCAACACTTAACCAATATCAACCCGATTACCGACGCTTACCGGCAAATAGCGGCTGATGTGAACGGCAGCAATTCTATTTCCACCATGGACGCCACCCTGATCAAACAATTGATCCTGGGCAATCCGGCGGTATTCACCCAATGGAAACGTTCCTGGCGCTTCGTCACACAGGCATGGACACCCGTGCTGCCGCCCTGGGGTTTCCCCGAGCAGATCAATCTTAACGGGGTAAACAGCGATCAACCCGACCAGGATTTCTATGGCGTAAAAATCGGCGACGTCGTGCAAACGGCTGTTCCGTCAAACTTTGCCCCCGGCCCCGGCCCGCTGGTGTTGCGGGCGCCCGACCAATTGCTCGAATCGGGCCAAAGCGTGGACGTGATCTTTTCAGCCGATGGGTTCACGGACCTGGCGGCCTGGCAGTTTGCGCTGCGTTTTGACCCCTTGCGCCTGCGTTTCGAAGCCGTGGAACAGCCCGAAGCAGGCGGCATGCCGGTGGGCCCCGGCGATTTCGGTTTGTGGAACCTGGCCGCCGGCCAAATTCGCGCGGTGTGGGCGCGCACGCCGGGTGCTGCTGTAGCTGCCGGTACCCCGGCATTCCGTCTGCGCTTTACGGCCCTGGAGTCGGGTATGCTGCTCAGCGACGTGCTTCAACTGGACCCCGGCGCTTTACCGGCCACGGCCTTTACCAGCGGGCTGGAAGCGGCTGATGTAGAACTGCACTACGGCCTGTATACCGGCACTACCGATCTTGACGGGGCACGTTACTTCTTGTTGCAAAATCAGCCGAATCCCTTTGCCAATGAAACGGCGATCGGCTTTGTGCTGCCGGAAGGTTGCCCGGCACAATTGCGGGTATTCGATGCGACGGGGCGCTTGCTCTGGCAGCAAGACGGGGATTACCCCGCAGGGCCTTCGGTAGAAAAACTGCGGCTCGACGGTTTGACGGCTTCCGGAGTGTTGTTTTATGAACTGACGACGCCTTACGGGACACTGACGAAGCGGATGGTGCGGGTGGGGAATTGATAACCTGACAGGTCAAATTTGAGCCCAAAAACTGTACTGCCCGGCGGTACAATTTTTGGGCTCAAATTTGACCTGTCAGGTTTGGAAGTGCTCTCCATTGGTGTAAAAATTTGGTTCATGTTCCCGTTCAGCCAAACGGGAACATGAACCAAATTTTTTAACGCCGGATATCCGGCGGAAACCTACCTTTGTACGCAGGTACGACCAGTTACCCTGAATTAATTTAATCTGCATCTTTTTTGTGGATCAGCAGGCGAGCAGCAATTTGTTTCTCCCGGTGCGTTCCAGAATAGGTTTTCCAAATCCCGATCCAGTTTTTTCTGCAATTTATTCGCTCTGCGGCAATCCTTCCGCCCTGCAACAGGTTGCAAGTAGCGTAAGTGAATTTTGGTTAATCTGAAAAATTTCTCATGAAAAAAGTGCTACATTTTCCAGTGCCTTCCAGTTTGCAAAAAATCGGATTTACGCTGTTGCTGTTATCTTTCAACAGCCTGCTTTTCGCGCAAACGCCGCCTGATCCGGGCACCCAGTGTGATCCACCTGCCATGTTTGATCACGACGTAGTGGCAGTGGGCACCGTCAACTGGACCACCCTGCTTCCTGCAGTTTCACCAAACAACGTTACCCAGAAAGTGCGCATCACCGGTACAGGAACCGTGAACGTGGAGAATTCCGACCTGCTGCTGAAAGCAGCCGGCGCCGTCCTCGTGGTGGATGGCCTGACCTTGCAGGTTCGGAACGGTAATTTCAAACTGGAAACCGCCGGGGCGCGCGCGATTTTTACCGATGCCGTACTCCGCGTCTCCGGCAATACGTCGGTGACCGGCAGTATTGCGGTCATGCCGCAAACTTCCCTTTGCATGACCAACTGTGAAGTGGAAATCGGCGACGAGGAAGCGAACGGCTACTTCTCCTCGGGCGGCAATTCGACCAGCGCTGATTTTCAAAATGAAGGCGGCTACCGGTACCTGGAATCCGTTTGTTTAAACATCACCCATGACCTTCAACTCAGCAGTAACGGCAATGGCACCGCTGCGGGCGGTGGGTTGGATGTTTTTATAAATGTTGTTGCTGAAATCGGCGACCGCGGCCCCACCCATGCCAGCGCTTCAGCTTTTGGCGTGTTCGAAGGAGACGACAGCGGCAACCTGAGCAATAGCAACAGGATGGAGATGTATAATTCCGCCTTTATCGTTGCGAATGGGAACGTCCAGAATAATAGTTCGAGTACGATGATTGCCCACGCCACAAGTTTTAAACTGAACAACGGCAATTTTCAAAATTCCGGCACCTTGAACGGCTCCGACATCTGCGTGGGCGCCGACGATGAAATCCAGCAAGGCAGCGGCAGCTGGCAGGCCGGTTCGGTATCAACCTGGTATGCGGGCGGTTCAACCAGCGGGGCTTTGCCCTTTAATCCGCCTGCGGAGTCTGCACCGGCTGCGATCGATGCCTGTATTGCCGCCGCTTCCTGCACGGGTGGCGGTGGTTGCACCGATCCGGAGTGCAGTATTACCGGTCCCGACCCGGTATGCTCGGGCACGACAGGCCACGTGTATTCTGCCCCAATAGGCATGGATACCTATGTCTGGAGCATAGCAGGCAACGGTTTGATACCCGGCGCAACCGCCGGCCAAACGGCATCGGTGAACGCCGGCGCTGCGGGCACGTACACCGTTACGGTGACGATCAGTTTGGATGGTTGCACCTCTTCGTGCTCCAGGACGGTGACGGTGAATGCCAAGCCGACGTGCAGTATCTCCGGCCCGGATTACGTTTGCAGCAATACTGAAAACATAGTGTACACAGCGCCGGCAGGCATGAGTGCCTACAGCTGGGGCATCAGCGGCGCCGGCTCTATCCCCGGCTCCACCACAGGCGCTTCGGTTTCGGTAACTTCCGGGAATTTCCCCAATGATTACACGGTTTCCGTCACGGTCACTGATGCCAACGGCTGTACGAGCAGCTGCTCGAAACAGTCGTTTATATTTCTGGAAAAACCACTTGCTAACATCACCGTTAACCCCAATCCGGTGTGCCTTGGTGCTATCCTTGACCTTTCGATATCCGCAGCGGCCAGCAGCACCGTTTCATGGTCGGGTGAGGGTATAACCAACCCCAATGGCAATCCCTCTACCACGGCGATGCCGACTACAACCGGGCCACATATTTACAGTGTCACCGTTACCACTAACCCCGCAGGTTGCGTGAATACCGGCACGGTGAATGTTACGGTAGATGATTGCTGTTCTGGCACGGTGCTTAATATCAATTCGCCCACCCCCGGCGCTGCCAATAACGTCACCGGCATGTGGACGGTACCCGTTGGTGGGCCGTATAAAGTAAAAATAACCGTTAAAGGAGGAAAAGGCGGCAACCGCATTGGCGGCGGCGGCGGCGGCGGCGCCACAATGGTTGGCGAGTTTATCCTGGTGTCGGGGCAAACCTTGCAGGCGGTCGCCGGGGCCGCGGGTTCAGATGCCGTGGGCGCTCTCGGCGCCTCCGGAGGCAATGGCTCTGCAGTTTCGATGGCCGGTAACCCGATGGTAGTTGCCGGCGGCGGCGGCGGTTCTGCTTCTTGTGGCTGCTGGGGCGGCACCGGTCAGACCGGCATAAATGGCGAAGGAAACCTGCCGGATTGTGGTGGCGCAGGCGGTGTTAATGGCGGCGACGGCGCTAATGGAATTTCACTTGGCGGAACAGGTGGGAAAGGGTACGTCACCGGCATGACCGGCGGCGGTGGCCATGCGAGTGGCGCAACCGGTGGCGGCGGCGGCGGGTACAGCGGCGGCGGCGGCGGTGGTTGTAATGGCGGCGGCGGCGGCGGCGGCTCCTACAACCTCGGCGCCAACCAAATCAACACGGCAGGCGCCAACAACTCCGGCGGCGAAGTGATTATCGAGTGCCTCGGTATGGCTGTATTAACGGCCACCGTCTCGGAAACGCAACCCGATTGCGCAAACCCCACCCAAGGCAGTCTCAGCATCGACCTGACGGGGGATGTCGACGGCAGCACAACCGGACTTGAGTACGCCATTGTATCGGGAAACAGCTTTACCGGCAGTCCTACCTTTATGCCGATCACTGCCGATCCGTTTAACATTACCAGCGGATTTGGCACCACCGGCGACGCCGATGGCGAAACCTATACCATACGCGTCCGGCTTAGTTACAATACAGGTATTTTTCTCGATTATACCTATACCCTGACGGCGAAAGTACCTCCCACTTGCAACATCACCGGCGGTCCGACGACAGTATGCGCCAACAGCACCGGGCATGCCTACCAGGCCACCGGCGGAGGCACTTACGCCTGGAGTATTCAGGGCAATGGCGCCATCGACGGCAGCAATACCGGCGCCTCGGTGTCGGTTGATGCCGGTGCGTCGGGCACGTACACGCTTACGGTGACGGTAACGGCCAATGGCTGCACCAGCACTTGCTCGCAGGAAGTAACCGTTCACCCCTTGCCGGTCTGTTCCATCAGCGATGCCATGGCGGCGGTTTGCCCCAATTCGGTGGGCAATCAGTACAGCGCACCGCCCGGCATGGACAGCTATGCCTGGAGCATCGACGGCAATGGTTCTATCCCGGGTAGTCTCAGCGGACAATCTATTGACGTAACGGCCGGCGCATCCGGCACCTACACTGTGACAGTCACGATCACCAAAGACGGCTGCACGTCAAGTTGTTCGAAAACGGTACAAATTGATTTCAGCCCGTTCATGATTGTTTATTCGCCGCAATATTGTGCAGGCGATCCGGGCCCGGTCATCGGGCTCAACGGTTCGGAAGTAGGTGTTTTGTATCAATTACAAACTAGTGGCGGCACCAACCTGGGCGCTCCGGTTTCGGGTACCGGCGCCCCGATCAGCTTTGGCGCCTATCCGAATGGCAATTACAACGTGGTAATTGTCGGCGGCGCCTGTAGCGGCACGCTTATGGCTACTGTAAATGCCACGGTCGGTGCGTGTAATATCGACGTGCCCGATTTTTGCAGCTGCAATGCGCCGGGCGAATTCACGCAAGTTACCATCAAGATCAATGCTCCGGACGGACAAAACTGGACGATGAAAGCCGTGACCGGGTTGTATTCCGCGCCCAACGTGCCGCTTGCAGTCGGTACGCCGCTTATGCCCATCGGCGGCAATATGTACACGCTAACGGCATTGCGGGATAACGCCAAGGGCTACTGGGTGCAGGTGACGAATGGCTCCACCAGCCTGGACATTATGGTGGGAAATCCGTCTTGGTAACCACCTCTCCGATATAAATTTTAAACAAAAACGGCCACGCGAACGCGTGGCCGTTTTTGTTTAAAATTTACACCTGACAGGTTTTATTTGAGGTTTTTTATCAATCAAAAAACATTCATCATAAATTTCTGTTTGCAAGTAATTAGTTTACAAAGTCAACTATTTCAAGCCAAACAATTTGCAGGAGCCTACACATCAAATCCCATTGGGCAAGGTGTTCAGCAACCTTGCAAAAGCCTACGCCGGCGCGTTTACGGAACGGCTGAGCCATCTTCCGATCGATCGGTATTACTACGCATTGGTGGTGATAGAATCGTACAACGGCGATCTGAATCAAACGGTACTGGCAGACGAAATGCTCATCGACAAGGCGTCGGTGGTGCGCATGCTGGATTACCTGGAAGCCGAACAGTGCATCCTGCGCAAGCGCAACCCGCAGGACCGCAGGGCGCACATCCTTGAGCTGATGCCCAAGGCACTGGATATGTTGCCGGAGATCAAGTCCGCCGTGCGCGAGATCAATGCGCGTTGCCTGGAGCAGGCCGGGAACATTGAAAATGTTGAGGCACTGTTGAACAAGATACAGCACTGCCTGCAATCCGAAACAGAAAGCAAATTCAAAATCCAAATCGTACGAAGTGAAGAAAAAAATTAACCAAATACTGTTCGCATCCCTGGCATTGGCATTAGCCGGATGTACGGAAAAACCGGATTCGATCGGCAACGGCGCCAGCCCCAACCAGGTTATGCAGGCCGATTTTGTGGTCACAACACCGCAACCGGTAGCCAACACGATCCGGGTCAACGGCACGTTGGTGGCTGCCGAATCGGCCATGCTCAGCGCGCAAACAGCCGGCCAGGTCAGTCAAATTTTGTTCAAGGAAGGCCAGCGCATTTCGTCGGGGCAACTACTCGTCAAACTGGACGACCGCCAATGGCTTGCACAAAAGAAAAAACTGGAAGCCCAGCTGCAAACCGCGGAAAAAGATCTGAAGCGAAAAGAACAACTGCTCGCGATTAAAGGCATCAGCCAAGCTGAAGTAGACGATGCGGCCCTGCAGATCGCAACCCTGAAAGCAGACTTGCAGGAACTGGAGGTGCGGATTGATTACGCTGCCATCCGGGCGCCTTTTTCCGGCCAGGTCGGCCTGCGCAACGTAAGTGTGGGCGCTTACCTGTCTGCCGGTACTCCGGTCGCACAGCTGGTGCAAACTGACCCGCTCAAACTCGAATTCAATGTGCCGGAACGCTACGCCAGCCAGATTCGCAACGGCCAGGCCGTTCAGTTTACCCTTGCCGGTCACACGAGGACCTACCAGGCAACGGTGTATGCCGCCGACCCGGTGATCAGCGAATCGACACGCGCCTTGCGCATCCGTGCCCGGGTGCCCAATGCGAAAAGCAAACTGATTGCCGGTGCGTTTGCCGAAGTAAACCTGGAATTGGAACGCATTCCCAATGCCCTGCTGATCCCGACAGAGGCGGTGGTGCCCCAGTTGAATGAGCAGATTGTTTATCAAATAAAAAACGGCACGATAAAACAAGTCCCGGTTCAACTGGGCATCCGGCTTGCCCGGCATGTACAGATCGAGCGCGGCCTGAACCCCGGCGATACCGTAATGGTCTCCGGGCTGTTGCAAGCCCGCGACGGTATGCCTGTACAGGCAGGAAAACTTATTGCTGTCGAACAAATGGAAGAATAGGCCCATGAATTTATCCTCCGTCAGTATTCAGCGCCCCGTTTTGGCAATGGTTATGACCATTGCGATCCTGCTTTTCGGGGCTATCGGCTTCAGCTACCTCGGTATCCGGGAATACCCGAGTGTCGATCCTCCGGTTGTCACCGTTTCCACCAACTATACCGGTTCCAATGCCGAAATTATCGAGTCGCAGATCACTGAGCCGCTCGAAGAACAGATTAACAGTGTGCCCGGTATCCGCACCATCAACTCGATCAGTTCAGACGGCCGTAGCAACATCCAGGTCGAGTTTGACCTGGGGGTCGATATGGACGATGCCGCCAACGATATCCGCGACAAGGTATCGCAGGCTGTCCGCAACCTGCCACCCGATGCCGACCCGCCCGTCGTTCAGAAAAGCGACGCAGACGCTCAAACCATTTTCAGCCTCACCGTGCAGAGTGAAAAACGCAGCCTGCTCGAGCTCACCGATATCGGCTTGAACATTTTCAAAGAGCGCCTGCAAACCGTGCCCGGCGTGAGCAGTATACGCATTTGGGGCGAGAAGCGCTACGCCATGCGGCTGACGCTCGACCCCGACCGCCTGTCCGCCTTCCGCCTCACCCCCCTCGATGTGCGCAATGCCCTGCTGGCGCAAAACGTCGAACTGCCCAGCGGCCGCATCGAAGGCTACCGCACCGAACTGACGATTCGAACCTTTGGGCGGCTGACCACAGAAGCCGATTTCAACAACCTGCTCATTGCCAACCGCGAGGGAACGCTCATTCATCTGAAGGATGTCGGGCAGGCCAGGTTGGCGCCGCAGAACGAACGCACGCTGTTGCGCGGCAACGGCGGGGTACCTATGATCGGCGTCGCCGTTCAGCCGCAGCCGGGCGCGAACTATATCGAGATCGTCGATGAATTGAACCGGAGGGTTGAACAGATCAAAAAAGACCTGCCGGGAGACATCCGGCTCGGTGTGGCACTCGACGCTACTTCAAGCATTCGCAAGGCAATCGAAGAAGTGGAAAATACGGTCTTTATCGCCTTTGGACTGGTGCTGCTGGTCATTTTCTTTTTCTTGCGAAACTGGCGCACCACGCTCATTCCGATCATTGCCATCCCAATTTCCCTGGTCGGCACCTTCTTCGTGATGTACCTGGCCGATTTTTCCATCAATATTCTCACCCTGCTGGGCATCGTGCTCGCTACCGGTATTGTGGTGGACGACGCAATCGTTGTGATGGAAAATATTTATTCAAAAGTTGAAAAGGGGGAAGACCGTATCCAGGCGGCCTTTGCCGGCTCGCGCGAAATATTTTTTGCCATCATATCCACTACAATCACCCTGGTAGCCGTTTTCCTGCCCGTCGTTTTTCTGCAAGGATTTACCGGAAGGCTTTTTCGCGAATTCGGCATTGTAGTGGCGGGCAGCGTGATCATCTCAGCGTTTGTCAGCCTGAGCCTTACACCCATGATGTGTTCACGCATTTTGAAAAAGCGGGAGCCGAGAGGGGCGGTCAGCCGCTTTATCGGAAACGGGTTGCGCAGCCTGGGTGCGGGCTACGAACGTTCGCTCGGCAGCTTCATGCGGCACAAATGGGCTGCCCTGCTTATCCTGGCTTTTTCGGTGGGACTGATTTACGGCTTTGGCCGCCAGCTGCCCTCGGAACTGGCGCCTTTGGAAGACAAAGGCCGGCTCCGCATCATGGCAACCGCGCCGGAAGGTACTTCCTATGAAATGATGGACGACTACATCAAAGAACTCGTGGCACTTACCGATACCCTGCCCGAAAAAGAGTCGTTGCTCTCGGTAACTGCGCCGGGTTTTGGCTCCTCCAGCAGCATCAACAGCGGTTTTGTACGGCTGACATTGCTCCCGGTTGCCGAACGGCAAAAAAGCCAGATGCAACTTGCCGGCGAGTTGAGCGCCAAATTGCGCCAGTACAATTTTGCGCGCGCCTTTGTCATTCAGGAACAAACCATTCAGGTCGGCGGCGGGTTGCGGGGCTTGCCGGTGCAATTTGTGGTGCAGGCGCCTACGCTTGACAAGCTGGAAAAGATCATTCCCGATTTTTTGGCAAAGGCCAATGCAAATCCCGCTTTCGAGGCTGTGGACCTCGATTTAAAATTTAACAAACCCGAACTCCGCATCGAGATCGACCGCGCCAAGGCGCGGGAAATGGGTGTGGAAGTGCGCGATATTGCCCAGACCCTCCAGCTGCTGTTTGGCGAGCAGCGCTTCGGCTATTTCATCAAGGACGGGAAACAGTACTTCGTCATCGGCGAGGCCATCCGCTCGGCCCGCGACGAGCCGACGGACCTCAAGGGCATCACCGTACGCAACGAGGCCGGTGAACCGGTCCAGTTGGACAACCTGGTGCACAGCTCCTTTGAAAGCAGTCCGCCGCAGCTGTACCGCTACGACCGTTGGGCATCAGCCACGTTTTCGGCCTCACCGAGCCCGGGTGTGACCATTGGGGAAGGCATTGAGGCTATGCGGTCTATTGCCGACGAGGTGCTTGATGATACCTACTCGACCAGCCTGGCCGGCGTGTCCAAGGAATTCAGCGAAAGCTCCGGCAATCTGATGTTTGCCTTTTTGCTGGCACTGGTGTTGGTTTACCTGGCTCTTTCGGCGCAGTTCGAGAGTTTTCGCGACCCCTTCACGATCATGCTTACGGTGCCGCTGGCCATTGGCGGCGCCATACTCGCGCTTTGGCTGCTGGGGCATACGCTCAATATTTTCAGCGAGATCGGGATGATCGTGCTGGTCGGCATTGTGACCAAAAACGGCATTTTGATCGTCGAATTTGCCAACCAGCGGCGCGAGCAGGGGCTGAGCATTGCGGCGGCGGCGGTGGATGCCGCAGCCCAGCGTTTTCGCCCGATTCTGATGACGAGTCTGGCCACGGTTCTGGGCGCCCTGCCCATCGCCCTGGCCCTGGGCGGCGCCTCTACCAGCCGCATCCCCATGGGGGTGGCCATTATCGGCGGGCTGGTTTTTTCGCTGGGGCTTACCCTGTATGTTATCCCTGTGTTGTACACCATTATTACCAGTAAAAAAGAGAAAAAACTGGTAGAAGAAAAATTACTGACCGATGCTTGATCCCGTGCCTGTATCCCGTTTTTCAACCTTGTTTTTCATAGCAATTTTGACGGCATTCGGCATGCCGGCGCCGGGCCATGCGCAAACTGACCTCAGCCTCAGCGATCTGATCGCGCAGGCCCTGGAGCAAAATTATCAGATCCGGATTTTCCAAAACATTGCCCGCACGGCCGAAAACCGCAATACCCGGGGCAATGCGGGCATGTTCCCCACCGTAGGGTTGGTCGGCGAACACCGTCGCTCGATCAGCAATTCGCGCCAGGAATTTTTTACCGGCGATTCGCAGGAGCGCAACAATGCCCACAGCAATGCCACCACGGCTTCGCTGGAGGTGAACTGGATCGTATTCGATGGCATGGCCATGTTTGCGCGAAAAGAGCAATTTGAAAAACTGCAATCGCTGAGCGAGGCCGACACGCGGTTTTTTATCGAACAAACCGTAGCAGACCTTGCCACGGCGTATTACCAGTTGAAACAGCAAAGCCAGCTGCTTGAGGCCTACCGGAAATCGCTCGATGTATCGCGGGTACGACTGGAATTTGAAGAAAAAGCCCTGGAAATCGGTACGTCGAACCTGCTAAACGTCCAGCTGGCCCGCGTTGATCTGAACACCGACAGCGCCCTGGTACTCAACCAGGAGGCCCGGGTGCAGGAAATTGCCGTGTCGATCAACCGGATCATCAACCGCGAGCTGACCGCGGCGATCCAACCGGTGGACAGCATCCGGCTGGCCGGCGATTTGAATTTGTCGGAGTTGCTGGAAAATGCGCGCGCCAAAAACGCGGCGCTCGACCGGCAGCAGCTGGCCGAACTGGTGGCGGTCGGCGATATAAAAATTGCCAAAGGCGCGCTTTATCCGCGGGTGGAGATATACGGTAATTATGATTTTGGCCGGCAGTCGAATGAAGTCGGCTTTCTGCAATCGAGCCGGACGTTCGGCCCGGAATACGGCCTGCGGGTGCGGTTCAACCTGTTCTCGGGTCGCCAAAACCGGATCGCGCACCAGAATGCGCAAATCGAGCTGGAAACGGAAAAACTGCGCACGCAGGACCTCGACAAGCAGCTCGAAGAATCGATCCGGATCGCGCACCTGCGCCGGCAAAGCCGGGTGCGGCAGGCAGCCCTGGAATCGGAAAATATGCGTGCTGCTGCATTGGCACTGGATATTGCCCGCGGGCAATACGAATTGGGTGCGCTGACCAACGTGGAGTTCCGGGTCATTCAGCTCAACGTGGTGAACGCCGAAACCCGGTTGCTCGAGGCGCAGTACGAGGCGAAACTTCGGGAAATTGAATTGCTGCGTTTAAGCGGGACGTTGCTGGAGCAGCTGCAGTAAGATTTATTGGGTACTTAGTTCGCCTGTTTCAAGCATAATTGGGTAGATTTGCAATGGCAGGCGATTTTGATCGCTGCTGTTTTTCTTTTTGGCTCATGTTCCCGTTTGGCTGAGCGGGGGCCAAGTGAGGGGGTGACTGCCAGTCACCCCCTCACTATCAGCCCGATGGGAACATGGGAACATGAGCCTTCTTTTTAAATCCGTTTAATCTCCGTGAGCGTCGACCCCTGAGGCATTTGAAAAGTTTGCGTTTTTGCGCTCCTTCCTGATCCCATAAAGTGGGATATTCCGATTTAATTTTTCTTCTCAAAAACTGTTGTTGCAGGCTTGCAGGCCGGTGACAGGTGGTTTGCTTTTTGTTTCGATTACTGGGATGTCCTGCGGGCAAACTACTTTACGTCGGGTGTAATTTTGGTTTTCAAGACTTCGGAATTTGTAAATATGTTTTTGTATGTTTTTTCAATAGAAAATCTATAAAAATTAATAATTATATCTGGAAGAAATTGGTTTGCGAAAAATCGAAGACGATTAGTCTATTGTCGGCGTGACTGCGAGTCACGCCGATAATGTGTGCGACATCACCACTTTCGCAAACCACTGTACGTCGGGTATATTTACCACATCAGGCACATAGATCAATTCAAATCAAATAGATCACATAGAAATTTTGTGACAATAGCATCTATGTTTTCTATGTGAAAAACACTATGTGTACTATGTGGTAAATAGTTGAAATTTTCAGATAAATATTTTTGAAATGAAAGAAATATTATTCGAATTAATCCGCAAGCGACTTTTTTGTTTCTGCATTCTTTTGGGAACTCCCGGAGTAATATATGCCCAGCAAGGTGCAGCCCTGCATTTCGATGGGGTGAATGACTATGTGGATTTGGGAAATATTAGCGCTGCAAATTTTGGAACCGGTGATTTTACCCTTGAACTTTGGATAAAAACCAATCATACACCGGTCACAACTGTTGGCATTCTTTCCAAACGATCCATTTGTAATTGTTCCAATTTTTGGGATGTGCGTATGAGCGCATCGGGCACATTGGCTGTTGAAATTTCAACCGCAGATTGCGCTATCTATAATTCGCTACATACCACTTTTCCTATTAATGACGGGCAATGGCGCCACATAGCCTTTGTCCGGAACAGTGGTGTCGGAACACTTTATGTCAACGGCGTCTTGAATAATACAAGCCCGGTAGTACCGGCCAACCTTTCAAACAGTGATCCTGTTCAAATTGGCAGAGATGCCTGTTCGATCACACAATATGGAAGGTATTTTTCAGGTGTACTAGACGAGATTCGGATTTGGGGCCGGGCCCTGTCGCAGAATGAAATTCTTGTCAATATGAACTGCGAATTGCCTACCGGGCAAACAGACCTGATCGGCTATTACCAATTCAATGAAGGCATAGCCGGCGGGAATAATGTCGGTACGACCGGGCTGCCGGACCAAAGCCCGAACAGCCATGACGGTACGCTACTAAATTTTGCCCTTACACCCGGAATAACTTCGAATTGGATAGAGCCAGGCAGTGTGAACTCCGGGCTTTCCTGTGTTTACGTCGATCCGCCGGAAATTACTGTAAAGGGAAACGGCAACGCCATCGCCAACCGGAGTCTTTCGGTCAGTGCAACCGATGATACCGATTTCGGCACAGTAGCCGTAGATGGTGGTATGGTTTCCCACACTTTTTCAATTGAAAATATATTGGGCAGCCTGGATTTGGTACTCGACGGGATGCCGCTCGTTGAAATCGCAGGCCGCGACCAGGGCGACTTTAGCCTGACTGTTCAACCTGCTACCAGCTCGATCGCCGGTGGGAGCAGCAGTACTTTCGACGTAAAATTCGACCCATCAGCCACCGGCCTGCGCACGGCTTTGGTCATCATCACGCACAACGTCCTGCCGGAAAATCCTTTTGTATTCAGCATTTCAGGGATCGGCCTGTGATTGGGCGCGAACAAAAATTAATTCAAAAAAAACAAAACGCCGTATGCCAAATTTTAAACACTTTTTTAGCCTCGCTTCTATCCTGCTCCTGTTCGGTTGCGCAACCGCACTTTCTGCCCAGGTCACTACGGTGGTGACGAACACCACCGACTGGAAACTGTCTACCGTGCGGACTACCGGCGGCGGTACCGGCACCTGGACAACCCTGCCGGTGAGTTTGCCGGCAACGGCTTCGTTTACGCAAACGCCTGCCCTGAGCTCGACCTCCGTGCCGTCCTTTGTTCCGGCTTTGTCGGCGAACGGGTTGCGGGCGGATGGCGGCATAAACACGCCTACCGGCGTGCAGTATTTTCGGACCACCTTTAACCTCGATCTGAGCGGAGGCAAGTCGGTCTCCAGTGCAGTGCTCCAGGCGCCGGTGGATAACGGCGTTCAGATTTGGCTCAACGGGCAGGAGGTGGCCAGGGAGGTTTCGTATCATTCCAGTACCTGGACGGCGCCTTACCCGGGCCTTACGATCAATGCCGACGGCTCGATCAGTGGGGTGCAGAAGTTTGAAGCGACTTTTCCGTTCACTACCTGGGTCGACGGGACAAATGAAGTCGTGTTGGCGGTCCGGAATCCGGACAACGAAGGCCCGTCTGCCGGCGGCATTGCGTTCCGGATGGACGTTACGGTGCTGCAAACTGATCTGCCGGAAATTACCGTCAGCGGCAACGGCAATGCCATCGCAAACCGTACACTGGCTGTGCAGGTTGCCGATGCTACGGACTTTGGAGCCCAGGCGGTTGGCGGCGGCATGGAAACCCACACATTTGTGATTGAAAATACAATTGACCGGGAAAACCTGGAACTGGACGGCCTGCCGTTTGTGACCGTTGGCGGCCTCCATGCATCGGACTTCAGTGTGAGCCAGCCGGCGGAGCACAGCCTGACGGGAGGCAGCAGTACGTCCTTCGAGGTGACCTTTGCGCCCTCAGCGCCCGGCTTGCGCACCGCCCTGATCATCATCACCCACAACGACCTGCCGGAGAACCCGTTTGTGTTTACCGTGCAGGGGGAAGGGCTGTAGGCGATGTTCAGGTAAAAACAGGAGTCGGGTTCCCCGGGCAATCGACCCGATTTTCAGCTTTGCAGACTTGATTTTCAGGCCTCGAAAATGTCCGGGATCAATCAATTGCCAGGATAGTTGGCCCTGGCATTTATACTGCAAAGGTGCTCACATCCGATTTTTCCGGACAACTTGAAAATTATTGCAAAAAGCCGGGTTGTGCCATGTACCATGCGTTTTGCTAATTTAGTTTTTAATCCGCTTTAATCTGTATAGTTCTCGTGAGGGTCGATTTTCCGAGGCATTTGAATTTTCGCCTTTTTCGCGCCCCTTTTTTGCCCGATATCCGGGAAACGCAACAAGTTTATAAACCGGTTTCAATCTGCCCTGCGGCAGACTTCTCAGCGTTTTTTGCGCCGATTTCAATCGCGCGAAAAACGAATTATTTTTTTATTCGAAATACAATCAGCCCATGTTTTCATTTTTACACCATCCTATGAAAAACAGCATCCTTCCAGGCCTGACCTTTAGTAGAAGCAGCCTGCAGCGATCAGGGGGATTTTAGTGTTAACGTTCAGCCTGCGGTAAATCCGTTGGCCGGCGGCAGCAGCACCACTTTCGACGTAAAATTCGACCCCTCGGCGCCCGGCATACGCTCGGTGGTGATCGTGATCACGCATAACGATCTGCCGGAAAATCCTTTTGTGTTTATGATTCGGGGAATCGGGAATTGAGCACTTGACAGGTTTGGACTGTGGCCTGATTTTTAGCTCTTTTGCTCCGATTTTCAGGTTGGAAAATGGCCTGAATACCAGACACTGGCAAGATATTTGAACTTTCATTTAGATGTCGGCAGGTGTTTTAGCTTATACCAAAATTTAATTTATAAAACTTGCTGAACTTGGAACAGATCGATTACCTTTGTTTGGGTAATTTTTTTAATCCGCTTAATCCGTATTGTTCTCGTGAGGGTCGATTTTCTGAGGCATTTGACATTCCTCTTTTTTCGCTCTCCTTTTCGTTCCCGCCAAAGGCGGGAGCATCCCGATTAGAAATACCTTGTTTCCAGAGACTGACGCTGCATATTTTTAAATTTGCGGCCAATCGCCAATTAATACCTTTTCTGTTTCTTAAGGACAGAAAATCGAGTATACTTTAAATCTTGTAACTCCATTGTTGACCTGAATCCAGGGGTATTTCCTGGGAAAACTTGAGTTAAAGTTATAATCACGTGATCAGTCTAAACGCCCGTTCCGGGGCATGCCTCATTTTGAAACAGGCAAGCAGTTCGATAGCAGAACGTTTTGCCCGTTGTTTGCCAACTGTCTTTTGGGCGGGGGGATTTTGTGTTTTTGGGGCTTCTCCTTTGATTTCCACTTTTTTTTCTGAACTAACACAGTGCCTCCATTCGCGGCAAAGCCGGGAGCGGTATTCCCTATTGATAAATCGCATTATCCAACTTAGCCAAATAAACGGTTGATTATGAATTCATTTTTACGCTGCCTGAACAATTTTTCCCCTTCGTTCTCCCCATTCCAAGCCCGTACCGGAAGGGTTCTTGGCATGTTGATTCTTGCATTAGGAATATTTACTTCGGGGTATGGCCAATCGCCGTTTTGGTCTGACGACTTTGAGTCTTCAGGTTCGCCAAGTAGCGGAACCCGGACGCCGGAAGTTGAAGCACGGGATGGCTCCCATGATTTTTTTGGCCGTTTGCAGCGGGATGCCGGTCAACCGGCCGGAGAATCGGGCACCAACCCGGATTTCGTATTGGGAAGTTCAGTAACCTTGCAACAGGAATTTACCAATATTTCCGGGGACCGTTTTTGGGGTGGGGAAGATCATGATGATGATGGTGTCGGAGATGGCAATTCCGAACTGGACATTACCTGGACTAATATTAACATATCGGGTCGGACAAACATAGCCTTTGCAGGGCTGTTCGCCGCTAATAATGGAGATAATATGGAGTCTAGCGACCAATTGTTTGTCGAATACCGGATCGATGGCGGCTCCTGGATACAGGGAATCAGGATTGCGAGGAACGGTTCCGGAGGTGGCGACGATGATTGGGCGTTGGACACAAACAACGACGGTATAGGCGACTCGCCGGAAATAACTGAAGCATTTCAGGAACTAACTTTTAATATAAGCGGTACCGGTACTACGCTTGAAATTCGGGTTCGGGTGTCTGTTGATGATGGAAATGAGGAATGGGGAATTGACAATTTCAGGCTCATTGACGAATGTGATACACCCGAGCTGTCGTCTTGTTCAACCCCGGTTAGCATCAACTTTAGTGGCTTCGGCGGCACCGGTTTTCACTCCACTCCGGGCGTTGCGCAATTGTGTTCGCATACCTGGGTGGTGACCGGCCTTTCGGATGGTAATGGAACTATTGGCGGCATACACATCAACGGCGACTTTGCCCGGGGTGCTACTACTGGCGGCGGCGTGAACACTGGCGGTATTTACGCCTTAACACCAAGTTTTGGCGCTTTGTGGGTTCAACCTATTGGTAGCGACATGACTCCGGGAAATGTTTATTTAATGATAAAAAATACCTCCGGTGGCACCTTGAGTAGCGTAGATGTTGCCTATGATATCTTGGTTCGAAACGACCAAAATCGTTCGAGTAGTTTCAATTTTGCCTATGCAACGGGGCCCCAAGGGACTATTCCCGGCTCATTTACCAGTGTAGGCGCGCTGAATTATACTACTCCGACAACTGCGGATGGCAGTCCTTCCATACAAACTGTACCGCGTTCTACCACCCTGAACGGCTTAAGCTGGGCTAATAATGAGGTGTTATATATCCGTTGGAATACGAATGATGTCAGTGGTTCAGGCGATCGCGACGAATTCGGCCTGGATAATATTTCCGTTTCCATAGCCGCCGCAACAGCCCCGGTGATCGCCAAAGTACCGAATTCTGCATCAGTTTGCGCAGGCACAACCCTTACCGTCAGCGTCACCACGCCCGGCTCCGGCGGCTCTGGTACTTGCCAGGATGAATACCGCTTTTCGACCGACAACGGCTCCAACTGGAGTGCCTGGTCGGCGAGCATTCCCAGTTTTGCTGCTGTAGCCGGTACGAATCTTGTCGAAGCCCGCCGCGGCTGCTCCGTCAGCGGTTGTACGTCCAGTTCGACCCAGGTTTCGTGGACCGTAAATCCCAGACCAACCGCTGCCCCGGGCAACGTAAGCGTCTGCATTGGGCAAAGCGTAATGATGAACGGCAACCCTTCAGGAGGAACACTTCCCTATAACAGCCATGCATGGGTAGTTATCAATGGCGGATCTACCGGCCTTGGAACGGGGGATTTGACAAATAATAATAATGGCACCGTTTTGATCGATGGAGCAGGGGCTACCGGCGCCGGCAATGCAATTCTGCGGTATACTGTTACAGATGCCAATGGCTGTACGGCCCAAGAGACAGGTACGGCAATGGTGAATGCTTCTCCCTCCTGCAACATCACCTCCGGCCCAACATCCGTCTGCCCCAACTCCACCGGCCATATCTACACCGCCACCGGCGGCGGCACCTACGAATGGGATGTTGACGGCAACGGCGCCATCGACGGCGGCAACACCGGTTCGTCAGTAACTGTCGATGCCGGCGCGACCGGTACTTATACCGTAACGGTAACAGTAACCGACAACGGTTGCACCAGTAGCTGCACGCAGGAGGTGACGGTTGAAGATAACACCCTGCCCACCATCACCTGTCCGGCCAATATCACCGTAAACACACCCAGCAACTCCTGCGAGGCTACCGGCGTAGCGCTTGGCAGCCCCGTGGTTTCAGATAATTGCAGTACATCTGTAAGCAACGACGCCACCGAACCCTACGCTTTGGGCAACACCACCGTCACCTGGATGGTTTCCGACGGAACAAACAGTACCACCTGTGAGCAGGTAGTCACCGTAGAACCCTTTGTATCGCCACCCGGCGAGTATTTTGATTTGGGCACCTGCCTTTCCATACCCTGTCCGCCGGGTACCTATTGTCCGGGTGGTACCACAGCCGGTATCCCTTGTCCTGCCGGCACCTCCCAGGGCTTACCGGGTCAAACGAGTTGTGTGGCCTGCCCGGCAGGATCATTTTCGAGTGCCATTGGCGCTACAGTTTGCACGGATTGTCCCGCCGGCACCTCACAGGGCTTACCGGGTCAAACGAGTTGCGTGGACTGTCCACCGGGATCATTTTCGAGTACGACCGGCGCTACGGTTTGCACGGATTGTCCCGCGGGAACATCGCAAGGTTTGCCGGGTCAAACGAGTTGTGTGGACTGTCCACCGGGATCATTTTCGAGTACGACCGGCGCTACGGTTTGCACGGATTGTCCCGCGGGAACATCGCAAGGTTTGCCGGGTCAAACGAGTTGTGTGGACTGTCCACCGGGATCATTTTCGAGTGCAACCGGCGCTACGGTTTGCACAAATTGTCCTGCCGGCACTTTTCAGAGCTTGTCGGGTCAAACGAGTTGTGTGAACTGTCTGCCGGGATCATTTTCGAGTACCACCGGCGCTACAGTTTGCACGGATTGCCCTGCCGGCACCTCGCAAGGTTTATCGGGTCAAATGAGTTGTGTGGACTGTCCGCCGGGATCGTTTTCGAGCACCACCGGCGCTACGGTTTGCACGAATTGCCCTGCCGGCACCTCGCAGGCACTATCGGGTCAAACGAATTGCGTGGCTTGCCTGCCCGGCTACTTTTCCGCCTCGGTCGGCGCTATAGCATGCACGGCATGTGAAGCAGGCAAATACAGCGATGTCCCGGGATCTGTCATTTGTACCACATGCCCCTACGGTACCACAAGTACGGTTGCCGCTTCATCGTGCACCCCCCTGGACCCGCAGCATATTACTGTTTTTGGAAACGGCAACCAGATCGCCAATCGCGCCGCCACGGTATCGGTGAGCGACGATACGGACTTTGGCGCCGTCAGCGTCGGGAACATGGTTACGCGCACCTTTACCATATATAATATTGTCAACGCCGTACCGCTGAAACTCAGCGGCAATCCCTCGGTGGAAATTGCCGACAGAGATGCCTCCGATTTTGCGGTAACGGCACAGCCATCCACACCGGTTGCCGGCGGTGGAAGTACGACCTTTACCGTAAAATTTCAACCGACGGCGACAGGACTCCGGACGGCCATCGTGATGATCGCATCCGATGATTATCCGGAAAATGCCTTTGTGTTCACCATACAGGGCACCGGCCTTTAATCGGCGCCGACTCTAGCATAAAAACCAGATATTCAGAAAATTAAATCAACTCGGAAATGATCCAAGGTTTACAAACGCTCGCAACCAACATCCTGCAATTTTTTAACACTTCCACCCAATCCCAGGGCGGAGTGTCCAGGCCTTGGATTTCGTTTCCCGGCAACCAAATAACTATGAAACTTCGCCGCCAATCCCTGCAAAGCGTATTAAACTCCTATCCTATGGAGCGCAAATTTTACACTACCAATAAGATCGCCATTCTTCTCCTTCTGCCCTTGGCACTGCTCGTTAGCTTGCCTGCTGAAAAAGTATATGGGCAGTGTTTTACCTGCGACAACGTCATCGATGTCGCAGGTGCCAGTGCATCCGGAAACGTATCTGCCGGCTGCGTGCCGGCGCCTCCCGGATCCAACTTTGGTTGTCAGGGCTACCGGATCAACGGAACGACAACTCCGACCATTCTTCCGGGCGCTACGATTTATTACAAAACCGGAAACGGCGGCAGTTGCTCTACAGGCGGTATGTCCAGCGTATATGTTGAAATTGATGGCGATTGCGCGCCGCCGCCACCAGGTACCGGTGAGGTGAGCACAAGCGGTGCGTTTAACGGCACGTTGGTTATTCCGAGTACCGCTACACAGATCATCATTTATGTTTGTCGGAGCTCAGGCGGCGGCAATCCGAACCTTTGTGAGATCACACTATGTGGTGTCGATGTGGATGCTACGGTTATTTCACCGGAGTCCTGCATGGGGGCGAACGACGGCTCTATTCAAGCCGTTGGTGCTCTGGAAGGCATGGTGGTCGGTACGCTGACGTATTCGATCGACGGCGTTGGCGGAAGCACGGCCAATACAACAGGCCTTTTTACGGGACTTGCTCCCGGCAATTATACGATAACAGTGTACGATTCCGGAAACACCAGCTGTGTAGGCACTGCCGTTGTGACAGTGCCGGCCTCCTCAACGTGTTGTGTCCTTCCGACAATCACACTTAGTGCCAGCCCGATCATTTGCCAGGGCGATCTAGTTGCCAACCTGGCATATACCGCCACAACTGACAGCCCCAACCAATACAGCATCGACTATGACGGGGCAGCAGAAGCACAGGGCTTTACGGACTTTGGATTTGTAGCCCTGCCCGGCTCTCCAATTATGCTTGCAGTGCCTCCAAGCGCGGCAGAAGGCACCTATAACGCCACGATCCGCGTCCGAAACTCCGGAACCGGATGTACCAGTGATCCGGTGGCCTTCACGATTACAATTCAAGGCCCCGAAATCGAAGTTACCTGCACCAGCACCACCAACGTGGTTGCCGACGAAGATGCCAGCCCGACCGTGGCGGAATGCACCGATTTCGGCTGCCTGGATGTATCATCCGGCATGCTGGAATACGAATTCACCATTACCAACTCCGGCCCCTGCCCGCTCCTGTTGAACGGCACGCCGCTGGTACTGATCCAGGGCGTCCATGCCGGCGATTTCATGGTGACTTCGCAACCCACTTCGCCGGTAGCGGCAAATGGGGGCACCACAACTTTTACCATAAAATTCGACCCTACGGCTACCGGCCTGCGTACCGCAACGGTCATCATCGGTAACAACGACGATGATGAAAACCTGTACAATTTCAGCATAGAGGGCTTTGGAAACGATATGACGGCTTCCATCAGCGTGGCTGAAAATTCCGGTACGCCAAACGACGGCACCGTCTGCGAAGGCGCCAGTGCCGACCTCACCGCCAGCCCAACCGGCGGTACCGCACCCTATTCCTATGCCTGGACGGGCGGTCTCGATCCCGACGAAGGTCCGCATCAGGTGACCCCGCTGGTTACGACCACCTATACGGTAACCATCACGGATGCCAACGGCTGCACAGCCACGGCGGAGCAAACGATTACCGTGGAGCCTGCGCCTGCCTGCTCCATCACCCTGTTCGGCAACACGGTTTGCGCCAATTCCACGGGCAACTACTACGAAGCCCCGGCAGGCATGGACAGCTATTCCTGGAGCATCCAGGGCGACGGCGTCATTACCTCACCCAATAACACCAGCCAGTCTATCGAAGTGACGGCCGGCGCCTCGGGTAACTATACCGTGACCGTTGAGATAGAAGAAAACGGTTGCACCTCCACCTGTTCGGAAACGATCGACATCGAACTGGTAGAACTCACGCTGACCTCCATCGCGCCTATCACCGTGGCTACCTGCGGTGATATGGTACAATGGGAAATCCGCGTGAGCAACAGCTTCACCGATATTTTCTCCCTGCAATTCAGTGTAAACTGGGACGAAACCGAACTCCAGTACGTCAGCTCCACCGGGCTGCAGATCGGCGGTGTTGGCGGCGACCCGGTTATCGGAGATTTACCCGTAGATGTTAACAACGGCATCCTAACCTATTCCTGGGCCGACCCCGCCGGCTTCGACGGGGAAGACCTGGCCGACGGCACCACCATCCTTACGCTGAACATGCAGGTGCTGGCCAGCACCGGCACGGCCAGCGTGGACGTTA
Organism: uncultured Saprospiraceae bacterium; assembly: GCA_964484205.1. Classification (GTDB taxonomy): domain Bacteria; phylum Bacteroidota; class Bacteroidia; order Chitinophagales; family Saprospiraceae; genus M3007. The sequence goes on along the minus strand of CAZAEZ010000008.1, from coordinate 28,340 downwards.
CCGGCACTCCGGTGGCAACGGAAGTAGTGAGCAAAAATTTCTGCCAAAACACGGCCAATGCGGCCAACGGCGCCGATGTTACGTTAAATCCCATCACGGTCACTTGCCCGCCAAACCTCTCCGTTTGTGTGGATGAACCGGCTTTCGACCTTACCGACGGTTCACCGAATGACATGGCCAGCCATAGCGGCGCAGGCGTTACCGGCGTCGGCCCCTACACCTTTACCGCCGCAACGGCAACGGTTGGCGTGCACACCATCACCTATACCGGCACCGACGCCAACGGCTGCTCCAATACCTGTGAATACACCATCACTGTCCATGCACTCCCGACACCGGGCATTTCCGGCGCAGGCCCGACCTGTGTCGACGAAATGGTCCAATTGACCGGCACGCCGGGAGTGGTGTTGCCGGCTACGCCGCAAACCGAGACCTGGTCGTCGTCCGACAATGGTATCGCCACGGTGGACAACACCGGTAAAGTAATGGGCGTGAGCTTTGGTACGGTGACGATCACCTACAATGTCGAAGACAGCAACGGTTGCTCCTCCAGCATCAGCGTGATGATCACGGTTGAACAACCGGAAATCGCTGTGGAATGCAACGGGAATAATATCCCGGATGGCAACACCAGCCTGGATGTCAGTACTACGAACTGCACCGATTTCGGCTGCGTCAACATCGACAACTGCATGGTGGAACTGGAGTACACCATCACCAATTCCGGCGATTGCCCGCTGGTGCTCGACGGCACGCCGTTGGTATTGATCAGCGGCCCGAATATGGCAGACTTCACCGTAACCATGGACCCGGTTTCGCCGGTAGCGGCCGGTGGCGGCATGACTACGTTTAAAATAAAATTCGACCCCTCGGCCACCGGTCTCCGCGTGGCAACGGTGATCATTTCCAATAACGACGCCGATGAAAATCCGTACACCTTTGAAATTCAGGGTACGGGTTCGGAACTTTTGATCAACACCTGCCCGACTGATCTGACCGGTGTGAACGCCATTGAAGGCTGCAACACCGATGCCATTGCTACAGCCGGGCATCCGCTATATTCCACAACAACGGCCAGCTCCGACGCCGCGGAATTTGCCGCTGAAGGCGGCACGTTTACCAATACCTGCGGTACCACCGAATTCACCTATATCGATGTCCAAAACAGTTCCTGCCCGATCATAGTTACCCGCACCTGGACGATTACCGATATGGAATGCGGCACGATCCATACCTGCGAGCAGATCATTCATGTGGATGATAATACCGCGCCGGCGATCACGACTTGCCCGGTAACCCGGAATATCGAAGGTTGCGATGTTAGCGCGATCACCGGCCCGGTCTATTCGACCATATCGGCAGCTTCCTCCGAAGCTGAATTTGAAGACCTTACCAACCAGGGCGTCGCTTCCGATGCCTGTGGCATTACAGAAGTAAGCTACATTGACGTGGCAGCCGGCACCTGCCCGATCGTGGTTACCCGTACCTGGACGGTGCGGGATGCCTGCAACAACACCACAACTTGCGAGCAAACCATCAATGTGGACGACGAAACGGCGCCGGCAATTACCCAATGCCCTCAAACGCGGAACATTGAAGGCTGCGATCTGAGTGCAATTACCGGCCCGGTTTATTCGGCTTCCGTAGCAAATTCGTCCGAAGCAGAGTTTGAAGATGCGACCAATAACGGCGCTGCATCTGATGCTTGTGGCATTACACAGGTTACCTATATCGATGTTGCAAACAGCACTTGCCCAATCGTAGTAACGCGTACCTGGACAGTCCGGGACGCCTGCAACAACACCACAACCTGCGAACAAACCATCAATGTGGACGACGAAACGGCGCCGGCAATTACCCAATGCCCGCAAACGCGGAACATCGAAGGCTGCGACCTGAGTGCGATCACCGGCCCGGTTTATTCGGCTTCCGTGGCAAATTCGTCCGAAGCCGAATTTGAAGATGCGACCAACAACGGCGCTGCATCTGATGCTTGTGGCATTACACAGGTTACCTATATCGACGTTGCAAACAGCACTTGCCCGATCGTAGTAACGCGTACCTGGACAGTCCGTGACGCCTGCAACAACACCACAACCTGCGAACAAACCATCAATGTGGACGATACGACCCCGCCGACCGTTGGAACGCCCAACACGCAGGACCTCGAATGCGCCACAGACATACCCACTGCGGCTGCCAACATCACCGAATTTCTGGCACTAAGCGGCGCTTCGGCTTCCGACATTTGCTCGGCCACTGCCAACCTGACCGTAACGTCTTCCACCGGTACGCTGCAAGGCAGCAACTGCAACGGCACGATTGACCGCGAATACAGGATCACCGACGAATGCGGCAACACCACAACCGTTACGCAATCATTCACGGTGACCGATAATACCAACCCGAACGCCACCGCGCCCGATGGTTCCGACCTCGAGTGCAGCACTGATCTGCCACCGGCTGTTACAACAATCACCGATTTCGTGAACCTGCCCGGTGCAAGCGCCTCGGACAACTGTACGGCCCAGGTTAATCTGGTCGTCAGCCATTCGGACGGCCTGCTGGTCGGCACCGAGTGCAATGGCACGATCGATCGTGAATACATGATCACCGATGAATGCGGCAACACGACAACCGTGACGCAAACCTTCACTGTGACCGACAATACCGCACCCCAAATGGTGCTCAACGGCCCCGACCCCATTGAACTTTGCCAGGGCGCCGTGTACGTCGATCCGGGTGTAACCGCTACGGACAACTGTTCGGGCGATGTGACCGGAACCGTAACTACCATGGGTTCCGTTGACATCAATACCCCTGGAAATTATATCGTAACCTACACGGCTACTGACGATTGTGGCAACACCGCCACGATTACCCGCACCTTTACCGTGAATTCCGGTGGCCTGACTCTCGATGTGGATAACATTACCAATGTCGATTGCCACGGCAATAGCACGGGCGCCATCGCGATCACCGTTTCCGGCGGTACCGGGCCATATACCTACAGCTGGGCTGGCCCGGGTGTAGAGGTTGCCGATGAAGACCAGACCAACCTGCCGGCAGGCACCTTCCTGGTTACGGCAACCGACGCCAACGGCTGCGCCGTTGAAGAAGAATTCGGCATTACCGAACCCACGGAACTGGAAGTAACCCTTGATGTGCTGCTGGATGTCACCTGCTATGATGGCGACGACGGCGAAATCACAATTGGTATTAGTGGCGGTACCATGCCCTATGACATCTTGTGGGGTGGTCCTAAAGGCACCGGCCAAACCACCGGTCATATTGCCGACTTAACGGTCGGTCAGTATATTGTGACCGTGACGGATGCAAATGACTGCACGAAAACCTTGATCGTGGAAGTGGACGGACCTGACCCAATTGTACCCTTTGTTGTAAGCACTACGCATGAAACTTGCGCCGGCGCCGACAACGGCGCTGCCACCGTAAGCGCTTCCGGCGGTACGCCACCTTACAGCTACGATTGGGATGGCGCGGGTGACACCCCGACTGCCGCTTCTAACAGCGGCCTGGCCGACGGCACCTACACGGTCGTCGTAACGGATGCAGCGAACTGCACGGCCACCATCGAAGTAACCATAAACGCCGGCCCGGAACTCACCATCGGCGAACTTGGTACTATCGGCCCGGTTTGCCCGGGTACGCAAGTAGCTAATATCTTTATCCCTGTTATTCCGAATATCGGCGACGTAGACTTTAGCTGGACAGGCGGCGCAGTTGCCGGCCTGGCCGACGGAATTGCCACAAACCCCGACCCGATTCCCGGCTTCACCGCCGGCAATACGCAGGGTACCTACATGGTAACCGTTACCGCAACTTACGGTACCTGCACCGATGAAGGAACATTTGACATTATAATTGAAGATAACAACGGCCTGACCTGGACAAATTGTCCGGAAGATATCGTTGTAAACAACGACGTGGATAAATGCGGCGCCAATGTAAACTGGGCAATCCCGGTAGCCATTGATAATTGCACGATGCCGGCCGTGACCGATGTAACCAATATCCTGCCCGGTTCGTTCTTCGACGTGGGCAATTCCCCGCACCAGATTACTTACACCGCCACCGACGGCAACGGCAACACGATCACCTGCTCGTTTACGGTCACGGTGCTGGACATGCAATTGCCGGATATCAGCAATTGCCCTTTTGGCGACCAGGTATTTAATGTCGATGCAAACTGTGCCGGCTTACTCGGGGATTATACCACAAAACTGAATGTCAGCGATAATTGTGGCGCTCCTATGGTTACCCAAATCCCGGCGCCGGGTACGCCGTACGTAGTTGGCGATGTGGTGCCTGTTGTTATTACGGTAAAAGATGGTGCGCTGAATACAAGTACCTGTTCATTTAATGTATTGGTTCAGGATAATACACCGCCAATCGCATTATGTAAAAATATAGGTACCGGGTCTACTGCGTTTAGTTTCACGGAAGACTTTTCCGATAATTCCGCCGGTTGGACCTTAGGTACGGAATGGGAAATAGGCCCGGCAGCAAGTGGTTGTGTATTTCAAGGATCTGATGATCCTGCACTGGATAACACGCCAACAGCCGACAACGGCATTGCAGGGGTGGTTATTGGCGGCTGCGCCTCCACGAATCCACATGGCTTTTACTATTTGACAAGCCCGGTATTTGATGTTTCAGGTGTGACGGGTATTTTGAACCTGGAATTTTACCGCTGGTTAAACAGTGACTACACGCCGTACATGCAAAACCATGTTCAGGTATTTGATGGCGTTTCCTGGATTACTATTTGGCAAACCGGAGCGTCTCCCGGCGTAATGGATCCAAGTTGGACCTATCAAATATTTGATGTATCAGCCTACAAAAATGCGAACCTTCAGGTACGGTTTGGATTTACTATTGGAAGTAGCGGCGTATACACAATAGGTAGTTGGAACCTGGACGATTTCTCCTTAACGGAAGTAGACCCCACGCCGCAACCGATATACCTGGATGCCAACGGCGAAGCAACGATAGCTGTTGGAGATATTGATGCCGGAAGTTTTGATAACTGTGGCATCGATGAAATTACACTCAGCACGTCTGAATTTAATTGTACGCACGTTGGGGCAAACACAGTGGTTATGACCGTAACGGATGTCAATGGCAATTCGGCTGCTTGTATTTCCGAAGTGGTGGTTGCAGATAATTTGCCGCCGACGGCAGTGTGTGAGAACCTGAATTTGACCTTGAACAGTTTTGGTAATGCAACCATTTCGGCTGCTGATGTCAATGACGGCTCTACCGATAACTGTGCGATTTCAAATTATTCCTTGGATCAGACATTCTTTGATTGCTCCCATTTGGGCGCGAACATCGTTACCCTGACAGTCACCGATATTTATGGAAATACAGGCACCTGTGAGGCTACGGTTACAATTTCCGATACCGAACCTCCAACCTTCGTAAACTGCCCGGCCAATACCACCTTCACCATCGGTGTGGATGCCGATTGCGCCTCCGGCGTGATCTGGTCGATCCCCGTGGCAGAAGACAATTGCAGCCTGCAATCGGTATTGGAAACCTCCGCCGGCGGCCCGTACCACGGCCAGCAACTGGCGCCGGGTACCTACAACATTCAATACACGGCAACCGACGGCGTCAACCTGACGGCGACCTGTAACTTCACGGTTGAAGTAGTCGACGATCAGACGCCCATCCTGGTTTGCCAGCCCGACCTGACCGTAAACACCGATGCCGGCGTTTGCACCTGGACCAGCCCGGCCGGCGCCCTGGATGCTTTGTTTGCATCCGACAACTGCCCGGGTACGCTGAGTTATACGATTTCGGGCGCCACCACGGTGGGCAGCACGAATGGCATGGTGGCTACGGGCACCGTGTTTGAACCCGGCACCAGCACCATAGAATATACTTACGTAGACGGCGCCAACAATTCCATCAGCTGCTCCTTCGATGTGACGGTAGTGGACGAAGAAGCCCCGACAATTGAGTGTCCGGCGGATATTGTGGTGGATAATGACCCGGATGAATGCGGGGCGGTGGTAACTTTTGCCGATCCTACAACTTCGGATAATTGTCCTATTTTAGCAGGCGGTCTTCCGAACGTTGAAGTATTCAATTATAGTGGTTCCGTGGTAGATTGGGTAGTGCCCGCAGGTGTGACCTCCATTAAAATAGATGCAAGAGGAGCACAGGGTGGAGAGAACAATGAGGATATCCCAACGCCTGGCGGAACAGGAGCAATAGTAAGTGGTGACTTTGCTGTGACCCCAGGTCAGGTTATTAAAATAGTGGTAGGTGAACAAGGGAAGAAATCTCAAAACGGAAACCAATACAACGGCGGCGGCGGCGGCGGTGGCGGAAGTTTTGTTTGGCTGGATGGAGCGCCACAACCACTTATAGTAGCTGGCGGTGGCGGTGGTTCCTGTTTGGTAAATAATGGTCTTCCGCATTACTTAGGAAAAGATGCTGCATTGACAAATGATGGTAGTGGAAGCCGCAGCCATGACCAATTTGGCGATTCCCCTGGAGGTATAGGCGGTAGTGATGGAACTTCAGGTTCTGGTGGAAAAGGTTGGAACTCTGTTTCATCTGATCCAAGCGGTGTTCCTGGATGGAACGAATATGGCGGTAGCGGCGGCTATGGCGGCGGTGGCGGCGGCGGAAACCCACCCAAAATATGTACTAACGATCAACATAGCGCTGGTGGCGGCGGTGGTTATTCTGGCGGCGGCGGTAGTGGTACATGTTATTATATGGGCGGCGGTGGCGGCGGTTCCTACAACGTTGGGAGCAGTCCAATGGCAGCAGTTGGAAATACCGGCAATGGAATAGTAACTATAACGTATTCTACTCTCTCCGGCGGTAACCTGATGCAGACCGCTGGCCTCTCCAGCAATTCGTTGTTTCCAACAGGAATGACAACAAATACCTTCGTCATCACAGATGGCGCTGGAAATACGGCCTCCTGTAGCTTCAAGGTAACCGTTATCGATAATCAGGCGCCGGCCATAACCTGCCCGGCAAATGAATCGATCCTGACTTCCGACGGCGGTACTGGTGATTGTGCCGGTGAATTAACCTGGAATATACCTGCCGCATCAGATAACTGTGGCTTAGTTAACTATAGTGTGACCTATCAAAATCCTGACGGAACCATTGATGGGCCCACGGATGCATACGTATTTACGCCAGGCAACACGGCTAACGGGTCGCCAACGGCTACCCGGAATTTTGAAGCCGGTGGAACGGGTATCACGACCGTCACCTACTACGTGGAAGACGCCGCAGGCCATACCAACTCCTGCACCTTCACCGTAACCGTCACCGATAACGAAAACCCAACGATTTCCAACTGCCCAACCAACCCCGCCGCCATCTGCGGCGAAGGTCCGGTCTGGTGGATTCCGCCTACGGCAAACGATAACTGCGGCGTGACGAGCTTCACGGCTTCGCACAACCCCGGCGATGTATTCCCGGTAGGCTCGACGGTAGTGACCTATGTCGCCACGGATGCTGCCGGCCTTACGGCCAACTGCACCTTTACGGTAACCGTGAACCCCAACCCGACCGTAACGGGCACGGTGACCAACTTGCTTTGCCACGGCAGACCCGATGGCGCTGTCGACCTCACGCCAGATTTCGGTACGCCGGGCTACACCTTTAACTGGGACGGCCCCGGCGTTATAGTCGCCAACGAAGACCAAACCGGTCTGCCTGCCGGCACCTTCCACGTGACGGTGACCGATTCCAAGGGTTGTACGGTTGAAGCAACGTACGGCATTACCGAACCGACGGAACTGGAAGTAACCTTGATTTCCGTAACCGATGCTTTGTGCTATGCCAGCTTCAACGGCGCAGCCGATATCAGTGTGAGCGGCGGCACATCGCCCTATACCTATGATTGGGTGTACGACGGCGCCGGCGACTTCGACGATCCGCAGGATATCAGCGGCGTACAAGCCGGTCAATATTTGGTTATCGTCCGAGATGCCAACGGCTGTACAAAAACGTTGGTTGTTGAAATCGAACAGCCGACTCAACTGGTGGCAACTGTAGCCAGTGTAACACACGAAACTTGCTTCGGCAACGAAGATGGTACGGCTACGATTGACGCTACTGGTGGAACAACACCGTATTTATACGACTGGGATGGCGCCGGTGATACACCGACAGCCGCTTCAAATACCGGCCTGGCCGATGGTACCTATACCGTAACCGTAACAGATGCAAATGGCTGCACGGCTACGGTGGAAGTGACAATTAATGCAGGTCAAGCCTTGACGATTAATGAAGTAGCGAACATCACACTTTGCCCAGGGGCAGAGGTTGATGCCATCCTGCTTTCGGCGCTGCCGACCAATCCGGCCGTCAGCTACAGATGGAGCGGCGGTAACGACGCCGGCCTGGCCGATGGCGGCCCGGTGACGGGCCTGAACCCGGCTATCCCGGGCTTCACCGCCGGAAATATCCAGGGTACCTGGACGGTGACGGTCACCGCCACGCTGGGGGCTTGTAACGATACCGAAGAATTTGAAATCACCATTGAAGACGGCAACGGCCTGAACTGGGTGTACTGCCCGGCCGATATCACGGTAAACAACGATGTGGACAAATGCGAGGCAACCGCTACCTGGACGCCGCCAACCGCAGTGGACAACTGCGCTACGGCAACCGTGAGCGGCCCAACCGGAGGCGACCCGGGTGATTTGTTTAGCGTAGCCGGATCGCCGCACCTGATTTCCTACACCGCTACCGACGGCAACGGCAATACGATCACTTGCTCGTTTACGGTCACGGTGCTGGACATGCAATTGCCGGATATCAGCAATTGCCCTTTTGGCGACCAGGTATTTAATGTCGATGCAAACTGTGCCGGCTTACTCGGGGATTATACCACAAAACTGAATGTCAGCGATAATTGTGGCGCTCCTATGGTTACCCAAATCCCGGCGCCGGGTACGCCGTACGTAGTTGGCGATGTGGTGCCTGTTGTTATTACGGTAAAAGATGGTGCGCTGAATACAAGTACCTGTTCATTTAATGTATTGGTTCAGGATAATACACCGCCAATCGCATTATGTAAAAATATAGGTACCGGGTCTACTGCGTTTAGTTTCACGGAAGACTTTTCCGATAATTCCGCCGGTTGGACCTTAGGTACGGAATGGGAAATAGGCCCGGCAGCAAGTGGTTGTGTATTTCAAGGATCTGATGATCCTGCACTGGATAACACGCCAACAGCCGACAACGGCATTGCAGGGGTGGTTATTGGCGGCTGCGCCTCCACGAATCCACATGGCTTTTACTATTTGACAAGCCCGGTATTTGATGTTTCAGGTGTGACGGGTATTTTGAACCTGGAATTTTACCGCTGGTTAAACAGTGACTACACGCCGTACATGCAAAACCATGTTCAGGTATTTGATGGCGTTTCCTGGATTACTATTTGGCAAACCGGAGCGTCTCCCGGCGTAATGGATCCAAGTTGGACCTATCAAATATTTGATGTATCAGCCTACAAAAATGCGAACCTTCAGGTACGGTTTGGATTTACTATTGGAAGTAGCGGCGTATACACAATAGGTAGTTGGAACCTGGACGATTTCTCCTTAACGGAAGTAGACCCCACGCCGCAACCGATATACCTGGATGCCAACGGCGAAGCAACGATAGCTGTTGGAGATATTGATGCCGGAAGTTTTGATAACTGTGGCATCGATGAAATTACACTCAGCACGTCTGAATTTAATTGTACGCACGTTGGGGCAAACACAGTGGTTATGACCGTAACGGATGTCAATGGCAATTCGGCTGCTTGTATTTCCGAAGTGGTGGTTGCAGATAATTTGCCGCCGACGGCAGTGTGTGAGAACCTGAATTTGACCTTGAACAGTTTTGGTAATGCAACCATTTCGGCTGCTGATGTCAATGACGGCTCTACCGATAACTGTGCGATTTCAAATTATTCCTTGGATCAGACATTCTTTGATTGCTCCCATTTGGGCGCGAACATCGTTACCCTGACAGTCACCGATATTTATGGAAATACAGGTACCTGCGAAGCTACGGTTACAATTTCCGACAACGAAAACCCAACCATCAGCAACTGCCCGGCCAACCCCGCAGCCATCTGCGGCGAAGGCCCGGTCTGGTGGATTCCGCCTACGGCAAACGATAACTGTGAGGTAGTCAGCTTCACCGCTTCGCACAACCCCGGCGATGTATTCCCGGTAGGCAACACAGTGGTGACCTATATCGCCACGGATGCTGCCGGCCTCACAGCCGAATGCACCTTCACGGTGACGGTGAATGCCTTGCCGACGGTAACCGCGACGGTAACCGATGTGGAATGCCACGGTGAAAGCACCGGCTCGATCGACATCACCCCGGCAGGCGGCATGCCGCCCTACACCTACAACTGGACCGGCCCGGATGTCAGCCAATTCTTGCAAGACCAAACCAACCTGCCGGCCGGCACCTACCACGTGACGGTAACCGATACCAAGGGCTGTACGGTTGAAGCGACTTACGCCATTACCGAACCGACGGAAGTGGATATTTTCCTGCTCAGCCAGGTCAATGTGGAATGCAACGGCGATGCTACGGGCTCTGCTACAGTTCGGGCGCTGGACGGCACGCCGCCGTACCAGATTGCCTGGCTTGGACCGACTCCGGGCAATCCTGCCGGAATAGAAATTGCAGTTTCCGGTGGTAACTATACACTTTCGAACCTGCTTGCCGGTAATTACACGATCCGGGTTACGGATGCCAACGGTTGCACTGCAGTGACGAATGCCGACATTTCCGAACCGACTGAACTGGTGGCAACCACCATCAGCACAACCGACGAAAGCTGCGACGGCAACAACGACGGCGCAGCAACGGTAAGTGCTACCGGCGGCACCACACCCTACACTTACAACTGGGGCGGTGTGGGCAATACGCCGAACGCAGCCACTAACTCCGGTCTGGCCGACGGCACCTACACCGTAACCGTGACCGACGCCAACCTGTGCACGGCCACAACTACGGTAATCATTGGCCAAGGCACCGTCCTTGAGATCAACGACCTGACCAACATAGGGCCGCTTTGCCCGAACTTCGAAGTAGACCATATCCTGCTCTCTTCGGTGCCGAATAATCCGGCCATTGAATACAGCTGGACTGGTGGCGCAGGCGCTGGTTTGCCCGACGGTACCAGCACCGGCCTGAACCCGGCTATTCCCGGGTTCACCGCAGGACCTAATGAAGGCACCTGGGAGGTTACCGTGACAGCCAGCTATGGCAATTGCGAAAGTTCGAAAACCTTTACCATAACGATTGAAGACGACGGTGGTCTGCACTGGGTGAACTGCCCGGCGAATATCACGGTCAACAACGACGTGGATAAATGCGGCGCCAACGTGAACTGGACCCCGCCGACAGCCATCGATAACTGCACGCCGCCGAATGAAGTAGGCGTGACGCAAACGATGGGTCTGGCAACGGGTGCCTTCTTCAGTGTTAGCGGCTCACCGCATACGATCAAATACGAAGCTACCGACGGCAATGGCAACACCATTACCTGCTCATTTACCGTGACGGTGCGCGATATGCAAAAACCGGATGCCGTTTGTAAGGACATCACAGTGATGTTAAACGGCGCCGGAACAGCCTTGATTACAGCGGCTGATGTGAACAACAACAGCAGCGACAACTGCCCGGGTGTGACAGTTGGCATCAACAATGGCTCGTTTGATTGTGATGATCTGGGCGCCAATATTGTGATCCTGACGGCTACGGATGTGGCCACGCCGGTCAATACGGCTTCATGCATGGCCGTGGTTACCGTGGTGGATAAAATTGCACCGACAATCTCTTGCCCGGATCCGCTGACTGCCGTTTGTGCAGCCGGTGAAAACCCGGTTTACGATAGTTGGGCAACGTTTACAAGTGCAACCGGTTCGGGTGACGACAACTGTGCGATCAACCCCGCTTCCTTCATTCTGGAAAGTGAGGTTGATAATGGCCTGAGCTGCCCGCGCACCATCACCCGTACTTATCGCGTGGCCGACTATAGCGGCAACACGGCTACCTGTACACAAACCATTACGGTAGACGATACCGAAGCGCCGGTATTTACCGGTACTCCGGTTGCCAAAACCTGTGGCACGCTGGCTGCCGGCGATATTGCCTTTGTGGCCTTCCAGTCGGACAACCCAGACCAGTTTGCTGTGGTGCTGACGACGGACATCGCCGCCGGAACGATCATTAATTTTACGGATAACGGCTGGGAAGCTGACAACACCTTCCGTACCACCGAGGGGGTTATTTCTTGGACGATTCCTGCAGGCGGACTTTCTGCGGGAACAGTTGTTACCTTCAATCCCGCTGCGCTGACGGCTACTTCGGGTACTATTTCCAATCTAACAGGGTCTTTTGCGCTGAGTGACGACGGAGATCAGGTAACGGCTTTCTGCGGAACATTTAACCTCGTTACCGGAGCGATTTCCGGGGCCAACCTGGCCGCCATCGATTTTGACGGCGGTGTGGGTTGGGATGCCAATGCTACAAGTGCGAATAATTCGGCCCTACCGCAAGGCCTGGCTAACGGCACTACAGCCAATTCCACCGGCGAAGCCGACAACGGTAAATTCAACTGCGCCGGCGGCACTACGAGCGGTACCGCAGCCGCGGTAGCCACAACGGTGAACACCGCGGCCAACTGGTCGACGAGCAGCTCAACGCTCTCGCCGTCGGTAGCGCCCTGTACCTACACTATCACCGGCGGCGCCGGCGCTTTGCCGCCTGCCGTTGTGAACGTATCCTGCTCGGAAGACGTGCCGGCCCTGCCGATCGTGACCGCTACGGACAACTGCACCGACCCGATCAACGTATACCTCAACGAGGTGCTGCAACCGGGCGTGTGCGACAATAAATTTACCCTCACCCGTACCTGGATCGCTACGGATGCCTGCGGTAACTCGACCGTGCATACACAAACGATCAATGTAAACGACAACACGGCGCCGGTGATCACCGGCACGCCGAACAACCTGACCGTCGAATGCGACGGCGCCGGAAACTCCAACCAGTTGATCGACTGGTTGAACGACCATGGTGGCTTCTCGGCTACGGACAACTGCGGCGAGCTGACCTGGAGCCACAACTTCGGCGCCCTGAGCAACGGCTGCGGCGAAACCGGCACGACGACGGTGCTGTTCACCGCCACCGATGCCTGTGGAAACACGGCAACGCGTACGGCAACATTCACCATTCAGGATACGCAAGCCCCGGTTTGGGCGCTCAATCCGCAAGACCTGACCATCGAGTGCAACAACAGCAGCGATCCGTATGGCCAGATCAACGCCTGGCTGAACACGGCCGGCGGCGGCGAAGCCAACGACAATTGCAGCAATGTGTCGTATTCCAACAACTTTACCAGCCTGAGCAATGGCTGCGGCACCACGGGTTCGGCAACGGTGACTTTTACCGCCACCGACGCCTGCGGACGCACGGCAACGCGCACCGCCACCGTTTCGGTGATCGATACCGAAGGTCCGGCCATTACCAGTCCGGCCAAAAACATGACGGTTGAATGCGACGGCAACGGCAATACAACGGCACTGAACGCCTGGTTGGCCAACAACGGCGGCGCTACGGCTTCGGATAATTGCGGAACCATCACCTGGGAAACGCCGGCGTTGATGAACGAAATCGAAGGTTGCGGAAATGCCAAGGAACTGGTGTACATGTTCCAGGCCAAAGATGCCTGCGACAACCTGTCGGCTACGACGATTGCCAGCTTTATTATTGAAGATACCGAAGCACCGGAATGGACGGCCTACCCGCAAAATGCAAGCGCTGAATGCGGTGTCGCGCCTATGGCGATCATGGACTGGCTGGCTAATTTTGGTGGCGGTGAAGTGTATGATGTGTGTGCAGGCTCAAGTGGCGGGGTGACAACGGTCTATACAAATAAGGCAACTTTCCTCGCGGAATCAGGGCTGACACCACCGCCGGGAGAAAGCTTTGAAGGATTACCTTCTGGTAGCATTGGTAACAACCAGGCCTTTGCAGACTTTATGTTGAGTTCAACTGGTGGGAATATGGATATTTCAAACTTTTTCCCAACAGACGGTATTAGGACACTCAGATTCTTTGACGGGACTTCCATAACATTTATGTTCCCGGCTGAGATAAACACCTTCGGACTTCATATTACCGGATTTGGAGATGACCGGCCAGGGAAATTAACGTTCTCCAACAATGCGGGTAATAATTTTACTGTCGCCATGGGCCCGGTTGTTGGAAATCAGACTATATTCTTTGGCATAGTAAACTCGGCAATGAGTTTCGACAAGGTGACGTTTGAAGCAGATCCTATAGTTGGTAATGATGGTATTTTGATTGATGAAGTTTATTACAGCCTCGGCCCACTTGCAGGCTCCTTCGTTTACGAAACCGACTTGGTCAAATTCACCCCCGCATGCGGCAATACCGGCGTGTACGATTTCCGTTTCACGGCCAAGGACTTGTGCGGCAACGATACCTCCTGGGTGGCTTCGTTTACGGTAGTGGACAACACGCCGCCGAGCCTGACCGCACCTGCCAACCTGACGCTGAGCTGTGTACAGGATCAGCAGGACAACTCGGCTGCCATTATCACCTGGCTGGATAACTACACTGCCGGCGACGAATGCGGTACGGTGGATGTGACGCACAACTTCAGCGCTACGACGATCAACTACTGCACGGGCGACGACATCACGGTCACCTGGACGGCTACCGACGAATGCGGCAATACCACGACCACGGCGGCCGTGATCGAGATCACCAAAGACGAAACGCCGCCAAGCCTGACGCCTCCGGCAAATTTGACGCTGAGTTGCACACTGGATCAGCAAAGCAACGATGCGGCCATTATCGACTGGTTGGATAATTACACGGTGAGCGACGTTTGCGACAGCGAACCGACCGTGACGCACAACTTCAGCGCCACGACGATCAATTACTGCACCGGCGACGATATCACGGTGACCTGGACGGCCACGGACGATTGCGGCAACAGCACGTCGACGAGCGCGGTAATTGAAATCACGCGCGACGTCACGCCGCCGACGATTACGCCTCCGGTGAACCTGACGCTGAGTTGCGTCGGTGACCAGCAAAGCAATTCAGCCGCCATCATTACCTGGCTGGATAATTACACGGTGAGCGACAACTGCGACAGCGAGCCCACGGTAACGCATAATTTCAGCGGTACGACGATCAACTACTGCACCGGTGACGACATTCTCGTGACCTGGACGGCGACGGACGATTGCAACAACAGCACATCGACCAGCGCGGTGATCGAGATTACGAAAGATGTGACACCGCCGTCGATTTCAGCGCCGGGTGATATTACCCTGGACTGTGGCGACATCAATGAAACCAGCGACCCATCGGCCATCATCGCCGATTGGCTGGATAACTATACCACCAACGATAATTGCGACAGCGAACCGACCGTTACCCACAGCTTCAGCAATACGCAATTGAACATCTGTGCAGCGGAAACCTACACCATCACGGTGACCTGGACATCTGCGGACGACTGCGGCAATTCGGATACGGACCAAGCGACGATCACGGTAATTCCGGATACGGAGAAACCGTCGATCACCTTGCCGCAGATTCCGCTGGTGCTGGATTGTGGCGATATCAACGAAACCAACGACCCGTCGGCGCAAATCCTGGACTGGCTGGCTTCGGCCACGGTTTCGGACAACTGCGACACCGATCCGGAGTTTACGTATGATTTTGACATATCGCAGTTGAACATCTGCGCGGCGGAAACCTACACGATCACGGTAACCTGGACGGCGACCGACCATTGCAACAACAGCACGACGAAGGCCTCGACGATCACGGTGATCCCGGATACGGAAAAGCCGAAAATAATTTTACCGCAGAACCCGCTGGTGCTGGATTGTGGCGACATCAATGAAACGAGCGACCCCTCGGCGCAGATACTGGACTGGCTGGCTTCGGCCACGGCTACGGACAACTGCGACACCGATCCGGAGTTTACCTATGACTTTGATATTTCCACACTGAACATCTGCGCGGCGGAAACCTACACGATCACGGTGACCTGGACGGCGACCGACCATTGCAACAACAGCACGACGAAGGCCTCGACGATCACGGTGATCCCGGATACGGAAAAGCCGAAAATAATTTTACCGCAGAACCCGCTGGTGCTGGATTGTGGCGACATCAATGAAACGAGCGACCCCTCGGCGCAGATACTGGACTGGCTGGCTTCGGCCACGGCTACGGACAACTGCGACACCGATCCGGAGTTTACCTATGACTTTGATATTTCCACACTGAACATCTGCGCGGCGGAAACCTACACGATCACGGTGACCTGGACGGCGACCGACCATTGCAACAACAGCACGACGAAGGCCTCGACGATCACGGTGATTCCGGATACGGAAAAGCCGTCGATCACGGTGCCGGGTCCGTTGGTGCTGGATTGCGGCGACATCAACGAAACGACTGATCCTTCGGCGCAAATCCTCGACTGGCTGGCTTCGGCAAGCGTGACGGACAACTGCGACACCGATCCGGAGTTTATCTACGATTTCGACATGTCGCAAATCGTGATTTGCACGACGCAGACCTACACGATCACGGTGACCTGGACGGCAACCGACCATTGCAACAACAACACGACGAAGCAGCAAACGATCACCGTTATTCCGGACACGGAAAAACCGTCGATCACGGTGCCGGCGCCGCTGGTGCTGGATTGCAGCGATATCAGCCCGATCAGCGACCCGGCAGCTACAATTGCCGACTGGCTGGAAAGCGCTACGGCATCGGATAACTGCGATACTGATCCGGAATTAACGTTCGACTACAGCAGCACGGCGCTGGATGTTTGTGCGCCGGAAACCTATACGATTACAGTGACGTGGACGGCGACTGACCACTGCAACAACACCACGACGAAGCAGCAAACCATTACGGTCGTTCCGGATACTCAGGCGCCCGTGTTGCATGGCTTGCCCGATGCTCTGGTTGAGGTCGATTGCTCCGAAGATGTACCTGAGGTGCCCGAAGTAACCGCTACGGATAATTGCACCGCGCCGATCGATATTGAATTCTTTGAAGTGGAAATTCCGGGCAGTTGCCCGAACCAGTACACGATCGAGCGTACCTGGACAGCCGAAGATTTCTGCGGCAACAGCACCATCTTCGTACAGACCATCCATATTACGGATCTCGTACCGCCGTACTGGACTACGCCTGAACCTACGGAATGGATTATGCTGGAATGCGCCGAAGATGTACCGCAGATCATTTGGCAGGCAGCCAACGACAATTGCAGCATTCCGGTAGATGTGGAATACTCGGAAATTCACGAGCCGGGTACCTGCCCGAACGAATTCAATATCATACGTTACTGGACGGCTGAAGATGACTGCGGCAATACCACGCAGCGCCAGCAGGTGATCATGGTGAAAGACGACAAGGCGCCCGTTTGGGATCAGCCGGCTCCGGAAACACCGCTGAACCTGTCCTGTGCACAGGATGTGCCGCCGGTACCGCAGCTGACGCTGACGGATAATTGCGACGTGCCGATCATTGTTGACTTCAGCGAAACGATCCAGCCGGGCGACTGCCCGAACAGCTTTACGCTGATCCGTACCTGGAATGCCCAGGATGACTGCGGCAACAGCACTTCGCGCCAGCAGGTCATCAATGTAAACGACGAAGAATCGCCTGAACTGGTCGGCCTGCCCACGGATGCTACTGTAAATGTGGAATGTTCCGAACAGGTACCGGAAGTACCGACGGTAACCGCCACGGATAATTGCGGCATTCAGGTTATTGTCGACTTCAGTGAGGTTGAAATTCCGGGTACCTGCCCGAACCAATACTCGATCACCCGGACCTGGACGGCGCAGGATGATTGCGGCAACACAACCGCCTTCATTCAAACGATCAACATCAGCGATACGAAAGCCCCCGCCTTGGCGGGGTTGCCGGTAAATGCCGTGTTGAACCTGGAATGCTCCGAACAGGTCCCGAATGTGCCGGTGGTAACGGCAACGGATAATTGTGGTGCACCGGTCGATCTAGAGTTCAGCGAGGTTGAAGTACCGGGTACCTGCCCGAATCAGTACTCGATCACACGCACCTGGACCGCTGAAGATGATTGCGGTAACTCGACCATCTTTGTTCAGACGATCAATATCAACGATACGAAGAAGCCGGTGTTGCACAACCTGCCGATGTTCCCGGTATTGTACTTCTCCTGTGCTGATGATATTCCAAACATTCCGGCTGTTTATGCTTCGGATAACTGCGGC
The DNA here is from genome assembly GCA_964484205.1 of uncultured Saprospiraceae bacterium. Classification (GTDB taxonomy): domain Bacteria; phylum Bacteroidota; class Bacteroidia; order Chitinophagales; family Saprospiraceae; genus M3007. The sequence continues at coordinate 9,987 of CAZAEZ010000008.1, read as the reverse complement.
GCGCCGGTGGATGTGGAATTCAGTGAAGTGGAAATTCCGGGAGACTGCCCGAACAGTTACTCCATTACGCGTACCTGGACGGCAGAAGACGATTGCGGCAACTTTACCGCATTTGTACAAACGATCCATATCAACGATACCCAGGCGCCGGTACTGGCGGTTACGCCGCTTGACCTGAACCTGGATTGCATTGAAGACGTGCCGCCGGCGCCGGCCCAATGGGCAACGGACAATTGCGGTGTGGCATTTGTCGACTTCAGCGAGTCTATGGATCCGGGTCCGCCGAGCTGCCCGAACAGCGTGGTGATTACCCGCCTGTGGATTGCTACGGACCTTTGTGGAAATACCTCGTCACACTGGCAGACGATTACAGTGCTCGACGAAGAACCGCCGTACCTGGCAGTAACGCCGCTCGATTTGCACCTCGATTGTATCGAAGATGTACCGCCGGCGCCAACACAGGTTGTATTGGATAACTGCGGTGTAGCCTTTGTTGACTTCAGTGAATCCATTGCACCGGGTTCGCCGAGCTGCCCGAACAACATCGTGATCAGCCGCCGCTGGATCGCTACCGACTTGTGCGGTAATTCAGCCGAATTCTGGCAACATATCACGGTGGTGGACGACGAGGCGCCGGTATTAACGGTAACGCCGATCGATCTGCAGGTAAGCTGTTCGGAAGATATTCCGCCGGTACCCCACCAGGTTGCCAAGGATAACTGCGGTGTCGCTTTTGTCGACTTTGCAGAGGAAATTCAGCCCGGCGGTTGCGAAAACCAGTACGTCGTAGTACGCCGCTGGATTGCCACTGACCTTTGCGGAAATTCGTCCGAGCATTGGCAGCATATCACGGTGAACGATACCGAAGCACCTGTTTTGGCTGGTTTGCCGACCGAAGCTTTGGTTGAAATAGAATGTTCGGAAGACGTGCCTGCAGTGCCGGTGGTAACCGCTACGGATAATTGTGAATCACCGGTTGACTTTGAATTTGTAGAGGTGGAAGTGCCGGGTACCTGCCCGAACCAGTACACGATTGTGCGTACCTGGAGTGCGGAAGATGCCTGCGGTAATTCGACAGTGTTTACACAAACGATAATTATTAATGATACCGAAGCGCCGGTGCTGTTCGGGCTGCCTGCCGAAGCAGTAGTGAACATCGAATGCTCCGAAGACGTACCCGCTGTTCCGGTTGTAAATGCTACGGACAACTGCAATGCACCGATCGTGGTCGACTTCAGCGAAGTTGAAATCCCGGGCACTTGCGCCAACCAGTATACGATTACGCGTACCTGGACGGCTCAGGACGACTGCGGCAACGCAACCAGTTTTGTGCAAACGATCAACGTGAGCGATACGGAAGCGCCTGTTTTGGCAGGTTTGCCGTCCGAAGCTGTGGTGAACATCGAATGTTCGGAAGATGTACCTGCCGTTCCGGCAGTTACGGCTACGGACAACTGCGATGTGCCGATCGTGGTCGACTTCAGCGAAGTAGAAATTCCGGGCACTTGTGCAAACCAGTACACAATCACTCGTACGTGGACGGCCCAGGATGATTGCGGCAACGCAACCTCCTTCGTTCAAACGATCAACGTGAGCGATACGGAAGCCCCTGTTTTGGCTGGTTTACCTGCCGACGCGGTAGTGAACATAGAATGCTCCGAAGACGTACCTGCCGTTCCGGCGGTGACGGCCACGGATAACTGTGATGTTCCGATCGTGGTCGACTTCAGCGAGGTTGAAATTCCGGGCACTTGCGCCAACCAGTACACGATTACGCGTACCTGGACAGCGCAGGACGACTGCGGCAACGCGACAATTTTTGTGCAAACGATCAACGTGAGCGATACGGAAGCGCCCGTGCTGGCCGGTCTGCCGGCCGAGGCTGTGGTGAACATCGAATGCTCCGAAGACGTGCCTGCTGTTCCAGTGGTGACGGCCACGGATAACTGCGATGTACCCATCGTGGTCGACTTCAGCGAAGTTGAAATTCCGGGCACTTGCGCCAACCAGTACACGATCACGCGGACCTGGAGTGCGCAGGACGACTGCGGCAACGCGACGAGTTTCGTGCAAACGATCAACGTGAGCGATACGGAGGCCCCCGTGCTGGCCGGTTTGCCCGCTGATGCAACAATAACGGGCGATTGCGCCGACGATGTGCCGGCTGTTCCGACAGTTACCGCGACGGATAATTGCACCCTGCCGATTGATGTTGACTTTACGGAAACGACAGTGCCGGGCGACTGCGCCAACTCGTTTACGGTAGTCCGCACCTGGACGGCAATTGATGACTGCGGCAATGCCACGGCATTTACCCAGACCATCGTGATTTCGGACGACGAAGCTCCGGTGCTGGCCGGCTTGCCGGCTGATGCGACGGTAAGCGGCGATTGCGCCGACGACGTCCCGGCTGTGCCGGTGGTGAGTGCGACGGATAACTGCACGTCCCCGATAGATGTAGACTTTACGGAAACAACAGCACCGGGCGATTGTGCCAACTCGTTCACCGTGGTCCGCACCTGGACGGCAGTGGATGCCTGCGGCAATGCCACGGCGTTTACCCAAACCATCGTGATCTCGGACGACGAAGCTCCGGTGTTGGCCGGCTTGCCTGCTGATGCGACGGTTTCCGGCGATTGCGCCGACGACGTCCCGGCTGTGCCGGTGGTGAGTGCGACGGATAACTGCACGTCTCCGATTGATGTAGACTTTACGGAAACGACAGTGCCGGGCGACTGCGCCAACTCGTTCACCGTAGTCCGCACCTGGACGGCAGTGGATGCCTGCGGCAATGCCACGGCATTTACCCAGACCATCGTAATCTCGGACGACGAGGCTCCGGTATTGGCCGGTTTGCCCGCTGATGCAACAATAACGGGCGATTGCGCCGACGACGTCCCGGCTGCGCCGGTGGTAAGCGCTACGGATAACTGCACGTCTCCGATCGATGTAGACTTTACGGAAACGACGGTGCCGGGCGACTGCGCCAACTCGTTCACCGTAGTCCGCACCTGGACGGCGGTAGATGCCTGCGGCAATGCCACGGCCTTTACCCAAACAATCATCATTACGGATGATGTCTTACCAGTGCTCACTTGCCCGGCCGATGCCATGGCACAATGCACTGTGGATGAAATTCCGGTGTACGACAACTTGTCTGAATTTGAAACGGCGGGCGGCACGGCCAGCGACAACTGTGGTTTGAACAGCAGCCTGTTTGGTTTGCAAAGTGAAACCAGTGTCGGCAACGTGTACACCCGGGTTTACGAAGTGACCGACTTGTGCGGCAACGTGGGTACATGCGTGCAAACGATCACCGTACTGGATACCGAAGCGCCCACGTTCGTGAATTGCCCGGCAGACATCACGGTCGGTAACGATGTAGATAAATGCGGCGCCAACGTGGTCTTCTCCACGCCAATCGCCGAAGATAATTGCGACATCATTGCATCAGTGACTCAAACAGGAGGCTTGGTTAGTGGTAGCCTGTTCCCGGTAGGTCAAACGGTGGTCACCTTTACCGCTGCCGACCCGACAGGGAATACCGCCATCTGCCAGTTTACCGTTGAGGTCATGGATATGCAAACACCGACGGCAGTTTGCCAGAACATCACCGTGAATCTGAATGCACAAGGCACAGCAACGGCCAGTGCGGTAATGGTTGGCGGCGCTTCCACGGATAACTGTCCGGGAGCACTGACGCTGACGTTGAGCCAAACGACGTTCGATTGCAGCCAGGTTGGCAACAACAACGTGGTGCTCACGGTGACCGACGGTGCAGGTAATACAGCTGTGTGTAATGCAACTGTTCAGGTACGTGATTTGATGCCGCCGACCTTTACCTGTCCGGCGCCGCAGGTCGTGAATTCCTGCGACGGCCTGGTGCCCGATTTGGTGGCAATGATCACCGATGCAGCGGACAACTGCGGTGTGGCGACGATCAGCCAGAACCCGGTTGCAGGTACGGACTTTGGTAATGCACATGGCCAGTCTGTCGATGTGACCATAACGGTAATGGACGTAAACGGCAACGTGGCCACTTGTGTGGTTCCGGTAATGATCGTGGACAACGTGCCGCCGGAATTTGTAAACTGCCCGACGACGATGGTCATGGTCGCCAACGATGTGGACAAGTGCTCAGGTAAACTGAACTGGTCGATCCCGGTGGCTACGGATAATTGCACGCTGCTGTCAGTGGTACAAATCGGCGGCCCGGCCTCCGGCACAGCCGTTCCGGTCGGCCAGCCGCAAACGGTGACCTACCGCGCCTTCGATGCAGCAGGCAACTCCTCAACCTGCGCCTTCCAGGTCCAGGTAGTGGATACGCAAATTCCGAACATCGACGACGATATCGTGATGCCGGCCAACGTAACGGTGGAATGCAACAACGTTCCGACCCCCTACGTGCTGACCAACGACGATGTAAACGATAACTGCACGGCGCCGGAAGACCTGGTGATCGTATTCACCGAGGTACGCACCGACGGCGACTGTCCGTTCAACTACGTGCTCACCCGCACCTGGACGATCACCGACGAAGCAGGCAACCAACGCAAACACATTCAGAAGATTACGGTACGCGATACCACGGCGCCGCTGGCTGTTTGCCAAAACGCGACGATCACGCTGGATAAAACCGGCAACGCGACGATCACAGCCGCGCAGATCAACAACGGCTCTTCGGACAACTGCTCACTGGCCGCTAACCTGACGCTGAGCGTGAGCCCAAGCGCCTTCACCTGCGCCAATTTGGGCGATAACGTGGTGACGCTGACGGTGACCGACGAATGCGGAAATTCAGCCACCTGCACGGCTATCGTGACGGTGGAAGAAGGCATCGCGCCTTGCGAACCGCAGTTCAACGCCGTGACGACTTGCATGAACAATGCGACAAACCAGGATAACGGCCAGTTTATGGATGTGATCACAGTGAAAGCCCTGTCGGGCCAAACCTGGACACTGACGGCCAACACCGGCTTGTTTGCTGTAAATAGCCCCGCACCGCCGGCAGCGCCGCAAGCGCTGGGTACAGGCATGGTGCTCACCATGGGTAATAATGACGGCATCGACAACGACGGCGACGGCCAGACGGACGAAGCCGACGAGATGGTGTACTACACGCTCCAAGGCTTGCATGTCGACGGCGTTGGCTACCAGATCACGCTGTCCAATGGCCTGGGCCAGATCGGCACGATCGCCAACAAGGCGTACTACCCATCGCCGTACTTCACCAATCTGAACGACCCGTTCTGCATTGAAACGCCGCCGTTTACCATCGAGGTTGGCGAGTACAACAATGCGCAGGGCGTGGTCACGCAGATCACGGTGAACGGCGTAACGACGAGCATCTTCGACGCCGCTGCCCTGGGTATCGGTTTCCATACGGTGACGGCTACCTTCGACGCCGGCAGCGCCACGACCAACCTGGTGATCAACGGCCAGTTGGTTGGTGGCACGAACGCCGAAGCGCAGGCCGACCCGGGTTGCCAGCAAACGATCAGCAAAACGGTGCAGATCGTGGGTACCCCAACGACGATCGTGTGCAACGACCTGGTGCACCTGTCGCTGGATGCCGACTGCGTGGAAGATGTGACGCCGGACGATGTGCTGGAAGGCAGTTACGGCTGCTTCGACGACTACTCGGTGGTAATCACATACCCCGCAGGCACGAACAGTTACAACCCGCCGAACCGGGTGGATGCCACGCATATCGGCAAGACGCTGAACTACAGCCTGGTACACGCCATCAGCGGCAATGTCTGCTGGGGTCAGATCAAGGTGGAAGACAAACAGGCGCCCAAACTGACTTGTCCGGCAGATATCACGATCGCCTGCTCGGAATCGACGGAGGTGACGCACACGGGCAACGTGGGCATCGACGATTGCAGCGCCACAACGACGCAGATCGACGACGAAGTGCAGGACAACGGCAAATGCAGCGACCCGCGCACGGTGATCACGCGCACGTTCTTCGTGACGGATGCCTGGGGCAACCAGGCCGCCTGCACGCAGACGATCACGGTGATTCCGTTTGATCTGAACGACGTGCTGTTCCCCGTCGATGTGACGGTGAACTGCGAAATGACCTATGGCAACCCGTCGGCCACGGCGCCCACGAGCACCGGCGCGCCGAGCATCAACGGCGCCTCGATCGTAGGCAGCGTGCTGTGCGATGCGAAGGTGAACTTCACCGATACGCATTACGACGGCTGCGCGGGCACCTATTCGATCCTGCGCACCTGGAGCGTGCTGAGCGATTGTTTGCCCGTAGGGCCGGACAACCCGCGCACGTACGTGCAGCGCATCACGGTGGAAGATGTGACGGGCCCGCAGTTTGCCTGTCCGGGCGATGTGACGGTGTCGGTTGATCCGTTCAACTGCTGCGCCACGGCGGCGCTGCCGGACATGATCGTGTCGGAAGGCTGCTCGAACATCACGGACCTGGAAGCCAAGGTGACGGGCATCGACCCGAACACGGGCAACGTGATCACCTTCACGGTACCCGGCCATCTGGAAGACTTCCCGGGTAATAACCACTGGGATCCGGATACGCTGGCAGTGTTCCCGTATACGAATTGTTTGCCGAATGGCTCTGTGTATACGATTCGTTACACGGCCTCTGACGGTTGCGGCAACACCTCCAGCTGTGAATTCCAACTGACGGTTGCCGACCTGGTGCCGCCGGTGGCCGCTTGCGACGAGTTTACGCAGGTCGCGCTTGGCGCCAACGGCGAGGCCTTCATCAATGCCTCGACCTTCGACGACGGCTCGTACGACAACTGCGCACCTGTTGAATTCAAGGCGCGCCGGATGGATCCGAACGATTGCCAGACGGATACGCTGTTCCACGATCAGGTGAAGTTCTGCTGCGAGGATATCAACGACACAATCACGGTAGTCTTCCGCGTGTACGACGTGGATGTGCAACCGGGAGCCGTTGGTTTGGACGAATACGAAGGCAAATACAACGACTGCATGGTGCAGGTTTTTGTCGAAGACAAGATCAAACCGACCTGCGAAGCGCCGGCCAACGTGACGGTCAGTTGTGAAAACTTCGACCCGAGCCTGTGGGCCTACGGCTTTGCCACGGCAGCCGACAACTGCTGCATCGATACGATCACCACGACGACGAACTACACGTTCTTCGATACCCTGTGCTCCAAAGGCACGATCACGCGGACCTTCCGTTCGTTTGATTGCGCCGGCCAGTCGAGCCAATGCACGCAGCGGGTGTTTGTGAACTACGAACAGGATTACTGGGTGAAATTCCCGAACGACGTGATCGTGACGGTTTGCGACGGCACAGGCAACTACGGTGAGCCGGAATTCAACGGCGAAGATTGCGAGTTGTTCGGCGTATCGTTTGAAGACGAAATCTTCACGGTGGTGCCCGACGCCTGCTTCAAGATCGAGCGGACGTGGACGATCATCAACTGGTGCACCTACAGTCCGAACGTGGCTTGTGTGACGATCCCGAACCCGAACCCGAACGCGACGACGAACAACCCGGCCAACCTGGTGGGTCCGACGATCGCGCCGGCGGGTACGCCCTTGCCCTGGACACCGACGAACGTGCGGGTGAACCCGACCGATCCGCAAACGCTGAACTACTCGGTGTTCTACCACGGCGGTACGTACACGGACTACACCACGGGCCAGCAGGTCACGGTGCCGGGTATTGCAGATGTGAACTGCTTCAAGTACAAGCAGATCATCAAGATCATCGACACGCAGGATCCGGTTGTGGAGAATTGCCCGGACAGCACTGTACAGGTGTGTGACCTGACCGACAACAACGGCGACTTGTGGAATGATAGCGGCTGGTGGAGCCCTGTGATCAGCAGCCACGACTTGTGCGAGGCTCCGACCGATCTGAATATTACGGCCACCGACCTGTGTTCCGGCGCGAATATCAATTTCGAATTCCTGCTGTTCCTTGACCTGGATGGCGATGGCGTTATGGAAACTGTTGTTTCGAGCACCAACCCGCCGGCAGCCGGTGTCGTGAATGTGGGTAATGCCGCCAATCCAAACTTTACAGGCGGCGTGCCGACACCGTTTGATTTGCGTCCGGTGTTGCCGAACCAGAAGTACCTGTTTACCATTCAAACAGCCACTTCGGGCAATGATGTGACGGCCAGTGTACGCTGGAACACCCAGCAGCAGCCGGGCAACTACATTGTTCCGGAACTGCCTTACGGCACGCACAAGATCAAGTGGATTGTTTCGGATGGTTGTGGGAACGAGACCGTTTGCGAATACGAATTTGTCGTGAAAGACTGCAAAGCGCCGACGGTGGTTTGTACCAACGGCCTGAGTGTGAACATCATGCCGACGGCAATGATCACGCTGTGGGATATTGACTTCCTCCAGTATGCCGACGACAACTGCACGCCGTCTGACCTGATCGTTACAGCGATCCGCAAGTCGGGTACAGGTACGGGCTTCCCGCTCAACCCTGACGGCACACCGCAGAAGAGCGTTACATTTGATTGTAATGAACTGGGCACCCAATTCGTCGAACTGTGGGCCATGGATTTGGCCGGCAATGTCGACTACTGCGAAACCTACGTGATCGTTCAGGATAACATGGGTGTTTGCACGCCGGGCGACAATGCTACGGTAGCCGGCTTCCTGAAAACGGAAGTAGGTAACGGACTGGAAGATGGTAACGTCGAACTCGAAGGCATACACCCGGCCTTGCCGCCGGTGAGCATGTTCGACCTTTCAGACCAGAACGGTATCTACGGCTTCCCGAATGCGGTACCGTTTGGTACGGATTATACGGTCATCCCGACGAAGGACAACGATCCGCTCAATGGCGTATCGACCTTCGACCTGGTGCTGATCAACAAGCATATTCTGGGTCTGGAGCCGCTCAACTCGCCGTACAAAATGATCGCTGCGGATGCGAACAACAGCCGCTCGATCACAACCTTCGACATTGTTGAGTTGCGTAAATTGATCCTGGGTATCTACACCGAGTTCCCGAACAACACATCGTGGCGCTTTGTGGATCAGGTCTATACCTTCCCGAACCCGTTGAATCCGTTCATAGATATCTTCCCGGAAACGAAGTCGGTAGCCGATATTCAGGCCAGCCATTTCAACGACGACTTTGTTGCGGTGAAAGTTGGCGACGTGAACATGAATGCGGTGACCAGCAGCCTCATCTCCGTGGAAGATCGTACGACGGGCGAACTGCTCTTCGATGCCGACGACCGCAAGGTGAAAGCCGGCGAAGTGTTTACGGTGACCTTCCGGGCCGATCAGAAAGTGAAGGGCTACCAGTTCACGCTCTACTTCCCGGATATGGAGGTGGTTGATGTAACGGCTGAAGCCGAGGATATGAGTGAACGTAACTTCGGTGTGTTCAACGATAAACACAGCCTGACTACCTCGTTCGACAACGAGCGCGTACACGGCGCCTTCTCGGTGACCTTCCGGGCACACAAAGCAGGCACGTTGAGTCAGATGCTGAAAGTATCGGGCCAGATCACGAAAGCAGAAGCATATTTATCCGCCGAAGCCTCGGCGAAGGTGGATGTCATGGCGATCGCCTTGCGCTTCAACGGTAAGAACGGATCGGTGATCGCAGGCCAGGGCTTCGAATTGTACCAGAACCAGCCCAACCCGTGGACACACCGCACGCAGATCGGCTTCTACCTGCCTGAGGCAACAGATGCTACGCTGACCGTGTACGACGAAACGGGCCGCTTGCTCTACGGCACAACAGGCGACTTTGGCCAGGGCTACAATGCCTTCACGCTGGATCGCGCCTTGTTAGAAACGACCGGAATTCTGTACTACAAGGTGGAAACACCGACGGATAGTGCAGTGAAGAAGATGATTCAGTTGAAGTAAGCCGAACCACCGGTTCGGCGCGAACCGGAGGTTCGCAATACCGGTTCGGCGCGAACCGGAGGTTCGCGATACCGGTTCGGCGCGAACCGGAGGTTCGCGATACCGGTTCGGCGCGAACCGGAG
>CAZAEZ010000007.1:10563-152702 GCA_964484205.1 uncultured Saprospiraceae bacterium | reverse complement strand
TGGGCAAAACCGGATTTGCGTTGTCGGCAGCCATAAATGCGGCGCAATCCGGCATGCCCCTCGCATTTTTCAGTCTGGAAATGGCCAACCACCAGCTGGTGGCGCGCATGCTGGCCATGCTCTCCGAAACCAGCGGCCAGAAAATGCGGCAGGGCCAACTCTCCGACGCCGATTTGATGCGCCTGGCCCAGGCCGCCGAACAAATCGAAAACCTGCCCATCTACCTGGACGATACCCCCGCGATCAGCATACCCGAGCTGCGGGCCAAGTGCCGGCGCCTGAAACGCCAGCACGGTATCCGGCTCGTCATCGTGGACTACCTGCAACTGATGCGGCTCACACCCAGCGGACTGGAAAACAAAAACGCCAACCGCGAGCAGGAGGTAGCCGGTATCAGTCGCGCGCTGAAATCCCTGGCCAAGGAACTGAACGTTCCGGTGATCGCCCTCTCGCAGCTAAGCCGGGCAGTGGAAAGTCGCGGCGGCGCCAAACGCCCGCAACTCTCGGATTTGCGCGACAGCGGAGCTGTGGAGCAGGATGCGGACATCGTGTCCTTCATCTACCGCCCGGAATACTACGGCATCCTGGAGGACGAATCCGGCGACTCGCTCCGCGGCATTGCCGAGATCATTTTTTCCAAAAACCGCCACGGGGAAACGGACACCGTGAAAGTGCGCTTTGACGCGCCGTTCACCCGCTTTTCCTCGCTGGAAAACAGTCCGCATTTTTTTGCCACAGGGGTTGCAAATGCGGGGTGTAATGCGGCAGGTTTTGGCGGCGACGCCGCATTCCCCGACCAGCCGCCGCCAAACGCCAACATCAAACCCACAAGCCGCAACGACGAAGACATTCCATTTTAAAACACTCTGAATATGACTGCTCAAGCAAATTACAATCCGGCGGGCATGCACGTAGCCCGCGTTTACGAAGTGCCCAGTCGCGAGGCTGCCGCACTTCCAATTCCCCGCATTGCGCACCACAATTTCCCGCATTTTGAACCAGGTGGCTGTATTACACTGCGCGTGCTCGACTGGGCCGGGCGGGAAAAGCCCAAGCCTATTGTGCTGTGCGAGTGGCTGGGCACGGCAGCACAGCCCTTCGCCCTTTGCTGCAATCCCTACCCCTCCGGCCCCTGGGATCAGTGGTTGTTGTGCCGGCCCGATGGCCTGGCCTGCTCGGTAGCACCCAGCCCGGAAATCGCCCGCCTCCATGTTTATTTCCTCACCGGCAAGCTGCACCTTGCCTAAAAACCCCAGCCTTATGAAACAGGAGAAAATCGCCACAGCCTACCGGGTAAACTGGTGGCTTTGGAACGGCAACACATTTGAACAACACGAACTGGAAGTGGAAGCCGTGGAAATTGCCAAATGCGGGAAATACCGCTTTTTCCGGGTCGCAAATCCGGTAAAAAATGCAGCGCCGGATCGGCGGTGGCTTATCGTTGAAGGTGGCACCGGTTATGTGCTTGCCTATGGCCCAAATGCGGAACTGGCGCTCAAAATTGCCCGCGCGCGTTTTCAATTTGAAAAGGAAGGTATCCGCCCTGCCGATGTGGGTTGTTATATCCAATCGCATTTGGCCCTGCTGGAGCGCTATGTGGGGCATTTGCCCGGATTTGTGCGGCCGGTGGTTGGAGGAAATATCCGGGCAGTTTTAGAGCCTGGGGCATTTTTGTTGGCGCAGATGATTTGACCTACCCGCCCTACGGCTCGGAGCCGAAGGAGGGGTAAGCGCGAGGCCAAAAACGCGATAAAATTTTCAAACATGCCAAACTGCAAACCAAAGAACGCCATACACATAGCGCCTTTTTAGATGCAATCAATTTGTTTTTATTTTTAAATTTTCTTCATTTTAAAAACTTTTTGTTTTATACGTTTGCAGGCTAATACTATCTGAAGGCCTATGCACATCCAAGCCCGATTACTTCTCACTGACGAGTTAATCCCCCACTACCCGGACTGGTCCCACGAACTCCACGCCCGGATAAACAGCAGCATAAGGGCCAAGGTCAACCAAACTACCATCACCCTGCCCTGCCGGGCACAATGCGGCGATTTACTGAATCTGCTCGCATTTGCCGCGCATTTCGGCTTCACCGATTTTGAACTCGAATGCCTGGCCGACTGCAACTACGAACTCGTAGTACGCGAAGTTGTGCTTTGCGACGGGTACCTGGAGTTGTCGGTGGAAAAAGTGGAATAATGCAGGTAGAAAACCCGGGAACAACCTGAAACCTGCTACATATTTGCAACGCCAATTTAAACTTCAAAAAAACCTGCGCCATGAAAAACTTGTTTGCCCTCCTTTCCCTGCTGTGCCTCGCCTTTAGCCTGAACGCCCAGCCGCTCCAGCCCGCCACCGTAAAAGCCGTACACGACGGCGACAGTTATAAAATCTCGTTTTCCGCAAAACCCGACAGCGTGGTTTGGATACGCCTGTACGGCGTGGATGCTCCGGAAGTGCGGTTCCCCGGCGTGATTCCCTTCGACCAGCCCTACGGCCGCGCCGCTGGCGACAGTGTACGGCAGCTGATCAAAGGTCGGACGGTGTTTGTCAAGTACCGGTACACCGATGTTTACCAACGCCCGGTGTGTGAGGTGCTTTTCACCACTGCTAATCCGGAAAATGGCTTGGACACGCTTGACCTGGCGACGCATATCGTCTCCCGGGGCTGGGCCTGGTACCGGGCAGAGACTAAAAATGCAAAAGGAAATACGCTGCTGAAAAAGACGCAGGCTTGGGCAAAGGAGCAGCGGCTTGGGCTTTGGGGCTTGAAGGGACGGGCTGTGCGGCCGGAGACGTTTCGTGGCCGGTTTCGTTCGAAGAACTAAATCCCTCAATCTCAAAAAGCATTACGACTTATGACTGCTATTCTTATTTGTGGAATTATTGCTGGGTTGTTGTGGGCGGTTGATCTTTTGTGGAGGAATCGGTGATACGGATGTGTTTTGGGAAATACCGGTACTTTTCTACATTGCTGCGTGCAGTGTATCGGGTGATTTTTGACTCTTATTTTAGTCGCCCTTTAGCCAAGAATAATTTCTACCTTCATCCTCATATCGACCATAGCTTTTTCGTCTATCAGATTCGTCACTATTGAAACTCCCCCATATTGAAAGTTGTTCTGATTTCTCGATACGACATTTTTCCAATGTATCTGGCCCGAAGACATGCCTATAATCATAGGCATCTTCAGATAAGGCATTACTCCAAGTCAACAATCCATCTTGGTTATATTTTTTTATTATTACGTCGTGAAAAACTTCATAGTCATACCAAACTATGAAAACCGAGTAAAGCTCTTCCCCATTTTTTATTCTTTCTGAAATCTCCAAACGTTTTTCTTCGTCTTTTTTCTTTTTTTGCTCCTTGAGATACTCATCGTAAATTCTTGCAGATTCTCTTCCTAAGGACTCTATCCTATATTTAGCAGAATATTCTTGTTCATTAGAATACTCCTCGATTTTCTCAACTAATAAGTGAGCTTTTTCAATATTAAGATTTGTCGATATGAAATTCGAGTCATCATCAAAAACTACCTCAATTAGTTTGTATTCATAGAATTCCTTTGCATTCCATATTTGCGATTTCCAAATTTGGAGTACTCGATTTACCGGTTTGATGATAAGCTCTATATTTTTTTCTGGATGTTTCTTTTTAAGTCTAAAGTTCATATCGTATAGTGGGGTATACCTTTCGCCGTCATCTACCATTTTTAACTCATTCCGAAGAAAACTTAAATTTTCCTCAAACTTCTGGCGACTAATCCAAGCATACTTAAAATCAACAAATTCTTCTGTGGGAAATTCATCTGAAAGATTAGATACTTCAAACTCAAACAAAACCTCCTTACTATCTATTGCTCTAAAACAGAAAATATACCTTCCTTCTTTTTTCATATGTTATTGCATTTAAGATTAGCTTCTAATATTTTGACTATTCTTTACTATCTTTTAACGAAGTGGTGAAGGAGTGTAGCAATAATAGTAGTCCACACGTTGCAATTTTATTATTATAATCGCAAAAGAACAGTTCGATTAATTCCATTGCAAACTCCTCTTCAAAGAATCGACTTCTATAAATCAGATAGGAACTGATTTTTCCCGAGCGCAGTCAATAATGTTATGGCGATCAATCCTTTGGTACCAATCATAAGTGGCAAATTGTGTGCCATTCAAATCAGAACGGTCCCACAAACTTGACAGTGAAATTTGGATACGTGGATGCACCATAAGGGCGACTTCCGGGCGTGTGCATTAATCCGTTGAACCTGAACAGTAAAGTCTGGTCAAAGTGAGCAGTTGGATATGGTGTTCACTTTGCACCGGTATAAATCTAACATTTTGCCGCGCCGCTGTTCGCTTTGCACCGTGATTATGCACGTATTAGCAGCACGGACGCGCCACGAACGATAGTGTACGGCATCTGATCAATGGTCGGAAGGTGATAGTCAAGTACCGGTACACCGATGTTTGCCAGCATCCGCTGTGTGAAGTGTTTTTCACAGATACTAATCTGGAAACTGGTTTAGGCACGTTTGACTTGGCGCCGCATATCATCTCCCAAGGGTTTATCTCGTACCAGACAGAGACTAAAAATGCAAAGGAGGATGCTCTGCTGAAAAAGGCACAGGCTCAGGAGTAGCAACTTGGACTTTGGGCTTGAAAGAGCAGGTTATACGGCCGGAAAACGCCTCGGAGGAGTTTTGAGATGAATATAAAAAGGAAATACCTTAATGCCATCTTTTCCGTTTAGCCTCAAGCCGGCTCCTAATAAACATTTTGAATTGCTCAGAGTTCATATTGTTATGATTCCCATCATACGCAGAAATTTCTAAGTTGAAAGTAGATCGCTTATTAAAAATAACAAAGCTGCCGGTAAAATACCGTGTTACAGATCTTGCTGATAACGGAATTTCATGCCCCATATCAATATAATCCATTCGATTTTCAAATAGATCCAGATGGTCGTATATGCCTGGACTAATCTCAGTTAAATCTTCTCTAATTCCCATTTTCTTATAATATTCATCCGAGTAAACGCCTGAAGGACTTAGAGTGCCAGTTTCAAGTCTAAAATAATTCCACTCAGTGGACACTCCAAAACTTTCATATATTAACCTAATCGGTTTAACAATGATTTCTTCATTTATTTCTACGCAACCACTTTCAGTTGAATGTTTTACCGATTTGAGATCGTCACCACCTGAATCTGGCAAGAACATATGAGCCAAGCTATATACAGAAGATAATAAATCTAAAACCTTTATTATTTCCTCTATATCAATCCAAATTGCTCTCGATGGGGTAGAAATGGGAAAGATTTCTCCTAAAATTTCATACCATTGAGCATTATTTGACAGATGAAAGTCCTTGTTTGTTTTTTTCCAATCAGTGAGCGTTCGAATAAAATCGGAAATATTAGGTCTTGAAGCAGGATTGTTATCTGTAGAACTCCTTAATAATCTATCAATTGGGTCGATATAATGTCTTTTGTACATCTTCTTTAATTCGAGAATTGTGCCTACTGAATATTGCCCTTCAAAACCATCCTTGTTTCCTGTTAATAGCATCCAGAGTGTTTTTGCCAAAGCATAAACGTCCGTACTTTTCCAATCAATATTTTTATTATCTGACCTAATGATTTCTGGTGCCATAGTCAGTCTCGGACCGATTCTTTCTCGTGGCCCCGTTATTTCTAGTTTTTCAGGAAAATCAACTAATCCAAAATCAATTAGTGTAGGCTGTTTTAATATTAGTATATTTGAGGGCTTTATATCTCTGTGGGACACATTTCTATCGTGAAGTGCCTCCAACGTCTTTGCTATTTCAATTATAATATCTACTATTTGAAAAATATTTTTCCCCGCAATATCCGACCAAACGGATTGCCCAACTGGCATGACATAAAATGGAACTTCGTTGTTCCTATCCTTAGGTAAGTAGAAATCAATAATTTCTATAACGCCCTTAATATCTGAATTTGCTAAGATAGTATTAACCTCATCCGAAAACCTTCTAAAAGCAGATTCTTTCTCCTTCTTAAGTAGCTTTATAGCATTTTTCGTCCCCGTTTTGCTTTTGCATAGCCATACCTCACCATTTCCACCCCCATCAATTAATTTAATCAAGGTCCATTGACCAAAACGGTCGCCACCCTTAAAGTTTTTTTTCAAAACATCATGCTTTTTATAGAAATTTGTTATAGCAAAAAAGAGTTATACTTTTTAAGTAATTCTTTCTAAAATTTTTTATACATATCTCCATGGATATTATTAAGTAGAAAATGAACCTAAGTGTCACTCACACATGGAAAACAGCTCATTCATTTGTTGAGTAATACTGGACAATGGCTTATTTTACATAAACTGCCATAATACCTCCTTATCACCATATTAAGATTTTCAAGTTCAGCAAAATTTACATGTACCTTCCCTAATATAGTAGATAGTTTTAGCGCTATCATCTTTATTTTTGATTTTGCCATATCGTATAGATGATTTCCCATACGTTAGCTTTTCGCCCCCGAAATCGCAACTCCCCAGCCCCCAACTCCCGCCCATAAAACCGGCAAAGCCCTTCATAATACCCCACAGCCCTATAAAAACACCGGCTCTCCTCCAACTTCTTATGCTTCAACCGGGCCACATCCGCCACCCGCGCCTTAAACCGCCCCATGGCCACACCAGGCGAAAGCTGCTCCTCGGTGTTGCCCCAGCGAAAGATAATCACAGTTTTTGAAATATGCGCCAAATCGCAATCCACAACGATCTCAGCCTCTGGATTCGGCGTCGAAAACGTGCCCACAGTTCGGACAGACGAGCGCACCAGCGTTTTTTTTTCTTGGCCACCGGTGGGTTCCGGCGGTTTGGCAAGGGGAACAGGCGGCTCCTGCTCAAGGGATACCGCAGGCGGACTTACTTGGGCTAACGCGTCCGGCGCCTTGGTTTTTACCGGTTTAGCCCGCTCTACTTGGGGCGCTACAGCCAGCGCCTGCGCAGCCAGCAGTTCCGCCCGCTGCTTTTCCGCCCCTTCCAGGGCAGCCTGAAAGGCCGCGCGCTGGGCTTCGCTCAGGTTGGGGTCGATTACCCGGCGTTTGAAAGTTTTGATGTGTTCGTCCAGTTCGGCAAGTGTCATATCAAACAAATTGAATGGTTATTTCTAATTCCCGGATCAGCAGGTCGATTTGGGTTTTGTTGGGGATGAAGTTGCGGGCCGCCAGCAGGTCGTCGATCAGCGCCCGGACAAAGGCTTCGTCTACGGCAAATCCGGGGTTTTGGGCTGGTTTTTCAGTGGCTTTGGCTTGGACGCCCGGTTTTGCCGGTCCCGCTTCCGTCAGGTCAAAAAAAAACTGGGCCTGGTGCTTGTCGGCTGTCCAAAGGCCGCTGTTTTCGAAAAGCAGCCGGGCAGTTTTGAGCACCCGCAGCGACTGCCGCACTTCGTTCAGGTCGTGGTGTTTCAGGGCGATGTAGATGGCCATTTCATTCACGCCCTGGTTGGTGCTGACAAAGCGAAATACTTCCTGGCAAACGGCGGTCTGCACCTTAGCCAGCAGGTCTTTTTTGGCGGCATCGCGAATCTCATCCTCCGGCAGCCAGTCGTAGATTTTCGCCCGGACGGTCCACAGGGCGTTGTTCAGCCCGTTCCCGATAGTTTTAAAAATCTCGATCAGCGGGCTTTCGCCGTCAGGGTGTTTCTCGTCGAACTTCAGTGCCCGGTACTGCCGCATACCGTGGCAGAGGTGCCAGAGCAGCATGCCGGCCAGGTAGATCAGGAACATGCCGTGCTTGCGGGAGGCTTTGCGGGATTCGTAGTCGCCTTGGGCGCGGCTGTTGGCCTGCTCGACCTGGGTTTGTTGGCCCAGCAACAGGTTGCTTTGTTGCGCGGCGATGTCGGCCAGCACTTTTTCCTTTTCGGCCAGGTTGCTGGTTTGGGGAAGGAATTCCGCCTTGCGCTCGCGGCGTTTTTGCTCCAGGCTGGACAGTTGGGCCTTGATCTGCCGGGTTTCTGCCTGCGCCCAGTTGGCATCCACAGCGGCCAAGCGCTTTTTCCGGGCTTCCAGCCGGCGCCGTTCGGTATTGATCGTCGCATCCACCCGGGTGTTCCAAGCGCTGCGCTCGCGATCTTCGGCGGCTTTTTCGGCGTTGCGGGCTTTTTCGGCCAGGGCCAGCACTTTGTCGTGCGGGGCGGTGTCCACCGTTTTTTCTTCGGGTTTGGCAGTCAGGCGCTCCACGGCCTCGTGGTTGCCTTCGCGGTTGACGATAAAATCGACCGTGCAAATGCCGGCAGTCAGGCAGAGGCAGCAGATGCCCACTGCGATGTCCACCCCAGCCACCCGCTGGTTTTCGAGACCTTGTTTTTCCGATTTCGGAATAAATGCCGCGGCGATCATGCGCGTGCTGAAATGCACCGACACGCCGTTGAGTTTTTGCACCACAAAGGCGATGACCACCGCCACCCACAGCCCGATGCCGGGAAATTGCGGCTCCAGCATTTTTTGCATGCCGTACACGCTGCCGAATACGACGATCAGAAAACACAGGGTGGAAATCAGGGGCGAAAGCAGGAGCCGGAAACGGCAGTTGAAGGCGGCCCAGTCTTGTGGGTTCCTACCAGGTGTAATATCCATAAGCCTACTGTTTAGCGGGAATGAATTTGTCACAGTTTAAAAAAACAGAACTTGACAGGTGTTTTGAGGCTATGGGTATGCTGGAGTTTCTTTCATAAAAAACCGGCCGATGTGCTCATCGCCAAAGTGGTACTGGTTCAGTTGTCCATTCACTTTGTAAATAAATTCCGGGTTTTCCAGGTGGCGCCGGATGATGCCCAATACCTCCTGTTCGGCTTCCGGGGCGGGTTGGATTTCGGAGTTGATCAGCAGAGTCGCCAGCTGGCGCAGCAGGTAACCGGGGCCTTGGCGGGTACGGCGCAGCGGTATGCGCCGGCGCTCGCATTCCTGGCGGATGTACTGGTCGAAGGCGGTTTTGATCGCTTCGGGCACATCCAGCAGGCCGGTCAATTCGCCGATCCCTAGGCCGCTCCCCTGCCCCAGCAGTCCGAGCCGGCTGAGCCGGTAGGCTTTGGGCAGAAATTCCACCAGAAAGCGCGTTCGCTTGGTGTGCGCGCCGGCCCGCTCCAAAGCCCGGATTTCAAAGAGCCATTTACCGGTGATTCCGGTACCGCGTATTTCCAAAAACCGGATTTCCGTCCCCTCGAAAAGCCGGTCGGCAAAACGCGCATGCTGATTTCCCATAGTGTAGTTTGTGTGGTGATGCGTGGATTTTGCGCCTGCTGTTCGTTGCAACAAAGTTAATTATTTTAAGAGACTTATTTGCAACATTGAAATAGAATTATTTGTCGCTGGCCTACCCTGCTTTTTCGTGCTCCAAATTTTTACGTGTCGCAATGCGCAAGTTTTCTCCCCTATAATGTGTTGCAACAAACCGACGCAAATAGCATCCTTATGTGCAACGAACACCGCAAATTTGTTTCCGAAACATAAAAACAAGCGCAGCCAGCAAACCTGCCCGCCAGTTTTCAAAACTTCAACAGCATACCGGAAAATTCCCGGAATAATCCCGCTACACTTTTTCCACATTTCCGATAAATCGACTTTTTACCGAAACCCTACCGAAAATTTTCCGAAAAAATGACCGCTCCTTCCCGAATGCTTCACGAAAAAATCACCGGCGATTTACCGGCAGATCAACTGAAAGCCTGGCTCCAGGATTTGGACCGGCACAGCGGCGATTTGCTCGGCGCCATCCGAGCGGGCAGGGTACAGGTCACCACCGCCGGCGGTTTTTCGGAACTCACGAATCGCCTGCGCGCATTCGCTCAGGCTTACGCCGACGAAGCCCTGCAGGTGAGTGCGTTGACGGGCCAGAAAGTCGTGTTGACCAACACCATTTTTTACCTGCTCAAATCCTGCGAAGGCATTGCCGGGCAATCTGACAAAATTACGGAGCTGCTGGCCCTGCTGCCGGTCGGAAAAGGCCTCGACGCCAAGGCGTTATTGCCCCTGCTGATGGACGGCAAAAAACGCGACGCCATCATACATATAATAAAGGTGTTGGGCGGCGCCTTCGAGGCTTCCTGGCTGACCAGGATCGATGTGACCGCCTTGGCGCCCGTGCTGCAGGACGCCGGCATCGACTTTACCGCATACATTCGGCTGGCCGAAGTGCTGCGCCGGCAACTACCGTCAGAACCCCAAATCGAAACCCCTGAAACCCCGTATGGCGAAGCGGCGCACTAAATCTTTCAAATCCGGCCTCGAAACGGCCCTGGACGATGCCGCCGCGGGCGCTCCCGCGCTGGAGGGCATCCTCAACGGCATCCCCATCGCCGGCGACGACATCCTGGCCGAGCTGCTCGACGCCACCTCCGACCGCACGGTAGAGCCGCCGCCCCTGGCCACTGCAGACATAATGCCTGTCCCCAATGCCGAACTGCCGCAGGCATTGCCGGAAGACCTCGGCGAAGAAACCGGCGCCCCGCCGGAATTCGTCGAGCGGGTTGAGGCTATCCGGCAGCAAACCGGCCGCACCCTTGCGGAGGCTGAAGAGATGGCCAAACGGGAAATGCCTCAACCCGATCCGGCTTTCGCACCCGGGCCGGAAACGGAACCCACAGATTCCGCGACGGAGCCTGCCCAACCGCTCACGCCCCTGGACGCCGAACTAAACACCATCGCCGCCCAGGAACTGGTCGAGTGGTACGACATTCTGCAATCGGTAGCCGCGGTGTGGGCCTACGACCACTTCAGCACGCCGAAAAATGCGGTGCAGACGGTCGAGCAACTCTACCCGAAAATATCCACTGGCAAGGCCACTGTCGCCGAGAAAGCCCTGTACGAAAAAGCCCAGGAAGCCGTGCTGGGTTTCACCAAGCGCAAAGCGACTTTTGCGGAAAAGGTGGCCATGGGAGAAAACCTGAAACAGCGCACTGTGCGACTGCTCGATAAAATCCTGGAAGTCCGCCAGGTGCGCATTTCCCCGGAACTGCTGTTGGGCTTCCTACTGCTCACACCGCTGGTAGTGAACGGCGGCAAGATCCTATTGGAAAAAATCGGTTTTGAAAACGCCGACAGCGTATTGGACAAATTCACCGCCTTCGTGAACGGACAGGAAAAGGCCTATTGGAACGACCCTTGAGAGAGGGGGACAGGATTACAGGATTTCACATGATTTACAAGAAAAAAACCTGTTTATCCTGCAAAATCCTGTAATCCTGTCCAAAAAAAACAACCCTGTCAATCCCGAAAACCGAACCCCAAAAACCGCTTTAGCCCCCTGGCCCATGCAGTCGATCTACGATGGTTTGGACAATTCCAAAGACCCCACACAGCGGGACTACTGCTCGATGTGCGTATTCGGCGACCTGGGCAGGGGGAAAAGCACCTTCATCCGCCAGCAGGCGAAGTTTTACATCGAGCGGACGCTGGCCAAAAAAGTGCCCCGCAAGGTGCTGATCTGCGATCCCTCGCGGGCGACGGCTTTCGACGAGTTTCCGCAGATCACCCTGACCGAGTTGAAATACGGCGTGCTCAACCCGCAGACGCGCAAGGCGCAACGCTGGGAGCGCGGCATCCGGGTGCTGCGCAACGTCCGCTGGACCGACCCGGCCTGGTTCGAAGTGCTGAGCCGCTACTTCCGCAACGGCCTGGTGATCCTCGACGAAAGCCGCAACTACATCCCGCAAAAGAGCGCGATGCCGGAGGAGCAGACCGAGTTTTTCACCATCCACCGGAACAACTGCATCGATGTGATGGTCGTCAGCCACGATTTCATGAGCATGAACCTGGCGCTGCGCAAGGCTTTCCGCATCTACATCGTGTTTCGCACCGGCGACAAGCCCAACAACGAGGCCTGGTTCACCGCCCGGACGCTGCCCGAAGAACTGTTTGCCATCTGGAGCAGCCTGCAGCGCCTGCGCAGTCCGGCCGCACGGATGTCGCCTTTTGTGCTGTTTGACCGGGAAACGGGGCGCACGAAACTCTACGCTGACCTTGACAAACTGGAAATCCTGATTCCTGACTCCGAAAATCCCTTGCAACAACAAACTATCCCGTATCGGCAATTCATTAAAAACCACCCTGAACTTTCAACATAACAACCATGCAAACCGACCAAGCCACCGAAAATACAACGGCTGAACCCGTGGAAACACAAGCCTTCACCCAACTCCCCTTCGAAGACTGGACCGACGACGAAGTCATCCTTTTCTACGACAGCCAGCTCGCCGCCAAACCCGTCAACGAACTCACGGCCCGCGAACTGCAAATCACCGTCCGCTACGGCGATATCGCCAAACAACGCCGCGAGCAGGCCGAACAAACCGGTTTCGATGCCGAGGTAGAGGCCATCCGTCGCCAGGTAGCCCTTCAGGTGGAGCGCTACGCACTGGCCGCGCTGCTGGAGGAATACCACAAACGCTCCTTCCCGGAAGTGGCCAAAGGCGATGCCAGCGATGAAGTGCGTATCAGCGTGCAATTTGGCCAGCGGCAGATCGAACTGCGGGCCAGCGACCTGGCTGCGGCCTTCGGCGGCTTTGCCAATCCCAAAGTGCGGGAGTTTGGCCGGGCGCTGGATGGCGTGCTGGTCCTGGCCAAATCCGCAGCCACCCAGCACCGCAACCGCATCGAACGCTCGAAAGGCCGCAACTGGGCCGCTTATACCAAAGACCTGCGTTGGCCGGCCCTGCTGCATAAAATGCGCGCCGAAGACGGCGAAAACCTGTAAACCTGAACCACTATGGAAAACATACCCCGTTGGGCCATCTGGTTGGCGCTCGCCCTGATCGCTGTAGCCGCCGCCTTTACCATCGCCGCCAGTCTGCGCCGGCTCCGAAACGAACGCCACACCCGGCAACTGCTCGATCAGGGCAAAGTAACCGTGGCGTTATCGCCCGGTGAAATCCAGCAGATCGTGTCCGAGATAAAAAAATCCATCCAATCATGAACTTCGAACTTACTCCGCAAACCCGACGTATTGGCGCCATCGTGGCCTCATTGCTGCTGTTTTCCTTGCTCATCACCTGGTTTATCCAGCAAATCCGAGCAACTGCTGCCTATGCCCGCGCCATGAACAGCATAGCCGAAGCCGCCCGGAAAGGTGAAAACGTGACGGTACAGGTGGCTAATTTTAATTCTAACCCTCAATCCCTGACTGATGGAAAATCAAAATCTGAATCTGCTGGCAAGTCCTGATGGAGTGGGGCGGGTGCCGTTGAAGTCCGTTGGCATCTTGCTGTTGTTGCTGTTTTCGGCATTGCTGGCGCTGTATCTATTGTCAATTCGCAGGAACCGGAAGTTGAAGCGGCGTATTACCGGTTTGGCCGGTGAAAACGAGGCCTTGAAGGAATCGCTCGATGCTGGGGCGGCCGAGTTGGAGGCATTGAAGCGGAGCGTCTCACCTGCCCATGAACTGGCTCCTTTGCCTGAAGGGTTTCGAATACCGATTTTGAATCCAGGTTTGAAATTCAATATTCAGCCAGAGTTTGGGCTGTCATATCCGGCTTTTAATGCCTGGAATAGTGGCCAAACCCTCCGTGTATTAGTTGTTCTGGATCATGCAGGCACCTTTGGCGATTTTCGAAAGGAGGCTGGTGCAGAGTTTTTTTCGGCTTGGGTGTTTCAATTGTTCACTGTGGGCGGCGCTTGGTTGAAAGAAAGCCATTTGCGTATTATCGAAGACGAACAACCGGATGGTAAACGCATCGTGGCTGAAATCCGTAACCTATTGGAATCCGGCATTGAAGAACTCCAAAATACCTAAAATTCCATGGATAACTTAAAAACTCCCTTTGAGGCAGTCTGTGTGGCCAACTGGCTCAAAGAAAATCCGATCCGTTTGACCGTGGCAGCTGGGCGGGTGGCTAAAAGTAACCTGGCCAATGCATTGCATATTACTACTGCGAGTTTGCGGCATAAAATTGCCATTCTGCGGGCTTCTGATCCGGATTTTGATGATTTATATAAGGAGAAGGCCAAGCGGACGGAGCTGCCGGTGGATTTGGCGGAGGTGGTTGTACGGTTGTTGTTTGATGGAAATCCACACGTGCGCCTGGAACTTGTACCAGCGGCGGTGGTGTAGGATATTCGGATAGTTTTGTTTTCATATTACAGGGCTGCCCCACCGGAAGGGTGGGGTGGCTTTTGTAATTTGGATAGTTTTAGAAGGAAGTTATTTTTGCAATGGGTTTTTTAGATTTGGAGATTATACCTGGCAGAAAGTGGTTTGCGAAAGATACGGTCCGCAGTTTTTCTGTTGCAGAAATCCAAATCTAATATTTATACATATGCCAAAAAAGATCAACTTTTATAAAATCTAGCCAATAACTAACAGTTTTATTACATTGGCACTTATATAATTGATTTATGTCTGATCTAGCAATTAAGCTTATTTCTGAGAATAAAAAGACTCGTAACCTAAAACTTGATCTGGGGCACTGTGGGCTTACCCGCCTGCCACAAGAATTGAACGAATGCATTTGGTTGGAAACTTTAATTTTGAGTAATTCATGGTATGGCACAATTGATTATGATAAAAATAGAATAGATTTTAATTATAGTGAAAACTCTGGCAAGCACAACCATATAACTTCTATAGAAGGCATAGAGAATTTGTGTAATTTGAAAGAGTTAATAGTTAGTGGTGATGATACAAAATGGGGGCACAGTCAGTGGCAATTAAATGATCTATCTCCAGTTCGAGAATTAATCAACTTGAAAAGACTTGAATGCGCTTTCACGCACGTAAGCGATCTTACTCCATTAGCCAATTTAATTAATTTGCAAAGGCTAGTTTGCTGTCATACAGAAGTGCGTGACCTTACTCCAATTTTACCTCTAATTAAAAACGGACAAGATGTAGTCTGGGGAGCGCCATGGTATTCTTATGTAAATAAATTCTACTTTGAAAGTTACCCCCTCAATATTCCACCATCAGAGATCGTCAAAAGAGGTACGAAAGCCGTTCTTGACTACTTCACTGAGCGCGAAAGAGAGCAATTCAAAAACACCGAAGTTAAGCTGATACTTATTGGCAATAGTACTGTTGGCAAAACATCCCTTTGCCGCTTTCTACGCGAGCGAATTTTTGATAGCGATGAGTGCTCCACTGAAGGCATTGTCAGTAACTTAAAATGGATTCCTGACGGGCTTGGTATACAGGTAAATATTTGGGATTTTGGAGGACAAGAATACTACCATGCCACGCACCGCTTGTTCTTAAGCCGTAACACTGTATATGTTCTAGTTTGGGATGCACAGACAAACAAGAGTGGTCATATTAAAACTCCTATTCGTTATGCTATCTCGGAATCTACAGTATCTTTAGAGCATTTCCCACTAAGGTGGTGGGTACAAAATATCCGAAACTTTACTCGTGAGAATGGTACCATACCTATTTTGTTAGTGCAGAACAAATGCGCACGTGATGGTGTGGAACGTGTGTCAAAGGAGTTTGAAAAACCGCCATTTAATCTACCTCCTGACTGTTTGGATAATCATATTGACCTTGAAGCCACAAATGCCCATTATACCACCCCAAAGTCTGAAACTCGCAAGTGGCAACGCAATTTTGAATCTTTTGAAGAGCGGCTGTTGGATACATTGCAGAGCCAATTAGTAAAGTATGAATTTGCGATTTATCATCGTGACATTTGTGATGAAGTGAGGCGGCTCTCTACAAAAGGTATAAGGTTTATGTCATACATAGATTTTGAAAATCTATGTTATCGTATTGAGGCTAATGCAAAAATGGATTTGGTGTTGATTTATTTGAATGACATCACAGGTGATATATTATATCACCCACGCAATAAGCGATTGCAAGATCGAGTTTTTATACACCCTAATTGGGTCTGTAGCAGTATATACAAGATTTTAAATAGACAGGTGCAAGTTCAAAATGGAATATTTAGTGTTAAAATGGTATGCAAAGCTCTACGTTGCGATGAAAAAGAAGCGCTTAATTTTGTAGAATTGATGCGCGAGTTTGAATTGATTTTCGATGATATAGACGAAGCCAGACAGGTCACTGGACAATATGTCGCGCCGCAATACTTGCCCGAAAGATGTACCCAACCCGGTGAATTAGAGGGCGCCAAAAAATTTGCTAACCTAACTCATGTTTTTACGTTATGGTTTCCAGAATTTTTACCCAAAAGCCATATCGCGCGATTTGTAGCATTTTGGGGTGGCAAAGCCAAACATCGACTTTTCTGGAAAAATGGCCTGCTTTTCCAAACGGAAGGTTGTACCGCTTTGGTTGAACGGACTGAAGAGAATAAAATTCGCGTGGACTTGCAATCCAACAACCCCAAACGAGCCGAAGCGATTCGACGCATTTTCCAATCTTTCTTACACCTTGAAGACGGACAGGCTGGTTTCGCCGTTTCGCTGGATGACAAAGATTTTGTTTGGTGGCGCGATGTGCAAGAGGCAATTCACATTCAAGGAAGGCAGGTGAAAACATATTCTGGCACCGAAACCGCCAAATACATCGAACTTCAACCCTTTCATATTTTCCATCAACCCCCTATGCTACAGCCCAAAAAGGTATTTATTTCGTATTCTCATAAGGACGAGGATGCCATGAAGGAACTTGACAAATTCCTTGGCCCACTCGAACGCAAGGGTGAAATCACCATCTGGACTGACCGGAAAATTCTGCCCGGGCAGAACTGGAAGGATGCCATTCTCAGCAATCTGGAAGACGCCGACTTGACTTTGCTCCTGGTCAGCGCCAATTTTCTGGATTCGGATTTTATCAACAAAGAGGAAATACCACGCGCTTTTCAGCGGATGAATGATCATGGGAAGCATGTGATCCCGATTATCCTCAACTATTGTTTGTGGGATATGACTTCGCTGAGTGCTTTGCAAGCTACGCCCAAAGATGGTCGGCCGATTGCGGATTTTGGGAATCCGGCGCAGGCTTGGAGTGAGGTAGCGAGAGGGATTTTAGGATTACTAAACGCATAAGTTTTCCTCATATAATGTGAAGTCAGCCCTTGCCCAAAGTGTCTTCCTTTGCTTTTTCAAAAATGGGGTGTTTAATAAATTCACTTTCGACATATAAATCAATGTTACGACCTAGCCTTTGTTGAATAATTGACTTTAGATGCCCAACTGTAATTTTCCCTTGGGAATAAAAAATAGGATTTTCATCTAATAATTTATTTGCAATTTCAGCATTGCGCCCTGCCTGATGTCCGCGCTTTTCTTTTAATGATTTATCGGTTAATACATTTAATAATTTTGTGAAGGATTTATTTCTTGCTTCAACTAAGCTTTGATGAATTATCGCCTCCACGTCTTCAAGCGATATCTCCGGTATTAAGTAGTTAATGTGTTCCTTAGTAATAAAATGCGACTCTATATCGGTACCTTCTGTCACAAAAATATAATCAACTTCATCTTTCAAATTTTTGAATATTTCAGATAGTTCTTCCTCCGAATTAAAATCCCTATCGCGATGAAGAACGATTTTTAAATTTGGTGCATTTTTCTTAATGAATGAGGCTAGAACATTCGCGGTTTTAATATCAGAGCATCCCTCATAAGACCAAAACTCAAATTCATCTGAAGTAAATCCAGATGAGCTGATTATTTTTTCAAGCGGTTTAGTATGAGTATCTTCTGTTAGAATTATAAGCTTTACATTAGGGTTTTTCAAAAAATCGGCTTTGTCAAGGGCGCCAAGTTCGACCAATACGTTTATAATATTCAAATCTTCTTCGACAACCCTACCTTCATGTATCCAATTTATTTTGGCCAGTCCCTCAAATGCAAAAAGCAAATGGCGAGAATGAGTGCTTAAGATAATTTGAAAATTCTCGCTCGTCGCTAATGAATGAAGTTTTTCCGCTAGTTTTCTTTGGTTGTTTGGGTGCAAATGCGCATCGGGTTCATCTAATATTAATAGTTTTGGCTTGTACAAATTAATGTACGCTAATATTTGTATTGCTTGAAGAACTCCAGTGCCCGCAGCGTCAATTGGAAGGAATTGGTCAGCAGTTTTTACATCTACATTAATATATTCATCCTTATCAAAATCGAATGCCACTCTTACATCGATCAAGTTGAAAATAGAACGTAGATCATTTATGAATTTATCCCACTTTTCAACATTTAAACTTAGCTGGTAAATTATGTTTCGTAAAACATTATTTGCATCTCCTCTTGCCGCAGCTCTGGTTACAATACCCGGGCTTTTAAATTCTTCAAACGCGGGGATCCCAGCTAAACCCGGTACATAGACTGAAAAAGGCTGCGCTAAGTTTCGAATCTCCTCTCCTAAACTCCGTCTATGAATCTCAATTCCCAAGTTTTTATTTTTACCACGACGAACCAAAACCTTGCAATGTCTGTCTGTAACACTTTCAAAAAAGTCGATATGTATGCCTTGTTCTCGTGGTTCTTTTAATTGCCCACCATAACCAAGCGCATACGCATTTTTTAATGGCGAATAAATTAATTGTTCTGGGGTCAGCGAGGTTGGGAGAACATCAACTTTTCTGTTCCACCTTGCAAATTCAAATGTAGTTGACTGCGCAACTGCAACAGCAAATTGAATCGCCTGTAGAATACTACTTTTCCCAGCATTGTTTGATCCTACCAAAACATTAACATAATCGAGCTTTACAGTAGTGTCTTTTATATTCTTGAAATTCTTTACTCTTATGGAATCAAGCATTGCTAGGTTGAGATTAAGTGGCCTTATCATTGATATTTCCTTCCTCGACCAGCTAAATTATTAATAACTTTATCAACAATCCAAAACTTCACAACTTAGCCTACTCATTCCTTAAATTTTCGAAACCCCTATCCTAATCTTCCCTCTATTTTTGTGTTGGAAACAACCGCCCTCAAAACGCAACATTCACCTTAAAACCAAGGCTCCAAAAATGGATTTTGTACAAACCCTCCCCAACAACATCTCCAAGCAGATTCTCGCGGGCCTGGAGTACACCAAAAAGAAAATGCCAACCGACCTGGTGGCTACCACGGTGGACGTGAGCGGCCCGCAGGTCACCCCGCCTGGCTCGCCCATCGACGGCCAAGTGGCCAAGAGTGCCGGCGCGCCCGTAGAGAAGTACATCACCCTGGTGATCGACACCAGCGAGTTCGACGAGGATCAGGAAGTCGTGGCTTATATCGGCGACTCCAGCGAGACCCACGAAACGGCCTGCGACACCTGTAATGCCTCCGAAAACAAGGCCGCGCTCTACATCGGCTCGCCCACCTGCAACCGCTACCCGGTATTCCTCAACCGTCTGTGCTCCACGCCCTACACCTTCGCGGCCTTCCAGATAAAGGCGCAGAAGGCCGGCGGCGCGGATTCCGACAGCGTGGTTGACCTGCCGGATCACGTCATGTTTTCCCGTAAAAACATCAACGGCGAAGGTGATTTCGGCCGCATCGACGTGAGCAACTTCGAGAACTTGGAGGCCTTCCCGCGCACCGATCTGAAGTACGCCGACATCTCGCTGAGTTCCCAGGCCAATCTGTTCGACCGCGACACGCAGTGGAAAATCCCCGGCCTGGTGGGCAAACGCAAGTACACCCTGACTTTGTACACCGGCTTCCGCGGCGCCAACTAAGGCTTTTAGACAGCCTACTGGCTATCCCTATTGTTCACCGCAAAAAGCCATCCCGTGCAGTTACAGTATTCGACGGACGAACTGGTGCATCTGATCACGACCAACAACCTCAGCGGGGTCTTCACCCGGCTGGTGGCCGAAGGCCGTGTGGATGCCGCCATGCCCCCGAACGTGGATGCGATTTCTTATGCTATCCAGGAACAGGCCGCGCGCCTGCCACCCGAAAACTTCCTGGCCTGGCTGGAAACGCTGCTGGATGTGCCCGTCGATTCGTACAAGGTCTATGCTTCCGAACTGACGGCGTTGCGGCAAAACACCGGCAAAAACCCGGCCCGTCTGCTGACGGATCAAATCCGGAATGCTATGCCGGGAAGTGCGGCAACCCGTATGTGGGGCGACCACAGTGAGGGCGACCGCAAGGGTCGCCCCTACGTGACCTGGATCGTCGTCGGTTTGGCTGTGATTGGCCTGATTTGCGTACTGCGTTACCTGGCCCGATTCCTGAAAAATGTCACCCAATAACCCGAAAAACACCTCTCGCTCTCTACTCATCACTCATCGCTCATAACTCATCACTACCATGACTCGCTTTTTCAAACAACGCTGGGTAATCGCCGCGCTCGCCGTAGCCGCCACCCTGCTTTTCATCAAATATGTGTACCCCAAGCTGCGCAAAACGCAGACGGCCAGCCAGACTACCACTCCGGATACTGGCGCACCACCACCACCGCAGACCCTGCGATCCCGGCTGGTGGGCAATGTGACGGCATCTGTCAACTAAGTAACTGGTCTCTGCAATGGCAGCATCCACCGCCGCAGCCCTGCTGAGCGCCGGTTCTGGCGCCACGGATTTTCTGCAAAAGAATGTCCGCTGGATCGGCCTGGCACTGTTTGCCCTGGTCCTGTGGTGGATGTTCCGGCCCTACTTTCGCCGCTTGTTCGGCCTGGTGCCGGAAGATGCCAAGTTGCTGGCCGGCGGTGGCGATGTGACCGCGCAGTTTTACGAACAGCGCAAAAACGCCGCCCGCCGCCTGCATGACAGCCTGACGGGCAATGCCCTGTTGAGCGAGGGCCGCTGCGAAGCCCTGTACGACGCCCTGCAGTGGAACGCCAACGAATTACGACTAATCCACAACGCCTACAAAAACGCTTACGGTGAAACCCTGCTCGATGCGACCACGGCAACTTACACTGACGACTGCGGCTGGTTTGGCCTGAATGAGGGCCTGAACACCGCAATGATGGAAAAACTGAACGCCCTGCAACTGACATGAATCCCGGAAACGCTACGGCCATCGCCCTGCTTCGGCTGCTGATCGTGCTGGCGGTAATCGGCGCGGCGGTGTACCTGCTGATCCGGGTGCCCAAACTGATTTTCAACGACCCATTGGCCACCGGTCAGGCACGCTGCGCCAAAGACAACGCCTATTATTACAAAGACCCGCAAAACCACCCCTACGACTGCTGAATCATGCCCCAAAGCAATGCCATCCAACAAGTGTTCAATCCCGCCACCCAGCGGACTTTGCTACGCACCGGACTGCTGCTGGTCATCGGTCTGGTGATCGTGCTGGCGGTGGTGTTCGCCATCCGCCTGTTCAAAAAAACGGCGGCAGTTGGGGGGAGTCCGCCGGGGCAAACTGGCGGCGGCGGCCCGGTTGTCACCAATCCCGACGGCACGCCGGCGCCCACGCTGCCGCAAAACCTAAAGCGCCTGGCCGACGACCTGAAAGAAGCCACGGGCTGGATTTTCATGTGCGACGACTTGCGCTGCGATACCATCCTGGCCATTGCCGAACTACCGGACGCACAGCTGACCCAGCTGGGCGGACACTACAAATCGCTGTACGGCCAGACGCTGCGCGAAACCTTCGACGGCTTCTACCTCAGTGGCTGTTGCTTTCGCGATGCCGGCAAGGTGGTGGACGCCAAACTCAAGAACATCCAGGAACGGGTGAAAAAACTGAACGTCTGAAATGAAGCGCAACGACCTTATTCTGCTCATCATCGCCAATGTGATCACCACCGTAGCCGCGACCGTAATTCTGAATTTTATTTATAAAAACCGCAAAACCTAGTAAACCCAAACGACCATGAAAAAAACAATCGGCTCGCTTCCCGTCTGGCAGTTCATCCTGCTCTCGGTAGCCATCCTCGCCGCCTTCACCCTCGTGGTGAAACGTATTGAAAAACGCCAACTGCCGGCTGCCTGATGGGACTGCTCGATGTACTCGATAAACTCTCCACCGACGGTGTGCGGGTAGAAGTTGCCTTTGACCGGGATACCATCCTGCGGTTCATGCTGTTCGGTTGCGCGGCTGCCATTGTTGCCGGTTTCGCCACTACGCTCATCCGCAAAAAATTGGGAGGATGAACCAGGAGATACTGAACATGATCAAAAACGGCAAGATTCCGTACCGTTATGAATACGATACGGCATCGGCGCTGTATTTGGCTTTGGCGGTGGTGGGAATTGTGTTTTTGTATGCGGTGGCTCAAGCCTTGACTCGAAAATTTATTGGTTAAACCCCAAAAAACAATCCAAAAACCATGTCCAACGGATATTTCCAACACCCCTGCCGAAAACGCACGACCACCCGGCAACAAGACCTGGATGGCAATGATCTCAACATCACGGTCATCACCGAAGCGGGCGAGAACCCGGGCACTTTCAACGTCACGGCAACGCTGACGCCCAAGCCAAATTTTGGCGATGTAGCTCAACTAACCAATGCCGATGCTGCCACCTTGTTCGATGCGCCCCCATCCGAAAGCTCGTCCTATGGCTATGACAGCATCAACAATATTGAAGGCGCCCTGGCAATTTCTTTTACGGGCGTTGAACAAACGGAAGCTAATGTGAACAACAGCTGGAAGTTGGTGATTGCAGACCTGCAGATCGTTGCCAAGGACGGTCAGACGTTTACCATTCCAACGCTGAGCAAAACATTTCCAAGCCCACTGTAAAACCAGAATATGCCCTGCTGCTCCAACAAACCGCCCCACGTTCGCCTGATTCGGAAAGCCCTTTTCCGGGCTTTGCCGGTATGGAACGACAATGGTCGCTGCGCAGGAAGTGCGCAGCGGCAGGTTCAGTGGCGCTTTTTTCGCAACAGCGAGTTGGTGTATTCAACGGCTTTTGGGGCGCCGGACTCGACACTTTCCATTGGAACGGGTAGCAGCAATTTGCTCCTGAATGCCAGCGATGCGCAGTTGACAGCCTTTTTAGTTGAACAGGAAATTTCTGTCAATGCGGGCGACAAGTTGTGCGTGCAAGTGCGCATCCGTAACTGCCAAAACGAATACGCGACGAGTACTAAAGTTTGTTTTGCAGCAACTGAAGTTTCTACTGAAGAGTGTAACTGCGAATTTGTCACAGCCTTTGATTTCGGTCAAAATGGAAACACCGCCATACCCCCCGGCGGCTATTCTGCAAACGGCGGCGAAATGGTTTTTGCCAATGGTCTGATCAATCCGGAAGGCGCAGATTTCAGCGCCATGCCCCTCACGGTCGATGATCTTTTAGCCTGGGTAACGCTCGATGCCGCCTGCGAAGCCAATCTGGAACTTGCGGAAGTTACCGGCGTCAGCGGCGATGTGCCGATGCCGGTCGATTTTGCGATCCTGCCAGCTTCGGATTACCTGGTTTTCCGAAACGGCGCTTGCCAACGCACGTTCAATATTGCTGGTGGAAATATGACACCCGCAACGGCGCCCAGCGAACCGTCCGACCGCTGGCAATTTGTGCGCCTGGCGGACACGGCCGAAGGCTGCACGCTGCGCCGGTTGACGATCACCGCTTCCGGCAACGGAACGGCATTTAATCTGCCCACGGGCTATTCAGCCGCTAATCAAAACAAGTGGCTGCTTTTTGTAAACGAACTTTTGCAATACCCGGCTGTCAATTACACCGTTTCTGGAGATCAAATTACGCTTATGCAAGCTGCCAGCAGCGATTCTGTATGGATCGCAGTCATCGTTTAACTTCAAAAAAACTCAAACACAACCGCCATGAAAGGCCCCATATTTACCAAAACACGCTTCATCCTCGCCTGGCTTTGCCTGCTGGCCATTCAGGCCTTTGGCCAAATAAATCCAACTACACAGATTCGGGCCGTGAGTCCGCCTGCCGCCGACAATTTGCTGATGACCCGCGCAAGCGATGGCCGGCTGGAGTATAAAACCCTGAACTATTTGGTTGGACTTTTGCCCGATGAAGTCGTGCAAGGCTCCGGGGCGCCCAGCCTGCAGCCCGGCGTCAACCAGGGCCTGCTCTATGTGGACACTGCCACCGGAACGCTCTACGCCTGGAATGGCGCGGTCTGGATTTCCTATGCCCTGAACAGTTTTGAAAATGCGCTGACTAAATCCGGCGCCACCGTGCGCTGGGGCGGCGATCTGATGCAAAATACCCTCATCAACGGCAAAAGCGCCTACTCGGTCACCTTCGACAGCACCAGTAGCCTGACACTGCGCGCCCGCACTTCGGACGGTAGCGGCAGCGGGCTATTGGGTCTTTCCAAGTTTGAAAGCACGGGCGCTTTTGCCACCTACAGCCGCGTGAGTAATCCGGTTGAATCCTCGCAGTGGTCGCTCAAACCCGATGCGGCCTATATCCGCACTCAAAACACCGGCATTCGCGGCGAAGTGCTTACGACCGATTACTCCGCACAATTGGCCTATATCGTTGGCGAGAACTCCCTGAATGGCGCTTTTTACGTCGACAGTACCGGCCACTACCTCTTACAATTGCAGGATAAAACCGCTGCGGAAACTCAAATGCTGTACATCAACCCGACTACGTTCGAGGTCTCCAAAGGCCCGGCGCCGGTGGGCAACAGTATTTCCACTTATACACCCGGCACCTCCGGCAGCGGCTCCCTGACTGTGGTGGTCACGGCTTCCGGACCGGGCATTACCGCAGTGCGCGGCTCTGGCACACTCACCGTGACTATTCCCGCCGGCGTAAGCCTGCTTTCCGCCCGTGTGACCGGCGATGATGCCGAAAATGACGGCTCGGGCAATTTGACTGTAACCTTCAACGGTACGGGACTTGCAGGAAATGAAAGCATTGCCTCGCTGCACATACCGGCCACCCAGAAAATTGACCTCTCGGCCCAGGTGTTTGGCGCTCCGGCGCCAGGCAATCCCTACTCTGTGGACGATGACGATACCGTGCAAATGCAGGTGGTGGGCGTAGGCAGCAGCGGCTCGCCCAGCATTTCCATACGCGCTGTGGGCCTGACGGCTAATTACGACGATTACCAACTCGTATTTAATTTCTAAAAAACCATGCGGCTCAAACTGCTTTTCATAGGAATCCTGACCCTTTCGTTTGCCGCTGCTGTGCCGGCACAAACGGTGGACAGCCTGTGGCAAGGCTGGCTTTCGCCTTTTGTGCAAACTGGCGGCACGGCGCCGAATTTTACGTTTCAAGGCCTGTTCAACTCCAACACCGGATTTTCCGGAAACCAAATTTCGCAGGCCCAGCGCCCGCGATTGATCGTTTTTTCCAGCAACCAATGCTACGAACTGCCCATCGACACGATTTCGGCTTCCGGCAGCATCATCGCCGGGCGAGCCGTGGATCCTTCCGGGCAACTCTCGGCTCTGCCTAGCGGTATGGCGGCTATTTACCACCCCAGCGCCCTGCGGCGGGTAGCGCCGTTTATTTCCGGCTTGTCGGCCTCTTTGCAGGGTTGTTTGCAAACGTTTACCAATTTGAAAATTGACTCGCTGGGAACGACCGTTGAAACCGATGCAACCTTAACTGGCAATGGAACTGTGGGGGCGCCTTTAAAAATCGCCCAGCAAAACGCAAGTTTAAACCAGGTACTCAAATGGAATGGCACAACCTGGCAACCGGCCAATGAAAATGCCGGCACAGAATCCTTCGAAGACCTGGGTTCGATCAGCGGTTCAAGTATCAATCCGGCCCTGCCGCTGCCGACCTCAGAACGGGATTGGCGCATAAATCTTTACCGAACTGGCGTGCGCATGAGCTACGGACTCGATTTTACCATCAGTGGCAACACCATCGTTTTGACCGTACCTGGCCAGGACGAAGCCTTTGTCCTTATTTTGAAATAAACCCCAAAGACGCTTTTACACCCAAAAAACTCCAGCCATGAAAAAGGCATTTTCCTTACTCCTGTTCAGTTTAATCGCCCTGGCCGCCTTTGCCCAGAGCACCAAAATCGACGCCACGGTGCTCCTGCGGCCATCGGGTACCAACAGCCGTTTTTTGATCACCGACGGTTCGGGTAATGTGATTTGGGCGCAGGGCAGTAGTCTGCTCAGTGCCGGCACGGGCATTAACATCAGCGGCAACACCATCACCAACAGCGCGCCCGACCAAACGGTGTCGCTCACCGGTGGCGGACTGACCAATATTAGTGGGACGTATCCCAGTTTTACCATCACTACCAATGCCTTGGGCACCGTCCAGGAAGAAGGCGGCGATCTTGCCCAGCAGCCCAAAATCAACTTTATTGGTTCGGCGCTCACAGCCAGTAACAACGGCGGTTCTTCCCGGACAGATGTGACCGTAGCAGCCAATGTCAATGGTATTGCCGATTTGGCCAGTACAGGATTGGTTGTGCGCACCGGCGCCGGCGCCTTTGCTGCCCGAAGTCTGAGTGCCAACGCCGATGCCTCGGGCTTTTCGCTTGGACTGGGCAATGCCGACGGCGTATCGGGCAACCCAACCCTGACCGTGCTGACCAATGCCTTCGCCTGGAAACAATCGGTACGTGTAGCCACTACGGCCAATATTACGCTGTCCGGCAACCAGACCATCGACGGCACGCTCACGCTCACTGGCGACCGGGTGCTGGTCAAAAATCAATCGACCGCCTCTGAAAACGGCGTGTACATCACCGCCACTGGCGCCTGGTCGCGCTCCGGGGATTTGGACGCCAGCGCCGAATTTGGAAACGGCCAGATGATTTTTGTCGAAGAAGGTTCCGCGCAGGGAGAAAGCGTCTGGTTGCTCACCACCGACGGAAGCATCACAGTAGGGTCCACGAGTTTGGCCTATGCGCGCCTGGGCCGGGCCGGACAGGCAACGCCCGGCAACTACGGCAGCGCCACGCAAATCCCGGTGTTTACCCTCAATTCGGACGGCACCATCAGCAGCGTAACCAACACCACTTTGACCGAAAGCCAGGCCCTGACCGCCGGCGATGGTTCCGGTTCCGACCGCACGATCAACCTGACGGGCGGCAGCAGCGTCACGCTTGCGCAAGGCTCCGGAATTAGTCTAAGTCGCAGCGGAAACACGATCACTATTGCTTCCAGTGCCGCAGCGCCTACGGTTACCATTCAGCGCTACGAGGACGTGCCGGTTTCGGCTACCTCTACGGTCACGGTTTCGGGCTTTACGCCTTTGACTACCGACACCATGGTGTTTCTCGATGGCGTGCATTTGGACTGGGGCGCCGGGGAGGATATCACGGTGTCGGGTAGTGTGATCACGTTTGCGAATCAGGTGCAAGCGGGACAAAAAGTATTAGTCAAAAAAATCACCATCAATTAAACCCATGCTGATCCGGCTTCTATGAAAACCCTCATGCTCCTTTTGACTTTCGGGCTGTTTTCCAGCCTCGCCACCGCCCAAATCGCCCCCGACTACCAAGTAGAAAAACGCGACAGCGCCTTCGTGTTAATCCAAAACGGGCGCGCCGTGCCCTTCGACACCGCCCAGGTGCAGTTGAACTTAGTGCAGAAATCCGATGAAGTCGGCACCCTGGAAACCGAAATCGCCTTGCTGGAGCGACTGGTCATGCTGCGCCGCCAACTGTCCGTGGCCCGCGAGGAAAAACGAACCCTGATCGACATTCTCGAAAAAGCGCGTCAATGCAGTATTTCTGGTGGAAAATAGGAACGCTGCTACTGGCTTTGGCCATAGCAACGGTTTGTCCGGGGCAATCCACCCGGGTGGATGCTACGCGGCTGTTGCGGCCGTCGGCGTCCTCCAGCCGTCTGTTGGTGACCAACAGCAGCGGGGCTACGGTATGGACCGATGCAGAAAATTTCCTTTCCGGCTCCACCGGTATTTCCATTTCCGGCAACACAATCGGGCTGACCCTTGGCGGCAGCACCGGCAATATTCAGTTTAACAACACTACGGCCCTGGGCGGATCGGCAAACCTGAACTGGGACAATGCCGGCTTGGAATTGCAAATCGGCCAACCGCCGGCGGCTACCGGGCGCATTGTCGTAAAAGGCAGCAATACCAACAATACCACCTACGCTTTTCAGGGTTTTGACAGCGGCGATACCGAGCGCAGCCGCATCACCAATGGCGGCTATTTTCAAGGCACAGGCATTGGCCGGCTCGGCTTTGACTACGGTTCTTCCTTTTTACTCGATGCCCGCTTGTACCAGCCCACTTCGGTGATTTCGACCGCTACTTCCGGTTCAAGCGCCCTGGTTTCTTTTGCCGGCGGCTTTGCGCCCACCAGCGGTAATGCCCAGGTGAATCTGGTGGAAGTGGTCGGCACGATCAACCAAACGGGTGGCGCCAACGGCAAAACGCGCATGCTCTACCTGGCCGCCAATGTCCTGAGCGCAGCCAATTTGTACGCCCTGGAAACGGTTGGCGGCTATAGCCTGATTGGCAACGGCACAGTGTTTCCTGAAACAATGCCACGCCTGGCCGTAGTAGGTTTGGGCAATACCGGTTCGACCAATGCATTTGGCGTGTACAACACCAACGGAACACCCGGATTTTTTGTCGGCGACGATGGGCAGGCCGGAATTGGCAATGCTGCGCCGGTTTATTCGCTGGATATTACTGGCAGCGACGCCGTTCGTTTGCCCAAAGGCACTTCGGCCCAGCGGCCCGCGACCAGTCAGGGTATCCTGCGTTTCAATACCTCCGACAACAAGTTTGAAGGCTACGACGGCTCGGCTTGGGTGCAATTTGGCGCCGGCGGTGGCGGTAGTAGCTACACCGATGAAATTTCCCCGGCTCAAATCACCGCCAATCAAGACAACTACAATCCCTCCGGACTATCCACAGCCGCGGTAATCCGCGTGCAAACGGATGCCACTTTCCGGAAAATCACCGGTCTGGCCGGCGGCGCGAGCATGCGCACCATTACCATTTTAAATGTGGGAAACTACACGCTGCTGCTCAAAAACGAATCGGTGGCCTCCACAGCCGCCAACCGCTTTGATTTTGACAGCGACGACCTGTTCATTTTTCCCCGCGAAGGCGTGCAACTCTACTACGACAACAGCGCCAGCCGCTGGAAATGCCTGTCCAGGCCGGCATTGGCAGGTAAAAACGACTATGTCACCATGGGCTGGTTTCGACACGGCGTCGCCGGTAACACCGGTACCAGCACCAGTCAGGGCGACTTTTATGTAAAAGCCAACAGTGGTGGCTCAGGCGCCGGTTTGGGTTCGAGTCCCTTCGCCGCATCGGGCATTTCCACCAGTTCTTCGGCCACCGGCTCGGGTAGCATCGGCTCGACTTCGCAGTACGTGCGGCCTTCGGACAACACCTACCTGGCCTGCACCTACAACGCCAGCCTGAGCGATTTTTCCGACGGCACCAACACCTTCACCGTTCGTATCGGCTGGATGAACAGCAGCAACCCTGCGGGCGAGCCTTCCAACGGCGTGTATTTCCGCTACACCGATGCGGTTAACTCCGGGAATTTTCAACTGGTCGCCCGCGCTAGCGATACCGAGACGGTGATCAACACCGGAATAGCGCCGACCAACAGTACTACTTCGCCGCAATCCATCAAAGTGGTTATCGATCCCAGTGGAGCGCAGGTGGAAGGCTTCATTGATGGTGTGAGCGTGGGCACGATTGCTACCAACGTACCCACCGGCGCTAATCTGGGGCATTACGCCCAAATTCAAAAAACAGCCGGCACCTCGTCGCGCACCCTGCAATTGATGGGCGCCAATTTTAAAGTCGTAACCAACGTCAGAAAATAACACACCCCAGTACCCCAAAACGCATGTTCGAGAATTTTGAAAAAACTGCCGCCCACGTTGCCGCCGCCATTTTAGGCTGGGTGTTTCTGTCCTTGCCCAAGGTGGTTAAAAAGGAAATGAGTTGGCTGACCATGCTGGCCAGCATTGGCCTGGCTGGGGTGGTGGGTTTTATCGCCGGAAGTGTGCTCACCTACGCATTACCGCAGTGGCCAACCAATGTGGTATGCAGCATTACTTCCATCCTGGGCGCTACCTGCCAGCACTGGATGAACCGATTCCAGTACTTCGCCAACCGGGCCGCAGATAAAGTTGAGCAAGCCGCCCTGGATGAATCCGAGAAACCGAAATAGTAGTATTCACCTCAAAAATAAATTCAACACCCAATGAAACGTTTCTTCATTTCCCTGAAAATCAGCCTCTCCACCGCCCTTCTGGTCTTGGTCGGCTCCGTCTGCACCTTTGCCGGCCCCGATTCGCTCGGCAGCGCCATCGACAGTCTGGGCGTGGTCAATTTTGACGATCCCACGTCCTTTGTCACGCCCTCGGCCACCAACAGCGTGGAAGTGGCCATCACCATCCTGCTCGGCTTGTTTGCCGGCGCTATTCCGGGCCTCCGCCGTATTCCCAAGACTTTTATTCGTAGCGGGGCTGCGGCCTTGCTGGTGGTCGGCGGCGCCGCGACCTTCAAAATGGGCTTTCTGACCCAGGAGAGTTTTGAGTATGTGATCAACCAGTTCCTGCCCAACTTCGCTTATGCCGGCCTGATCTACAATGTGCTCAAGTACGGCGTGCCGGTGTTCGGTAAGGTGCTGGGCAAGGATTGGAATTTCTTTCAGAGTGTCAAACCCGGGTAGTTTTTCACCGCTAAGTCGCTAAGACGCGGAGGTTCGCCAAGGATTTTATAAAAACCTTCGCGGGCCTTCGCGTCTCAGCGTCTTTGCGGTAAAACCCTCACAAAAAACCAAACAACATGGCATGTCCAAACGGCTATATCGAAGTAAACGGCGAATGCACCTACGTTTTTGGAAATGAAACGGGCGTCGGGCCGGACGGCACGCCCTTGCCCCAAAAAGGTGGCGGCTTTTGGGATTGGATGAAGGCAAACTTGCCGGATATCCTTATCGGCGTGGGCACCATTTGGGAGTCTGCGCAGAAAGGGAAACAGTCGCCTGGTTCGAATCCTGCACCGCCTGCCCCTGCGCCTTCGGCTTCTAAGATGCCTGTTTGGGTTTGGATACTCATTGCCCTCGTTGTACTGGTGTTATTGGTTTTACTGCTCCGCCGACCAAAATAACCAAACTTAACTTCATAAACTGGCAACTTCTATGTGCACCTGCAAAGACGACCAAAACAAATCCTGCCCCTGTTCCCAAAAATGGCTCTACCTAATCCTGGCCCTCGCAGCCCTCGGCGGCCTGACCTGGTGGTACCTGAAAAAGAAAAAACAAGCCGGCTGATAAACCCCTGAACCATGGCCAAGTGCGGACACGACATCTGCCCGGATGACAACTGCGGCTGGAAGCATCTGTTCAATAAAAAGCGGCGCAACAACTGCCGCCGGGTGCAGCGCTGCTTCGAGGAAAGTTGCAGCAGCCTCAAGGCCCTCGGGCCTTCGGGATTTCTGTTGTACGATGTCTGCCTGGGCCATTGCCACCGCGCGGAAAACGACCCGAAGTATCCCCCCGCCTATCCGTCCGTGGATGAGTACCTGTGCAACAATTTCGATCCGGTGACCCTGGTCGACTACTTCGGGGTGAACGTCTGCGGCGTGCCGGAGAGCCAGACCAAAGTAGGCCAGGTCAATGCGGCTGCCAGTCAATCCAGCACCGCTAACCGGCAAATCCTGCTGTTTATCGGGCTGCTCATTTTGATTTTACTGATCGTACTATGGAGCAAACGGGGCAAGTGACACAAACGGGTGTGCCTGCGGATTGGGCAACTGCTCTGTTGCAGGCTATCGGCAGCGCCTTCGAGCTGGTGCAAACGGCTTTGCAGCCGGGAATCATTTCGGCGCAGGCTTATTTCCAGCAATTACTCAACGCCCAGCCTGTTTTCCGCGATCCCTTTGCCCCGATTCGAGAGCATCGCCAAAAGACCGACACCATTTTGATTTACGCCGGTTTGGGCATCATTGCCCTGTTGATCCTGGCCATCATCCTCAAAAAACGCGCATGAATACTGTTCGGAATATCGCCCTCATTGTTGCTGCCGCTATTGGCTTGCTACTGTTGATCCGCCTGTTGTTTCCGCCTGCGGCCACTGGCGATTCGGGAGATGGTAACCCAGGCGGCGAAAATCCGGCTCCGAATGGTAGCGGTCAGTCCGCCGGCATTCCTTGCCAAAATATTCCGGACAACCTGCCGCGCTACCAAACTGCCGCAACGCCGCCCGGCGCCAAAGCCTATTTGAACGTGTCCGATGCCGATTGGACGCAAGATTTTGAGGCCCGCCTGCGCGGTTTTTTCCTGGCTGTTGATGTCGAGCCTTCGGATTTTACGATGAAATATTTTGGCGCCAAACTGATCTGGCAATACCTGAACAGTCCGGAAGGCCAGTTGCCCGACCTGTTGGTGTTGAAAGCCTCTAAACGCTGCGGGAGTATCGTGGGTGTGCCTTCGCAGGATATGCCCAAACCGGCGTTTTGCCTGTCCTTCACTTCCGGCAATTGGCTGGAACCCACTTACCAGGGCGGCAAAGACGCCCACAGCGAATCCATCCGCGCCGTGTTTGGCATATCAAAGTCCAAATGGACGGCGGCCATGCAATCGCGCGTAAAAGGTTTTTTCAAAGCGGTGAACATCGAACCGTCAGAATACAACGCCAAAGGCCTCAGCCAATGGTACAACCGCAAACCCGCACTGGAATACCTGAGCAGCGCCCTGGGCGGGCTGCCCGATACCCTGATCATCCAGGGCTGCATGCGCTGCGACGGCAAAAGCGATCAATTTATCAACGACCTCTGAACATGAAAACCATTTCCTGGGATGAAATACTTGCGCTTACGGCAGCCGGCCAGCCGGTGCTTTGCATCGACGTGCGGGAGTCTTACCGCCAGGCTACGCTCGATGCCGGGGGCTTGAAGATTTCATACAACCAGATTGCCCGACATGCTGAACTGCTGCGGCCGTACAAGGATTGCCTGACTGTAGTTTGTTGCTTGCGGCCTTCGGGGAGTCAGCGGACGCAGCTTGCTTTTGTTGCTTTGCAGAAATTGGGTTTTTCTGATGTCCGGGAACTTGAAAACGGGCTTTATCAGGGGTGGGTATTGAAGATTGGGCGTA
Source organism: uncultured Saprospiraceae bacterium (assembly GCA_964484205.1). Lineage (GTDB taxonomy): Bacteria > Bacteroidota > Bacteroidia > Chitinophagales > Saprospiraceae > M3007. The sequence continues at coordinate 119,854 of CAZAEZ010000007.1, read as the reverse complement.
ATTTTAAACTGCCTGTTGGGGCGCAAACTTTGGGGGTATGATTCCTTTGTTGTTTTTGAATCCGCGGTGGGTTCGGGAGAATTTGGTGGCGGCTTTTTTGATTGGGGTGATTTTTCTTGGGTTGGGGATGGCAGTGGTGGAATGGCTGCGCCGGTGGCGAAGCGTTTGAACCTTGCAAAATATGCTCTATTTTTGTGGAAAATACTTTAAAGCATGTCTGTAACATTAGCAATTCCTCCAACCATCGAGCAACAGCTCCGGGACGATGCGGCCCGTCAGGGGGTGAGTTTGGAACAATATATCACTCAGGTTTTGATGTCTGGTCTTTCCGGCTCTAATCAACCCGATGCTGATGAATTGAGTGAAGACGAGTTATTACAACGCATCCAACTGAATGTTCAACCGAAGGAACTGGAGGAATATGACCGGCTGGTTGAACGCCGCAAAGCAGAACAGTTGTCCAATGCGGAGTACGAAAAACTGCTCATACTGACCAACCGGATTGAAATTGCTCACGCAGAGCGGATGAAGTACGTAGTTGGCCTTGCCAAGTTGCGGGGCGTATCGTTGGAACAAATTATGCTTGACCTCGGAATTCAAAAAAACACCCCATGACCGAAGCATTACGATCCCTCGCGCGGGATCGCGCCCGGGATTGCTGTGAATATTGCCGCGCTCAGGCAAAATTATCGCATGACCCTTTCTCCGTAGAACACATAATACCCCTTTCGCAAGGCGGTACCGATGACCCGGAAAATCTCGCCTGGTCGTGTTTGGGCTGTAACAACTACAAATACACGTTCACTGCCGCTTATGATTTGGTGACGGCCCAAATGGTGCCTTTATTTAATCCGCGTACCGATGTGTGGGACGAACATTTCCGGTGGAACGCCAACTTCACTGCTATTATCGGTTTAACCCCCACTGGCCGCGCTACAGTCATTCGTTTACAGCTAAACCGGCCCGGCTTGATGAATTTACGGGCTGTATTACACGCTGCAGGAAAGCATCCTCCGGAGTAGTTGCCAGCCCGATTCTTTCACCCCAAAAAAAACCCAAAACCATGCACCCCAACCCCTACGCCCAAAAACTAGTAGCCTACATGGAGCGCCAAGGCTACCAACTCTTCCGCAAACCTGGCGAAATCAACATCATCTACGCCGAAGGCGCCAACCTGGACGGCACGCCCAACCGCGACGAAAACGACCGCTTCAACGACCTCGGCCTGCTCCTGCGCTTTACCGGTTCCGGCGCTCCAGAAATCATCCACCAAGCCGTATGTACCACAGAACCCGGCGCCATGGCCACCTACAGCGCACAAGCCCGGCAGCTGGGCGGCGTAGCCCGAGTCCAACTCACCCAATACCGGAACTGCTGGAAACTCGGATTTCACAAAAGCAACCCGGCGCATCCCGCCCTGGTGCAATGCGCCCCCATGCTGGTCCACCGTGACCGGAACCGGGACTTCAAACGCACCGGCGATCCGCTGATGCCCGCTTGGGGCATCAACCACCACGGCACCCGGCCGGATTATGTGGCGAAATTTGTCGGAATGTTCTCGCTGGGATGCTCGGTGCGGCTGCATTGGGCGGAGCACTTGGCGTTTATTGAATTACTGAAGACAGACACGAGGTATTTGGTTGATTCTGGGTTTCGGTTTTCGGCTGCTTATTTGGATGGGGGGAAGGTGTGGAGGCTTTAACAGCCTTTCATATTACCACACTAAACACCAAATTCAATACGCTACTTGATAAATTCTTTATCCAATTCTTGGTAAAGAGTTATCGCAGCATCAAATTCCCCTTTTACGCGTTCGTAAAGGTTGTTGGCGATTATCCGGATTGCCTTCATTTCACTCTCTTTCAGTTTAGGATAAGCAAGTTCTCCCTGTTCATGGTGGCTTTTTATTCGGTTCCATCGCTCAAAAAACTGATCCTTACAATTGTTTGTCTCACATACAATGCTTAAATGTGTTTCCCAAGTATTGTAAATGCTTTTCTTGTCCTTCGTCCGTTTGTTACAGGCAGCGCAAGAAGGCACTACATTACCTGGGTGATGAAGTCCAAATTGTTCCCGGTTAAACATGATTAAATGATCCATCTGGAGTTTGAGAGCAGCATCTCCACAATAGGCGCATTTGCTACTAAATACTGTATCACGAATTTTGCTCCAAGTTGCCAATCCACGGCCACTTGATGTGTTAAATGAATACCCCAAATAATACTCACCCAGCTTGGTTAGATATGCCCTGACTGCTGTGTTCGCAGCATCATAAGGTGTATTATATAATGCCATGCCGTAAAAATTTACTTAGTATCTGAACTTATTATTTGATTCACTAGATTTTCAATTGTGTGCAAAAACAATTCTTGAGTATTCAACTCACACTCCCAAACAACAATTACCCGCCATCCTAATGCCTTTAATGCCAATTGATGGCGCTGATCTTTGGCCACGTTTTTCTCTAGTTTTTCTTTCCAAAAATGAGAGTTTGTAGAGGGTATCCGACCTTCCCTGCAATCTTGGTGATAATGCCAAAAACAGCCATGTACAAAAATAACTGTTTGGTATTTTGACAGGACAATATCAGGTTTCCCAGGAAGGTCTTTTTTATGGATACGGAAGCGGAAGCCTAACTTATGCAAGGCACTGCGCACAACCCGCTCAGGTTTTGTATCCTTTGAGCGGATCTTTGACATAACTTCACTCCGTTTTTTCTTCGACCAAATGTCCAATGTGTTCTCCTTTGTGAATAGTGTTATGCTTAATTAAAAACTGGTATAAAGCTCTGGCAACTGCTTCTGATACTGGTACAGGTACGCCGTTCCCTATCATTTTAAACTTTTGAGTTAATTGTCCTCCCAAAGGCAAAACATAACTATCCGGTACGCCCTGTAAACGCAACGCTTCACGTACCGACAGGCGCCGTTGACGGTAAGGGTGGAGGTGAACCTCATTGTTCCCATAACAAACCGTTGGACTGTATTTGAAACGGTGAAGACGCTTAAATGAGGGGCGGTTGGTTTCGCCCTCTTTAATATTCTCTAACTTGTTTTTGTCTGTATGTAACTTGAGGTACTCATTTGCATTAGGGATATTAAGCATTTCTTCATCTTGTACAAGGCAACTCTCTACGCACAAATGCAGGGGGATATTTCCTTGCTTATCAATAGGTTGGCCAAATGGGCTGGGAGATGGTATTTGCCAAGAAAGGGCATCCGGATATTCTTTGGCAGGTTGATTGAACCAGCCTTCTCCAAAATGAAACCTAGCATCTGGATTTATCACCAGTTTCTGTAGGATGCCTACAACGAACACCCGTTCCCTGAATTGAGGAGTTCCATAGTGCAAAGCGTTCAGAATGAAGTGATCGATATAATAAGAATCCCGTAAAGTATCGAGGTGTTCATAAAAAACCTTCCGGGTTTTCTTAACATGGACAAGCCCAGCTACGTTTTCCATAACGAAAAAGGAAGGCACTATTTCCTTTACTTTTGTCAAAAATTCCTTTGTCAGTTTCCCCCGGTCACCGTTGAAGCCGTTCTTTTTACCCATTGAGCTAAAGTCTTGGCAAGGCGGCCCACCAATGATACCAAAAGATTCCGGCTTGCCTTCTGCTCCAAAAGATTCTTCCAGAATTTGGTCGGCAGACAATTCTTGCACCTTACTGGTATTTGAAATCCTACGGCCTAAATTATCGCCCATTTCTTCTGCCAGCCAGGAACTGAACCCTTGCTCATAGAATTTTCCAAATGTGACATCACATTCGTTGGTCCATACCGTTTTAAAATGTTCTGTCCGCTCGAACCCCATGTCCAAAAAACCGCCGCCGGTAAAGAAGGAAAGCAAGGGTATTTTATCATTTTCAGATAGCATAAATTTCAGTGAATTTTGTGCAAGTGAATTTTTGCGCACCCACCAGTTTAACATTAAAGATAACAATTCGCTGGTTTATAAGCATAGTCAAATTTTCTCTTTTTTCGGCATTAAAACCAGTAATTTTGACTAACTCCCCAGCCCGCTGGATTAGCAAATCCAAGCCGGATATGCCGTTTTCCTTAATGCTTGCCAATGTGCCCGGCAAGTCTTGCCAGTTCTTGTCCGGCAAGACAGGTGCCACTTCAAGTACACTTAAGTATTTCGTACAAGCCGGCCGGTAATTGCAAAGAGCGCAGTAATCACCCGGAATTGCTAAGTCTTCCCATTTATTTTCTACGATTTTCCGGTTGATTGCTGCAAGGAAGGATTTGACTTCTTTCAAAAGTTGAGAACATTCTTCCGGTGTGAAATTGACCTCATATTCAACGCCATCCAGGTCTTCCAAAATCAGCTTTGCAGGATATGTTCCATAACCTTCCATAAAAAGGCAGGCGTAGAGCTTCATTTGCAATTCATAATCCTCTTTTACTACCGGAGCAGATTCCTCTCCATCCCCGTCTGTGGTGATTACGCCGCTTTTGTAATCTCTCACCTCTGCCTGTCCATCCCGCCAAATGATGCAATCCAATTTCCCTGCCAGCAGCCCATCATCCGAATTGAGTTTTTGCTCAGCCACTTTCGAGACCTTTCCGGAAGAATAAGGCTGGCTACTTTGGAACAAAAGTAGCCGGTTTCTCACCTGTACTTTTTTCAACCCAAAATGCTTGGTATTTTCTTTCAATGGTACGAATTGCCCCCAGCCTTTATCTGTCAATTTCTGCTCAGCCTTTTCTACTTTGTTATCCCACCAACGGTTAAAATCCTCCCTCGTTTTCACCTCTCCTTTTGTGATTTTTTCCAATGCAGCGTGAAGAATGCTTCCAAGTGTGGCGTTGGGGTGAACTGGCAACAAAGGACTGTTCTGGAAATGTCTCGCCAGCAGCACCCGCCAGGCACATTGCCGCAAGTTCAGCCAGGTAGACGGGGTCACATGGGACAACCCGCCTTTGCTCAAAACTTCTGCTGGTGAAGTCATGTGAGTTCGAGTTTTTCATAACACCAAGCAGGACGCCGGTGTAAGTTGAAGGTATCCATAAACTTCACATTGGCACTTCCGTACCTACTGAATGCATCAGCCACAATTTCTGTTAACCAGTTGTCCTCCGACCAGCGTTCCAAATCCCAAAATGGATGAACCAACAAGACAATCCTGTTTTTCCTGTATCTGAAATTTGGAAGTCCAAGATTTTCATCACGCTTGGTCAAGCCAAAGCTTTCCGCAAAATTATCCCGCAGTTTATGGGCAAATTCCGGCCAGCCTTGTAGTTCGGGAAATTCAAATTTTCCGTCTGCTCCACTTCTGTATTTTGGTTCCGCCAGCACCCTTAACAATCCCAAACCAAGTCGCCAATCGAGCAAACCATGATAGTTCATATTCCGGTACACTTTCAGGCACTCGTAACAGGCATCCTGACAGTTATCAGCATGGGATTGGTGGCGTATTTTACCAGTATAGGCGTTCGGGTCAGGGTTGCGAAGCAAGAGGTCGAGGTATTTCTTGAAATCATCATGCAACTGCCTGACAAAACCGGAGCCATTCGGCAATTCATCGGTTAGAACAATTTCGGCAGTATACCGTCCACCGGGCAACGTCTTTCTTGTGATGTCGGCTATTTCAATTTCAGTAGGGTCAACGTCGAGGCGATCAGCCAGCCCCCGTTGGAGCAAGAATGCAGCAGAGTAAAAAGCGCCTTTGATACTTGAAGACCGCATCAGATTGTGGCTAAACATATTAAGGTCAAGTTCCAAAGGCACATGCTCTGGCGAAATACGAAGGATTTCTGTTTTTTTGTTAGCTGCCAAGGCTATGATTTCCAAATTACCTTGTCCGCTAACGTTCATGTTAAAGCCTGCACTCCGTTGTTCGGCATCAAGGTCTTCATATCCGGTGGCAATCCATTGCTGATCGAAATTGTGCCAGGCGCTATCACCACGCTGTCTGAACCCAGTTTGTTCATATAAATGCCCGGTAAAAAAATCATCTCCATTGGTGTTGATGCGCCAAGTCACATCAAAATCTGAAATATGCAAATGTGCGTTGTCCACTATTCTGCCGGGATTTGAGTCATCTTTCTTCTCAGCATAAATAGGCGGGCGGGACAACACAAGTCTGCTATCCTCTTTGGCATCCTTTCCGTTTGTGAGATTGGTACGATAGGCTATGGGGGATTTGATATTGAATATTTTGAACTTTTCTGGTCTATTCTCGCCGCATTCTGGAATAGGACACGAATGTAATTCGGGTTTCGAATTCCAAGTTTGATTATAACCACATCCTCTGCAAAGTGCCATCCATCGAGATAGGAAAAACGGCGAACCTTCATTGTTCGTCAGAGACTTGATATTCTTTTCATTATGACTAATAAAATCGCTGGTAAAGCCAATGCAGGTGTGGATTGCCTTGTCCTTCGTTTTTTGAGCGCCTGGGGCAAACTCAAAAATTGCCAACCCCTGGTCACGGTCAATTGAACGTGCGGAGTAGGTCGCATCTTCCTCCCGCTTTACGCCGTGGTAAAGGTTTCTGACAGAGGTTGGCATTCCGAACATGGGAAGCAAACCGCCCTCTGCCAATTTTTGAGCCAGGTCATTGGTTGCGATTTCTTCATTCACGGCAATTTCATCTATCCGGCGAACAAGCTGATTTTCAACCCAACTTCTATATTCAGCCAACTTATCCAACGGCAGTTCATTTTTTAAAGCAATAATGGTTTTTTCAATCATTGAAGGATTTCGCTGTATCCAATTTTCAATAATTGTTTTTCTGTCTTCCCAAAATTGAACTTCGCTAAACTGACCATGAACGCCATGCCTTTCAACCGGGTCGAATGATACATCACTATCAAAAGCAAGTCGTAGCACTTCTTTTGCCAGCAGACGGTAAAAAATCCGCTCTTGCTTCATCGAGAGGAAAGGGACAGGCGGAGGGTCGCCCGTGATTTTATGCGGATTACCAAAGTAGAATTCGTCGTGGCTTCTGCCACGGCAGAAGGTCAGCGACACCGAGTACGCTTGTCCCCGCCGCCCGGTTCGTCCTACACGTTGCTGGTAATTAAAGCGTTGCGGCGGCATATTGCCGAGCATGACAGCTTGGAGCGAGCCAATGTCCACGCCTACTTCTAAGGTCGTAGTGACACTTAACAGGTCAATTATTTTGACAATGGGCTCACCTTCATTATCCAGTATGACATTGCGAAAATGCCGTTGCCGCTCGAATTGATCGTCCGTTTGACCGGTCAATTCTTCGCAATGGAGACGAATAGGTTTGCGTTTTTCGACAGCCGCAAAATAAGCATGGTATTCATTGTGCCATAGCTGGCCGGCAGATTTGACGGGGTTTGGCATAAGCGGGGATTGACAGAACGTGCAATAGCCACCGCAACGGTGCAAGTGCGGTCTTGCACAATTAGAACACTCCCAAACAGGGTCATTGGCTTGTGCCACTTTCAATACAAGGTTTTCAATCTCCAAGTCGCCATTTGGATTGATAGCGCTTGTCCGCTGTAAAATGCGGTAAATTTCCTCTCCGAACTGAGGGTCTGCGTTGATTGCAGATGCATAGCGCCTGATGCGTGCATTGAAGTTTTGAAAGGAAGTCCAAGCAGAATGTGAAAATTCAGAATAAACATGGCGGTAATTATCTCCAAGCATTCGGATGACTCCATTAAGCGCCTCCAATAATTCTTGCCCGTGTTGGGTTGCAATAATTTGGGCATCCTGAACAGTGAGATAACCAAAGCCAGAGGACTCAAAAGCGAAGTACAGCCTTCCGAACAAAGTATCTCTCGTAAGGTCGCCCATTAAATTTGTTCTTATGTCTTGGTAAAAGTTCTCATCGCCTTTCCGCCACTCCAATTTGTCAAAGTCAAAAATTTCATCCCAATCTTTCCCATTCGACCGCTGAACACTCAAGTCATTGCCGCCGGGATTTACGCCAATTTCCAAAAACCGCCTGAGTAATGGCGGCGCATTTCGGACAGCAGGATTGTCATTACGGATGAGGCTTCTGACCGGAATAACTGCCTGTTCTATTTTTTGCAACTCATTGCGGGCATTGTCAATAATCCTCTGCAAATCAGGGTTGCCAGTATGGTTAGGGATATTCGCAGTATTGAAGTAGGTTTTGACTTCTTCAAAATCACCCCGGAATAACGCTTTGAATTTTTCAAGTTCCTTACTGTCATGATTTATTAAAGCATTCAGAATGTTCTGCCTACCCTGAATTTGGCTGACTAAAATTTCCCTTATCAAGTCATCATAGTGCAGGCGCTCAATGCCATTGGCAACCTGCGCAGCATCCTCCCTGCTGTCGGAGAAAACAACCAATTTTCTCTGCTTGGGATTATCAGGCAGTTGATAGACCAATTCTTTAGCCAACATCTGGTTCGTTTTGCCAAAACCGGTTCGGAAACCACGAACAGGTGACTTTCGCCTTTTTTGTGGATTAGAGTGATCCACACCACATGCCGGACAAATAGCAGGAAGAGCTTTATGTGTTTGTTTGGGCTCATGTAGTTGCAGCCATGCTGGGTTTGCCACGTCCACCCTGTTTTCACGCACCACAAATAGCATCCCTTCCACCCAATCGCCAGGGTTTTCTTTTTCCCGGATGGAACAACACTCTACATCGCCGGAATAAATATTTATTATGGCCTCTTCCCATTTCGCTTCGAAGTTTCCTGTTGCACCGTTGATTTCCGGCTGCGTCCATACGTCCTGCGGATTGCCAAGCCTGTTCAAATGTTGACGGTAGGATTGTTTGCCTTTTGCCCAAAATACGCCGTACTCCTGGTAACTGCGTTTTTCAAGCAATTGCGCTGCTGTTCGTTCCGGTATGCCTTCGATGTCTGGGCTTAATGCCAAAAGTTCAAATGTTCCGTCCTGCTTTGCAAGGCGGTTGCCACCAAGAAACACCGTTCCACAATTATCACAATAGAGCAATTCCAACACCCGGTAGCCTGCCTTCGATTTTATCCTTGAAGCGCCAAATAACCGCCCAACTGGACGCTGGCCTGCAGTAAATTCTTCGTCCACATCAACCGGATTGACGGATGCCCATATTCCTTCGATATTTCTGAAAAACCAGTGGAAACGGAAGCGGGGTAATTTGGCATCCTTGCAAAAAGAGCGTGCAATCAAAAGCCCTTGTACGGCAGCTTTCAAAAGATGTTCAGGCACGTCAGCACTGAATATTTTTTCACTGAAAAAGGGCAATTGGCTTTCGTCATCTTCCTTACGGAAAAGGCAAACGGCTTTTGTTGTGCCATTGACTTGGCAAGCTTGATACAACCTAGTCCGAAGTTGCAACCGTGATGCAACGAGCATTTGGCAAAGCCGCTCGACACCACTTGTATATGATGCAGCCGCTACACCGAATTCCTCTTCCAACGCTATTGCTGCTTCACCACAAGCTTGATCAAAAGCGGGTTTATCCTTGTCTCCTTTTACCATTTTCCAAGCTTCTGCAATCCTTACAAAGGGTGCCGGTGGTAAAAAACTTACAACGGCGTCTAAACTTCCTTTGTCCTTTTCAGAACCCTCGATTATGGTAAAAGGCTTTTCAGAACCAAAAAAATCTTTCAAAAATTGACCGCTTTTAGGGTCGTTACGGTCGAGCGAGGCGCTGGATGCGAGAATGCGTAATTGCGGGTGGTCAGGGTGAAGGCCCAACCGGTTCAAAACTAAGCGCAACAAATAGGCGACTTCCGTGCCTTGTGTTCCCCGGTAAAGGTGCAGCTCGTCAATGATAAGGTGAAAAATGCGGTTCGGACGCTCTGCGTCCCATTCCCGTTCCGGTAAATCTTCACAAGTCAACCAACTGCGTGTTTTTTCAAAAATAGGACTATCCACCCCCCTCATCATCATGACGCCCAGCATCGAAAAGTTGGTGATGAGAATGTCCGGTGGGGCAAGCTGCATGTCGAAGCGGCAGCGCATTTCTGAACCGTCAAGCCGTTGAAAGAAAGCAGTCAATTCGACCGGGTCATCCACTTTTTCAGGATGAAACCGAATGAAATCCTGTACTTTTTGAGAAGCATTTTCCAGGTTTGTGAGCTGCTTGCAAAGCTCCTTTACTTTGCCTTTATGGATTTCCCAACGACTGTTTGTTTCATTCCATTTTCGCAATTCGCCTGCGACCGGAGAACTGCCGTTGTACCTGCCAAAATAAATGCGGTTTCTATTGACGCTCTCCTCTAGCCACGCTCTTGCGGCATCACTGTCTAAGGCTTTTCGCAAACGCGTCATCTGGTCTTCCACCAGGGCGTTCATAGGGTAGAGTATGAGCGCACGTACTGCGGCAGGACGGACCTCATGTCCACGCTGCCTGACCGTTGGCAGAAATTGAAAATCACTACCCACAATACTTCTGGGTTTGAGCGTTTTCCACCAATCCTGTTGACGATCAGTCATTTGACTTGGCGTATCCCATGAAGCCAGTTCTTTGGACAATTGTGCAAAAAGGGGAAGTAGAAAGCTCTCTGTTTTCCCAGAACCTGTACCGGAGGTAATGACGCAATTTTCACCTGCCAACGCACGGGTTAACATCTCTTTTTGATGGTGATACAGCTCAATATTTTCAGGGAACAAGCCTTGCCTAACAAGATTTTTAAATACTTCCATTTGCGCAGCCGTCATGCCGGGAAGATCACCCGCTTTTAAATCGCCCGTCTTTTTGCCGCTCGAAGCGTAGTCAGGCAATGGCTCAATCCATGGCTCCCGGTAAAAAACCTTGTCATTGTTCAAAAGTGTTTCCCTTTCCAGTTCAATGGCGGGAAAACGGGTGCCGAATGCCGTTTTGACGTAGCGGATGAAATTATCCTTGATCGTGTAAAATGAACCGACGGGGTCGTGCATGGTCAGAAAATTTGATTCACTTGGATAGGCATTTGCCCAATTTTTGAAAACTCATTGTCAAGCATGATTTTTACCACGTTGCCGTATATGGAGAAAACGGTTTGGATGCCATCGATCTCTATATACTTCTGCCCAGGTATTGTACCACTGCAAAGCAACAGCGCTTCGGACATGAGGCGGGGCAACGGCATGCCAGCGGGTATGGCGGTTAGGCCATTTAAGTCGACAAAGATGGCCTGCCGGTTTTGATGCTTTAGCACTAGCCACCGACCCCAGCTTTTATCCACCGGATAAGCAATTCCCTCTTTCCAAAGAATGTGGCTGTAAGTATAGGCATTGAATTGGTATTCGACCAATGAAAAAGTTTTATCAAATTTATCGCTCTCCACTCGTTCAAAACGGAAAGTATTTGGGTTGAAAATCTTTCGTGACCAGTCGTAATCTTCAAACCGCTCATCGGCGTGCAGACTATTTACGTAGTCTTCAATGCCTGCCGAAAAATTAAGCAATCCCCATTGTGCAATGTGTTCGGGGTCAAAAAAAATGTTTAACTCACGCGCAAAAATCCTTAATTCCTCCATTCCGTACCCAGGCAAATCTCTGGTTTCGACAAACAGCGTGTCAGGCATCAAAACCCAAGGCTTATTTGCGCCCGCCTGCTGGATAACTGAAATAAACAGACCGAGTTGGCTTGCTTTTTCAAAAACCTTTTCAGTAAAACTGGATGTCCTTCCACCGGTGAGTAAGGCTTTTCTGCCAGATAAGGTTGGAACCAAAAAGAGTTGTGGTGGGTTAGCGACTACCTGTTTTGATTGATAGTCAAAGTCAACATAACCGAGGAAGTCATACAAGTTTAGCACATACCGCTTTAACATGGTGAGAGTGATTTCCAGCTCTTCCAATTCTCCAGGAATTTTCCTGTAAAGGATTTGCTCGAAAGCTTCAAAAAATTCTCTTGAATGGGAGGTTTTTTTCCGTGTTAGAAATTCCAACAAAAGGTCATTAACCGGATTAAAATCAGCAGCAAAATGTCTGACAGGTTGAGCGCTTATTTGACCTGGTTGAAAATGGTGCCCATAGATGAGTTGGCGGGTAAAATCAAACCCTTGAACAATACTACCCTGGACAAAACTCCCGGTTATTTTTTCATCCACCATGCCAAATTTGTTTCGTTTTGGAGACAAAGAGTTGTCTAACTGCAATGCATCCAGTGATTCTCCAGCAATCCTGAACGGAATGGTCTTTTCTTCCCCTGCAGAAATGCAATAATCTTCGCCAGCGTGGAGAATTTCTGGGAGCAACCACCGGTTATCTCCTGCTGTTTTTTTCTTTAAGCGGATTTTAATACTGGATGCTTCTAAAAAAACTTCTTCGCTACCGTCACTATTCTCAATTAGCACTTCAGGGAGGCAGCCTTTTTGGTAGGTCCGGCTTCCTACTTTCACCCCACCTATAAGTAGGACTTTTTTGACTGAAGGTAGTTGAATGGCTGGCTCTCCCTCAATAGATATTTTCGGAAACTGGAATTTGTAAAAGCTCCATCCTTCCGGGATCCCGTCAAAATCCATGTCGTTAAGTTTCTTGAAATAACCCGGCAATTGAAAGTGTCCTCCCCAGTTTTCTACTGAATCAGAGTGGTAGTTTTTACAAAGCAAATACATCTCACTAATGCGGCTCAGTTGATCAATTTCTATCCAGTAATCTGAGTTTAAATTGAGGTTGGCTCCACCAATAAAGATCCGGATTTCTTTACCAGGCAAGACAGCTTCCCATTTATTCTCAGTATCTTTTAAACTCACTTCTTCTAAAAAGCCTAATTCTAATTGGTTCGACCAGTTTTCCCGCAATTCATAAACGGGAAAGCCATTGAATGATAAATCTTCTGGATAATCATTTTGTGAATACATCCGGCAACCCCACTTGAACTCAGCGGTGCTTCTATCCAATTTAAAAGTTTGAAATAACCTAGCGCGGCTGCCTTCTTTTCTTATGCGTTTAGCATACGAAATGGAAGGTGTGTTTTCTTCCAACTCTGATTCTCCATGCCAGTTTTGATATACCTGCTTTACAATTTCGAGAACGATCTTGCCTAAGTCGTCATCTTTCCGCTTGATATATTCCAATATTCCGGGGCGCTGCCCCAAGTCCTTAATCCAGGATGTTTCTAACAAAACCCTCCATTCTTCATCGCTCACGTAACTGTTTGGAATTAAACCTTCTTTAAGGAAAATTTGCGGCAGCCTTTTCAAGGCCTTCGGTTCAATAAGACATTGCGACAATGGAATACCTGCATACTTCCATGCAGCGGAAAAATTCCTGACTTGGAATATACCTAAATCAGTTTTTTTAGCCTTAATTGACCATTCGGAGAGGTGTTGCCAAATGTGGTTCCAGTTCCGGGTTTGACTCATGTTAGGGAAGTCCGGCAACCTGTTATTTTTAAAGAATTCCCTGATGCGTGGATAGTACGCATTGGCACGGAAAAAATCAGTTTTCTGTTTAGACGCCTCTTCTAATATCGGAAGAACAGTTAGCACCAAATAGCCCAAATAAGGCGGGAAAAGAATTTCGGTATCTCCAATACGTAAGGTACTTGTTTTGGTAAAAGCAAATTCCAATTTGCTTAAAAAGTCAGAATTAGGCCGTTCTCCTGGGATACCACTTCTAATTGCTCGAATAAAATCATCCCATACGTTAAGTTCATCTTTATCTTTCAGTATACCTGCCATTTTTCCAACTTCAACAATATCCTGCTGGATTAAAAATAAATATACTCGTTCACCTGCCATTTGCTCATTGAACAAATGGGTTCCGATAAGATTATTCCATTCAAGGTATGTCATAGGGGCAGTTAGTAAGAAGATGTCTTTAAATTGACAAGAAACAAATGGCATCTTGCTCGCTTTCAGCCAAATTAATACCCAAGCAAAATTCTGGCCAATAGGTCAAGGGCAAAAGGAGTTTTACAAAAATTTAGGCCTACACATTTAAACCACCAGAACAACGTTAGTCCTATTCAAAACAATGGCGACCTGAAAGGAGGTCATATATTATTTTTGATAGTATCTCCTGCCAACTCAAGCACATCAGTTCGTGGCCCTGTACAATTTCCTTCGATACGGCTGCAGGCACGATCACCTTTGCATAGAGGTGTTTTAACACGCCTGCAACTGCCCAATTTTGAGCAAAGAAATGAGTGGCGTAGTTCTGGAGACAACTTCACGCATTCAAAAAATCTTGTTCGAGTTGATCTTTCCCGGGGTTGCCCAAAATGGAAACCTGATATCTACCAACCAGTTCCAAAAAAGCCACCCGGGAAATGCCAAGCATCCGAGCCGCCTTGCCAGACGATAAGCGGCCAAGTTCGTACAGTTTTACAATGGCAAGCCGGCGCAGTTCATTGGCCAATTCCGGCTGTTGCATTTTTAACGCGAACCCCAATGCCTTGGGGAATAACACTTGGATGTTTTCTGAGCTCATTGTTGCTTTTTGACAAATATACTGGAATGCCGGTGATTAAAACTGCGCTGCAAAAGAATCACCGGCATTCACTTGCGCACACAGGCCAACAGGCGCTATATTTGCAACATGAACCCCGTAGCCCACCTCCCCGGCAAAAAAACCACCATCTACCTGCCCAACGGCGAGCAGCGCCAGGGGCAATTTGCCGTCGTGGATTTGGGCGCAATCAAAGCCAGCCACGATGAGCAGACCTTTGCCGACACCCCAGGCTATCCGCGCAATCCCGGCGGCAGCAACATCAACGACCGCAACTACGCCGGCGATCCCAATGCCCAGGCCCTGGTAGATGAATACGCCCGCAACCTGGAGCCGGGCCTGCTCATCAGCACTGGCCGGACTCCAGAAGGCACGCCGGTCATTTCGCCGGAGGGCTTCGTGGTCAGCGGGAACAACCGCACCATGTCGGCCAAACTGGCCCAGGCGAAATACCCCGCCCGCTACCAAGCCTACCGGGATTTCCTGCAGGAAGAACTTTCGGCCTTCGGCATTTCGGAAAAGGATTTTGCCGACCGCACGGTATTTGCCGGCGGCGCAGGACAAATCGCGGCCCCCTTCCTGGTCCGCATCGACTACGACATTCCGGCCCTCAGCACCCAGGAATTGGCCAAGTACAACCAGGCCAGCACCAAATCCGAGCGGCCGGTGGACAAGACCGTAAAACTCTCTAACATCCTGCGCGAAAACACCGCCTGCGGCCAGCAAATCCCCAATCTGTTCGAGAACGACGACACCATGAGCGCGTTCTACGCCGACACCAACGCGCAAAAACAACTGCTCGATATGCTGCTGGCCTGCAACCTGCTCACCCGCCAGCAGGTGCCGGAATACTACACCGAGGGCTACTTCACCGAAGCCGGTAAACATTTCGTGGAGATGACCCTGGCGGCCATCGTGTTGCGTCCGCCCGCTTTGCAGGCTGCCGAAACGGAGGGCGTGGCCAGCCTGCGCAAGGCCATCGTCAACGCCCTGCCGGTGCTCATGGACAACCTCGCCCTGCAAGCCCCCGGCGCCAGTCTGATCGACGCGATCAATGCCGCCGTGGTCTTCCAGCAAAAAATGAAGGCCTCCAAACTGCCCTTCGCGGATTACATTGGCCAGCAAAACCTGCTCGATGCCGAACCGCACAGCCGCGAAACCCTGGCCCTGAACCGCCTGATGAACACCGGCCAGCGCGCCTTCAAATCCGCCATTGCCCGCTACAACGACTCCCTGAAAGCCAACCAGGGCGAATCCCTCTTCGGCGACACGCAAACAGTGGCGTCAGCGGAGGCTTTTGAAAAAATCATCATCGGGGCGCTGGATGCCGGGGATCGGAAGGTAATCGAGCGGTATCTGAGTCAGACGGAAATCCGGCAGGCGCCCACTGTGTCGAAAAGAACTGCCCCCATCCAGGCCATTGAAAAAAGCATCCACGCCGCCTTCCAAACCGGCAAAAAACTAACCATAATCCATATCCGCAAACTCGCCCGCGAAGCCGGCATCGAAACCGCCAACGAAAAATACCTCTGGGAACTCACCGAACTGGCCTGGACGAAGTGGTACCGCCGCCTGGCGCAGGCGCACAGCGGACCGGCGGAAACCTACCAGGCCATCGTCGATTTCTACCGCCGCACCCAGCCCACGTACACCGGCCTGGACAGCCACAAACGCGTATTCCAGCAGTACAGCACCAGCGCGCCCATTGCCTGGCTGGCCGGCTGGTTCACCGATGATGGTCATGTAAAAAGCGTGCTGGAGCCTTCCGCCGGCAATGGCCTGCTGACCATCTATTACCCCGAGCGGCTCGTCACCGTCAACGACCTGGACCCGGTGCGCTACGAGCACCTGCGCAGTCAGCCCTTCCGGGAAATCCACCGCCGCGATGCCGCGCAGCCTTTTCCGCAGCGGTTCCAGCGGGCCTTCGATGCTGTGCTGACCAACCCGCCCTTCGGCCGCCTGCCCGAGGTGAACCGGGAATACGGCTTCCCCTTCAAAGCCCTGGATCATGTGATGGTGGCCCACGCCCTGGCCTGCATGCAGGACGCGGGCCGCGCCGCCCTGCTTATCGGCGGCCACACCGAGGTGAACAGCAATGGCCTGATCGCCAGCCACCGGCAGTTTTTCAACTGGCTGTACCGGTACTACCGGGTGGTGGCCCTGCTGAACATCGACTCGGCCAAACTCTACCACAAACAAGGCACCGACTTCCCCCTGCGGCTGATCCTGATCGCCGGCCGCAAAACGGAACCCTATGGCGCGGCGCCCACACTTAAAACCCAGCCGGATATCGCCCGGGTGGTCGATTCCTTCGAGGAATTGTTCGACCTGGTGCAGGCCGCCCGCGCGCAAGCCGAAACACCTGAAGAAACCCTGACCGAAAAACTCCAACGCGAATACCAAAAAGTTAAAATCGAACTGCTATGATCTTCCAACACGCCAAAATCCACCGCGACTACCAACTCAAATGCTTGTGTGTCGCCTGCTACGAAAGGGAAATCCTGACCTTTGAAGACCACACCTTCGCCATTTCCTGCTGCATCGCCAACCTGATCCGGGACGCCCGCGACCGGGGCGTGGCCGTGGAACCACTGCTGCGGGAATACCTGGGCATGGAGCCGGAGCCGGGCCTCACGCCTGCCCAACTTTTTGATACCGCCATCGCGCCTTCTGACGCCTGGTCACATGTGGCCGCCCGCCTGCGTGAGGCCTGGCAGGGTGTCACCCAGGTCGAAATGCGGGAGCATTACCGGAAAAGTATGGAGGATGGGCTTGCCCATCTGCCTGAAACGGAGGGCCTGCCTTTTGGGGATGCAGAATTTGATTGTATTACTTTTGAGGAGTGGGTGGAGCGGTTGAGTGGGGTTATCAGCTAATCGCTAGGTAGTATTACATAAAGTGTGTCAAGGTTTGGCTTGATTTGGGCCTGCAGGCCCAAATCAAGCCAATTTTTTAAATGTCGAGTTTTAAGCGGTCTCCAAAGATAATAGATAGTTGAGACAGGGTCATGTTCCAGTTATGCAAGGGGCGATTCCACTTGCTGGTTGCTTCGTCCTGGACTAGGTACAGGAGTTTCATCAGGGCCTCATCGGAGGTAAAAGCGCCTTTGGTTTTAGTGACCTTGCGCAATTGCCGGTGGAAGCCTTCGATGATGTTGGTTGTGTAGATCACTTTGCGGATTTGTGGGTCGTACTGGAAGTAGTTGCTGAGCCGATCCCAGTTGCGGCGCCAGGACTGGATCACGGCGGGGTATTTCTGTCCCCAGGCGACTTCCAGTTTGTCCAATTGGCGCTCGGCGCCGTCCTTGGTTCGGGCCTGGTAGACCTTTCGCAGATCGTTCATGAAAGCCCGTACGTCTTTCCAGGCAATATACTTTTTGCTGTTGCGAATCTGGTGCACGATGCACAGTTGAACTTCCGTCTGCGGAAAGATACTTTCGATGGCTTCGGCAAAGCCGTTAAGGTTGTCGATGCAGGCGATGAAAATATCCTCCACGCCGCGATTCTTCAGGTCAGTCAGCACGGCTAACCAGTGCTTAGCACCCTCATTCTCACCCACATACATGCCCAGGAGGTCTTTCAGGCCCTCTTGATTTACACCGATGATGCAGTACACTGCCTTGTTCACCACACGGCCGTCCTGCCGCACTTTGTAGTGAATGGCGTCCAGCCAAACAAAGGGATAAACGGCCTCCAGAGGCCGGTTCTTCCATTCCTGGACCAAGGGCAGAATTTTGTCCGTCACACGGCTGATCGTCGCTGTAGAGGCCTCTACGCCATACATCTCCAACAAGTAGTCCCGGATGTCACTGTAACTGTTTCCACGCGCATACAACGCGATGATCTGCCGGTCCAAACCATTGCCCAGATCCTTCGAGCGTTTGGATACTAGCTTCGGCTCAAAACTGCTGTTGCGATCCCGCGGCGTCCGGATATTTACCTCGCCCTGCGAGGTCCGCACGCGCTTTTTGCCTTTGCCATTTTTGCGATTTGGACGCTCATCTTCTTCCAAGTGTGCATCCAATTCGCCTTCCAGGCTTTCTTCCAGGAATTCTTTGAGTAAGGGAGTTAGCACGCCATCTGTGCCCAATAAATCGCCGCCTGCTTTGAGGCGTTCTGCCGCTTCTTTTTTGAAGCGTTCGAAGTCAAATTTTTCTGATTTTGCCATAAGTGCTTAAGTTAAAGGTATTTTTGATCACCTTAACTTGACACACTTTTTGTAACAGTCTCAATCGCTAGTGTTAAGAAGGGGGCTCTTCTCCAGTATCCAGCCATTTTTTTGATAAGCCGCTATCGATTTGCGCCCGCAGCTGATTCTCATCATAGTCTTTTCCCATAATTTGCTGTTCAAGTGTTTTTTTTCTTTTTTCTAATTCATTGATTTTCTCAGGAAGAAGACCAGCATTGTTATACTTTCTTATTTTTTCATCTAACAATTTAATTTCAGATAGAATGGAATTGATACGGTCAATTGCAATTTTACTTCTGACTTCATCAAGATAATCAACAATTGTATTGCTTACTTGCTCTACATTGCTTATCCGGATAGCGAGCCCCGTATTCTCCACAATATCTGTTTTCGCAGCTACCACGGCAAATGACTTAACTAAATCTGTAAGCTGAGTATTTGCCAGATTCGGCAAATTGTCAAATTCTTGTCTCATGATGTTTTCTACAGCAACTTTAACCTCTTTAGCCAAAACCTTTTTTTCTTCTTCCTCATCTTCAAAACCAAGTGCCGCAAATCTTCCCCATAACTGTTTGTGTACACCTTCAACGTTAAATTTAATTCGAAATACAAGTTCATCATTACGATATCGAACAAGGGTTTCGGTAAACCCTTTCATCAGTTGCCGAAGTCGTCCAATCAGAGAAGAACCTTGCCACCGCAATACAATGTCCACATCTTTAGCTACATTAAACTGGCGGTACAACATTTCACGAATTCGGGTTTCCAGTTCGGGGCCAACTCTTGTGTCAAAGTCTAAATAATATTCATCTGGTTTGCAACGGAGTATAAATTTTCTAACTTCTCGTATAGCTTCTTTTTTCATTTCGGTGGCTAATTCCATATTAGGAGAAAGTATCCGTCTTAAATTTTCGTAGTTAAAATCTTTAACCCGTCCATTGACGATAACATTAAGTTTCACCCTGTCATTCGAGTCTGTATCATAATCTTGTTCTTCTTCATCAAATTCGAAATTAAAAGAAGGCTTGACTTTGCCGATGGGGCCAGATGTAAGCAAGTATTTAACTTTATAGCCTATTTGACGGGCTTCTTTATCCAGGTCATTTTTTATTATGCTCTCATATTCTCCAATACGAGATACTAATTCTGCAAATGCAACACCAGTCAATACACTTTGTGTCGTTTGACTAAGTTTCTCTTTCAACCAATTTTCAATATTATCAATTCGTGCATTTTTATACTTTTGAGGATCATCCAATGTCAACGTGATAGTATTAGTCAATGGGATACTATCCTCTTTTAAGGCCACATTAACTACTAATTGCTCAAATCGAAAGTTGTCGAGCAAGATGTCGGAAGAACGAAATCCAAGTTCCGACACTTTCCAGCCCATATTTTTGCTTCGTAGGCGATCGTTCCAATAGTTTATTAATTCATCTCGTACTCTACCGTGCAAACTTTCATGTAATTTATTATAGGTAATTTCTGTCCTTATGTATTCTTGAAACCAGCTAACTAGTAATTTATTGAACTTGTCTTTTAGTTGATCATTCGCATGCACATGTACGTTAGAAGCTAAGTCAGGAACTAAAACGGCATCAAAGCCCATCAATATAAAATCTGAATACCCTTTAGGTTGCAAACGAATGTTGTATGTTTCAATAGTAAGTTCTGCTTCCGGGTCAATCTTTTTTTGAGCCGCAGAAGCACTCAATCGGAGACCGTAATTTTCGCCTTTTAACCGTAGGGCGGAGGACAAATACCCTTGAAATTTGGGGAAGTCTGTAAAGATTTCCTCTCCAAAAGTTTCAAAAGCTTCAGTAGTCCATAAACATAACAGTTCCTTTAAGGTCTCAGAAGGATTATTTCGTTTAACCAACCTTTCAACAAGGCGTGTTTCCCGCCCACCAAGGGCACCTACTGTAAGCACAATTTTCAAATCCTTCTTACCAAATTTTTCAGATGATAAAAGGTATGTCTGCATATACCGAACAGAAGCACCACCATAAATATCTACTAAGTAGCACTCTACCGCTTTGGATGAACCCATAATACTTTCCCAGAAACTTACCTTTTTAATGGATGCTACGCCCTTACTCCTATCAAAAGCGATTATTTTTTGGTCCTGCTGATCAAATAATTGATCAGTCTTATCTCTTTCAACTTTATTCAAGAAGATATCTAAGGATGGGGTGTTTGTATTTGTGAGTTCTATATCCATAATTAGATATTAATAAATTTAAACAAAATATTATTTAATTCTTGAGGCGATTTCGTCTCTAATTAATCGAACGAACAGCTCAGCACATATGTGTCGGGTCCGAATTGTTTCTATTTTTTCAATGATTGTTTTGTCAATCTTTGGCAAGTCATTCAATCTGAGGCTAATTTCAGCATGGTATTCCAGCTTATTGTCAAGGTATTTGAGTAGTTCGGTTAAGTTATTACCTTCTTCTCTGCTCAACCAATTGGTCATACCATTTGCTTCGTCTAATATGTCTACAGGAATGAACCCATCACAGATAAGTTTCACATACTTCTCCCACCGATATTGGATTGGAGGTATATCAGTAAGAACAAAGGGTGTCTCCAATTTCATTTGCCTGGCCGTAAACCAGACTCGAACTAAGATGTAAAACCAATTTTCCAATACATCACCTAAAAATGAAATTGCAACTGGTTCCGAAAATTTCATTCTGTTTTCAGAAGGTCGTTCCTTAGTGACAAGATATTCCAAATAATGCGCAATTGTACTTGAGCTCTGAAAAGCATCTGATACTTGGTTCCATGCTTCGATACAATTATCATTAGTCAAGCATTGAATAAATGGTTGAAACTCTCCATAAAATATTGAATCATCAATTTCTTTAAAGAAATCAAGACCAAACCTTAAACGTCCTGAGGCATGTTCCGAATCATTATTTTTTTCTGTTTCTCTAAAACAATCTGAAAAGGAATATAAACAGTATTCTAAACAGTAATATCTTGCTATTTTTTTTGTGCCAGAGTCATTCTTAATACTTTGATCGTTTATCCAGGTCTGAGTAATTTTAAAAAGGAGCGAAGGGGGGAAGTTATTTTTCAATAAGTTATAAGCTGACAACTTTTGATCTACAGCTCCTTCATCAAAAACTCTTTTGAAATAGCTTAACACTAGATCTTCATCAAACCCTGGTACTTCTTTCAATTTTCTGAACAATACCAATGCCATCCGAAGGGCAATTTCACGAACATCTTTCTGATCGAGCAAGAGACGAAAAAATTTCTTAGCCATTTCTCTCATCTCCTCATCTTGGGTTAGCAATATTTCTTTGACTAATTCTGTCAATCTGCCTAATAACATATTCATAACTCCTCGAAGCCTCACATCGTGCTCAATATACTGTAAGAAAGAAATTAAATCTAATTTATCTGGCACTTTGATCGTTAGCTGATTTTTAATATCAGCCACTAGTTTAGTCAGCCATTCAGCATCGTGTTCATCTGCATCATTTTGAGCAGCCGTAACAATAAATCTAACTAGTGCATTTAGTTTATTTTCATTGATAGCCTCCTCGTATAATAGCCCTGTCTCTCGGAAACGATCATATATTTTTTGAAAATATAAATATTTATTCTCCAAAATATATTCACGTAATACCGGGGTAAGTTTAGGTAAATAGAATTGCACTTTTCTATTCCGGCCTTCTTTTACAATTTTTAGTTTACATTTTTCAAACCGCTCTTCGATCTCGTCTTCCAAAATATCACGAAGTAGTTTTGGCGTATTAAGGGTAGAATGCTGATCAATCAAATATCGTCTTATTTCAGGGTCAGTTTCTTTTAATAGTTCAATATCTAGCAGAGTATTCGCCTTACTTTGGTTAGGTTTCTCTAAATCATTGCTCAATAAATCAACTACAAGTTTTTTAAAGTCTGTGACTGTAATCTTTGGGAAAAATGCGCCACAAAACACTAAAAGCCTTTGAATTTGATCACCTGAATTAAGTATTTCTTTTAAATCCCGCAGCTCTGGCTTTAAATCGTCCTGCCGTTTTTGAATACCCCCTTTTAACTTCTCAACAAAATTGTCTTTATTAGGCATTTTCCAATCCAAATCTGATGGATCTCCCTCTGGAGGGGTACAAATATCTTGAATAGTAAGATAAATTTCCGTTTGTCCAAAATTCATCAACCCCAAGTCCTTAATTGTAGCAAACAATTCTAGACCATCCTCCTCTCCAAAGATTTTTATAATTTCTTCTTGTACAACTGGGGGCTCCCACCAACCAAATTGTTCCCGCTGTAAAGCCGTACTAAATGTATTTATAGCATATCGGCCATCAACAGTGTCAATCAATTGACAAACTAAGTAAATATTAGATGCTTCGAGTTTTTTCTTGTGCTCACTAATCGTCCCTAACCCAGCTTGCATGAACTGGCGAATGTAATCATATTTACTATCATTAATGACGAGAATAGTTGGGCGATTAACCGGTACCAGATCTGCCCAAAAACCAAAAGTAGTTTCATGTTCTCTTTTTGTCACAACTCTGCGGATATCAGCTGCCTCTGGCCATATTTCCCTTTTTAGTATTTTTAGGTTAGCAACTGAAATTTCCAGCCAATCTTCGGTTGGCGCCTGTATAAACAGTACGCGTTTTCGTCTAAGCTCATCCAGTGAAGTTTCGACCAGACTTTCCTTTGAAAAGACTGATTTGCCAAAACGTTTATCAAGAGACGAAAGTGAGCCCTGACTAACAAAAAACATTGTGTATGAAAACCCAGCACCAACTTCTATTGTATCTTGACCAAGGTTGAATTCATGTTCTTGAGTGTTTTTTTGAGCATTATTTAGACTATTTTGGTATTCTTGTAAATTTAATTCACGATTAATACCCTCATCCGGCGCTATAAGCTGTGGAGAATATAGCTTTTCAGAAATGTCGTCCTTTTTTATATTAGAAGAATCTGATTCATCCTCTATTTTATCATTGGGCAAATTTTGAGGATCAGATATTGCAGGCGTTTCCTGTAATTCTTTACCGTCAGGTATTTCATCAGTCGGAGTATTCATTATTAGTTATATCTTTAGTTTGGAGGATTAATTGTATCTTTTAATGCTTCCGAAGGATTAGTTTTAATTTTATCTAATTCTTGCTTTTCCCATGCATTAACTAATTCTTCAGCAACCTTAGATTGTGCCGCGCGTATTTTTTCCATCACATCTTTATTCATTTGGCGTTCTGTTTGGGTAAGTTCACCTTCCTCATCCTCCAAAATGTGAAGACGTCGTTTCGCATCACTCTCAAACTCCTTTAATTCCGTCTCACTACTGAATATAATTTTTTGTTCTTTTAAGCGTAAAAGGCTATCATATGCACCTCGATTAGATACAATTTTTACATATAAAGGAGCTGTTTCCAAGACAAAAAAAAGTAAAACTATTAACCAACTAGCCCAAAACATCGCAGAATCTTTTCCTTTTAACTTTTCTAATGCTCTTAGTTTTCCTAAAATATCACCGGCTGCGATTTCAGATTTCACTCTTGCTTCTTCCTTTAAGTTATTTATTTCTTCCTTGGCCTTTTCGATATCATCATCCAAGCGATCAACATAATCCACTTCATTATTAATAGTTTTATCTAACCTTAAGTTATATTTAGTGCATAAATCCTCAGCACTTTGCCGCATCGCTGCACAGCCCAGCCTCGACATTCGAATATTCAAGGATACAATTTGCCTTTGTAATCTATCTATTTCCGCATCTCCTTCTTGATTCAATAGCCTCACATTTTTGTTAGTACTATCATTTACTATATAGTAATAACGCGGGTCTGCTCTGACAGCATTTTGCTGCATTTTGAATGCTGTCTTTTTTCCACTAAGTTCATCGTACTCCTTTTTACAAGAGATATATCGCAACCAAGCATCAGTAAATCCAGGTGCATTTGCACAATCTCCTGACTGCTTCGTTAAATCCATTAAGTTTGTTTTTGCTTCTTCTAGCCTAGTTATTTCTTTTTCCAAGTTAACTATTTTTTCTTGAATAATTGTGTCGACAAATCTTTGAGTAATATTAACTTGCTCCTGATTAATTTGATTTTCAAATATCTTTACTTCAATTGGACGACTGATTAGGAATGCAATTAATGTTGCCAATACAAGCCTAGGAAGTGCTACTTTGATTTGTTTCCATGGACTATCATCTTCATCTTTCCGAATACTCCCGACCATAAATCGATCAAGGTTAAAAATAATGATGCTCCAAAATAGTGCAACAGGTAGAGCCACCCAGTTTTTTAGCAATAAGTAAAAAGCAAAATATCCGGAAATCGCAGCAGCGACTGCTGTCAACAAAATAGCTGCACCAATTGTCGCATGTTTGTATTGCTCAGTTGAAGGGCAGCGACGCAGCAAATCCTCATCTGCTGCTGCGAGAAACCAAAAAAATGAAAGTCGCCAATCTTTAAATGAAGACGCAGTAGGATAAAAATCCGGCGAAGGGAGGTTCTTTTGTGATTTATTCATTGGTTTTAGATTTTGTCAATTCACGAATTTTAGAGCGCAGGTAAAATGTTGAATTTAATATTTTTGATCTCCACTTTGTTACAAAATTTGCTGGCGCCACTAGCCCACGTCGCCTTATTTGGGCTTGACGCCAATCTTGTCTCAACTTCAATAATATCTCAGATAATATAAAGATTAGCCTAATTTTTTTTTGAAGATATTTATAGCGATGTTTTGCACCAATCCCCGATTGAATAACTGTTGCTGAGCCAAAAAATGGGAAGGCGGGGATTTGGAGGCTTGAAAAATCAAATTGTATTTTAATTTTTAAATGCGGTAGCCGTAAGTCGTGAATTTTTGGAGGTTTAAAAATTGTGATCTTCAGATAACTTTGTGCCACATTAGTATCACCCCATACAGTTAGCGTAAGATTTAAATGTTCTTCACTTACCCAGAACGTATAGCTTGAGCCGCTTAATTCTCTCGCTAACCCTTCAATATTGATCTGTCGTGCATTTTCAACCTCCCAATATAATTTTGCACTCGTTCCTAAAATGGCTTCGCCACCTATTAATTTAAAATTTCGAATTACTGAAGGGTATAGAATCAATACTTTTTTAATTATTTTTTCACCCCTTACTGGCCAAGCAGTTAACGTATATTCAATAGGTATATCCGATGGTAAAATTTCAATTTTTTCTTCTGAGTCCTGTAACCGCCTATCAAGTACAGGCGGGGGAGACAACTCTGTCCGATCGATGTAGTTGCCTTCCCAAGCCAAATAAAACTTTGGGTCATTTAAATCAAAATTAGACCATGATCTAAAATTAGTAATTCTAGCTGTCCGAATTTGAAGTTTATTACTGTAGACTTTTTGTCCAAAATCACCAAAAGCAACTAATTGCAAAGTAAAGTCCTCATCAAATGGATGGGAATAATCGAATTCTGTACCTTCTACATTACATTCTGTTTTACCATCTGATAGATTTACTCGTGTAGCGTTTTCAACCAACCACGTTATTTTAACAGGAGTTCCCTTAGTAATAATTAAACTACTAGTTGAGGCAATTGCTAAATCTTGAATAAACTGTACTCTATTATATGTTAACTCAATAGTTGTACTTTCTATCTGCTTATACGCATTTGAGGTAACCAAATACAACGTTCCGGGTTTTAAAAATTTATACTGAATGTGATGTTCCCATTCTCCATAGCCTGAAGGCACTTGACCATTTTCTATCTCAATTTGATTGCTTTTATAGTCAACTACTAATTTGTAATGTTTAGTACTTCTTACTTTGAATGAAATTTGGGTAGTATGGCCTTCTTTAATAATTTCATTATCAACTCCTAAATACAAGACTTCAGGTTGGCTAGCCTCTAAAATGATTAATTTTTCATTTTTGTGATTCGGTAATAAAAGCCCACGCGGATTAACTGCTTTTAGCACGAATGTGGTTGCTTGATCAATTATATCAATTTTTCTATTACCAAAAGCTTGCACTGGATCACCATTTAAAAAAACCTTTGTAGCATTATTCACCTTCCATGATAGCCAAACTCCATTTCCCTCAATAAACTCATCAGGTGAACTCAAAAAACTAATTATCTCAGGCTTCCCTTTATATGATTGAGTGATCAAATTTTCGTTCGTATTGTTTGACGAGCATACAATACATTTATTGCCATTTTCCAACCAAGATTTATGAAGGTGGATATGAAAGCAATCTGAACACTGGACTACTGTAGACCTTTCCAAATCTAATTCTGTTAGGGATATATCTCCCTCTTGGTAAGCAGAACTGAATGGTTGTCCTGTCATGGGATCCGCTAGCCCCACAAAGTCAAGATATTCCATTTTATCCAACAAGATCGGATTGACCATTTGAAATATTGTATTTCGTCCATAATCAATTGCTCAAAAATAATATTCAAACTTGGGAAACACCTTATTCTAAAAAGAATTATCCTTTATTTATTGCAAATTCACCACGAAAACCGCCATATTTGCAACGAAAACCACTCCAAAAATGAC
The DNA here is from genome assembly GCA_964484205.1 of uncultured Saprospiraceae bacterium. Classification (GTDB taxonomy): domain Bacteria; phylum Bacteroidota; class Bacteroidia; order Chitinophagales; family Saprospiraceae; genus M3007. Next base: position 92,814 of record CAZAEZ010000007.1, on the reverse strand, counting down.
CGAGCCCCAACCCACCCTATCTGCCTACCGCCCAATCTCCCGAGCCACCTCCCTCGAAGTCTCCCTACCCGGCAGCATGGCCTACCAAACCCGCCAGGCCTTGCTGCGATTACGACAGGAAATCGGCAGTCCCGACCTGTATGTCGCCCAAAAACTCAACTACCCGCTCAAATCCAGCGTATTCGAGTTCTTTTCCGCCGAGCAGGTGGACGCCATCGCCCTGGCCATCTGGAACATCGAGCGCGGCGACGGCATGATCATCGGCGACCAAACCGGCATCGGCAAGGGCCGCATCGCGGCGGCCATCATCCGCTACGGCGCCAAAAATGGCCTGCCCACCATCTTCATCACCGAAAAAGCCACGCTCTTTTCCGACATCTACCGCGACTTGTACGACATCGGCTCGGTGGACCTCGTACCGCTCATCCTCAACAGCGACAGCAATGCCGCCCTGCAAATCGCCCTGGACAGCGACACCATCGTCAAGGTGCATGAGTGGCGGCGCGAGCGCAAATACCTGCCCAAAAGCATGGCCGAATTGCGCGAACTCATCGGCGGCCAGGACGCCCTGCCGCCGGGCTACGACTTTGCCATGCTCACCTACTCCCAGCTGGCCTCCGACTGGCAAAGCCAACTGCAACTGGCCAAAAAGAAGGTCACCTCCAGTCCGCCCGCCTCCAATTTCAAAACCGAGTACATCGCCGCGCTCGCCCGCGACGCCGTGGTCATTCTGGACGAGGCCCACAACGCTTCAGGCGGCGAAAGCACCACGGGCTATTTCATCCGCGAGCGGCTGCTGGCCCATGCCCAGGGCTGCTGCTACCTCTCGGCCACCTTCGCCAAGCGGCCCGATAACATGCCGGTGTACGCCAAAAAGACCGCCATCAGCCACGCCAACATCAAACCCTCCGAGTTGGAGGAGGTTTTCGCCCGCGGCGGCGTAGCCCTGCAGGAGATCGTGGCCGGCGAGTTGGTCGCCTCCGGCCAGATGCTGCGCCGCCAGCGCAGTTTTGAAGGCATCCGTGTAGAGTACAACTTCCTGCCGGACGATTACGAGGAGCACCGCGCGGTGTACAATACGGTCATCGGTCTGGTCAACGACATCATCGAGTTCGAGCAGGAGGTCATCGAGCCGTACCTCGACGCCATGAGCAAGGCCTTGTCCGGCGGCGGCGAGAAAGCCGAAAAGCGCAAAGGCACGGAGCGCGGCGGGGTGTCCAACTCGCCCTTTTTTAACAAAACCCACAACGTCATCCGCCAGCTGCTGTTCAGCATCAAGGCCCGGCAGGTGGCCCGCGAGGCCCTGCGCCTGCTGGCTGAAAACAAAAAGGTGGTCATCGCTTTTGCCAACACCATGGCCTCCTTCATGGACGAGTTCGGCTACACCAATGGCGACGAAGTGGAAAACCTCGACTTCGCCATGGTGCTCAACCGCTCGCTGGAAAATGCCCTGAAATACACCGTCAGCACCCAAACCGGCGAACTCAAGCAGTACACGCTCTCCGCGAACGACCTCGACCCAATGGGCGCCGCCATGCTCGAAGCCATTAAAGAAAAAATTCGCAGCGCCACGGCCGGCATCAGCCTTTCGCCCATCGACACGCTGATCAACACCCTAGAAAAAACGCCCCGCGCGGCTGGGATTGGCACTGGCGAACACGAGTTTTACCGGGTGCGGGAATGCACCGGCCGCTCCTTTCAGGTCAAGGAGGAAGGCGGCGTGCTGGTGTACCGCAGTTTCAAAGCCAACGTCAAGCAGTTTTTTGCCGATTTCAACACCGGCGATGCCGACGTGCTGCTCATCAACCAAAGCGCCAGCACCGGCGTGTCGGCCCATGCCAGCGCCAAATTCCGCGACCAGCGCCAGCGCGCCATGATCATCCACCAGCCCGAACTGGACATCAACACCGAGGTGCAAAAACGCGGGCGCATCAACCGCACCGGGCAGGTGAATCTGCCCGAGTACCTGTACGTTTCCTCGTCCATTCCTGCGGAAAAACGCATTCTGATGGTGCTCAAGCGCAAGTTGAAAAGTCTGGACGCCAACACCACCGGCAGCCAGAAATCCAGCGACGCCCAACTCGAATCGCCCGATTTTTTCAACAAATACGGCGACCTGGTCGTGCAGGGTTTTCTGGCCGAAAACAACCACATCGCGGCGGCCCTGCGGCTCGACATCGGCGAGGGCGATTCCAACACGTCCTACGCCCGCTCCGATCTGGCCGAAATGTTCAGCCGCCGCATCGCCCTGCTCACCGTGGAGGAACAGGAGCGCGCCTACTCCGAGGTGCTGGCCCGCTACAACGAGTACGTCGAAGACCTCAAGCAGCGCGGCGAGTACGACCTGGAGGTGGAATACCTGCCCCTGGAAGCCGAAACGCAGGAGCAATTCCTGCTCGAAGAAGGCAGCGGGCGGCCCACGCCATTCGGCCAACCAGCCGTGCTGGAGCAGGTGCTGGCCCGGGTGCTCAAACGCCCGATGAAATGGAGCGAGGTGGAAGCGGCCATGGAAAAAACGCTGCAAGGGCTGACGGCGGAAGTTTTTCAGGAAAAATTCCGCATCGATTACGAGAAAGGCCGCGCGCAGGTTTGGGAAACCAAAGCCGCCGAGCGGGATGGCAAACGGCGCAAACTCGAAAGCGAACTGCGCGAACTGGAGGTTTTGCAAACGTCCGGCAAGGCGAAGGATCCGGACAAACTCGAAAAAGGACTGGAAAAAGCCCGCAAACTGCTCGAAGAGTTGCAGGAAAAAATCGCCGCCGAAGAATCTAAGTTTAAAGCCGAAACAGCCAACGGCCTGCGCATCATCGAATTTTTCACCGTCGGAAAACCCTTCCAGTTCAGCACCACCCAGGCTGGCGCCACGCGGGAACTCAATGGCGTGGTCACCGGACTGTATTTCCTAAAACCCGAAGGCGATCCCACGCGCTACAACCCGGCCAATGTGCGCATCGCGTCCGCCATCTATGGCCCGGAGCGCAGCTGGACGCTCAAATTCAACAGTCCGGAAGTCTTTGCCGCCATGGGCATGGCCACCTACAACCAAAAGGCCTGGCTCGACGACCTGGTTTACAACTGGAACCGCCACGACAGCTCCGGCAACAAAAAGGAGGAAGTCTTCATCGCCACCGGCAACATGCTCCTGTCTGCCAAAAACGTGTTTTTGAAAAGTGCCGGCGGCAAACTCATCAAATACAGCACCGCCGCGGGCGCCATTCGCTCCGGCATCCAGGTGCAAAAAGAAGTGGACAACCGCGGCCGCGAAATGAAATCCGAGCCGAAAACCCGCCTCTCGGTGCGCAACCTGGCGGACGAGCTACGGCAAACCCGCCCGGGCTACAACCAATACCGCTACGTCGAAGGCACGGCGCTGAACAACGCCATCGCTTTCGCACGCACCCGCGAGGACATGTACCGGGTAACCATGCCCAAAACAACGGCCTTCAAACCCTACTACGGCGATCCGGCCCTCGTCGAACTGCTGCACCAGGACAGCTACGACCGCGATCGCGGTCTGCCCAAGGCCTTCGTCGCCTACCCGCCAAACTTGCTGGCCGGGCAATTGCACGACCAGAACCTCCAGGCTTTCCTCGACATCCTGGCCAACAAATACCAGATGAGCTACCTGGCCGAGGCCCGGCAGTTTCAGGGATTTCTCAACCTCGATCAGCCCATCCCCGACCGCGAGCCATCCGAAACCGAGCAAATGCTGCTCAGCCTTGAACAAATCAAACACGAACAAAGCGCCCCATGACCTATCAACTCCAAAACCTCACGCCCCCGCAAATCGCCCGCCTCGACGAGGTTCCCATCGCCCGCCAGGAGCAGATCATCGCCCAAACCGGCGAGCCGCTGCGCCTGGTATCCTCCTATTATTTGGTGAAAAACGCTTCGGCGGATTTTACCCAGCCGCATGAAACCGCCCAAAAACTGGATGCGGCTATGCATGAACTGCTTACGCAAAAAGGATTTTGGGAAGGGACGATGCAGGCGGTTAAAGCGGAAGTTGCGACGGATAAACGCCTGCGCCTGGCCCAAGCCAAAGCCAAGGCCCAAGCCGCCCGCATCCGAATCCTCAAACTTAAATCCCAAAAAGCAGCCTGACTATGTATAAAACCGCCCAACTAACCTCCTCCCAACTGACCAAACTCCAGCCGGATTTGCGCCGGGAGATCGAAAGCCTGAAAAGTGATAGCGACAACTTCGACGCTGACTTGTACGAAGTTTTTGCCGAAAACGACCGCGACCTGTACGAACTCGCCCAGGGCGAACTGGCCGGCGCCGAAACGGAAGCGCCCCTTGCAACCAGTCCGCCCACACCCTTGAAACGCGGCCCAAAACCCAAAGAAAAGCGAGCCAAAAAACAAGCGTCGCCCTATTCCGAAACCACAACCATCGACGGCAAACAATACCAAATCGGCGCCGGCAAGGACGGCCAGGTGCAGTACGGCCTGGATAAAAACGGCAAACTGTTGCAAGTAGGCGACACCGTACATGCTGAAATCAAAGGCAAAACAATAACCGGCGTAATCACCAGCCTAAAAGCCCGCAATGGCGGCGGCCACCAGGTCAGTTTCACTGATCCGGCCACCGGCAAAAAACGTGGGCTGATGGTGCAACCTTCGGCGATTGTCAAGGTAGAAAAAGGCGCAGCCGCCGGTGAAGCCATACCCTTAGCCGTGTACAAAAAGCGCCTGCCGAAAAAACTCATTGCCAAAGCCGAGGTCGCCAGCCGCACCGACTGCGATGAGAACGAGGTGGTGCTGGTGACGCCCACCGAAAAAGTCGAAATCGAGGCGCCCACCGTGGCTGACCCGGCCAAAGGCGATAAAATCCTCGCGCACCCCGATGGTACGCCCATGACGGTGATTGAAGGCAAAGCCGTGGATCAGCATTTTGAAATCGAAGGCAAAGCCCAAATCGAGCCGAAAAAAGACGGCACTGTCACCTTCGACCTCAATGAAAGCGAACCGCCCGAAGCAGCCGCCAAGTCCCAACCGGAAGATGATGAGACGGCCTACCGCGCGGTCAAAGCCAAAAAGCCTACCGCCAAATGCACGTTCAGCCGCGAAAAAGCCAAATCGCCTGCGTTGATGACCTTTCTCGAAGGTATGCGCCTGCGCTGGCACGACGGCGAGTCGAAGGACAAGATCACCGGGGTGTATTACCTGAAGGCTGACAATAAAATCCTGCTCAAAGTCCGGGTGTATGATTGGATGGATCTTTTTGCCGATGTGCGCTACTTCACGCTTTGTCCCGAAAGCGGGCGGTTAACCAGCGCCGAAAAGCCACGCCGCGACGCCTATCTGGTGCTGCTGGGCAAGGACGCCATGACGGAGTTTTACCGCCATCCTTTCGGGCAATCCTGCAAGCGGGTGAGTAAGGCGTTGTATGTTGAGTGCTACCGCAACGGGGCTTGTTCCACCGAAAAGCAAAAGCGCTTGTACCAGGTGTTTGCCGGCAAGTGTATCCGCCAGGAATTGGCGCACAGCCGGGAGTACCTGAAATGGGTGCATCAGCAGACGGCGAAGCGGTGGGAGGGCTATGCGGGAACTAAATCGTACGCGCAAGTTTTTAAGGAAACGCTGGCGGCGATTCGCAATGGGAAACGCTAAAACTTACGAAGCGGGGTAGCGCAGATGGTCAGCGTACCAGACTCATGATCTGGGGGTCGGAGGTTCGAGTCCTCCCCCCGCAACTTTTCCCATCAAAATCGCCCCATGTCCAGCCTAAGCCAAGCTTTTTTCGAAAAAATTCTCGCTGCCGAAGGCGGCTACCAAAACCAGTCCGCCGACCACGGTAACTACAACCGCTGCGGCATCAACGCCGGCACCAAATACGGCATCACCCCGAATGCCTGGCAGGACTACTCCGGCCAGCGCTGTCCGGGTGTTGAAACCATGCGAAACCTCACTCAAGCCCAGGCCCGCGACTTCCTGGACTGGTGGGGCCGCCGCTGGCGCATCTGGGAAATTTACGACCAGGATTTTGCCGAACTGGTGTTCAACGCTTTTTACGGCAACCCCAGCGCCGCGGCCAAAACCCTGCAACAAGCCCTGAATCAGCGCGGTTATTCCCTCGCCGTGGACGGCATCATGGGCAGCCGCAGCCTGGCCGCCGTCAATGTGGAAGTCGCCAAGGACAAATCCGGCCTGTACAATTCCTACCGCGCAGCCTGGCTTTCCTACCTGCTCTCGCTGGGCAATGCCACCTATACCGCTGGCTGGACAAACCGGATGAACCGCTACTTCCCGCCGCTGCCGGAAACGCCGGTCACCGAAACGCCGGCGCCCAACTACCAAGCCGAACTCTGGCAGCGCCGCGTCTCCGGCATGTTCAAAAATTCGGATGATGCTATTTGGGTTTGGACGGCACTGGCTTTGCTTTTTGGCTTGATTGCCTTGCTGTACTACCGCTTAAAAACTATTGCGCTATGAAACCTAAAACCAAGTACGCACTACTGGCTGCATCGCTTTTTCTAGGCCTTACTGGCCTTAGCTGGTGGCTTTACCGTCGCTTTTTTCGCGATGGCCTTGGCCCCGGCGGACAGTGGGATGCGGAAGGTGGCGCTGTTGGTCAGTCTCCGGTTTTAACCGATCCGGAACTCAGCTACGCTCAAAAGCCTGTTCAACTTCGGCACTTTGACATTTCTGAATTTGACTCCAAAGACCTGCCGGGCAGTGGGGTCAACATGAAAATCAAATTCCTGAAAATGCTGGATGCGGCGCGGGAAGAAGCGGGGATTCCCTTTCGTGTGACTTCCGGCTACCGCACTGCTGCGCGGAATGCTGCTGTTGGCGGCGTTTCCAATTCCGCCCACCTGAGTGGCTGGGCTGCGGATATCGCTGCCAGCACGTTGGAGCAGAAAATCCGGATTGTACGGGCGGCGCGTGGGGCTGGGTTTAACCGGTTTGGGATTTATGGGACTTTCATTCATTTGGATTGTGATCCAGCTAAGCGCGCTGGTGTGGCCTGGAATGGTGCGGTGAGTGGGGTTTTTCGGGGTGGGGATTTTTCTGCTTTTCCTTTTGATCCGTTTGCGGTTTGATAGCGAGATTCAAATATCTCGAGTGATTCTCAAAAATTGATTGTGGAATTTTCTAAAATCCTGGCTTTGTTACTCCTTTTAGATTATAGATTGGCATACCCAGCGTGTTGACTTGCCAGCGCTGAGGTAGGGTATACGCCAGTGGACACCGATTGCTAAAACAAGTGTAGAATTAGTTGTCCCTATCTTTAGGGAAACTCCTTTACCTTTCGCGGGGTTATAGGTATTCATCAATCATAAATTATTCCTTATCCGCGAATATTAGTTGCTATGAAATCCTCTTTTATCATACCCCCTTACGCAAATTTTTTGCTGACTGATGAAGTAATGTTCAACATTCAAAATGATGTTAACGATGACCCAATTGCAGGGAAAAAACTTCAAAACAAAGAAAAGATCAGCGTCATGCAGTATGCAAATGGAGAAAGAAGGTTTGTTATCTTATTACCAGTAAAGACTGAAAATGGTTTTATCCAGGGTATTTTCCCCGACCCTGTTTTGCTGTACTTAGAGACAGCAGAAAAAATGCTCCTTACGTCACAGGTAATCATTCAACAAGGTTTCCCAGATTCTGTCATACCTACGATAGACGGAGAAACACAGATATATGATGCTACATCAGATACCACAAGCGGGATATTTAATTCCATTCTTCAATATCGGATTTGTTCGATCATTATGCTCCATGCGGCTGTCGAAGCCTTCATTAATGAACTAATCCCTGATGACATCTCCTACCCAACAACAGACAAGGAAGGGAACCGCGTTTACCTTGGAAAAGAAAAAGTATTTTGGCTTCCATTTGTTGAAAAACTTAAGAAGGTCATTCCATTCGTAAAAAACATCGATTTGACAGGTTTATATCCAGACATGGTAGATAAAATTGATTTCATTTCGCAAATCAGAAACGGATTTGTGCATCTGAAATCAGAAAGTTCAGAGGTGCTTAATCAAAGTCACTCAACCACATTTTACGAAATGTTAAAACTGAACCTCGAAATATACTTTGAATCTGTGCATGACTTAATAAAACTTTTAAAGCCTGGATATCTTAAATACCATCAAGATTCAGGTTAGTAGTATGAGCAATGACCCAGAAAGCGGCCTTTTTTTACAACTGGAAAGCGTACAGATTTTGTTCGAATCCATAATTAGTTCTGTTTCACCAGTAGAACTTCTTCAAATATCCTGAATAACGCTCAGACTTGTCTTGCCCTTCGACACTTCATGCACCTCTTTCCCCAACAACCGCAGCAACCCCACTACCAAATACACCGGCGTCTGCAGGAGAAACCAGGATTTTCTGGCGCTTTTACCCGATTCAAAACCGGTATGCTCAGCTACTTTTTCCCAGGAAAGTCCATCGGGCAGACGGTAGCGCTCGGTCGTACCCTCCTTAAATACGGATACCCTTAGCGCATCCATCAGTGCATCAGCCTGGGCCATGGTGCTGGCTTTTACTTCAATTTTGAATTTGAACGGCTTAGTTAGTGCGATGGACTCTGTTTTGCAAAGGATCATTAGTTTTATGGTGTCCTCCAGGCTCATGCGATCTTTGGTTAGGAGGCGGGCTATGGAGGATTTGTTGGCGTAGCCTAGGGGGTGGGCTGCGTCTTCGTAGGAGATGCCGGCGCGGGACATTTCGATACGGAGCTGGGCTTGGAGAGCGTGGATGAAAGGAGAAATATCCTGCATTTGTTTTTATTTCAAATGAACTGCCGGGAATATCAAAGAAATATGCCTTTGATGAGTAAAGTTATAAGGATTTTGGACACGAATATGCAACGGTTACAAGAAAAATTCGAATACAAGACATTACATCAGATTTTGCAGTACAGAATAATATAAAAAAAGACATGTTTGAGTAATAAAGAAACCTGGGAACCTTCCTTACTTTATAAGGGTTCTTCCTCCATTTAATTTTATTTGAGAAAAATGCTTACCCTAGGTGATATTAACCACCCAAACCCCACTGTAGATAAAAAAGTCAAGTATTTTCATGACTGTTTTCATTATTGGCTATTAGAGGGCACCAAAAAAGTGGATTGGTTCCCGGAAAACCACCTGACTTATTTGGAGCGTATGATGTTTCGAGGCCAAGTATTGCATCAAATGCACCAAAGCAGTAGAATGTCAATTTGTGCTTGGCTAAGGCAACCGGAATTCGATACTGAAAACGATTTTTTCGCACAAAAGGAGCACAGAAAAGGTCTGATCGCTAAACTGAAACAGCTCGCAACAAAAACAGGAAAGGATTTCGATCTTCAGTTGTTTCGTCGTTTAGTTCAGGACCTAATCAATGAGATGAACGGTGAAGCAGGCTTGGATGGGTCGAATTATTTCCATGAAGTCTTAAAATCAGTGGTTTCATGCCTGGGCTGTTCGCATGACTTAGATGAGCACCGCTCCGAGATCGCCCTGCACACAAAATGGTTGGTAGCCGAATTTTTAAGACTTGGCTTTGATCCGAAGGATTTAGGTAGTTCAAATGGCGTATTCAAACGCATTCTGGCATTCGGCGAACTCAAAACAAGCAAGAAGCCCCATACAGTTCAATTCCCTTTGCCACCAGATTTAAAAGCAAAAAGCCATTCACCATCTTTCAAAAAAGCAATTAAGGAATACACTAGCCAGAATAGTTTCTTGAAGCAATTCGAGGGCATGCTACATGCTCTTCAAGAAACCCAAGCCGGAGAAATGCTCATCCGAATAGATGATGTACATGTGACGACCTCAAGTGCATTTTATTTCGAATATAATGGTGTGAAATTTTTTACTCCTGACCAGGTTAAGGTAGATAAAGCGCGTTGGAACGAACATCTTGTACAGAAATTTGAGGAATATTTAGGAGAAAAAAACTCAATTATTGCGCGAGTACCATTACAATTTAAATCCCAGGAACAAGCTCGAATTAAGGCGATATATTTAACCAATCAGGCATTGGAAGCCTTAAGGTATGTACTTAACGACAAAGGCGGTGTTGTAGTTAAAACCCCAGCAATCATTTTGTTCCCTAAGGGAGGAGTTAGTATAAATTATAGCATTGGAGAATACATTACAATTCGAAACCATGATATAGAAAATTTGCAAGATTTCAATCATACAATTCCTGCACCTGATAAAATTACATCTGAGATTAAAAACCAGTTGGAGCACAGCAATCGTATTTTCTTCAAAGGGTTATCCTGTGAAGACCCTGATGACATGATTTCCAATTTCTGGCAATACTGGGAATTGAACTTCAGTTTTGGGAAATATAAGGATTCTAAAAAAGGTGAAAAAATTATTGCGGATTTGAGTAAGGTTTTGTCTAAAGGCATGCATGAAAGTAACCGTACTCGCTTAGGATTAGTTATTTACAACTATGCGATGAACAATTTGGGAGAGATAACAGGCTTACCATCGCAATTCTACGGAAGGGAGTTTAACTGGAAAGAGCCTGAAATAACCATAAATGAAATTGCCAGTTACACTCAATATCCCTTTTTGCTAGACCTAATAAACCGATTTCGGGAATTAACGACTTCGGGAGAAGAGAGACGGTGGCACGCTTTTTATACTGATTTCTTTTGGCAGCTATTTGAACAGCGGAACTTGATCTCGCACCAAGGAACATACTGCCCTGCTACTCTTGAACGACTACAATTCTTTTTTAGGCCTATTGTCACACATTGGCAGAGCATTTTGTACAACGAGTTGGAACGAAAGCCCTACGCTTCAGTTGAGGAGGCCATTGAATATTTGGTAAATGCAAGTATTACGTCTCCCCCTCCAACCCCTCCACAGCAGCATAAAACCGCCGCAAAAGCGCCTTAATATCCCGCTGCGCATAAACTTCCGCAATCCGCCCACTAGTCACCCCAAGAATCTTCTTAACATCCTCCGCATCCATCAGCCCGCTGTTCAGGATCAGATCGCCGGTGAAGTGCCGGCCGTAGTGCGTGGTGATCTCCCGGCCAATGAGTTGCAGCGACAGCCGTTTCAGGCGCTTGACGTACAGGTGGTAGCCCGTTTTTTTGAAGAGCGAACCGTCGGGGCGCCACTTGAGCAGTACCCGGGCGTCTGTTTCGGAAATGGGCACAATTTCTTCCGTGCCGGTTTTCTGGGCAGATTTGAGCAGGTAGCGGTAGGTTGTATCGCCTTCGGTCGTTTCAAAGTAGTGCGCCTGCCGGTTGATCTGTTCGGTATCGGAGTAGCGCAGGCCCCGGCACATGATCAGGAAGCGGCGGATGGTTTCGTGTTCGGTGCTGCCTTCCGGGAAGGTTGTGAGCGCATTTCGGATAGCCAGGTATTCCGGCACAGTCAGTTTTTTCTTGTCCGACACCCGTTCCACCTTCATATCCAGGTCTTCGAAGGGATTGTGCAGGTCTTTCAGCCGGTGAAACTTGAGCACCTTGTTGTACACCACTTTGAGGTTGCGCAGGTACTGGGCCGCCATATTCTCCTTTCCGGCGGCTACCATTTTGGTTTTGAACTGCAGGATTTTGTCGCGGGTGAGTTGTTGCACGGGCAAGTCGCCGACTTTTTCCACGAATTTCCGGAGCGCGGCCCGGTAGGCTTTGAAGGTAGAGGGCGTCACTTCCCGGGCATCCCGTTCTTTTTTCAGGATATCCTCGGCCGTGGCGGCGAAGGGTGCGAACTGCTTGCGGTTGCCCTCGAATTTTTGCCGGAAGATGTCGAAGCTTGGCGGTATATTGCCTGCAATCAGTTCATTGGCGATCAGGCTGGCCTTGTTCAGTTTGTTGCGGAGGTCGGTGTTCACCACTACGGCGCTTTCACCGCCTAGGGTTGCGCGGGGCTTCACGATTTGCGCCCGCGCGTCCCAGTCTTTGGGCAGCAGCTTCCAGGGCAGGGCGATGTAATTGGTGTGGTAGTTCCAGGCGTAGCGCAGGTAGAGTTTCTGCATACCGAACCGGTCGGCCCTACCCCGCTGGACGATGGCAATGCTGGGTTGTCGCATACTAAAAAAGAGTACAGAAATTGGTACAGACTAAACCCTGCTGCGAGGCCGGACTAAGCGGCGCTAAGCCGTAAAGAACGGTAAATTCCGCCGAACAAGCGGCACAAATCGCGCAAGGACGTACAAAGCCCCCCAATTGGTTAAACTTTCTTTAAAGTGACACCCCGCCAAAAGCACCCTTTTGGTTTTTCGGTTATATCGGTGGTACTTTTGTTCAATACATTTTGAAGCTAAAAAAGATCGTCATGCGCAAAATCATAATATTGTGTTTCCTAACCTCCCTGGCACACATACTGGTCGCCCAAACGACCCCGCGCAGCGGCGCCAAGGCCCTGCCGGCCAATTCATCAAAAACAACCGTCACGAAACCACGAACTACCCTTACCCCGAAAGCCGGCCTGCAGCCTTCCAGCGCCGCGCGTTCAGGTACTGAAGCCAATGCCAACGCTACCGAAAACCGCAGCACCGCAAACACAGCCCGCCAGACCACGACGCCCAAAACGGTTCCCGCTAAAATGCCCGATGCACCCAAACTCGATGAAAAAGAGCCCCTGGTTGAAGTCGAATGGCTGACGCTGGAAGAGGCCCTGGAAAAATGCAAAACTGATAAGCGGAAAATCTTTATTGACGTGTTTACCGACTGGTGCGGCTGGTGCAAACGCATGGATCAATCCACCTTCGTCGATCCCTCGGTGGCACAGTATCTCAATGAAAATTACTACGCCGTGAAATTGAACGCCGAACAACAGGAAGACATCACCTTCAACAACAAAACCTACCATTTCAAAAAGAACGGCGCCCGCGGCTACCACGAACTCGCCGCCGAATTGCTGAACAACCGCCTGAGCTTCCCGACGGTCGTGTTTTTGGATGAGTCCATGAAAGTGATCCAGCCCATTCCGGGCTACCTCGAAGCGCCAAAACTGGAAACCATCCTTAACTACTTCGGTACCGACAGCCACAAAACAACCCCCTGGGAAACGTACGAGCGCAAGTTTTCCAACAACCAGGATTAAAAAAAACACAGGTCTTCAGCCTTCACAGGCAGCAGTGTTGCACTGCTGCCTGTTTTGTTTTTATAAACCCGGCCCTTAAAAAAACCGTTTATTTGCCGGAAACCCATTTTTATCAAATACAAGCAAATCCTTGGCAGGAAACTCTTTTGGTACGCTCTTCCGCCTTACCACATTCGGTGAGTCGCACGGCCCGGCAATCGGCTGTATCCTCGATGGGTGCCCGGCCGGTTTGGCCTTTGACGTCGACTTCATCCAACAGGAACTCGACCGCCGCCGGCCGGGGCAAAGCGCCATCGTCACGCAGCGCAAGGAAAGCGACACAGTTCAGGTGTTGAGCGGCGTCTTTCAAGGCAAAACCACAGGCACACCCATCGCCCTGCTCATCCCCAATGAAAATCAACGCCCCGGCGACTACGATCACCTGGCCACTGCTTTTCGCCCAAGCCATGCGGACTACACCTGGCAGGTCAAATACGGCCACCGCGACCATCGTGGCGGAGGCCGCAGCAGTGCCCGCGAAACCGCAGCGCGCGTTGCCGGCGGCGCTGTCGCCAAATTGCTGCTCCGCCAAGCCGGTATTTCAATTCAGGCATACGTGAGTCAGGTGGGAAACATTGCCGTCGATCAACCCTACACTGCGCTGGACCTGAGCCAAACCGAAACCAATGATGTGCGTTGCCCCGACCCAACCATTGCTGAGCAGATGATCCGGTTGATCCGCGACACTCGAAAGGCAGGCGATACGCTCGGGGGGATGATCACTGCTGTGGTACAGGGCTGCCCGCCCGGACTTGGCGAGCCTGTATTCGACAAACTGCACGCCGACCTGGGCAAAGCCATGCTCAGCATCAACGCCGCTAAAGGTTTTGATTATGGTTCCGGATTTGCCGGCACTACGATGTTGGGCTCGGAACACAACGACCTGTTTAGCCCCCCCGGGCCTCCCCATGGCCGGGGGGGGCTAAACACACAAACCAACAACTCCGGAGGCATCCAGGGCGGCATCTCCAACGGTATGGACATCTATTTTCGCGTTGCTTTCAAACCTATCGCCACCATCATGCAGGACCAGGAAACTGTAGATGCGGAAGGGAATCAGGTCGTGATCAAAGGGAAAGGCCGGCACGACCCCTGCGTACTGCCCAGGGCTGTTCCAATTGTGGAAGCCATGGCGGCATTGGTGCTGGCTGATCATTTTCTCCGTTGGAAAACTGCGCACCTGTCAGGTTGAATTTGTACTAAAAAATGCTTTGGCCATTTTTTAGTACAAATTCAACCTGACAGGTGCTAAAAACTTAAACATCCGCACTATGCATCTCCTGCACCGCTGGCGTGCCCTCTGGAATCCCGACATGTACCACGGCTGGGGGCGGCAACGCCGGTACTTCGAGGGTTGGTATTTCAAACTCGTCAGCGCCGATGAGCAGCTGGCGCTTGCCGTTATTCCCGGTATTTCCATGGCTGAAAACGGCGAAAAACATGCTTTCATCCAGGTTTTGGATGGCAAAGCCTGTACGGCAACGTACCACCGGTTTGAAGCAGATTTGTTCAGGCCGGATTCGCGAAAGTTTGAACTCCGCCTGGGCGCTAATTTTTTTTCCAAAGAAAAACTCGTACTCGATTTGCCGGGACTCACAGGTGAAATCCGATTCGCAAACCCCACCCCATGGCCCAAAATGCTGGGCGCGCCCGGCATCATGGGCTGGTATTCTTTCGTACCGTTTATGGAATGTTTTCACGGGGTTGTCAGTATGCAGCATAATCTGGTTGGTATGCTGAACCGGAATGGGAAAACACTGGATTTTACCGGCGGCAAAGGTTATAGTGAAAAGGATTGGGGACGGTCTTTCCCGCGCGCATACGTTTGGATGCAATCCAACCATTTTAATTCCACCGATCAGGCATCGCTCCTGGCTTCGGTGGCGCATATCCCCTGGCTGGGCAGCTATTTTATCGGGTTTATCAGCGGGTTTTGGCTGAACGGGCGGCTTTTTCGTTTTGCAACCTATACCGGCGCCAAACAACGGCTCGAACTGTCCGGCGACAGCGTTTCCCTTATTTTTAAAAATCCCAAAACCGAGCTGCGCATACTGGCCAGGCAAGCGCCGGGCACCGCGTTGCAATCGCCTATTTCGGGTGAAATGACCGGGAAGATCAATGAAAGTTTGCAAGCGACTATTCAAGCCGAACTCTTGGAAAACGGCCGGCGAATCTTTGAAGGCGCTGCCCAAACTGCCGGCCTCGAAGTAGCCGGGGCGGTGGAAATTCTTCTGTAAATTAATGCAGTATCATTTTTGTATGCGGAATCCCGTCTTCCAGGTATTCCTCGCCGGTGCTCACAAAACCCAGACTTTCGTAAAAACGAAGCAGGTACGTTTGCGCGCCGATTTTGATTGGCGTATCGCCAAAAAGGTGGCGGCACATTGCGATACTGTGCTGCATCACCGCACGGCCGGCTCCAGTGCCCCGGACTTTTACTGCGCTTAAAACGCGCCCGATCGAGCAGTATCCCGGGTAAACGACATCCGCCGGAACCAGACGGGTATACGCCACAATTTCACCGGTATCATCCCGGCCAAACAGGTGCCAGGCTTCCAGATCAATACCGTCGGCGTCCAGGAAAGGGCAGTTCTGTTCAACAACGAATACCTCCTGGCGAAAGGCCAGAATGGCGTATAATTCGTGCAGCGTAAGGCTTGAAAAAGGCAGACAGGAGAAGTGGAGCATGTCCGGATTTTTGTTGGACCAAATGTACTGGTTCCAATCGAAAAGGCCTGTTTCGTCTGAAAACGCGGGTAAATTTGGTTTTCAGAATAAGAATCCTGCTGCGGTGGCTTTACCTTTGCAAACCATTCGCTTAAACCGTTGTTACTTTTTGTTAAACAATTATCACCATGATGAAATCGTACGTATTAACCGTTTTATTGCTTCTTACTACCTGCACGCTGGGTCTTTCACAAATTCAAACACCCGCCCCGAGTCCGGGTGCAAAATTCACCCAGGACGTAGGCCTGATCAAAGTAGACGTGGAATATTCGCGTCCAAGTAAAAAAGGCCGGGTCATTTTTGGCGACCTCGTTCCTTACGGCGAAATGTGGCGCACCGGCGCCAATGCTTCCACCAAAGTTACCTTCAGCGACAAGGCCTCGGTAGGCGGTAAAGAGCTGGATAAAGGCACCTACGCGCTGTATACCATCCCGGGACAAAAAGAGTGGACGATCATTTTCTACTCCAACACCTCGTACTGGGGCACACCCGAAGAGAAGGATTTTAAAGAAGAAGAGGTTGCCGCCCGCTTTACCGTGCCCGCTTACAATATGGAAAATGCAAATGTCGAGTCATTTACCATCGGGATAGATAACCTGAAAAACGACGGCGCCGAACTTTATTTACTTTGGGAAAACACCTACGTCGGCATTCCGATCAAAGTGGATACCGACTCCAAAGTTATGGCTGCTATCAAATCGACCATGGCCGGCCCAAAAGCAGGCGACTATTTTTCTGCTGCCCGCTACTACCACGAGCAAGGCCAGGACCAGAAACAAGCGCTCGAATGGGTGAACAAATGCCTGGAAATGGGCGGCGACAAATTCTGGATCCTGCGCCTCAAGGCTAACATCCAGGCCGAATTGGGCATGTACAAAGACGCCATCGCCACTGCGCAAAAGAGCACCGAACTGGCCAAAGCCGACGGCAATGCCGACTACCCGCGCATGAATGAGAAATCCATCACCGCCTGGAAAGCGAAAATGAAATAATGCCGGTATTGTGATCGGCGCATTGCCACAACTATCCAATCCGGTTATTTCAACGGCGCAACGGCTCAACCCGTTGCGCCGTTGTTATTTTTGCAAATCCCTGATTATTAAAAGCACCCAGTCATGACTACGTTTCGTTTTTCCCTGTTCCTCTTCGGGTTGATCCCGACACTACTTTTTGCGCAAACCCAAAACCCGGGCTGCGATGGCTTCCGGTATAAACAAGACCTGTTCCAAACGGTAAAAAAGACCACCCTACCCTACGCTGCGGCCACCAGCCACACCGGACAACCTATGACGCTTTCAATGGATGTGTACGAACCGGACGGCGATACCTGCAGCAAACGCCCTGTCATCGTTTTGGAACATGGTGGAAGTTTCATCTTTGGAAACAAAAGCGACATGGAAAAATGGTGCCGACTCCTGGCCCGAAAAGGCTATGTGGCTGTCTCCATTCAATATCGCCTGTATCCCGTTTTCCAATTGGGCTTTCCCGACTCTATCGACATCATGGACACGGCAATAAAAGCCGTTGGCGATATGAAAGCGGCCGTCCGGTTTTTCCGGGAAGATGCCGCAACGGACAACCTGTTTCGCGCCGACACGGCAACTATTTTCATCGGCGGCTACTCAGCCGGCGCTGTGGCGGCCCTGCACACGGCGTTTCTGGACGATGCGGATGTACTGCCCGAC
Organism: uncultured Saprospiraceae bacterium; assembly: GCA_964484205.1. GTDB lineage: Bacteria > Bacteroidota > Bacteroidia > Chitinophagales > Saprospiraceae > M3007. Next base: position 75,339 of record CAZAEZ010000007.1, on the reverse strand, counting down.
TTTATCGAAACCATTCTAACGGCCAACGGCGGCTTGAACGGGAATACCGGCAATGCCGTCAACCAAAGCCATTCTTCAGCCATTGAAGCGGTGATCAACATGTCGGGAGGCCTGTATCGCCGCGAATGGATTGATGCCGACGATGTGCCGATGAGCAGCATACACGGTACTGCCGACGCCACAGTGCCCTTCGAATCCGGCCTGGCCGCCAATATCGCCTACCTCGAAGGCAGCGGCTTGCTGCACTCACAGGCGGTATCGGCAGGCACCTGGAGTTACCTGCAAAAAGTACCCGGAGGCGGGCATACCGATATTTACGACCAAGCGCAGTTTGCAGATCAATTAGGCGCTTTTTGGGCGCAAACCACTACCCTGCTGGAATATTTGACCTGCTATGCCGACAGTTTACCCGATCTGGTCAGCATTAAGCAGCCTGGCAACTCCCCTGCCAATCCGGTGTGGTTTGTTTACCCCAACCCGGTCGAACGCGGGCAACCGGTATGGCTCAAGTTTCCGGAATCAGGAAAATCGATCACCGCAATAATTTATACCATTTCAGGCCGGGAAGTCCTTCGGATCGAAAATATTCAACCGGATGCGGCAAACATTCCGACGGCGGGTTTGACGCCGGGAGTTTATGTGGTTCGCCTGCTGGATAAAAACGGTGGCGGCGGGTATGTGCCCGGGGTGGCGCGGTTTGTTGTAAAATAAAATTCCCGCAGACTTTACCGTTCGGGAAAATCTGCGGGATTCCAACTTTACCATTCCGGACCGCTTGCAACTCAGTTGCTCAACGGATCGCTTTCCTTGCTTTCAATATCTTCTTCTTCCTTGCCCTTCTTGGCTTTTGTTTTTTTACCATCGGTAAAGGCAATGACCAGGCCGTCTTTCTCCTTGTTCATCGAAGCCAGCATGGAGGCGCCTTCGGCCGGGCCTTCGTTCAGGATAAACTCGGCAAGGGGATCTTCGATGTATTTCTGAATGGCACGGTGCAGGGGCCGGGCGCCAAATTGCGGATCGTAGCCTTTTTCAGCCACGAATTCCTTCGCCTCGGGCGTCAGCGTCAGGTTGAACTTCATCGTTTGCAAACGCTTCATCAGGCCGGCAAGCGCATTGTCGATAATTTTGAAAATCTCTTCGCGGCCCAGGGCATTGAACACCATCACATCGTCGATCCGGTTGAGAAATTCCGGAGAGAACGTACGTTTCAGGGCATTCTGAATAACGGAGTTGGTATTCTCTTTGGCAGATTCCATCCGCGCTTTGGTAGCAAATCCGACGCCCTGGCCAAAATCTTTCAACTGACGAACGCCAATATTGGACGTCATGATGATCAGGGTGTTTTTGAAGTCAACCTTGCGGCCCAAACCGTCGGTCAACTGCCCGTCGTCGAGCACCTGAAGCAGGATGTTGTACACATCCGGGTGGGCTTTTTCTATTTCATCGAGCAGCACCACCGAATAGGGTTTGCGGCGTACGCGCTCGGTCAATTGCCCCCCTTCTTCGTAACCAACATAGCCCGGAGGCGCGCCGATCAGGCGGCTTACGGAGAACTTCTCCATGTATTCCGACATGTCGATCCGCACCAGGGAATCCTCGCTGTCGAACAGGTAGCGCGACAAGGCGCGGGCAAGTTCGGTTTTACCCACACCGGTGGGCCCCAGGAAAATGAACGAGCCGATGGGTTTCTTCGGGTCTTTCAGGCCGACGCGGTTGCGTTGTATGGCTTTGGCTATTTTGACAATCGCCTCATCCTGCCCGATGACCATTTTCCGGAGATCGTCTGCCATGTGCACGAGTTTGTTGCTCTCGCTGGTGGCAACCTTGTTCACCGGGATGCCGGTCATCATGGCTACCACTTCGGCGATGTTGTCTTCATCGACGGGGTAGCGTTTGGTTTTGCTTTCTTCTTCCCATTCTACCTTGGCAAACTCGAGCTGGCGTACCAGTTTGCTCTCCTGATCGCGCAGGTTGGCAGCTTCTTCGTACTGCTGGTTTTTGACGGCCTGATTTTTCAATTCCTTCAGGTCCTCAATTTTTTGCTCCAGTTCCTCAATGTGTTTGGGTACCACAATGTTTTTCAAATGCACCCGGGCCCCAACTTCATCGAGCACGTCGATGGCCTTATCGGGCAGAAAACGATCGGTGATATACCGGTCGCTGAGCCGCACACAGGCTTTGATGGCCTCATCAGAGTATTCCACATTGTGAAACTCTTCGTACTTGGATTGGATATTCTGGAGGATGTTGATGGTATCTTCCTGACTGGGCGGATCGACCATGACTTTTTGGAAACGGCGATCGAGCGCGCCGTCTTTCTCGATGTACTGCCGGTATTCATCCAGGGTGCTGGCGCCGATGCACTGGAGTTCGCCGCGCGCCAGAGCCGGTTTGAAAATATTGGAAGCATCCAGCGAACCGGTGGCGCCGCCGGCGCCGACAATGGTGTGAATCTCGTCAATAAACAGGATGACATCGCGGCTCTTTTCCAGTTCGTTCATGATTGCCTTGATGCGCTCCTCAAATTGGCCCCGGTATTTGGTGCCGGCAACCAGGGCTGCCAGATCGAGCATTACGATGCGTTTGTTAAACAAAGTCCGGCTGACTTTCTTCTGCATGATACGCAACGCCAGACCCTCCACGATCGCTGTTTTACCTACACCGGGTTCCCCGATCAGGATGGGATTGTTCTTTTTACGGCGGCTGAGAATCTGGCTCACCCGCTCGATCTCCGTTTCACGGCCGATAATCGGGTCCAGCTTGCCGTCTTCGGCAAGTTTGGTAATGTCGCGGCCGAAATTATCCAGTACCGGTGTACGGCTTTTTTGCTGGCCTTTTTGGCCGGAGCGATAGTTGCGTTCGTCGTCTTCCTCGTATTCGCCCGATCCTTCACTGGATGCTTGCGAAAACAGGTTTGGATGGGCCAGATCTTGTTCGGATCGAACATATTCCAGCTCCTTCTTGAAGTTATCGTAGTCCACGTCGTATTCGTTTAAAAGTTTAGTCGCAAATGTGTCGGTATGCTTGAGCAGCGAGAGCATCAGATGCTCCGGAAAAATCTCTTCGCTTTTCATCAGTTTGGCTTCGAGAAAAGTGACTTTTAAGACGCGCTGCACCTGGGTGGTCACCTGGAATTCACCGACAAATAAATTCTCCGCGGGCGGATACGCACTGTACCTGGGAATAGACCGTTCGAGGCGTTTTTTGAGATCATGTACATCGACGAGCAAGGCATCCAACACCCGGATAGGCAGGCTGTCCCGTTCAGCAATGATCCCAAGCAACAAGTGTTCTGCCCCGATATAATCATGCCCCAGCCGCCGGGCTTCCTGGCCGCTTTGATGGATGATCTGTTTTACTACAGGTGAAAACTTCTTATTCATGAATAATGGCGTAAGTTATATTGTAAAACGCGCGCAACCCGGATGAAGGTTCACCCGTATTTTCAAAGATGCGACAAGTTTAACCTTATTGATTGGTAAAATTCAATTTTTTCTACCCGAACCGGGTGGACTTTTAACAAAAAAATGGGCTTCTGGTTTTTTAGGGGGGGGTGCACCCCAAACGAAAAACGAAGCCATTAGCCAGAACCTTCCGAAAAAATAGTGCCACCCTGCTTTTCCTGCCGCTCTGTCAGGAAGCAGCGCTCCGGGAAAAAAGCGCCGGCCAATACCATCGAAATACGCCCGGCATTACCTAAATTTGCCTGCACTTTTGACAAGCCCCGCCACAAAAAGGTTGCCACTCAACCAGTTATTTTTCTGAAAATCAGCCATCTATGAAATACAACATCGATAAGCAAGATCAATATGCGGTGCTTACTTTGGAAGAGGAAAACCTCAATTCCGTCATTGCCCCGCAACTGAAAAGCGATTTTATTATTTTAAATCAGGAAGGCACCCGCAACCTCATCCTTGATTTATCCCAGGTCCGGTTTGTAGACTCCAGCGGCCTTAGTGCCATTTTGACAGCACACCGCCTCTGGAAAGACCAGGGCTCCTTTGTGATTGCCGGTGAATTACAGCCCATGGTCACCAAGTTGATTGAAATCTCCCGCCTGGATACGATACTTGCCATGGCGCCAACCATCAGCGAAGCTGTTGATTATGTAAAAATGGAGGAAATCGAGCGCGAGTTGAAGGCGGGTGAGTAGGCCTTTCCTGCAGGCAAAAAAATCCCGGACTTTTCTTGTTGAAAAATCCGGGATTTTTTTGTGCCCGGTACAAAACACAACCAATTGATAAAAACACATAGGCACATAGGACACATAGAATTTTAATTTTCGAATGGCTATGTGTCCTATGTGCCTATGTGTTTAATGGACCTTCATTCGCAAATCTTCAGATTGATACTGCCCGGGTCACGCCGCATTCCGGGCAGCATTGATAATACCGAACATGGCCCGGAGCACTAATTTTCGGAAAACCGCTTCCTGCTCCGGCTCCAGCCCCTCCGATTGAAGTTGCTGCAGGGCATATTGTTGAATGGCGATCAACGGCTGAATGATCGTTTCCCGCATGGCAATACTGGCCTTGGAGGCCGGATTATTTGCCAGTATGTCCGGTTGGCCGGACAAGTCCAACAAGCCCCTCACCGCCGTTTCATATTCATTGAACAGCAACTGCCATAAATCTTTGAATTTCGGATGCTCCGACAAATATTGGGTCACATTGAAGTTTGATTTGCACAACGACTGCATGGAGTTTTCAACCAGGGTTTGAAAAAACAGGGAGCGCTGGTACAGGTCCTGCAGCGCTTCCAAGCGGCCGGCTTCCCGCATGCCGGCAATGGCTGCGCCAAAACCGAAGTAGCCCGGTACGTTTTGCTTCATTTGCGCCCAGGCGCCCACGAAGGGGATGGCCCGCAAATCTTCAAATTTCAAGGCCGCGGCCGTACCCCGTTTTGTCGGACGGCTGGCGATGTTCGTATCGCCATACCATTTCAGCGGCGTAATCTGCTCCAGGTAGGGCACAAAATCCGGGTGATTTTTTAATTGCAGATACGCCTGATAGGACGCTTCTGCCAGTTCGTCGAGCAGGGCCTTATCGGCATCCGACAACTCCCGTGCATGGGTTTCAAATAAGAAATTCTCCAGGCCGGAGCTTAGCAACCGCTCGATATTAAACCGGGCCGACGGAATGGTGCCGTACGTACTGCTGATCGTTTGCCCCTGGATGGTCACCTGGATTTCGTGATTTTCAATATCGGCCCCTTGCGCGGCGTAATAATTCGCATTGTTCCCGCCACCGCGGCCGGGCGGGCCACCCCGGCCGTCAAAAAAGATGACCGTGACGCCGTATTTCCGGCTCACCCGCGTGAGCGCTTCCTTGGCCTGATAGATACTCCAGTTGGCCCGGAGGTAACCGCCGTCTTTCGTGCCATCGGAAAAACCAAGCATGATGGTCTGCCGGTTGTTCCGGATGCTCAAATGTTGCCAATAAATCGGGTTGGTGTACAATTTCTCCATGACTGCCGCAGCCGTCGCCAAATCCTCCACCGTTTCGAAAAGCGGAACAATGTCCAGGTTTACCATGGTCTGCTCCAGGCCGGGCCCGGCACTTTCCGCAGCCGTTTTGCCATTGGGTGTTTGCGACTCCACATCTCTGGATGGCGGGTTTGCAATGGTTAGCCGGGCAAGTGCCAGCACAGCCGCTACATGAATCGCCGACTGACAATTACTGATGATGTACCGATGGCAGCCCAGTTCCCCGTTTTGAGCCTGAATCGTCGCAATGGCCCGGAATGACCGGATCGTTTCTTTCACAAAAGCGTCGGCATAATCGTTTTCATCCAGCCGGAACGGCGTTGTCAGCAACTGGTTTATCCGGGTATTCTCATCGGCTTTTTGAAATTCACGGAAGTTGAAGCCCGGATTTTTTTCACTCCAGTTCTGGAGTATGGCCTCCCACACGGCGTCGTGTTTCCGGCTGTCCTGGCGGACGTCAATGCTGGCGAAATAAAACCCAAACACGCGGATTTTCAGGATCAACAGGTCGAGGTCGTCCAGAAACAGGCCGTCGTGGTCGTTGATCAACACTGCGCGGGCTTGCATCAGATCGTTCAGCAGTTGTTGGCAATTTTCGTAAGCATCCTCATCCGGGTGGTACAGCGTATTATTAATTTTTTGCTCGGCGGCAATGATCCAGTCTTCCGTACCCCGGAAGGTCAGCCTGCGCCGGAGGTTACGCAGGTCGTAATAATAGCGGCGCAAAATAGCGCCGCGCAGGCGGGAAGCCACCGCTCGGGTAATATCTGCAGTTACAAACGGATTGCCGTCGCGATCGCCACCGGGCCAAAAGCCCAGCGCCAGCAACTGCGGATTTTCGAAGCGGGTCACATCCTGGCCAAGGTTTTTCAACAGGTGAAACAGTATTTCGGGCAAGGTGCTGTAAAATACATTTTCCAGGTACCAGCCCAGGCTAACGGCTTCATCGTAGGGCGTTGGTTTTTCCTTGTTCAGAAAAGTTGTTTTTCCCAGTTGCATGAGCAGCAGGCGTATCTGCGACAAATCGTTTTCCCGGATCACCTGTCCCAGGTCGTTGATGATGCCCAGTACTTTCCCGGGATAAAATTGGGTTGGGTGTGCCGTCAGCACCAGGCGCAACTGGAAACCGGCCAGCTTTTCGAGCAATTTTTTGCGGTCGGCGTTTTGTGACAAGCGCAGCAACAAGTGGTTCACCGAGCCGGCGCCGTTCAATTCATGTGTTTTTTCAAACAACGCATCTTCCACCGAATCGAACAGCACCACCTGCCGCTCCAGGTATTGCACAAAATGAAAAAGCAAGCCGATCCGCTCGGCATCGGAGTATTTTTCCGCATATTCTTTCCAGAACCCCTCAATGATTGCCCTGGGCGACTTGCCGGCTTCAAACCCGGCTGCACAAACGCGGGCAAACAGCGCCAGGTGTGTCCCCGTTTCTTCAATACCCCGAAATGGCAGGCTCAGAAACAGGCTGTTGTAGGTGTGATAGGGTAAAGCAACTGGTGAATCGAACTGCATATTTTACACTGTCTCGGGTGAATGATTATGAAAATGGAACCGCAAAAAATCCGTAAAATTGCCCGGAACTAATTTGTCCCCCGTCTGTGTTTCTGTCGCATCATGCAAACGCACCGCTCATTTCTGGAGGATATTATCGATGAAAGTGCCGAATTACTGGCAATCGCCCCCACCGACCTGGATCACATACTCCGCCAGGGCTGGCGTTTGCTTGGCTATTCCATTATCCGCCACAATTTTGCCGTATGCCGGGGGCGCATTTGCCGGACCATACCGTTGCGCATCCGGCTGGATGTACCGCTGAATTTTTCAAAAAGCCAGCGGCAAATCCTCCGCCGCAATGCCGACCTGGAAGTTCGTTGCGCACCCGTACGGTTAACTCCTGAAAAGGAGGACTTGTTTCAGAAACACACGCAGCGTTTCCGCGACCAGCAACCGCTCACCGTTTATTCCTTTCTGCACCCGCTTGCTGCCGACATCCCGACCGAAGGCTGGGAATACAGCATTTTTGAAAAAGGGAAATTGCTGGCCTGCAGTTTCTTTCACCTTGGGGAAAATGCCGTATCGGGCACGTATTGTTTTTTTGACCCCGAACACGACAAACGCAGCCTGGGCACGTTCACCATGTTGCTGGAAATTATGCGCGCCCGGGAAATGGGTAAAATATACTATTACCACGGCTATTGCTACGATGTGCCTTCCCAGTTTGATTACAAACTCAATTTTCACAATCTGGAAGCCATGAACTGGCAAACCGGCGCCTGGGCGCCGCAGCAACGTGTGACGGTCCGCCAATGGGACCAGCTGATCGGGAAAAAATAACCGGCGACTTCAGGTGGTTATTTCAACTTTATTTTTGTGCCCACACTTATTTTCTTGCTCTGCTGCTCCTCATCGAAGGGCTTGAGCGTGATGGTGAGCGTGTGCCCGTCGTTGGATATTTCGGACAGGTCGTTGCTCGACTTTTTCACCCGGTAGTCCGGAAAATGATAGACCTGCTTGTAGGTCATGTCTGAAAAGAAGGTCTTCACCATATCCATGCTGCCTTCTTCATCCTGTGCTTCGCCTTCTGCCAGGGCTTTTTTGATTTCTTCGCCGAGGTCGCCGGAAGCCAGGCGCTCAAAATTCTTACCGCTAAAGCGGAAAACTTCGTCCACTTTGCTGTCGTATTTTTCCTTGTTGATGATACGCATGGCTTTGTTCAGGGCTGCCACATCGGCAAAATCAAAGGCGTAGCCAAATTTGAACGCTGCCGTGTCGTTGATCTCCGTCACGTTCGTCAGGCCGCTGATGTCTTTGAGCGAAGCCGCCACCGCACTCAGCTGAGACCCCATTTCGCCCATCCCGCTATCTTCCATTGCAGGAGCCTCGTCGGTCGACTCTTCTGCCAGGCTGTCATCCGACATGCCTTTGAACATGTCCATCATGCTTTTCATTTCGCTCATGTCGAGCGTCATTGTATAGGTGCCGGAACCATTGTTTTTCACCGTCACTTCTTCTAAAATATGCAGACAGCCACTGAGGGTAAACGTTCCAATGGTGAGTACCGCCAGGAAAAGTTTTTTTACATTTTTCATTGAGTTCAAAATCGTTGAGTGATGAAAGGTTACTGATGTTACAAATTACTCCAGGACAAATTCTGCACTTGTTGTAATACCGTCTTTTTGCATTTCCAGCACATAGGCGCCTTTTTGGAGGTAATATTTTCCGGTATCGGCTTTTTTCAGTGTGACAGGTTTGCTTTTATCTTTTTGTGCGTCCTGAACATTTTTTTGATATTTTTTCAAGGCCGCTTCCTGAAAATCCAGCGCGAAGGTAAATGAGTTCAGGCCTTTAACACAATCCGCCTGTCCATTATTGAGTAAAAGCCCATCTTTTGTTTTGACGGTCCAGGCAGCTGTTCCGGCGCTTGCCGTATAAAAATGCACGGGTAGTTCCGGGTCTTTTAATTCGGTGTAGGCTCTTTTAACACCCCAGTTTCTGGAAAATCTGGTTTTGGGTAATTCAAACAGGTGTATAGTCGAGGCAAGCACCTCGGGTGTCAACGCCTCCACGCCGGCAATGTTCATTTTGTAAATTGACCGCCCGTGTGTGCCGACAAGCAACTCCTTCGCCTGCGCCTGAACAGCCAGATCGTGCACCGGTACATTGGGAAATCCGGAATCCACCGCCTGAAAATGCTGTCCGCGATCGACCGATACGTACAGTCCCAAATCGGTGCCCACATAAAGCACATCGGGGTTGGCCGGGTCTTCGCGCACCACATTCACCGGCGCGACTGGCAGATCGGAATCCAGTGGTTGCCAGGTGGCGCCGTAGTCTTCCGACACATACAAATACGGCATGAAATCGTCCCAACGGTAGCCGTTCAAACTGGCATACACCCGGCTTTTTTCATGCGCCGAAGCAATCACCCTGGATACCCACCTATTTTGCGGCAGCGAGTCGGAAATGCGTTTCCAGGTTTCGCCCCCGTCGCGGCTGACGTGGATCAGCCCGTCGTCGGAGCCGGTGTACAACAAGCCGAATTTCAAGGGGCTTTCGTGGATGGAGGTCAGCGTACCGTATGGCACATTTCCGGGTTTGCCGCCATGGGTAAGATCGCCGGAAATGGCTTCCCAGTCGTCGCCGCGATTGAATGAACGGTACAAGCGGTGCGCACCGAGGTAAAGGACATCCTGCTGATGATTGCTCAGATGGATCGGCGTTTGCCAGTTGAACCGCAGGGGGCGCTCGCCCAGGTCGTGTTTGGGGGTAATGGGTTTACTGCGTCCGGTGTTTTTATCAATCCGGAAATAAAATCCGAACTGAAAACCGGTGTACACGGTGTTGTTGTTCCGGGTGTCGATAGCCACCTGCATGCCGTCGCCGCCGAGCAGCGATTTGTACGGGTATTGCCCCGAACCATGCCAGCGGCTGGAGGCTTCGTAGTTCGACGGCCCTACCCACACGCCGTTGTCCTGCGTGCCGCCATACACGTTGTAGGGTTTGTCCTCGTCTACGGCAATCGCGTAAAATTGCCCGACGGGCGGGTTGTTGCATTTGATCCAGGATGCGCCGTCGTCCCATGAAATGTTCAGGCCGCCGTCGTTGCCGTTTACGAGGTAACCGGGTCGGTTGGGGTTGAGCCAGAGCGCGTGATGATCGACATGGACGTTGTCGCCGTTGATGTTTTTCCAGTTTTGCCCGCCGTCTTCGCTGGAGAGGATCAAAAAACCCAGCAGGTACACCTTGTCGGGGTTGTCGGGCAGGCAGCGAATGTTGGAAAAATAATAGCCGTAGGTAAAATTCATGCGTTCGAGCGGTTCTTCGTGGCTGCGCTGCCAGGTTTGTCCGCCGTCTTCACTTCGATACACCTCGGCGCCGATGTAATCGACATCGAACAGCTTGGCGTTGGCGTCTTCCAGGTATTCCACCAGGGTTTGGGGCGTGATCTTGCCTTTTTCCACCAGGCTCTTCACCTTTTTCGCGGTGTATTTTTCCGGGAAATTATTTGTTTTCAAAAAAGCGGCCAGCTGGTCTTCGGAGCGTTTCAAAAAATCTTCGGCCGAAATTTCGCGCAACTGATCCTTGGTCAACACATCCTCCTCGGGTTCGTCTTTTTTCGGTTTGGGATTTTGGTTATCCACACAGGCGTACAGCACGGTTTTCCCATCTTTTGCCCCGGCGCACAGGCCGATGCGCCCGATATTTTCGCCGGTCGGGAAGCCGCTTTCCGGTGTGCTGATGCGGCCCCAGGTACCGCCGCCGTCGGTGCTTTTCCAGATCGCCGAGCCGGCGCCGGCGCCGCTGAAATCCCAGGCCTTGCGCTCGCGCTGCCAGGTAGCGGCGTACACGGTGTTTGGCGAAGCCGGGTCGAGGCAAAGGTCGATGGCGCCCGACTGGTTGTCGACGAACAGCGTGCGCGTCCAACTCAGGCCGCCATTGGTGCTGCGATACACCCCGCGCTCGGCGTTGGGGCTGTACAAATGCCCCAGCACTGCCACCCACAGCACCTCCGGATCAGTCGGGTGCAGCACGATGCGGCTGATGTGGTGGCTCTCGGGCAGGCCGCGCCACTCCCAGGTTTTGCCGCCGTCGGCACTGCGATACACCCCGGTACCGGCGTAGGACGACCGGCTGCTGTTGCACTCCCCGGTACCCACCCAGAGCACCCCACGCCGCCAGTCGACGGCGATATCGCCGATGGTGATGGATGCCTCCTGGTCGAAAACCGGCTTGAAAGTCGTGCCGTTGTTTTCGCTGTACCACAGTCCGCCCGAAGCATAGGCCACGTACATGCGGGTGGGGTCGGCGGGGTCTACGTCCACGTCGGCTACCCGTCCGGAAAAGACCGAGGGGCCGATATTTTCCGGTTTGAGCGGTTGGAGCAGCGAATTCTGTTTCAACAATTTATGCTGTTCAAATCCTTCGAAACGGATGTCGGCGGGGGTAGGTTTTTGGGCGTTCAGTGCATGCCCTATTGTTAGGGCCGCTCCAAATAAGAGGGTACAAAAACGAAGTTGCCGGTTTTTAAAAATGCAGGTAAGTTGCCGAATCATAGAATATCAATTTAAAAGCCGGAAGGTACAGAAAGTCGGTTAATAGGGCCGCTTTTACACAGTACTTGGAACTTTACACTTTGGAAAATGTAGCTTTGTAGAAATAACCTTTCAAAAATATATCTATGAAAAACTGTCTGCTTACATTATCTGTTTGGACCACCATGCTACAACTAATTGCCCAGTCGCCCGAGCACCTTCGTGTCGACAGCACCTATCAGCGGATCCGACAGGCTGCATTTGTCGGTTTCATCTACCTGCACGATGCTACAGCCTTTGATTACAACAATCTGGATAGTGTTATACAACGCAGAACCTACTTTTTCGCCAGCGATTTACCTGAAAGCGCAAAACATTGGGAAGAACGTTTCCGGTATTTCCACAGCTACTTTCCGCAACAAACAGTAGTTGTGGAAGAGCGCTCCTACGATCTGATCAATTGGGATTTGAACGCACGCACCACAACATACCTCAACACAAATGACCAACCTACAGAGGTGTTGCATGAGTTTGGCAATGCTCCAAATATATTAAAACCTATTTCGCGCTACCTATTTACTTACAACCCAGCTGGAAATGTAACCATGCGTTTACAGGAAAACTGGGATCAACAAACCTTGACCTGGATAAACAACCGTCAGTTGATTCGTCAGTACGACAACATGAATCAGGAAATTTTTAATCAGGAAAGTGAATGGGAAACTGACAGCATGAACTGGAAAGTTCGATCCGAAAACGCCATTCAATATGACAATCTGGGGCGAAAAACAGAACAAATCGAAAGCAGGCGAATTGTCTATGAATTTCGACCACGGTTTAAGTATAACTGGACTTATAATTCCTTCGGCTTGGTTGATACTTTTCGGGATTTTACTGCATCCATTCCCGGGCTCTGGCAACCACGCGACCAAACAACTACGCTGTACGACACTCAGGGAAATACGGAAGTCCAATTCCATTATAGTGGTAATTTCAGCGACTGGCGGCTGCGCAGCAAGCGCCTCTGGCACACCAATCCGGCAATCCCAGGCATACCCGACTCAACGACGCTGTTCGAATGGGATGAAAGTCTGCAAGAATTTAAAATCGTAGACCGCGAAACGTTCACCTTTGAGGAATTGCCCGGAGACCGCTACTATTACCAATACCGTAAAGAGGAATTGTATTTGAATGAATGGGTAGAAAGCAAATTCCAGGAAAAGTGGTATTCAAAGCCCCAAACCTCCGCTTTACCACCGGAGCAAACGCCGCCCAATCCAACGTGTCTAGTCCCCAACCCATATTTGTCTGGCCAAACCATCCAATGCACTGGCCTGAATTCCAGCCAACACTACCAAGCCCGGTTATTTAGCATGGACGGCAGGGAAGTTTTCGCTACCCAATTTCAAGGTAATCAACCATGGCAGATGAACTGCCAATTACTACCATCCGGCACGTACAATTTATTGATTTTGAGTAAAAAAAAGGCTGCAGTTCTAAAAAAAATAATATTGCTTAACCCTTAAACGAAGGTCCTTAAACGGCTTTATATTGCTGAAAAAATCTGGTCTTACTTTCCAGAACCACCACACCGGCAAACAGCCATCCAGTAATGTCCCAATTCCGCAACTTCAACTTCCAAACCGTGTTTTTCCAAAACCCGGCGCAAAAATGCCGGCGTTGGAAAGTTTTTCAACACCAGATGTTCCGAGCCGTCGGCCAGCCGGCGCAATTGATAGGTATTTCCCTGCGCATCGGTGCGGTGCAAGGGGGTGCTGCTGCCGGGGATGAAAAAATTGTCGACAAACACCAGTGGCTCCCCCGGTTCGACCCATTGCAGGCTCCGGGTTAAAAATTCATCGAGCCGGTCCAGCAAAACATGCGACCAGATAAAACCCGCAAACAGCCCGGCGAACCGGCGGTCAATTTTTGTTTGGAAAATATCGTCGCACTGAAACCGAACATTTCCGCGGGGATAATTTTTAGCCCGGGCAATTTCGAGCATCGCTTCGTTGACGTCGGTCGCAAAAATGGATGCCGCCGTTGGAGCCAGGCGTTGGGTAAACCAGCCTGTGCCGCAGGCGATTTCCAGCAGGTTTTTGTTGTGAAAAATATCCTGCAAAATGGACACCATGCGCTGCAGGTCTTGCTGACATTCGGGTTTGGCATAAACCTGTTCGTACTCGGCTGCACGGTCGGCGTAATATTGGATCAAATCATTTTTCATGTTCGGCCAGTTGGATCAGTTCGCGAATATTTCCGTATACCTCGGGGCCTGAGGCGAGCCAGGTGGCGGGGTCTACCCAGCGGATTTCTTCGATATCTTCTTCCGTTTGCGGCACCACTTCGGTGTCCGTTGTTTGCATGCGGTACCACCAGGTACACTTGAGGATGCGCACATCTTTTTCGCGGTAGGTATGCCAGGTGTGGGTCAGAAAGGGCCCGAGGGCAATATTTTTTAGTCCGGTTTCTTCCTGCACTTCGCGCACGGCTGCCTGCTCCGGGGTTTCACCGGCATCAATTTTCCCCTTTGGCAAGTCCCATGATTCCCTCCGGAAAAACACCAGCAGTTGGCCTTCCTGGTTGGTAACGTATCCCCCGGCAGCGTCCAATTGCGTAAAACAAGCTTGGAAATCGACCCAAAGTTCCTCGGCATTTTCAGCATAAAAAGCAACCGTTTTTACCGATTTGTTTTTGTCGAGCAAGTCGAGGTATTGTTTGAGTTGCTTTTTTTTGCCGAGGTAAGGCGCCGTGTAGATTTCCTTTCCGGGCAGGAGCCCCAGTGCGCCAATAGTTTCGGGTGTACCCAGAAAAACCGGGACAGTGTTTACATAGACTTTGTACATTTGCTGCGTCGGAATCAGTTTTATTTTCCCGGCCCAAAGAACGAACTTCCGCTTTGTTGACCCAAGCATTCGAAACAAATTATCATTTCGCCAACTACCCTGCCCCAACATCTCAAACGCCGTATTGAATGAACCACGCCGCTGAAGTTGCCCGCTATCTGTTAGAAATCAAGGCGGTTCAACTCAAACCGCAAGAGCCCTTTACCTGGGCTTCCGGTATGCTTTCCCCGATCTATTGCGACAACCGCATTGCGTTGTCTTACCCGGTTGTGCGCACGTTTTTGAAAAATTGCCTGGCAGAAGCTGCCGGATCGTTTGGCCCGTTCGATGTTGTTGCCGGCGTGGCAACAGCAGGGATTGCGCATGGCGCACTGGTTGCCGACAAACTGAACATGCCCTTTGTTTATGTTCGCAGCAGCGCAAAAGGACACGGTCGCCGGAATCTGATCGAAGGCGAAGTAAAAGCCGGACAGCGCGTCCTGGTCGTTGAAGACCTGATCAGTACCGGAGGCAGTTGCCTGGCCGCGGCAGAAGCCCTCGAAGAGGCGGGGTGTACGGTGGTAGGGGTACTGGCAATTTTCCAGTATGAATTTGCCAAGGCCCGCCATGCTTTTGACGCGAAACAGTTGCCGTTTCAAACCATTACAGGGTACAACACGCTTGTCCAGGAAGCCGTCAAAGCGGGCTATATTAATGAAACCGACCAGAAAATATTGGAACAATGGCGTGAAAATCCCGAGGGTTGGGGCGCCTTATTTGCCTGATTGTTTCAACCACGTTAACCCAAAATGTATAATCGGATGCATGTGATTACACCCGAATCGGAAAAATTCCTTCAGCAATACCTGAACAACGCCAGCCCGACCGGCTTCGAAGCCTCCGGGCAGCAACTGTGGTTGAAATACCTACAACCCTACATCGACGAATGGAAAATCGACACCTACGGGACGGCCTACGGCATCATCAATCCCGGGAAAGATTACAAGGTGGTGATTGAAGGACACGCCGATGAAATTTCCTGGTTTGTAAATTACATCACCGACGACGGCTTCATCCACGTCATCCGAAATGGCGGCAGCGACCACATGATCGCCCCGTCGATGCGGGTAAACGTGCACCTGCGCAAAGGCGGTACCGTGGAGGGTGTTTTCGGCTGGCCGGCCATCCACACGCGCAGCGAAAAAGACACCAACAACATGCCCGCCCTCGACAACATTACCATCGACCTGGGCGCCAAAGACCGGGAAGAGGTGCTGAAAATGGGGGTCCATGTGGGTTGTGTCGTTACGTTTCAGGATACGTTTACCGTGGTGAACAACCGCTACTATTGCGGCCGTGCGCTGGACAACCGCATTGGCGGTTTTTGTGTGGCCGAGGTGGCGCGCCTGCTGAAAGAAAACAAAGACGAACTTCCCTTTACGCTCTACGTGGTCAATTCCGTACAGGAAGAAGTAGGGCTCCGGGGCGCCGAGATGGTGGCCGAAACCATCAAGCCGAACGTAGCGATCGTCACCGATGTCACGCACGACACCCATACCCCGATGATCAATATGAAAAAACACGGCGATGTGCGCGCCGGAAACGGCCCCTCGGTCACCTACGCGCCTGCCGTGCACAACAAACTGCTCGACCTGATCATCGAAACTGCCGAGGAAAAAAACATTCCCTTCCAGCGGGAAGCTGCCTCCCGCTACACCGGCACCGACACCGATGCGTTCGCCTACTCCGGCGGCGGCATTCCCTCCGCATTGATCTCACTGCCCCTGCGCTACATGCACACCACGGTGGAAATGGCACACAAAGACGATGTGAACAACCTGATCCGACTGATTTATGAGCTATTGAAAAAAATCAATACGTCCCACGATTTCCGTTACTTCAACAAATTGTAGGTCGATGTTGGACGTCCGGGCAACCGATGTACAATTTTTTTTCTTTCTTTGCTTGGTAAACAATTTTCAACAGGACTTCACCTTTCATGTACGCCGCCTGCCAAGTCAGTATCGCACCGTTGCGCGCCCAGCCCTCCGACAAGAGTGAAATGGTTTCTCAATTGTTATTTGGAGAAACCGTGGAAATCACGGGCAGCAAGGACCAATGGCAGCAAGTGGTTTGCGCCTGGGACGGGTTTTCCGGCTGGGTGGACCAAAAACAGCTCAAGCAACTCACCCCCAGCGAATACGACGTTTATCAGGAACATTCCGCGCTGAACCTCTCCCTCGTGGAAGGCCTGATGGCGGCCGATCACTTCATCCCGCTCACGCTCGGCGCCGCCCTGCCGGGCTACGACGGCCTGCGTTGCCAGTTGGGCGATCAGTCGTTTCAGTTTTCCGGCCCGGTCATTACACCCAATCAGGCCCCGCAAAACGGCGATTGGATCATCAAGATCGCCCGGCGCTACCTGCATGCGCCCTACCTATGGGGCGGCCGTTCGCCCTTCGGCATCGACGCCTCGGGCCTGATCCAGATGGTGTTCAAAATTGCCGGCATCCGCCTCCTGCGCGATGCGCCTCAACAAGTTACCCAGGGGCGCCCGGTCGATTTTATGGAGCAATGCCAACTCGGTGACCTCGCATTTTTTGACAACGGCAAGGGCGATATCGGCCATGTCGGCATTATTTTGCCCGATTGCTACCTGATTCACGCCTCCGGCAAAGTGCGCATCGACAAGCTCGACCATTTCGGCATCTTCAACGCCGATCAAAACCGGTACACGCACCAGCTCCGCATTGTCAAACGCCTGCTGCCCGATGCGCCCGCACAGGATGGGCCGGTTGCCGGCGCCGCCGTGGAAAATGAACTGTTTAGCCAAACGGCACTGTTTGACTAGATGCCATCTCACCAACTATTTTTCCGGTTTATCCCGCATCCAGAACCACAAGGTCAAACCTATACCCAACGCAATTTGTACACCGACTAAATAGGAGCGTAACTCTGGGACCAGATGGTTTTCTCCTGATAAAAAAAAATGTATTCCGGGCGCTACAATAAAAAGAAGCACCAGCACGGCAAATTGTTTGTTTCGATTGTTTAGCATGGCAAATAGTTTAATCCAAGTTGTGACCAAGCCCGACAGCGCAAATTTCCCGCAGATTTTCGCAGAAAAGGGCGCAGATTTTCGCAGACGCACAATGAAAATCTGCGGGAAAATATGCCGCGCAAGCCTGCTTGCATGTTTAGAATAGTAATCACAGGCAGGTCGCAACTTGGGATATTTTATCCAAACTTTCAGAATGCCGGTTAAATAAATTTCCAACCCGTTCATATTGCTGCAGCGAGCAGCCTTTACCTTTGATAAAATTATTTTAATTGAACACCAAACTCAAACTTGCAAGGCTGAACGGCAAACCCGAAATTTTCTACTCCATCCAGGGAGAGGGAAAAAGCATGGGGCTGCCTTCCGTTTTTGTGCGTACGAGTCTGTGCAACCTGCATTGCATCTGGTGCGACACCGACTATACCTGGAACTGGACAGGCACCCGGTTTGTACACGCAAATGACGCCAGGCCCGGCTATACCAAATTTGACAAAAAAACCTGGATCGCACATTGCGCCATCGAAGATGTAGCAGCAGAAGTGGCCCGATATCCCTGCCGAAATGTGATCCTGACCGGAGGCGAGCCCATGCTTCAACAACCCGCCCTGGTGTTGCTGATGCGCCTGCTCCGGCAAACAGATCCCGCCTACCGCTTTGAGGTGGAAACCAACGGCACCCTCCTGCCCACGCCGGAATTTCAGGAAATGGTCGACCAGTTCAATGTTTCCCCAAAACTGGAAAACAGCAACAACAGCCGGAAACTGCGGGAAAAACCTGCCGTGTATCGTTTTTTTTCGGAAAATGCCCGTGCCAGTTTCAAATTTGTCCTGGCTGAAAAAACGGACCTGGAAGAGGTGCTCGAACTCATGGCGCGGTATGCGATTCCGCCCGGAAAAATTTGGCTCATGCCCGAAGGGAACACCCGGCAAAAACTCCTGCAACGCCGCCGCTGGCTGGTGGAAGTTTGCAAACAATACAATTTCCGGTACACCGACCGGCTGCATGTGCAGATTTGGGGGAGCCGGAAAGGGGTGTGACGAGTACGGAGTGCGGAATGCGGAGTGCGGAGTGCGGAGTGCGGAGTGGTTCAACATCCGGGTTATTTGGTCATTGGCCTTTTATCAGACTATTTTAAAAAAAACGTGAATTTTGGATAGATTTGATCATTAAATTAACGATTACGAGAATTAGCATGCTATCAATCAGATGTCTCCCCTGCAGGGCGGGGTATGTGTTTATCGTGGGTTTTTGCGGATTTTGGGTACGACCTTCGTAGAGAGGTTTCCCGCAGATTTCCGCAGAAAAGGCCGCAGATCGACGCAGAATTTGGTCCGGGGAAAATCAATTTCGCGGGCTTACCCAAAGCGAATTTCTGCGAAAATCTGCGGCCTTTTCTGCGGAAATCTGCGGGAGAATACGCTTCAGCGGGAGAATACGCTTCAGCGGGCAAGCACGCTAAACACGTACGGGCGGGGTCGACATCTGCTGAAACCTATCCAAAACTACACTACTGGATGAACTGTTTTTATGTCGCACAGATTTTACACAGAAAATCACACATATTTCACGCAGAGTTTTCCGTGTAAAATCTGTTCAAACTAATCTGTGTAAAATCTGCGAGAAAAATGTTGTATGATCCAAAACGCACGATAAAAAAATTATGTCTACAAAATTCGATCAAGCAAAACTAGGCGCCCGAAAATGGCTGCGCCGCAGCCTTTGGGCCGGAATAGTCGGCCTGTTCCTGTTCTCCGCAGGCTACTACATTTACCGAACCTATACGATCAGCGAGGGCTCCCGCTCGGGCACACTGTTTAAAATTTCCAAAAAAGGCGTCGTGTTTAAAACCTATGAAGGCCAATTGCACCTCGCCGGCAGCGTGATGATGACCGAGCAAAGCACCTGGAACTTCTCGGCCAAAAACAGCGCCGTTTACGAACAACTCCAACCCCTGGAAGGCAAAACCGTGCGTTGCCATTACCGCCAAAAAGTCAATGCCTTCCCCTGGCAGGGCGATACGGACTATATCGTGTACAAAGCGGAAGCTGTGGAGTGATGAGTGATGAGTGGGTTCGTCAACCGGGGATGGGGGACCCACTCATCACGCATCATTCATCACGCATCATTAACAAGGCCCGCCAGCCCGCCAGGCAAAACAACACCGCCGCAAAAGCCGTAGCCTGCACACCAGCGGGATTGTCGAGACTTTTTCCGAGCAACAACAGCGATGGAAAAATCAGGTTGGCCAGGGAGATGCCCACCTTCATCACGAAAGCGCGCACCCCGTAAAACATGCCGGAAAGCCGCCGGCCGGTGCGCAATTCCTCCGCCTCCACCACATCGCCGATCAGGGCATTGGGCACTATGCCGAACACAGCGAGGGGTATAGCCGCAAACAACGCCAGTCCGTACAAAATCCACAGCGGCGGCAAGGGGATACTCTTCATAAAAGCCACGCCTGTAAAAAGCAGGGCAAACAACAGGAACGCTGCGAGCAACAACCGTTTTTTCCCAAATCGTTTGGCCAGTACATTCACCGGAACATAAAACAGGAAGCTGGCCAAAAAACTGACCAGCGAAAACACAAAAGCATAGCCTTTGTCGAGTCCAAGCAACAGCGTCGTGTAAAAGCCAACGCCCAGTTGGATAAAGGTGAGCGCCAGCCAGTACAGCAAATCGGAGCCCAGGAAACGGCGGAAATTTTGATTTCGAAAAACAGCCAAAAGGGCGTTCCGGATACTCAGTTCCGAGTCCTGCTGGCGGGCATAGCGTTTTTCATTCAGGAAAATAGCGGGCAGCAATAAAAAAACCAGGGCCACGCCGTTGAGCAAGGCCAGGGCAGTTTGAAATGCCGTTTCCGGTGATTTGCCCTGTTGCTCGAACAAACTTTGCAGGGCATAGGTGCTGTTTCCGGCCACAAAACCCAGGGCCCAGGTCACCGAAAGCAGGGTGCTGATCAGCATCCGGTCTTTGGGCGAATGCCCCAGTTCGGCGATGAGCGCCGTATACGGAATAACATAAAAGGTGAAGAAAAAATAGTACGCGGCCAGGCAAAAGGTCAGCCACATGAAATTGCCGGCGCTCTCCCCCACCCCAACCGGATAAAACACCAAAAAACTGCTCAGCACAAACGGCAGGGCGCCATAACGCATAAACCAGCGCCGCTTGCCGGCGGCTGCCGTGGAACGGTCACTCCAATTGGCCACGACGGGGTCGATCAACGCATCGAATACCCGTCCTCCGGCGCTAAGCAGGCCGATCAGCGTCAATACGCCCAATACCGCGCCCTGGTGGATAAAAGTTGGAAAGAGCGACGCACCGGTTTCGGGCGGCATGTAAAAGTAAATGAGCAGGTTGGCTACTCCGAAACTGGCCAACGACCAACCGAATTGGCCCAGGGCGTACAGGCCCAACACCCGGAGCGGTGGCGGTATGGGTTCGAGCGGTTGGGCAGGTGGGGTGCTGGTGTTGTATGGTTTTCGCTTGGCCATTGAACTCGTGTCTGAAACGCAAAAAAAAAATCAGTTATAACCCAAAATGTACCCAACGCCGATAGTGCCCACCACATTAATCCCCCACGTGGGAAAGGTTTCCTGCCGGTAGGAAATTCGGTACGTATTGTTTGCCGGTGTTTCTGAAAAAGTTTTCCCATCAACCGAATAGAATGATTTTTTGATCACGAAAAAATCATTATCAATTTTTTTATCGGACACCCAGGCGGAAAACAGACCGAATTCTGTAAACAATTTCAACTGCCGGATACGCAACGACAATCCGACCCCGGCCATTATGCTGCCCATTACGCGCCCATTTACTTTTTCCTCGTGCGCCAGATCGCCGATGCGAAGCCCGACTTTGCCCGGGAACCGGTACAACAAACCAAATCCGCCATATCCGTAGAACTGAACGAATTTGTCAGCCCTGGTCGATAAACCCATTTGAAAACCCAGGTTGACAATATCGATATCCACCCATTCATGTCCGGGAACAGTCAGTACCTGCGCTGCGATCAGGCCATTGCCGTCAATAAACAGCCTGTCTGCCTCCCAGTAGGTATCGGTTTGACCGGTGCTACCCTCATAATTGAGGTAATTAAGTTGAAAACCAAAAAATCCTTCAAGCGGCAGCGAACTACTTACGGAATACGGCTCCATTTTAAGCGCTAATTCCAGCGCAAAGGGGCCTGAAAAATCCTTTTCGATGTATTCGCCTTTATAGTATCTGTCACTATCCGTATCATTAATCCTTGACCATTTCAGGTTTATAGATCGGGCTGAAATAGCGCCGTTTCCTTTGATCCGTTTGGTTCCTATTCTTTTCAGGAATGCCTCATTATCATTCCTGCCTAGCGAAAAACCGGGGTTATCGATCAACCTGATCGAACGTACCCTGGAAACGGCGGAAGCGTTGGGAAATTCTACAAATTCCGGGTTACCGGAAATGGTTATGTTTTCCAACAAGGGCAAATTACTCATGTGTTTAAGCGACTTCAATTTTGTATTCAGAACAACCAACTCCCGAAGCGCGGGAAGGTCATTGAAACCGCTTAAACTATCCAGTAGCGGAAGGTCTTTCAAGGTCAGGTATTGAAGACCGGGATAGGATTGGCCTGCCGCGATAAACTGCAATTTTTTCAATGCTGTAATTTCCAGTGATCTGATACCGGGTAGTTGTACATCGGACAAGTTGATGTGTTCGATCAGACCACCGTTCAAGACAAGCTGTTCCAGGGAAACGCCGGCCAATGCCGGCGACAGCACCGTGAACAGCGGATTGTTTACCAGAAAAAAGGATTTCAGTGACGGTAGTGCATCAAATCCGTAAATCGTCACCAATTCAGGGTGATTGCTGATCGTCAGGGTAGTGAGTTCGGGCAAGGCCCTGTCAAAACGTAATTCCCTCAATCGCGGATTTCCATCCAGGATAATGGTTGTAAGGAACTGCGCAGCCAGCCAATCATCCAACCCGGTAAAATTGGCACATCTTTCCACAATCAGGGTGTCGATCCTGGAAAACAAGTCCAGTTGGGCGGGCAGGCTGCGGACTATTGTGGCATTATTCCGAAGCACAACCG
This sequence comes from uncultured Saprospiraceae bacterium, assembly GCA_964484205.1. GTDB lineage: Bacteria > Bacteroidota > Bacteroidia > Chitinophagales > Saprospiraceae > M3007. Next base: position 52,862 of record CAZAEZ010000007.1, on the reverse strand, counting down.
TGTGTACATGGTCAGAATCAAGTAGTTTCCGTGGAATTGTCCACCAATCGCCATCAAGTACCAGTTTGCCACCGGTATAATATGCACCGGAACCGGTAAGTGCGTTGGTTTTTTGTTCCAAGATGTCAATTCGCTGTATCTGCAGCAGTTCATAATCCGGTTCAATGCCGATGACTGCCAGGGCTTGTGCCAGGGTTTCATATACCTGCCGCGCATCCGCAATTGCACCGGCGTAAAAAAGGCTGTCGGCAAATTCCCCCCTGTCGGTAGCCTGAATTAACACATCCAGCGATGCATCCGAACGCACAAAACGAGCCAATGAAAAATAAATGCGTGTCTGGTTGTAATCGCGTTTGTGTGTTTGCGGGTCAACCGCATAAAATGCGAGCCCCTGCCGAAACAAGGCATCAAAAGCAGCCGTATCGCCTTCTGATACATTGCGCAGCAATAGTTGCCCGCGGTCTACCAGTGTACGGGAAATTTGTTCTTTCAGCCAAACTTGTATTGTTTGCTGTTCCAGGAATTCGATCGCTTTTTTTTGTTCGAAAAGCAGCGAATCGGTTTTCTGTTTTGCTTCCTTCGAAGCCAATTGTGCCAGCTCGGCAATGTGGCGCAAAGAGTCGGCTTCAATCCGGCTGGCAATATCCTGATCGCGTTGTTTTTCTATGGCTGCCAATACCTTTTGAATCTCCCTGTCCACCGCGCCGGCCAAGGCTTTGTTACAAAGGCGGGCGGCATTAAATTTCATCAATGCCTGCCGGTAATCGCCACTGCGATATAATACACGGCCTGTGTCTATAAGCTGGTTATAATCACATTGTGCATTCAGCCTACCGATTATACAAAATAATAATAAAAATAAAACAGCATGGATTTTCATTTCGCAAAGGGATTGTAATAATTCAATTGATACGATACACCCAAGGTAATTGCTGCAAACGTTTCAAAAGCCGGCTGTTTGTAATTGATAATAAAAGCGTTGTCGACAGGCGTAGTATTGAAAACCGTCGCATTGCTTGAATAAAAAGTACGCCGAATGGTATTGTCATTGTAGGTATTTCCTATTGGAAAATTACCGCCAAATTCGCCGAACAGAACAAAGCGTTTAATCGGAATAAAAAGTCCTATCCCGCCAAATAAATAAGGGGCAATTTTGTCCTGTAATTCCTCCTTGAAAAATTCCCCTGAACCATCTATCTCCGCGCTCACCCTACCCGAAAACCGGTACATCAGCGAAGGCCCGAATAAAAAATACATCGGCGTTTCGGTTGAAATAAGATTTAATTTGCCAAGCAGTTTGAGGTTGAGATAGCGAAAGTCATAACGCTGCACACCATTCAGATACCGAACCTGTTCCATTTCGACGCCCGAAACGGGGTTTTTGATTGTCCTTGATGCGCGAAAAAAGGGCAGGTATTTTGATGTATCGGAAGCGGAAAGCCCTTCAAACCGAAAATACTCTATAGAAGGCACAAATGACAAGAAACTTTTGGGACTTTCGATATAAAAATTCAATCCCAGGCTATAGGCGGCATTGAAACTGTTGTCGCTAAAAAAATCGGATAAAAAAGAAAACTGTACCGAAAGGTTTTTATGTAAAAAATTGTTTCCGCCCAGCCGCTTAACCGGCACTTTTTTTAATGCCTGCCAATTGCCCAGACGGCGAAGGCGGGCATTATCCGTTATAGAAACTGATTGCAGGGAATCCAGGGTGCTCCATTTTAGTACGGAGTGCAGTCTGTCGTTTTTTTCAACGGCGAGCTGCTTTAGTGCAGGTATTTTTTTGAACGCTCTCAAATTTTTCAATGCGGGGTTCCCTTCCAGGGCCATGGATTCCAGCACGGGCAAATTTGAAAAATTTTCAATACGCACCAGATCGGGCATATTCCGAAGCGTCAGGTAACGAAGCCGGGGGTAATGCCCGGCGCCGGAAAACACCTTTAACCCTCGGATATCGGATACTGCGAGGCGCTCCAGTGCCGCCATCCTGGCAATGGGAAGGCCGGTGGTGGCAAGGGAAAAATTTCCCGCAATATCCAGGTTCTTCATGGCCGGCAAGTCGGCCAAAATAGTGGTCTCACTAAGCAAGGGGTTGTTCTTCAAAGTAAGTGCTTGCAGCTGCAGCAACGGTTCGGTCGAATGAAGGCGTACTAAATTGGCGTTATTTTCAACCGTCAGGGTTTTCAGCCCGGCCAACCTGCCGGGCAGATAAAGCGCCTGTAATGCCGTGTTGCCCAAAATATGCAAGGCTTCCAAACCTGTCAGCGCTCCCCAGGAATTAACCCCGGTAAATCGCGGACAATTTTCAATGGTCAGCCTTTGAATTCCTTGTTGCTGCAGGAGTTGATAGGGCAAAGCGTCTGTCAGGGCGTTGTTGTTTCGAATAATGACGGCTGCCGGCGGGCGAAGCGCGAACAAGGCAGCGGGGACCGTCCACCAGTTCCCATCCAGCACCAGCACATCTGCGACTGCTACTTTTTGTTCAAGAGCCTGTTTTTCTATCAGGGAATTGATTTCCTGTATGTCGGCAATTTGTTTTCGTTCGTAAACCGGATCTTCCGAAACTGCTTCCAGAAGCTGCACTATTTCCCGATACCTAACTTCAGCCGAATCAATTTCGCCTTCGAAAAACAACTTATCGGCCTGCACGCCCAGTTGGGCGCATTGGATCATCTGTTCAATTTTAGGGTTGGTTTCAATGAAACCAGCCAGCGCGAAATAGATGCGCGCCTGGGCGTAATCCCGGCCAAGTTGATCTGTGTTATAGGCAAAATACCGGTAGCCCAAATGGATCAATTGTTGCAAGCCCTCGTTTTCGTCCTTTTGGACAAGGGTAGAAAGCAGCAAGGCGCCCCTGCCGGCCAGGGAATCTGCTTTTTTTTGTTCCACAATGGCGCGCAAGCGGGCATTGTCCGCATCAAAAAGCGTCTGTTGGCGTGCTGCATAAAGCGAGTCGGATCGCTGTTTTTCACGGTTGGCTTCGGCCTGTGCCGCTTCGGCCTGGCGGCGTAACATTTCGGCCTGTTCGCGATTTTTACGCGCATTTTCTTTTTGTAATTCTATGGTCGCAAACAATTCATCTACTGCCGCATCCACCTCCTCCGTTTTTGATCTGTCGCAATTGCGGGCTGCATTATAAAAACTCAACGCTTCACTGAATCGCTGTTGGCTGAAATGCGTTTTCCCCTTGGCCAGCAGTTCGCTGTAGTTACATTGAGCGCCGGCGAAACTTACAGCGTATAAAAACAGGAATAGAGTAAGGATTGGTTTCATATTGTCGTCACTTGTGATTTTGGGTATTTATCAGGCGTTTGCATTGTTCAATAAGGCGGATCAGGTTTTCATCCTCCGGTGTGAGTTTAAGTGCCTGTTCGTATTCATAGAGTGCATCGCTATGCTGCCCATACCGTTGAAAATCATCTCCCCGGATAATTAATGCCCGGGCTTGTTCCCGTTGCAGTTCCTTTAATCTGGTTTCTGAAATCTGTTGCGCAATGCGGGCTTTTTCGAGGGCATCAATGGCTTCCCGTTCGGCTTTTTGTGCCAGATCGCGCGCCTGATAAGCGAAGTACGAGGCTCCTGCAGCGATCAGGGCCAGCAGGACACCCAATGCCGCCACGATATTCGCCCGGCGACGTTTTTTCCGCTCTTCGGCGATCTCCTTTTCCCGCTTGAGCTTTTCTCCCGCTTCCAGTTCACGCCTTTCTTCGGCCAGTCGGATTTCTTTTGCCTTCAAAACCGGCATGAGCAGGGTATCGTGGCTGATTTCATAATTAAAACCGCCCGTGGTATTGGGCTCGGTACGCAACAGAAAACAATCCACCAGTTTTTTCAATAACGCCTCATCAACGCCCTCGTGGGTCAGCAGTTTACGACCGTCGGCATTCAGGCGAAAGGTGACGCCGGTTGCCTCGTTAAACCCAATAAGTTCGTCTTCAATGAGGCGTTTTGCCGTGGCACGTTGAATTTCCGGGATTTCATTGATCTTATTGTTGTAATACTCTTCATAAATCCGGTCGAAGCGCGGCAGATCTTCCCGGCTTACCAGTTCATCCCGATCCTTTTTCTTTGCCCGTTCGATCAGCCTTCGTTCGATACTTTCACAGCAAATCTGGAGTAAAAAGGCCTCAATACCGCGTTGCCGGTGGTGGTGGTCGTAAATATCCGTACCACTTTTCTTTAGTTCGGCAAGTAAAAACTCGAGCGCCTCCGGACTGTACTGAAAAGCATGACAACTAAAATCGTTGCCCTGTGGCAGCAGAGCCGGTTTTACAATCGCTTCTTTAGCCTGTTCGTCGGTTAGACCCTTGAGCTCGAAACGTTTGTTTAAAATAGCCGGCAGATCGCCTTTCAGACTGTTCAGCCAACTCAGGCGGTCTTCCCGTATCGCCAAGACCGTATGCACGTGGATGTCTTCAGCCAAAAACTCTTTTTCCGGATCGCTCAAAGTTTCCCAATTGTCACGGATTGTCTGGGGCACCTCGGTGTACAACAGCTCGGCTAGTTGTTCGCTAAACTGCACCTGTTGTTCCAACGGATAAGTAAAAAACTCCTCAAACTGGTCAAAGATCAACACTACGTGGCGGCCCGGATTAGCATTCGTATATTGTTTAAACAGAAGCCAAAGCGAATCCGTGGCAAAAGGGAACGGCCATTGCTTTGGACGCACCGGTTTGCCGAACTGGCGAAGCAGGTGGTCTTGAACGGCGCTTACCGGCGAGTGCGCAGTACGCGTGGTGTAACTGGCAAATTTTATAACAACCGGGGTGAACCGGCGATGTGCAGGCTCGTTCGCATCCGTTAATTTGGGTATGATTCCTGCATTGAGCAAAGAACTTTTCCCATAACCGGATTTACCGAAAAGCACCACCAGTTTTTCCAGCAGGATCAGGTCGTACAAATCCTGAATCTCACGCTGACGGCCGAAATACTGACCGGCATCGAGCGTCTCAAAGGGCTTTACACCCGGATACCGATACTGGGCCATACTCAAATGGAAGATTGGTGAACAATGGTTAACAACTGATCAATCACCTGGTGGTACTGGGTGAAATAGTCACGGCTGTCCAACATGCCTTTTTGCTTTTCTTCCTGTAGGTTGGCATACCGGGCAATCAGAAGCGTTACGTCGTAGCTAAGTTCGGTTTGCTCGGTTTTTTGCCGCAAAATCTCGAGCGGCGCCACCAAATCCTTGCCTGTTTGGATCATCCGGATAATATCGATTTTGCCGGGAGAAGCAACATCGGCCAGTGGACGAAGGAAATTCCGGCGTCTGCATTGCTCGTACAGTTCGTCCAGAAACGATTGGTCTTTGTCCAGGAATTCTATTTGAAACTGGTGGAGCAGAAAATCCTTGATATCGCCGTCGGCGTGCCACTGATTAACAGCATATTTTTCACTGGCTTCGTGCCCGCAAAGCAAGCGGAGCAATAATTGAGAATACCATTTTTCAAACTGAAAACCAATGAAAAAGAAAATACGCACTTTGGCCAGCGCCGAAGTCAACTTGGGCGGAAGTCCGGGTGCACTGACGGAGGATGAGATCAGATGAAACAGATCTTCGTAATCAAGAATGATTGATTCATCGTCATTTACGGTGCCACAAAGGTTATAATACAACGGCAGGTTAATATTCGGTTCTTCAACATCGTCCGTAGCTTTGCTACGACTCCGGAAATAGCTGAAACGGTGCCGGATACTGTATTTATACGCAAGGTCGGAAAGGTAGGTATCGGGGTTGATGGATACGACTACCGGGAATTTTATTTGCGCGATTTTCTGATAAATCGCTTCATCAGGCTCCCGCTCGTTGATAAACTTGCGGACATAGCGGGCAGCGTCGTTTTTGACGATTTTATTGGAAAACAGAAAAAGCCCGTCCTGTTGGTAGAAATAGGCTATTTTACTTTTAAACTTTTCATAAATACTTTGACGCCAAGCTTGGTTCATTGGCTTGCCATCAAACTGCATGACTTCCGGCCCTATCAGCAAAGCAGCCTGTCCCGTTTCAATATAATCAAGGATTGTATCCCAATCCAGTTCTTGAAGGCGTTTCATTTGAGGTGGATTTGGTTAAAAAGCAGGGGATGAAGATATGCTATTTGATTATGTGTCAGCGGTTAATACTAACAAACAACAATTTTTGCAGGCTGCATTTTCAACAAACTGTCAAAAAAGTAGACCCAAAATTCAAAAAAACAGAGCAGTTTACCAAGGCAGCTAATCTATTTTTGGCTCACATTCCCGTTTGGCTGAGCGGGGGGCCAAGTGAGGGGGTGACTGCGAGTCACCCCCTCACTATCAGCCCGAAAAGCCCTATTTTTAGTTGCTGCACCATTGGACACTACCGCTTCGTGCGCGGCCGTGTATCTGCGCTCGTCGTAGCCGGCGACTTGGCCGGCGGTTCATCCGTTGGCACATCGGGCGAGGGCAGTTCCGGCGCCGGTTTGGCTTTTTCAACCTTGGCTGCCGCCTTCCGGATATTTTCCAGGTACTTGTCGGTGAGGTTGGCGTTGAACATGCGCTCTTCCATGTACTTGCGGGCAGGCGCAATGCTGTCGTTGAGGTATTTTTCGATCATCAAACTGGCGATCGGCGCCGCATAGGTGGCGCCCCAGGTGGCATTTTCAACGTACACGGCAATGGCAATTTTCGGATTGTCTTTTGGTGCAAACGCAAAAAATACCGAGTGGTCGTCGCCATGCGGGTTTTGGCTGGTGCCGGTTTTTCCACAAACCTGAATGTCGGGAATGGCGCAAGAACGCGCCGTACCGCGGTTGACACATTGGGCCATGCCTTCCACGACCATTTCAAAATATTTTTTATCAATGCTGACCCGCTGCGGCGTCCGGTATTCCTTCGGAATTTTACCACCCGACAAGAAACGTTTGGCCAGGTGCGGCGGGTACCAAAAACCGCGGTTGGCTATGCAGGCGGCGAGGTTGGCCATTTGCAGGGTGGTCAGTTGTAATTCCCCCTGCCCGATACCGACCGACATGATGGTGGGTGAGCGCCAGCCGCCGAGCTTGCGCGGGTAGATGCGATCGTAGTACCTGGAGTCCGGGACATTGCCGGCGCTTTCATTGGGGTAGTCTACCCCCAACTGCCGGCCCAGGCCGAGTTCGTGGCAATATTTGACAAACATATCCAAACCTGCCTGCGGGTTGGAGAAACCAAATTTGTCGATCGCATCGCGGAATTCGCTGAAATAAAACGTGTTGCAGGAATAGGCCAAGGCGTCCACCACATTGCCTACGTGGCTGTGTCCGTGGCATTTGTACAGGCGTCCGGCGTAAAAATAGCCGCCATTACAGCCTATGCCGGCATTGGGGTTCATGGTGCCTTCCTGGAGGCCGATCAGTGTAACCACGGTTTTGAAGATCGATCCGGGCGGGTATTTGGCCATGACGGTCCGATCGAAAAACGGTTTGAGCGGGTCTGTCAGCAGGCGGCTGAATACCGGGCCGCGGTCCTGGGTCATGGTCAGGTCGTTCGGGTCATAGGTTGGCGTGCTCACCATCGCCAGGATTTCACCGGTGGCGGGTTCAATGGCCACCACACTGCCTGTTTTATTTTGCATCAGCTGTTCGCCGTAGGCTTGCAAGCGGACATCAATCGACGAAATCAGGTCGTCGCCGCTGACGGGCAGCGTATCGAAGCTGCCGTTTTCAAACTCCCCGACAATGCGGCCCAAATTGTCTTTGAGCAAAAAAGCATAGCCCTTTTCGCCGCGCAGGCGGTTTTCATATTCCGACTCCATACCGCTGGCCCCGATGTAATCGCCGGAAACGTACACACCGCCGCCTTTTTCGATATCCCGCGGATCTACTTCATTGATGTAGCCCAGCAAATGCGCGCCTACGGCATACGGATACCCGCGGATGTTGCGCACCTGAACGAAAAACCCCGGAAACTGGTACAAGCACTCCTGCAAGCGCGCATACGTAATGGTGGAGAGTTTTTTCATAAAAACAAACGGCACCGAGCGGGAGTATTTCCCGGTTTTCCAGGGCTTGTCGAGCAGCTGTTCAAACTCCGGTTTGGTGATATTCAACAACTGGCAGAGTTTGAGCGTATCCATTTCCGGGTCGATCTGATTGAAGGTTACCATCAGATCGTACATCGCATTGTTGTTGATGATCAGCTCGCCATTGCGATCATATACCAGCCCCCGGGGCGGGTATATCGTCATCTTTTCAACCGTCGTGGCATCGGCCTGCCGCCGAAACGAATCGTCCAGCAATTGAATCTGAGCAGCTTTGACCAGCAAGGCCAGGGAACAGGCCAGAATAACCCATTGGATCGTTCGTTGTCGTTCGCGCAGGTAGTCTGCCATAATTAAGAATTAAATCTTCGGATGAAACAGGCGGGTCAGCACAATGACCACCAGCATGGAGAGTACCCAACCGAGCAAAGCCTGGGGCAGGATTTTCTCAAATAAATATACCGGTGTGAAATAGGCCATGGAAAAGTACCAAAAAATATGAATACCAAAAAATATGGCCGTTACAATGAGAAACCAGCGCCAGCCAAAGTACTCCGGGGATGGGATCGGCTCTTTTCCGGAAAATTCTCCGCGCGGGGCAAAACGTTTCAGAATAATTGCCCGGGTGTAGCCCGACAAGGCGCCGGCACTCGCATTAATACCGATGGTTCCGGTAAAAATATCGACTGTAATTCCGATCAGAAAGCCCAGGAAAACGGAAACTGGCGTTGGTATCTGGATCGGCAGGAACAGGATGAACATCGGATAAACCAGCACGTTGCAATAGCCGTCGGCGGTAAGAGAAGCTTCCGAAAGTACAATAACCTGGACGGCCACCAACCAAATGAATCGCCAGAGGTTGGGCAAAAAAAGTTTATTGTTCATCCTTCACCTCCTCTTGCAATTGGCGGAGTTCGGCCGCGTACCTGTTTGTAACGATGTACACCGTATTGATATCGGCCGGGCTTTGGCTTAATTTGACCCGGATATTCATAAAATTGCTTTCGGGCTTGCGGTAAGCTTCATCCACGATACCGGCCATGTGCCCTTCCGGGAAAAGCAACGTGTAGTTGCTGACCAGCACGGTATCGCCCTGTTTGACCGGAAGGTGGTATGGAATGTCCGTGAGGCTCATGTACTCCGGGTTATTGCCTTCCCAAACCAGGGAGCCGAAATAATGATAGCCTTTCAGCGCTGCCGAAATTTTTGTTTGCCGGTGCAAGACCGACATGGCCAGGGAAAAATGGTCGGACACATGCCGCACCACGCCGGCCACACCTGATCGGGTAACCACGCCGGAGTTGGGTTCCACGCCGTCTTTTTTCCCGCGGTTGATAATCATCCAGTTGTTCCCGACAGCGATGGTGTTGCTGATCACGCGCCCGCTGATGAGCAGGTACTCCGGCCGGATAAGTTTATTTTCAAGCGTATCGGCCAGTACTTTTCGCGTCACGGTATCCAGTGTCGGCACTTCAATGATGCGGGAGTTTGCCAGTTGCGTTTGCAGCCGGGCATTTTCGAGGCGCAAGCGGATGTTTTCGTCTTTCAGGTTAAAATAATCCAGAAAAGATCGCTTCCAATTGAGCATCGTGCCGGAGTACCGGGTCCAGCTTGCTTCTGAAATCTGCCCCTGGGTAGGGTTGTAGGAGGCGATGAGAAAAAAACAAAACACCTCCACTACAACCAGCGTGAGCAAACCGCCATGCTTGATGAAGAGTTGTATTATGGAGTGCATAGTTCAAAAAACCGGGATTGTGTTCAAACCTGCAAAAGGCGCCGACACAGTCCCGGGAATTTTATTTGCGGAAAATCCGGAATGGAAAGATACCTGGTGGCTGCGTGTGCATCCAATCAGACACTCTTCCGGTCGATCAAAAAGGAAAATTTGTGGGTTCCTTTGAGCGCCATGCCCGTGCCCCGCACCACCGCACGCAGCGGGTCTTCCGGAACATGCACCTGCAACTTGGTTTTTTGCTCAAGGCGGCCGGCCAGGCCGCGAAGCAAAGCCCCGCCACCGGTGAGGTACAGGCCTGTCTTGTAAATATCCGAGGCCAATTCCGGCGGTGTCATTTCAAGCGCTTTCAACACGGCGTCTTCAATTTTGCTGATGCTCTTGTCCAAAGCATAAGCAACTTCCTGGTAGCTGACTTTGATTTGTTTCGGAATACCGGTCATCAAGTCGCGGCCGTTCACGGCATAATCTTCCGGCGGGTTTTCCAATTCGTGCAAAGCGGAGCCTACGTTGATCTTGATTTGCTCGGCGGTACGTTCTCCAATAAGAATATTGTGCTCCCGCTTCATGTAACCCATGATGTCATTGGTGAGCTCGTCGCCGGCAATGCGGATCGACTGGTCGCAAACAATACCGGAAAGCGCAATCACCGCAATTTCAGTAGTACCGCCACCGATATCAATGATCATATTTCCGATCGGCTCCTCGATGTTCAGCCCGATGCCCAGAGCAGCGGCCATCGGCTCATGGATCAGGTAGGTTTCTTTACTGTCCACGTGGTCGGCGGAATCAAAAACTGCGCGTTTTTCAACTTCGGTAATTCCACTTGGGATACAAATCACCATTTTCAGATAGCCAAACAGGGAGCTGCGTTTACCCACCATTTGGATCATGCTTTGGATCATGGCTTCCGCCGCCTGGAAATCGGCAATCACGCCATCTTTCAAGGGGCGCACCGTCTTGATGTTATCGTGGGTTTTTTCGTGCATCTGCATTGCCCGGTGCCCGATGGCGATCGTCTGTCCGGTGCGCCGGTCCGTGGCAACAATCGAGGGCTCGTCCACCACTACCTGGTCATCCATCATGATGAGCGTATTGGCCGTCCCCAGGTCCACTGCCAACTCCTGCTTAAAAAATTTGAAAAAGTTCAAAGTATGTCAGATTTAAAGTTCTTCGGAAAAAGTGCAACTTACGCTAAAAAGCGCGCAAAACTACACATGAATTTTTGAAAACGGAACACGGAATTGCAATTGCAAAATTTTAATTTTCCTTTATTTTCCTTCAAAAGAATGCATTTTTCAGGGTTTTCCCGGAAGCAATGCTGCAAAATCTGCTGCGTCCCGGAATGTGGTGCGCCAAACGGCTCGTTTTTTTCGGCAATGCCGGCGGTGCAATTGTCATTTTCCAACAGTGACCACACTAAAATCAGCCGTTTTCAAATACCGCCGGGCGAGCTTTTGAAGTTGCTTTGGCGTTATCGTGCGGATGGTATGCACCAGACCGTCGAAGGCATCCAGGGGAAGATCTTCCGTTACCAGGGTTTTGATCACATCGGAAATATTCAGCGGACCATCCAGTCCGTTCAGCAACATGCCGAGCAGGTAATTCCGCACCATGTTCAGTTCGGCATCCGGAACGGGGGCTTCCTGGAGGCGGTCCATCTCGGCAAAAATCTGTTTGATGGTCGCGCGCACTTTTGCATTGTCCACTTCGGTGGCAATATAAAAACAGCCATCGTGCAGCATGGCATCGGCAGTAGAATAAATATTGTAGGTATACCCGCGCTTTTCGCGAATATTCCGCATGAGCCGGGAGCCGAAATAACCGCCCAAAATGGTATTCAACACATACATCCCGTTGTAATCGGGGTGGCGGCGGGCAAAAAGCGGCCGGCCGATCTTGACGGCGGTTTGCAGGGAGCCGGGATGACGCAAGTGGATGGTTTGTGCCGCATATTTCGGCGCCATGGGCGAAACCGCCAACGCTGCCCCTTCCCGGCGCTCCTGCCCAAAGTGCTGATTGAGCAGGCGCTGAACAGCATGATCGACGCGCCCGCTGGCAAAAATCCGGCAATTCGCCGGCGTGTACCAGCGCTCAAAATGCCCGGTCAGGTCGGTGCGCTGCAAGGCTACATAGTCCTCCGGCGTGGAATTGTAGCCGTACGGGTGGTCCGGTCCAAAGATCAACTCGGTAACTTTTCGGTAAGCCAGCACTTCCTCCTTGTCCAGGTCGATGGCCAACGAGCGGGCGCCGGCACGCTTGAAGGTTTCCAGTTCATTTTCAGGGAAAGCCGGCTCATGCAGCAATTCGGCAAAAACAGGGACCAGTTTTTCGGCATGCCGGTGCAGGGAAAACAGGAGAAAGTTGGCACTGTCGAGATTCGTCGGTATGCTCAGGGAGCCCCCGTAAAAGTCGATCAACTCGGCAATAACCGCGGCGCTTTTTTGCCGGGTGCCCTCCTGTACCATCCGCGCCGTGGCCCGGGCGACCAACCGCTTGGCCTCGGCCGGCCGGCCGGCATTGTACACTACTTCCAGTTTCAGAATTTCCTGCTCCGGAAAATCCAGCACGTAAACCGGCAGCCCGTTATCCAGGCGAATAACGTTGGGCAGCGGCAATGTCAATTGGCTGACCGCGCGGATGTGCGGGGCACTCCGGCGCATTTTGGATGTTATAGTTGTGGGATTTTTAATGGGCGTGGTGGGCATAAAACGCGGTTAAAAAGACCAATTTCCTGAGGTAGTGTGCAAAGGTACGGGATTCTGTTATTAACAGAATGTTAGTTTTTTTCCACAAAAAGCCGACTCGGAGGATGTATTTTTGCACGGCCCAAAATTTGAATAAAAACCGTTCCAACGCATAATTTTGCCGTTTTTCTGGCATTCTCAATCAAATAACATCCAATGAAATTCAGTGTTTCTTCTTCCGAACTTCTGAAGCAACTGCAAGTCGCCTCCGGTGCAATCGGCTCCAACCCGGTATTGCCAATTTTGGAGGACTTCCTTTTTTCCATAGAAAACAAAAAACTAACCATTACCGCCACCGACCTGGAAACTAGCATTTCCACCACCATCGAGGTGCTGGCCGATAATGATTTTACGATTGCCGTGCCGGCAAAAATTCTGCTGGAAACCCTGAAAGCGCTACCCCAGCAACCCGTGACCTTCACCGTCGACGAAGAAAACTACGGCATCGAAATCACCTCTTCCTACGGCAAATACCGGCTGGCCGGTGAAAAAGGCGAAGATTTCCCCACGCCCCCCGAAGCGGATACAACCGACACCGTCAAAATCAGCAGCAAGTACCTGCTCGAAGCCATCAACAAAACGGTGTTTGCCACTTCGAACGACGAATTGCGCCCGGCGATGACCGGCGTGTATTTCCAGATCGATTTCAACAAACTGATCTGCGTGGCTACCGATGCCCACAAATTGGTCAAAATTGGTACGCACCAACTGGCCGGCGAAGTAGCAACCTCGTTTATCATCCCGAAAAAAGCGCTCAACCTGCTGAAAAATGCCTTACCCGCCGACGACAACGTTGCCATTGCCTTCAACAAGTCGAACGCCTTTTTCAACTTCGGCGACTTTAACCTGATCTGTCGCCTGATCGATGCGCGGTACCCGGATTACAATGCCGTCATACCGGTCGACAATCCGAACGCCATGACGGTTAACCGGGCCGATTTCCAGAATTCGCTGAAGCGGATTGCGATCTATGCCAACAAAACCACAAACCAGGTTGTCCTGGATGTTTCGGACAAAAGCCTGACCATTTCCGCACAGGATCTCGATTTTTCCAACGAAGCCACCGAGCAAATGACCTGCAGTTTTGAAGGCACGCCCCTGCGTATCGCCTTCAACGCCAAATTTTTGGTGGAAATGCTTACAGCACTCGACAGCGAGGAGGTCCGGATGGAATTTTCCACGCCGTCGAAAGCAGGCATCCTGACCCCGATCGAGGAGGACAACAACGACCGGGAAATCCTCATGCTGGTCATGCCGGTAATGTTGAACAGCTGAACCGGCAGATAACTGGCGCCACGTCGGGGACCGTTACCACTCTACAATTTTTTCGGTTATTCCTTTGGCGGTCACTTCTACTTCAATTGTTTTTTTCGCCAGGTCTTTGGGTCGCACGGGGCTAAGCACCACAGTGTACGTTCCGGGTGGCAGCGTAAAACTTTTGGGGTTGGAGTTTGCACTGGTGTACGTGCGCCCGCCGGCAATGTTTTTATTATCCGTTTTTTGGTTAACCGTCACGGCAGCATCAATCAGAGCGCCGGCCTTCCGGGCGCCGATTTTCAACTCGCCGGAGGTGAAGTCATGGCTGAGGCTTAGCTGCCCGCCGGCATCAAGTCGTTGATTTTCAAATAGCTTTACCGGGCTTCCCGCAATTTCAATCGCTTTGATCTGAACGGTGTAGGTTCCGGGAATCACGTTGAATTTTTTCGGGTTGTGCGATTTGTTGGTATACGTCCGGCCGCTGGCAACCGCCTTTTTCGTCACCGGATCGAGCAGCGACACCGCGGCATCCGACAACTCCCCGTTCCGGGTTACCAGCAGTTCGAAGGTAACCTGGGAAAAATCGGCCACCAGGGTTGTGGTGTCGGTGCCCTGCACCACAACTTCCCGGAATGTTTGTACCGGATTCCCGTCGATGCGGACGGCACTTGCCTCGACCGTGTATTTCCCGGCAGGCAGTTGAAATATACGTGGGTTGGTCGCGGCGGCTTCGTAGGTGCGCCCGGCAGCGATTTCCACGGTTTCACCCTGTTTAAACACCCGCACGGTGGCGTCTTTGAGTTGCCCGTCAAGGCTGACTTTGACCGATAAAAAGCCGCCGTCCATGGCGGGTTGTTCCACGGTTTTTTCCAGGGCCTTGCCTAGTTCTTCGGCATTGTTTGCCGAAAAGTATTGCCCGCCGCCGGCCTGTGCGATGCACTCCAAAGCCGAAAGGTCCTGCTCCTCCAACCCGAAACCAATGACGTGCATCGTCAGTCGGACACCCCGGGCCTTTGCCTGACGCACCAGCTCGCAGGCATCTCCGGAACAAGTTTCCAGGCCGTCGCTAACCAGGATACAGGTGACCGCCTCCGGTTCCTGTTGAAGCATTTTCAGTGCATGCTCTATGGATTTGGCAATTGGGGTCATCCCAATTGGATTCAAGGCATCCAGGCGTTCGGCGAAACGTTTTTTGTCCAGCGGCTCCAGCGGGATCAACGTTTCAATATCCGCACAGTCGGACTTCCGGTTATGCCCGTATGCGATCAGCCCTGCATGGGTGTTATCCGGCAGGTTATTCACCAGATTTTGCAATACCGTTTTGGCAATAGTGACTTTAAACGCACCATCCAGTTTCTGCCACATGGAGCCTGAGGCGTCGAGCAGAAACAAAACGTTGTTGGAAGTTGGATTAGGTTGTGTAAAGGCAGGAGAAAAGGCGCAAAAGATCAGGCAAGCGGTAATCAGCAGTTTTCGTAACATTTTTGGAAAATTTTGGATTTGAATTTCAATTTTCACAAAAATAGCAAACCACCGGTTCCATGCCGGATTTCAGTCAAAAAAGTTCAAGGTCGATCTCGGTTTACATGATCCGGGTGCCTTCCGGGATAACGCCATTTTTCTTTACAACCACCACCCCGTCCCGGATACAATAGCCATCGGCATCGGTATCGGCGAGATGTGTTCCGCCTTTGATCACGACATTATTCCCGATCCGGCAATCCTTGTCGAGAATGGCGTGCTCGATGTGCGTATTATGCCCGATGCCCAATGGAATTTCATCCGGGTTGGTAGCAATTTCCTGGAGTGTTTGGTACGAATCATTCCCCATGACAATCGCATCTTTGACCACCGAATTTTCACCAATCCGCGAACGAATCCCAATGATCGCACTTTCAATCACGCGGGCATGGATAATGGAGCCTTCCGCAATCAGGGCTCGATTTACCTGCGTACCGCCGTAAAACTTGGCCGGTGCAAGCATACGCCCCCGGGTATATATCTGGCGGCGGGTATCGAACAAATTGAACGACGGGATATGATCGGTCAGCTCAATGTTGGCCTCAAAAAAAGAACGGATTGTTCCAATGTCGGTCCAATAGCCACTATACGGATAAGCGGCCACCTTCCGGCGACTTTGAATCGCTGCCGGAATAATTTCTTTTCCAAAATCGGTAGAATCCGGATGCTGGTCAAATAAATCAAGCAAGGCCTTTCGATTGAAAATATAGATTCCCATAGACGCCATATAGACCAGGCCCCGTTTCTGGTATGCCGCACTCACCTCACTGACCCAATTGGGCAACTGGTCTGTTGCCGGTTTTTCAATAAAGCGGGGAATGTACCCTTTGTCATCCACCTTCATAATTCCAAACCCGGTGGCATCCTTGGCATTTACCGGCAGGCAGGCGATCGTGATATCGGCATTCTGTTCGATATGATAATGCGCCATTTCTTCAAAATCCATCTGGTACAACTGGTCGCCCGACAGGATGAGCACATAGTCAAAATCGTGGCGTTCAAAGTGCTTGCGGCTTTGCCGAACGGCATCGGCAGTGCCCTGAAACCAGTTGGAATCGCCCGGCGTTTGTTCGGCGGCCAGAATGTCGACAAAACCATGTGTAAAATGGTCAAAATTATAGGTGTTCTTGATGTGGGCATTGAGCGAGGCCGAGTTGTACTGTGTGAGTACGAACATGCGTTTGACGCCGGAATTGATGCAGTTGGAAATCGGAATATCGATGAGGCGGTATTTACCGGCAATCGGGACAGCAGGTTTGGAGCGTTTTTCCGTTAGCGGAAACAGGCGGGAACCTGCACCACCGCCCAGGATCAAGGAAATCATTTTTATCATGGTGTTGCGTTGTTTGCAGTTTACTATTTTTTGGGTCGCTTCGGTTTTGAAGCGGTCTTGGGCGTTTTTCCGGCAGGTTTTGCCTTGGGGGCTTCCGCCGGTTTTTCCGGTCCGATGTTTTTCATTTTTGCCGGTTTCGCCTTTTTCCCGGTAACCGTGGGTTGTTGTGTTTCGACTGTTTTTTTCGGGGCTGTCTTTTTAACTGGTTTGCGCGCAGGCGCCACTTTGGGCGCCGGTGTTTCCGTAGGCGTAGCCTCCAGTTTCACCGCTTCGGGCTGGATGGCGGCGCCCAAATTGCGGTAAACCGAGAAATACTGCTCAATTGTTTTTTCCCAGGAAAAATCAATGGCCATAACCCGTTCGCGCAGGCGCACAACCGTCTCCGGGTCATTGTACCACATGGAGGCTGCCCGGTACACCGCATAGGTGGCATCTTCCACACTGAATTGGTCAAAGCGCAGCCCTCTGCCGGTGCCGTCCGGCTCGCCGATATCCGGCACGGTATCTTTCAGGCCGCCGACCGACCGCACGATTGGGATCGTGCCATACCGCATGGCATACATTTGATTGAGTCCGCAGGGTTCCACCCGCGAGGGCATGACCAGGAAGTCCGACCCGGCGTAAATCTGATGTGCCAGGGCCTCGTTGTAGTCGATCACGGCATTGACGCGGCCGGGAAACTGGTGCGCCATCGACCGAAGTTCGTTCTCCGTCCAGCTTTCCCCGGTGCCCAGGATCAGGAAATTGATCCGCGCACCGCTCTGCAACAAGCGGCGATAGGTATCCGGTAGAAGGTCGGCGCCTTTTTCGTTGACGATCCTGCCGATAAAACTCACCAGCGGATACTTGTTGGAGAAGCCAAACCACTCGCAAAGCACTCTTTTGTTTTTGGCTTTATACTTGGTAATATTTTTTGCTTCCAGCCTGAATTGGATCATTGGGTCGGTGGCCGGGTCCCAAACCTGGCTGTCGATCCCGTTTATGATGCCGTGTTCCTTACGCCATTCCTGCCGGAAAAGGGATTCAAGCCCCATGCTGTTTTGATGAAGTTCAAACAAATAAGACGGCGAAACTGTCGTAACCGCCCAGGCTGTTTTGATCGCCGTGGCCATCGGATTAATAATGCCCCCCCAGTCGAGCAAACTACGCGCACTGGCTTCGTAGGGCGGTAGCAGGTGCGCGTTTTTAGGACTGAAGGCGCCCTGATACTGGCCGTTGTGGATGGTAAAAACGGTAGGAATGGGCGCCAGTTGTTGGTATGCCGGGCAGTACTTTACCATCCAGGGAATCAGTGCCGTGTGATGGTCGTGGCAGTGCAAGACGCGTGGCCGCTCCTGCCAGGGAAAGGACAACAGCCAGTCCAGCACCGCTTGCTGAAAAGCAATGTACCGCTCCAGTTCGTCGCCAAAAGGGGCGCCAGACGGGTCGTTGTAAATACCGGGGCGATCATACAGCCCGGGGATGTCGACCACAAAAAGCGGATATCCCAGGGTGTTGCCCGTTTGTTGCTGCACGCGGAAATGCCATTGCCGCCAATTGATCCAGACCGAACTGGTGTATACCGTCGTCCAGTGCTGATTTTCAATCCAGCGCAGACTGTATTTTGGAATAATCGCGGCGGTCAGCACCCCCGCCTGGG
Organism: uncultured Saprospiraceae bacterium; assembly: GCA_964484205.1. Classification (GTDB taxonomy): domain Bacteria; phylum Bacteroidota; class Bacteroidia; order Chitinophagales; family Saprospiraceae; genus M3007. The sequence continues at coordinate 34,649 of CAZAEZ010000007.1, read as the reverse complement.
TATTGTATTTTGGCAACGAGCCGACAACGTCACCCAGGCCACCGGTTTTGGCGGCGGGATAACATTCAGCAGCAATGTGGAGAACTTGTATCATTGTAAATCGATTGCGGACAAGAGCGCCTGGCGAATCCGCGCCCCTAGCATAGTGTGCGTTATTAAAAATAATCTGGGGGTAATTTACAAACAATAGCCACCTAAACTCCAAATACGAATCAGCTTAATTTAAAAATAAAGGCGGTGGGTTTTGGTAGTCTTTGTTTGAAATTTTCGTTTTTGGCGTTGCCGGGTTCCCGGTCGCTTTTATTCAAATACATAAATGAAATCAAGCATCTTAGCTGAAAGCTACACCTGAAAAATGCATTCGGACCAAAAATTAAACATGATGCAAAAAAAACTTTCCCGCCGGCATTTCCTGAAATCCACCACTCTGGCAGCAGCCGGATTTTACGCTTTGGGGAACAAGGCCTGCAGCCCCCGCGCATCGGTGCCCGAACACCTTGGCCTTCAATTGTACAGTTTACGCGACGACATGAAAAAAGACCCGGTCAATACGCTGAAGGCCGTAGCCGAAATGGGTTATCGCGAAGTGGAGGCCTACGGGTTCAATGAAGGAAACTTATTTGGCTACGCATACCCGGAATTCGGCGCGCTGCTCAAAGACAACGGCCTGAGTATGCCCAGCACCCATGCCGGCATTTCACTGGCCATTTACGACGAAGCCAACGACGACATCAGCGACACCGTAAAAAAATGGATCGATGCCGCGCCGGCGCTTGGCCTGAAATATCTGATCAGCCCGTCAATTAATGCCGACGAATGGCCACGGATGGATAAGGTGGTTAAATGCTACGCCGCGATGGGCCGCTATTGCCAGAAAGCCGGCGTGCGATTCGGGCACCACAATCACGAGTACGAATACCAGCAAAAAGCACCCGACGGGCGCCTGCTTATCGAATGGATATTGCAAGAGGTCGACCCTGCCCTGATGGGCATGCAAATGGACCTGTGCTGGGTTGTGTATGCTAAAAGCAACCCGGTCGACTGGTTTCGGAAGTACCCGGGGCGCTGGGAATTGTGCCATGCAAAAGACCTGACAGCACCCGACCAGCGCGAAACGGCCGTAGTCGGCGAAGGCATTGTTGATTTTAAGGGGATCTTTAAAAACCGGGAAGAGGCCGGGTTGCAATACTTTATTGTCGAACTGGAACACTACAAAAGCAACCCGTTGGAAGGCGTGGAAACTGCACGCAAAAACCTGTTGAACATGTTTTGACCGGGTAGTTTATTCCCACAACACGCTGCGCCCGCGACGTATGTACCGGCGCAGGTTTACCCAAAACGCAACAGCGAGGTACAATACCAGGGGCGATCCCATCCCGATAAAGGAGGTATAAATAAAATACCTGCGCACGATAGCGGGCGCTATGTGCATTTTTTCACCCAAGTATTGGCAGGCACCGAAAGCATGCCGTTCGACCAAATCTTTGAGCCAATGTTGTAACATGAACTACTGGATTTTTTTGATTGTCGGACAAAGATACTGGATTTAACAAATAACCGGAAGTTGTGTTGCCTCCAGGCAACAAACAGACCCAGGCATACATGAACAAGTGCAGCTATTTGAAATCTGTTAAATAAAATTGGCACTGTTTTGGAAATTTGTCCGGTACGCGTCAGCGAATCTACTTGAACAGCCCGCCAGGCTGGTTTGCCCGGGAGAAATAACCGGGCGCAATAATCTTCCTGCATCCTGTGTCGGTCACCAGCACCACCATTTTATACAAATAGTTGCTGTTTGAACGCATCTGAAAAGTAAAAACGAGTGCAGTATCATCCAGTTCAATTTTTCGGACAATGTGAACCTTGAGCCAGGCATTCACTTCCCGTTCACCATTTTATTTAAACGTGCTTAAGGTATGATTATCCTGTATGTAGCCCTCGGGCTGTTTCTTCTCGGCGGTGGCCTGATCACCCTCACCAGTGCGGTATCGAAAAAAGATGCCGGGCATCGGTAACCAATTCCGCTAAACCATTGCGTGCCTGCGTGGTTTCATATCGGACAAACTGCACTACTTTTGTGCAATTGCCTGATTTGAATACCACACCATGCACCTCCTCCTTAAGATTGGCATTTCCGGCCTGTTCGCCGCAGTCTTTTTCAGCAATTGTGTCACCACAGACCATGCCTATTCCCGGGTAGCGCCCGGCATGTGGCGGGGCGTGCTTGAACTGGATAAATATACTGTTCCGGTTCGCGATAAAGACACCATTTATACCCTCAAGGAACAATTCCGGGAGGGCGAACTCCCATTCAACTTTGAGATCAAATACGTGGATGATGTAAACTTCTACGTAGAAATCATCAACGGTTCGGAGCGCATCCGTTGCGACAGCATCCGGTATGGGCGCGACCGTTCGACAGCCCGCGATACCTTCAATATTTATTTTCCGGAATACGCTTCGTATATCCACGTTGGTGTCCGCGGCGGAGTGATGCAAGGCGAATGGGTTGTTACGAATAAAGCCAATTACCGGATTCCGTTTTATGCACATGCCGGCCGTGATTACCGCTTTACGTCCCTGAATGAATCCCCGGAACGCGACATCAGCGGCGCCTGGGCCACGCTGTTCGGCATCGATAGTGATGATCCTGAGCGCGCCATTGGCGAGTTCAGACAAAACGGCAACCGCCTGGAAGGGACCTTCCGCACCGAAACGGGCGATTACCGCTTCCTGGAGGGCACCGTGCAGGGCCGCAAATTCTGGCTTTCCTGTTTTGACGGCGCCCATGCCTACTTATTTTCGGGGAGCATTGATGGCGATACGCTGCGGGGCGAATTCCGGTCGGGCAAGCACTACAAAACCCTGTGGAATGCCTGGCGCGATCCGGCATTCGAACTGGCCGATCCCGACTCGCTCACCACGCTTAGCAGTGAAGCCGGCGGTATTTCCTTTTCATTTAAAACCCCGGAAGGCGATCTGCGTACGTTCCCCGATCCGGATTTGGACGGGAAAATCAAAATCTTTACGGTTATGGGAACCTGGTGCCCTAATTGCCGCGATGAACAAACTTTCCTGAAAGCCTTTTTAAACGAAAATCCGCAACTGGCCGACAAAATTGAAGTCCTGAGTTTTGCGTTTGAACGATACGAAGACCCGGCAAAGGCCAATGCACACTTGCGTATTTATAAACAAAAAATGAATCTTCCATACGATTTGGTACTTGCCGGAAAAGCGGATAAAAAAGAAGCAGCGCAAGTCTTCCCTGCCCTGAGCAATGTCCTTGCCTTCCCAACCATGATCATTTTGGACAAGCAAAATAAGGTACGCCGTATTCATACTGGTTTCGACGGGCCGGCCACCTCCCGGTACGCCGCGTTTAAACAAACATTTACGGCACTCATGGAAACGCTCGCCCGGGAATAAACCGGGAGATTCAGAAACTAGAAACAGATCGTAGAACCAAATCAATTATGTCTACCATTCATCTCGTTTACGCCCACGAAAACCAAAACCTGGCCGAGAAAATCACCCAACAAATCGGGCGTATCGGCATCCCGTTTCAACACCACACCGACAGCGCAGCAGAATTGCCGGGGCAACTTGCCGCCCGCGTGGAGGCAACAGACGGCCCGGTTTTGCTGCTCGTTACCGATAATTTTCTGAAAAACCGGTTTTGCCTGGCCAATGCGTTGACCATGTTTCAAAACCTCACCCGCCAAAAGCGGGTGCTTACGGTTGTTGCCGACGGCTGGAAAACTGCCGCCGACGGACAACAGGTTGAGGCCGTCCCTACCCAGTTTGACCGGGTCGTTCATGCCATTCAATACATGAATTTTTGGCAAACAGCCTACCTGGACCTGAATTCCCAACTAGCCGATATCCCCGATCAGGAAAGAGCCACCTTTGAACGCAACCTGGAATCTGTACGAAACATTGCCAACGAGGTCGGCGAACTTTTTTCCACACTAAAAGATGCGGGCTTTTCCACTTGGGAGCAACTGGAAGCCAATAATTACGCCCTCTTTTTTCGCCACTTTGGCCTGCAGGAATGGCATACCCAATATGAAAAACTGGCTGCATTGGACCACGAAGCGCCTGAACCGCCTCAGGTTATGGAGCAGTATGCCGCCGCTCCTATTGCTGAAACGCCGGTAATTGCAGGCCCGCTGGCGCCCGCCCCCACTACCACGCAGCCTGAACACGTTGAGCAGACGCCTGAAAACGCGTACACCAACGGGCAGGAAACACCTCCTTCTCCGGTGTCGCGCGAACACGAAGAAACTCCTCCGGAAAATACCGGGAGCGAGCAAGCGGATCAGGAAGATTCGGACCGAAGGAGAAAAATTATTGAAAAAGAAATTCGCCAAACGATCATGGATGCCGGGTTCTGGCTGGAACGCGGCTATGCGGAACGCGGCCTGGAATTATTTCGCGTCGCCCTGGAACAGCACCCCCAACACGAAGATTTGCAAAAAGCCTATGAAAATGCGCTGGAGCAATACGGAGAGGATTCCAACGGAATGGATACGCAAAATCAGGCGCCCGATGCTCCGCAACCGGAGCCTGTTCCCGAAGCACCAACTCCGGAGCCTGCCCCTACCCTTTCCGCTGAAACAGCGCCTCCTGTTGAAGAACCTGTTCAGGAGCCCGTTTCGACCGGTCAGCATCAGGAAGCGACCTCTTACGAACAGATGGGTGAAAACGCCCTGGAAAAAGGGGATTACCTGCTTGCGAAATATTGCTGGGACCGGGTAGCCGACCTGAATCCGGAAACACCGGGCATTTTTCGCAAACTGGCGCTGCTCACCAGCGTTCATTTGACAGACTACAAAGAAACTGCCGCCTATTACCTGGAGCAGGCGCTGAAAGCCGAACCCGAAGATGCCGAGCTGCATTACCGCCTGGGCGTTCTTTTGCGGGACCACCTGGATCAGCCGGGCAAGGCACTGCGCCATTTCGGTGACACGGTGATGCTAAACCCGGACCACGGGGAAGGTTGGCTCGCGCTCGCCCAATCGACACACGAAGCCGGCGACCACGCCCAGGCAGCATCCTTGTACCAGCATGCAGTCCAAGTAAATCGCAACCTGAAATCCGAAGCGCTTGATGCCCTGTTTTTGACACCCCGGCAGGAAAGGCCCCCGGAGGTTGCGGAAATCGAGGCGCCGTCGGAACAACAGGAAAACAATGGACTTGCCGCCGAAGCCCCCGTTGAGAAAAAAGCACCCGAGTTGGTAGCGGTTTCAACGTCGGAACCACTCACGGTACTGATCACCGGTGCAACATCGGGCATCGGGCGTGCCACTGCCGAATGTTTTGCCCGGCACGGCCACCGGGTTATCCTGACCGGAAGGCGTTCGGACCGCCTGGAGGCGCTCCAACAGCAGCTCCAGGAGACGTACCAAAATGCCGCCCAGATTCTGCACTTCGATGTGCGCGATTACGCCGGCACCCGGGATGCCCTGCAACAGATACCGGAAGCCTGGCAGGAGATTGACTTGCTGATCAACAATGCCGGACTAGCCAAAGGGCTCGCACCGATCCACGAAGGCGATCCGGACCACTGGGACACGATGATCGATACCAACATCAAAGGCCTGTTGTACGTAACCCGTTGTATTGCTCCGGGCATGGTTGAACGCCAACGCGGGCATATTATCAATGTCGGGTCCATTGCCGGCAAGGAAGTTTATCCGAACGGCAATGTGTATTGTGCGACCAAGTTTGCGGTGGATGCCCTAACCAAATCAATGCGGCTGGATTTGCACCGGCACAATATCCGGGTTAGCCAGGTGAGCCCGGGCCATGTTGAAGAGACGGAATTTGCCCTGACCCGTTTTGATGGTGATGCGGAAAAAGCCAAAATTTACAACGACTTTCAGCCGCTGAAGTCCTCCGATGTGGCCGAAACCATTTACTTTATCGCCATGCAACCGGCCCACGTCAACATTCAGGATGTCTGGATGTCGGGCACACAGCAAGCCAGCACAACGATGATAAACCGGTCCGGCCGGTAAGCGCATCATTCTGGTTGGCGTATAAAAAAACTACCTGCCCACCGCGAACGGGTGGCAGGCAGTTATTAGAACCATGAAAACTTCAGAGGAAGGAATTGATCGCGTGTTGTTTTTTCAACTGAATCACAAGTGTAACCGCTCTTTTTTCTGCAGCAGTTGGGCTTCCGTTTCTTCCCGGTCCGGATCAGGTACGCAACAATCTACCGGGCACACCGCAGCACATTGCGGTTCTTCGTGAAAGCCTACACATTCGGTACACTTGTCCGGAACAATGTAATACAGATCATCCGAAACCGGGGTATTTTTTGCCTGCGCATCTACTGTTTGTCCGTCTTCCAGGGTGTAGCTCCCGGTCACCGTATTTCCGTCGGAAATCGCCCATTCCACACCACCTTCATAAATAGCATTGTTCGGGCATTCCGGCTCACAGGCACCGCAGTTAATACACTCTTCCGTAATTATAATTGCCATATTTTGCTTGAATCTTTTGTCGGACTAACAAGGAAACACCCCTGTTGGTTTGCCGGCAAAGATAAAAAAGCCTAAGGGAAGGACTCAGGGTAAGGCGAAATTTACCCTACCCTGAGTGTTTATGCTGTTCGCTATTGTGTTTTTGGCACCGCCCGGACAAAGGAATCAATATTTTCCTGCTCCAGCTTGCGCTTGAGGGCGTATGCATCTTTTCGGCTGCTGAATGTTTCGACGCACACGGAATGGTATGGGGAATTTGGGAACCGGACAATTTTTACTTCGGAATGGCCGGCCGATTGAATCGTTGCCACATGGTTGTTGGCGCGCTCTTCTTCCAAAAAGGAGCCGGCGATTACGTAGTACACATCCATATCCCCGCTGGTCACCGTTACCGGATTTGGCGGAGCGGCATTAATATTTTTCGCAGGCACCTTGGTTTTGGCGCCCGGGTCATTACCGGTGGAGGCCGTACTGTTTGGCGAAGCCATTGTCGCATCCAGGTTTGGTTTTCCGTCTACATAGACCATGGACGCCCCCTGAATACCCGTCAGAATACGCACTTCCGTGCGCCGGTTCCGGGCATGCTCCTGCTCGGTACAGCTCACCCCGTCGCGACAGCGATTCCGTGGCTCGCTTTCGCCATAACCAACCGGCTTGAGCCGGTCTGCGGCAATTCCTTTTTGCATAAGATACTCCACCACACCGTTTGCGCGGCGCTGGCTGAGGTCCTGGTTGTATTTCGAGCTGCCCCGGCAGTCGGTATGGCTTGCCAGTTCAATGGTGACTGTTGGCTGTTGCTTCAACAGGGAGACCAGCAAATCCAGATCTTTCCGGGCATCGGGTCGCAAGGTGGCGTCATTGAAATTGTAGTAAATATTGGGCAATTCGATTACCGTACCCGGCATCAACGGCGCTACCGAAAAGTTTTGCATCATGATCTGGTTCGGCAAGCTCCAGCCTTCCGTGTTGATGTCGGTGCTGCCAATATGCCGGCCGGCCTGAAACAATTCGATCTTGTACTTTGACTGCCGCTCCAGATAGTGGTCGATCAACCCGTTGGCGTCGGCAATAACAGTATCTTTTGTGTTCGTTTCCTGATTGGACAACACCAGCATGGCGCCCGCCAGCGGTGCATTGGTTACATAGTTGAATACCGAGGCATTCCAACGGACTTTACCCGAAAATTCGGCTTTTTCCAGGGCGGCCGTAAGCGCATTGCCCGGTTTGGAAATCGCCAATCGAAGTTGCTTGGTCTGGTACTCTTCCTTGGAAACGATAACGACATAGTTACCCGCACGTACTTCCGTGTTGAACACACCCTGCGCATTGGTAACGCCGGTGATGCCTTTATCCGGGGGCAAGGCCATCATGACATCCTTCCCATCCACATTTTTGATGGTGATCAGGTTGCCGTTTTCATCCCGACCGATAACCGTGTTTGCATCGTAATTGAGCACGCGTACTTCGGCATTTCCAATTACCTGACCCGACAATTTGTCCGTCACCGTTACGGCCAAATCGAGCGTGCGGTCCGGTACGCGCTGGTTTTGGAGGAGAAAATCATCCAGATTGCCGTTTTCCGTATGGAAGCTGAAAATGTCATCGCCACCTTTGGAGGTTTTGCCATTGGAGGAAAAATAGCCGTTGATTTTATTCAGGTCCACGATCAGGCCAAAGTCGTCGCCCGTCGAGTTGAACGGTTCGCCAAGGTTAACCGGTTTGGTCCACTCCGAACCATCCTCCGGGATGACGTAGTAAAGATCAAATCCGCCCTGGCCACCCAAACCGTCGGAGGCATAGTAAAGCGTATTGTCGGCATGTACGAAAGGGAAGGCTTCGTTGCCTTTGGAGTTGATTTCGGCCCCCAGGTTTACCGGCTCGCTCCAGGATTCACCGACCTTGTAGGACACGTAAATATCCATACCGCCGAATCCGCCCGGGCGATTAGATGCGAAGAACAATTTATCGCCATCAATGCTGATCACCGGATGACAATCGTCGAACTGGTTGTTGTTGAACGGGAGCGGCGTCGGCTCTCCCCAGACATCACCCTGCTTTTTCGAGGAATAAATGCGCATTTTCTGGGTATCATCCTTGGCCAGTTTAACCTTGCCGCCAATAATTGCATTTCTGGAAAAATAAATGGTTTGCGCCGTCGGATCAAAACATACCGGGCCCTCGTGGTACAACGAAGACAACTCTTTGGCAAAAGGTTCCGGCGCCTGAAGTTCTCCCTCCGCATTGCGCCGTGAACGCAAAATGGACATTGCCGGGAGTTTCAACTTCTCATCGGTCCGCTTTTTCAAACCGGCTGTATTGGTTGAAATGAACACAATCCCGTCTTCATAAAACGTCGGGCTGAAGTCCAACCCTTCCGTATTGACAGCGGCTTCGTTTTTCAAATCAACGGTCACTGGCAATGCATCAACCGGCACCGTTTGAGCAGTCAAAAAACAAGTGCCGAATGACAATGTGGTCAATAAAATTAAATGCTTACAGGCAATCATATTTCCGTGTTTGGAAAGGTAAACAGATTAATATTTTAAACGTCGTTAAGTACGCTGTGTCACATAAAGAACCGCGGATTGGACATTTTATTCCGGGAACTTACCTTTTTCAAGTCGGCCTGAAAAAGTAATTCGATCGACCCCGCAGTGTAATCCTTGACATCCGACAGGGAGAAATCGTATGCAACACCCACACCAAATTGGGGGTGGGCTTGCCAAAATAACAACAAATCCATAGAATCCCCGGCGCCATTACCGCCTGCGCGGTACGAAAGACCTGCCGTCACTTTTTCCTTGATTTCCAGGTTAACATTCACATCCACATCAAAAGGCGCATTTTTAACATACTTCGTAAGCAAAGCAGGCATCAGGTTGATATCCTCGCTCAATTTAATAATAGCCCCGGCCATCCCGTAAAAGTGTGGGGATTCTTTGGCCGACCGAAACCCGGCCGGCAAGGGATTTTCATTTATCCCGATCGTGTTGGCATAAATGCGGGGCACCGAAAATCCGGCGTAAAACTGGTTGTCGTACGTGAAATACAACCCGGCGCCAACGTTTGCAAAAATGGAACTTACCTTCCCCGGATCGAGCGAGTTATCGCCTCCGGGCCCGGAAGGATCGGGGGTCACAGCATTTGAAAAATCTATACTGAGCGACCGAATCGAACCCATGATACCCGCCCGAAGCGAAATTTCATCATCCGGGATCAGGTCATAGGAGTAGGCCAGCGAACCCGAAAAATCTTTGTCCAACCCGATCTGCCGGTGCGAAATAACCACCCCGACGCCAACGCGTTCGGTGAGAAAAGGCGAATTGAAGGATGCCAAAACCGATTTGGGGGCACCGTCAAATCCCATCCATTGGTTGCGGTACAATGCCGTGATAGAGGGCACGCCCCGCGCGCCGGCATAAGCCGGGTTGATGGGCAGTTTGTTGTACATAAACTGCGTGTACTGATGCTCCTGTTGAGCCTGACCCGTTGTTACGACTGCCAGCGCAGCTATAATGAAAAGAAGAATACGTTGCTTCATGATGTGATTCAATTGATAATGAAGGTTGGTTAACGGAATATTTCTACAAAACCTTTTTGCGCAGGCTCATTCGGGCCCGCCTTGAATATGTAAAAATATACGCCATCGGGAAGGTCTTTCCCCGACTCGCCATTCAAGGTACCCTTCCAAACAGTTAACGGATCATTACTGTACGGCGCAGCATCGAAAACTCTGTCGCCCCACTGGTTATAAATAACGATAGAATTATTGTTGAAAAAATCGGTATCCAGGCAAGGAATGGTAAAGTAGTCGTTCACACCATCGCCATTGGGCGTTATGATGTTCGGGATCACAGAACAATCGGCATTGCGCACCTCAATGGTCACCACGGCCATGTCGCAAAACTCCGGGCAGGAGTTCGAGCATAAATTGTAGAAGAACGTTATCCGCCCGGGCTGTTCCGAACCAGCGAACGAGAATATCCCGTTCCCCAAATAGGTAACCCCGGGAGGCAAGCTGTCAAACGAAACCGAATAATCAGACGGCGGCGAGTAAATATCGTTTGCCAACACATTGATACTGTCGACCGACACCAAGGGGTCCACCGACACGAAATCTTCATCAGCAACCGGCATGGAAGCCAGCAAAACAAAAGCGGAATCTACCGGCGTGATACAGCCGTTTATATCGGCAAATACCGTATACAAACCGGCATTCGCCGAACTGGCGATCACAATGATCTGGCTGCTGTTGGGATACGACTGGTCCGGACCGGTCCAGGTGTACGTCGCCCCCGGAAACGAGTCAACCATCACAATCACCTGATCATCCGGGCAAGCTACGGGTGGGTCCACCATTGGATTCAGCGGCTGCAAGCCCAACACACCCACCTGAACCACACATTCCGAGGTGTTTCCAACGGCATCTGTCGCCTGGAAGACAAGCGTATGCACCGAATCGGCCTGGAACAAAAAGCCCGTATTCAAGCCCATCGTCTGTTCAACGACCGGGTCGCCACAATTATCCATAGCCGACGGAATATCAAAAAACACTTGTACAGCATCGCAGTCATCTTGCGAAACGAGATCGAGAATAAACGTATCCCGGTCCAACAATACCACACCGCCAACATGCACCGCCACGTTTTCAGGACAAGCAAAAACCGGCGGAACATCCTCGATGATCGTCACGGTAAATGTATCGCGCAGGCGCTCAATTCCGGAGGAGTCCAGTGCCAGGTAAATAATTTGCGTAACACCAACCGGGAAAGTATCCCCGGGGTTAATCGTATCCGGAATTGCCGTAATGATTGGCGGCTCGCAAAAACCGGCGCCGGCCACCGGCACTGTCCAGTTGACTTCCTGCGGACAACCGTTCAATGTTATGTCCGGCGGGAAATTGTCAAAGGAAGGCGGAATCACGATAACATCCAGCGTTATGGAAAACGCGCACGTATCGCGGTTGCCGCTGGCGTCTATGGCAAGTATCAACACATTGGTCACATTGTCAAAAATAATATCGCCGGGTTGTTTTGTCGACGTAATTGTGTCCAGCAAACAGTTGTCAACAGCCGTAGGATAGACCCAGTCTACCACTTCGCCGCAAGGGCTGGCATTAACCACCGTAATGTCATCCGGACAGCTGGTAAATACCGGTGGTTGGTTGTCATTCACAGCGACAATAAACGCACATTCCGCAGTGTTGCCCGAAGCATCAACCGCCGTGTAGGTTACAGTATGAACTCCCGTGGGAAACACCGTTCCCGGGGTGTGCGAGGCAATCAGCGTGTCCAATACGCAGTTGTCCGAAGACGTCGGCGGCGTCCAGGTTACCAGGGTGTCGCATTTATCCGACGGCATTTCAAAGACAAATCCAGGCGGACAGTTATTGATCACCGGCGGTACATTTTCTACCACAGTCACAGTAAAGGAACACGTGGTCGTGTTCCCGCCGGCATCCTGGGCCTCGTACACCACCATGGTGCTCCCAACCGGGAAAAAGGCGCCGGGGTTATGATTTTGGGTAATGCTGACATCCGCCGTGCAATCGTCGGTGGCGCCGGGCGGCATCCAGGTAGCTGTTGCACCGCAGGAATCGATCGCAGCGTTCACCGTCAGATCAACCGGGCAGGTGTCCAGCACCGGCGGATTCAGATCGGCGACGGTTATGGTAAAGGAACAAGTGGTCACATTTCCGGAAGCATCCGTTGCCGTAAACACCACGGCGGTTGCACCGGGTGGAAAGGTAGAGCCTGAAGCCGGATTGCCGACAAGTACGACATTTTGGTCGCAGTTATCAGAGACAATCGGCGCTGAAAAATCCACTACCGCCGAACAGGAATCCACGGCAACAACCTGAAAGTCGTCCAGGCAAATCAAGGTCGGGCTCGCCGTATCGCGCACGGTAACCGTAAAGGAGCAGGACGTGGAATCATCAAAAATATCGATCGCCGTGTACACCACCAGCGTATCGCCAATTGGGAATACCGACCCCGAAGTATCCGAAACAATCAAATTTGGTGTAATACCGGTACACTGATCAAACGCATCCGGCGGCGACCAGGTCACCGGTACTTCGCAGCCTGCCGAACCAAGGTCGACGGTTATGTCGGACGGGCAGTTGAACAACTGCGGCGGCAGGTTATCCTGCACGGTAACCGACATGGAGCAGGTAGCCGAATTGCCGGCCAAATCTGTTGCCGTGAAGGTCACAACAGTTGTGCCCGCCGGGTAAATATCATCTGTTTTATCGGGTTCAATACTCATGATCCCGCTACAGGCATCGGTGGCCTGGGCGGTGTCGATGGTCACGTTGGCATTGCATTCATTGCCTACCACAGTAACCACCGTATCCATCGGACAAATAACATCCGGCGGCGTCAGATCAATGCTTTGGTAACAACCATTGATCGTAACAACCGGAACCGAGTTGAAACTGGAGTTCACCGCGTCTATGGTGCCGGAAAAGTCAATATTGCTCTTATTCGCACTTACGGCGGTAAAGTAGATGGTAAAAAACACATCATTGTCCGGAATTGCCGGCCAGCCACCGGCGTTGCCGCCAAAAAACTGGAGGGTGCCGCCTGGCGTAGTGGTGAAATTGAAAAACATCGTGGGCGACAAATTCAAGCCCGGATATTGATTTCCAATAGAATCAAATTTTAAAATCGACGTATCCCAAACAATATTGAACTGCAGGCCAATAATGTTTACAAAATCCAATACCGATAAATTCACGGCAACTTGTGAGTTTGCGCTTTGGCAGTCATTGCCCACCGTATCCAGCATGAGCGTTAGCGGTGTGCCGGCGTCCACAATCACTGTAAACGAACAACTTGCCGTGTTGCCGGCGGCATCTTCGGCGGTATAAACCACCGTAGTACTTCCGGCATTGTAGGTGCCGTTGGCCGGACCGGAGCCTGAGCCATTCGTGGAACCTGTCTGCACGTAAGTCTGCATAACACTGCCGCCGCAGTTATCGCTTAAGGACAGCGGCTCCAAACCATTGACCACAGCACTGGTACTGCCCGTGGGCGCCATTACCGACACATTGGCCGGACACTCGATCACGGGTGGTTGATTGTCATTGATGGTCACACTGCCGTTGATCGTCAGAAATCCGATTTCTACGGGCGGTGTAGTTGTTCCGGTGAAAGCGACCAAATCGGTTGGAAAGGCGCCGAAAACGATACCGGTACTTGCATTTCCGGTAGCCGCCACGTTGAAGGTCACAGAAAACAGCACAGAACCGTCAGACAGTGTGGTGCCGTTGGGCAGTGCGCTCGTCCAGGCAAACCCCAGGAAACCTGCGCCGGTTTGGGTGACGCCGAAGTTGCCGTTGTTGAGCACGAGGGAAGGGTTAAAATTCCCGACCGAAGCAAACGTGATGACGGCAGGATCCCAGCCGATGGAAAATTGAAGGCCGGCAATGGAATCAAAGTTCAGGGCTGTAATGTCGAGCGTAACGGTTTGACCACAACCGGCCGTTTCATCCGATGCGATGATCGTGAGCGAGTCACCCGGCATCAGTTCCAGGTCAATCAAAAACGTACACGACGCGGTATTCCCGCCAATATCGGTCACCAGGTAGGTGACGGTCGACTGGCCAATATTGAACACGGCGCCGCTGGCATCCGGATCGTTGGGAAAATTAGCAACGGTGGCGCCGGTTGAACTCCAGCCGATCGATTCAATGGAGCAATTATCGAGTACGGAGGCCGGCGCGATATTATTCACCGGTGTAGGCCCGAATACCCCCATCGATACATCGGCAGGGCAGCTGATCGTTGGCGGCTCGGGGTCAACCGGCGTGATCTGGCCCGGCGTCGTCTCAACCAGGAGGTCGTTCCCCATGGGATCAATCGCGGCAATTGCCGTCGGATTGTCCGTGAATTCCACCAAGGTTGCCGGCCCGCCTATCCGTGCAAAAGCAACGTTGAACAAAATAGTGGTATCGGGCAGGGAAAGCCCGCCGATTGTCGTCCAGGAAAACGTAAAATCGCCCTGGTTGATAAACGAGGTGGTGTCAAAACCAATCCCGCTGAAAGCCGGGTTGATATCGGTGATGTAGGCATAGTCGAGGTGGGCAGCATTCCAGGAAAAGGTAAACTGCAACCCGGCTACATCGTTAAAGTTGAACACCCGTACCGGAATCAGAAACGTGTCCACATCGTGGCAAGGAACGGTTAATGAATCGGCTTTCAGGAGCACAGCCTGGCCGCGCAGCAAAGCTGCAGGTGCGAACAGTGCGGTTAAAAAGAATAGGATTAGTAGTTTATTTCTCATGGTTGAAAAAGTCATGCGGTGGAATGCTTAATTTGAGCGTTTATGGTTAAAAGGTTATGGTTAGAAGGTTTCTGGTTGGAGGGTTCCTGGTTGGAAGGTTTCCGGACAAAGGTACCTGTTGACCAGTAACCTTTGAACCGAAAACCTTCAAACCCCAAACCTTCTAACCCTCTAACCTTTTATCCTAATCAATCAAAATCATCTTCTTCCGGTCGCTGTTTGTGGCGGTTTCCAGTTCGTACCAAAAGACGCCCGGGCCACCCAATTCATCCTTGCGGAGTTCAATTGCATTGAAACCCTGCGCAAAGTTTCCTATTACTGTTTTGGCCAAACGGCCGTCCATGCTAAATACACGCAACACGGCGCGACCCGGTTGGGGCAGGCGGAAACTTATCGTCGTCTGCTCGCGGAACGGGTTCGGACGGTTTTGATAGAGTTCAAAACTGCTCTGACCCAGGGTCGGATTGCTGGTCGATTGCCCAAAAACAAATTCCACATTCATGAAATTTCCGTCGGCATCCAATGCCGCTGCACTGGTAACGGCCGAACTCGGATACAGTACCTGTGCCAGCGCCGGGCTGCTGCCCAAGGCGCGGAAGGTCAGCGTAAACAACACCTCGCCTTCTGCCAGTGTAAGCGCCTCACTGTTCACCCACAACGTGGTCAGTTGGCCATTGTCCAAATGCGCGGTTCCGAAGTTGTTCAGTCCCAGGTTTGGCAATACGCCCGGCAGAATATCCTCCAGTTCAAACAGGTTCGGATCAAACTCAATCGTCATCTGGTAAGCCTGCCGTTGGGTAAAGCCGCTGGCTTTAAACGGAATCGTTACCAGCGAGCCGGCTTTTACCACCTGCTCGTCGATGTGGAAGCGGAAAACATCGCCACCGCGATCCTGAATATCGCTGATGATATTGTTTACCGGAGCATTGCCCGTCACATCGCCAATCCGCACGGCGTACCAGTCCAGGATCGAATCCTGGCAGCAATCAAAACTGGACGACAGCGGGTAAGGCGCACTCAGCGGATCCGGTGTCGGGAATTGGTAGGGTACCGGAATGAACTTCCAGTCCGGCGCGCCATTGGAATAGTGCTGAACCGTACCCAGGATGAGTTGCTGCACCAGCAGGTAATCCGGAAGGTCCACTTTGTTGTTTCCGTTCACGTCGCCGGCCACATATTGATACGGGTTTTGCAACATGATTACGGAAGCAGCGTGATTCTGGATTGCCAGCAAGTCGCCTACGTTAATGCCCTGGCTAAAGTTGGACGTTACCGTTTTCGACGGTGTGATCGTACCGGTAGTGTTAAACGGCAGGGAGAACGCATAGGTGCCCGGCACATCGGTCACCACAGAACCCGAGGCGCCGCCGCCCAAGGTCACGGTAACTCCGGGAACCGGCGTACCGGCGCCTGCCCAGGTCTTGATCAACCCGGAAAGTTCGATGTCATCCACCGCCACCGTGTCGATAGTCACCGTCCCATTCACCAGCGTGGCCATGGTTGCCACCGGAATACCGGAAGAATCCTGTTGGAAACTCAACACCGCCGGGGTGCCGTCCATCGTAACCGGACTGGTGGAGCCCACCGGTGCACTGGTCAGTTGAACATCCAGGTAGAAAATCACTGAGCCGTTCGGCAACGTGAGCGGCGTACCGGTGCCGACCCAGAAAACAGTCAGGTTGTTGCCTACCATATTCAGCGTTGGCGGAACCGGCAACACGCCGGCATCCGTACCGCCCAGGATGGTTCCTACCACATTATTCGTCACATGCATGCTGAAAGAAAAGCCCAGCATGTTATTGAAATTATCCACGGTTACCGGCACCTGCACAATTTGACCTTGTGCGCCGGAAACATTACCGGCAGTAATGGTCAGTTTAACACCCGGCGCAACAACGGCAGTATCCGTTTGCACACACCCGGTACCGTTGTCCGTTACCGTTACGATGTACGTTCCGGCACTCAGGCCATCCACAAATGACGTATCTGCGCCGTTGTTCCATTCAAACAAAAACATACCCGAGCCGCCGGTGGCAACTGCCGTTACCGAGCCGTCGTCGGCACCGAAATAACTTTCAGCCGTACCCGAAGCCGTCAGGTTGAAACCTGCGCCATTGCCCAGCGTCACTTCCACGTTGACCGTACAGGTGTTCGAGTTTCCGTACGGGTCAACAACGGTGAGCATCACCGGCTGCACACCCAAATCGGCGCAATCAAAGGTGGCAACATCCAAAAACATGGTATCCACACCGCAGTTATCCGTACTTCCCAGGTCAATGTCGTCGGCCTGGATGGTAGCGGTACCATCTGTTCCGAGTGAGATCACCACATTATTGTTACAAATTGCCGTTGGTTTGCTGTTGTCGACTACGATCACCAGCACCGAATCCATACCCATGTTGCCGCAGGGGTCGGTAGCGGTGAAGCGGATCATGTAGGAACCGACTTCGTAATTTCCACTGGCATCCAGCGAGTCGTTGCCGTGTGGCGCATCGTTGAGCACCACCAGTTCATCGACCGGCGCACAATCCACAATGTATTGCGCCACATTCAGTGAAACAGGCACGAGGCAGTTGTTATTCGCCGGGAAACTGGCCGACAATACCGTGAGCGTATCCGGCAGGCCCGGAAATTGGGGGCCCTCATCGTCCACTACGGTAATATTGTTGGTGTGCGTTTCAACATTGCCGCAATCGTCTACGGCAGTCCGCGTACGGGCAATGGTATAGCTGTATTTTCCACAAAGTCCGGGGGCAATATCCACCGTATCCTGTACCAGCGTAACCCCAACGCTATCCGTGCAATTGTCGGAAGCGGTAATCATGGAGGGCGCCGAGAGGTTTTCACTGCAGGAAATCGTGATGTCAACCGGGTACTGGGAAAGCGCAGGCGCGACCGTATCGATCACGTTGAACGTTTGCACGCAAACCGCCGTATTGCCGGCCAGGTCAACGGCAGTCCAGGTGCGCTCAACCCGATAGCAATACTGGTTGGAGGTATCGCCCACCAGGGTATCTGCATACGAGATCGTTATGTTGTCCGGGCAATTGTCGTCGGCCAGTGCAACGCCGTACGTCTGCGTCGAAAGTGTATCGGAGCAAACAACCGTTTGATCGGACGGGCAAAGCGTAATCGTCGGGTCAACATTATCCTGAATGACGATAAACGTTTCACACATGGACATGTTGCCGGCGATATCCCGTACAAACAGTTTAACCGGATGTTGCGTAACGCCGTCGGCGTCGTTGCAGTCATAAGTCAACGTATTGCTCGGCGGATTCAACGGGTTTTTATCCAACCGCTGAATTTTCAAATCAAGCGTGCCCGGACAGTTGTCGTAACTGTTGTTGTTAAACTGGGCGACGTTTACCATGACGGTACCCGAGGGCTGCAAGGCCGCACTCACACCGTTAATACAAACAGCCGTGGGTGGAGTGCCGTCTTTAACAACAACCGTCACCACGAAGGTCGACGAGTTGCCGGAAATATCGGTAGCCGTGAAAACGACGGTATGGGTGCCAACCGCAAAAATTGCGCTCAGGTTTCCACCGTCGGTCGGCTCTTTGCTGTTGGTCACCGAAAGGTCGGGGCCCGTAGCGCAATCCAGCACGAAAGGCAGAATGTTGATATTCACCGTATCGTCACAGGTTTCACGGTCCGGGTCAGTTGTAACCATGACCATCGTCGGGGCGCCGGAGAAGACCGGCTTCTGGGTATCAACAACGGTGATTTTTTGCGTTGCCGTCGTCATGTTTCCGGACGGGTCTGTGACAGACCAGGTCCGCGTGATCATGTAGTTGTATTTCGCTATTCCGCCGGAAGTGTCCTGCGTGGAAACTTCGGTCGATGAAATCATCGCAGTGCCGGCGCAAGCATCCGTGGACGTCAGCTGAACAGCAGCCGGGATCGGATCGCAAGCCTGTACGGTTACGTTTGCCGGAGGCGCAGAAAGTACGGGCGGCGTAACGTCTTTCACCGTAACAGATGTCGTGCAGGTTGCCGGGTTGTTCTTCGGGTCGCGCACCGTCAGGGTAACTGTCGTTGGGCTCGGGCCTGCATTGGCACAGCTCAGGGTATCCGGGCTCACACTAAAGGTGAGCGGGCCGCAATCGTTCGGATCAAAACTGCCGTTGTTAATCTGCCCGGGCGCAATGCCAACTTTCCCGGTCACCGGGTCGAGGTTGACCGTTAGGTTGGGCACACAAATTGCCACCGGCGGGAAAATATCCACCAACACGGTGATATTCTGCGGCTGGGTGCTGATGTTGCCGTTGCCGTCGTTGTACACCCAGGTGATGACATAGTTGCCCGGGTTGAGCTGGTAAGCCGGCGGATTGGTATTCAGGAAGGTGCCTACTGGCGTGGATGGCGTTGCAAAAATCGTATCGGCATCGGGGTTGCAGGGATCGAGCGCCGTTGGCGCAAACACGATCAGCGTACCGCAGGAGTCGATCAGCGCCGGCAGGTTGGCTACCGTCGGGATCGGTGCATCGCCATCTTCCAGCGTTACCGTGAAGGTACAGGTTGAGCTGTTATACCCTTCGTCGCCGGTAATCGTCACCATGAACGTGTTTCCGGAAGCCGGCGGGTTCGGAGCAAAAATAGAACCCAGGGTAGTGCCTGCCGGGATGCTTTGCGTGAGCAAGACATTGGACGGACAGTTGTCCGAAACCTGCACCAGGTTGGTGTAATCCGGTACTTGTGCCGTCGGACAGGTAGCAGCCAGAATTTGGTCGGGCGGACAGGTCAGTGCAGGCGCCTGGGTGTCTTCCACTTCCACGGTAAACGAACAGGTACTCGTGTTGCCGGAAGCATCGGTGGCGATGTAACTTACCGTTGTAATCCCTACCGGGAACTGGGCGGTCGGGAATACCTGGAAGGAGGCTACGGCATTGTAGTTGAACGGGTTGCTCAAATTCAGCGAAGCCGATACCGTCGGGTTATCAATACTCTCGACTACTGTAAAGTTTTGGCAATCGGTAATATCCATGAAGCCAAAATTAGGCCGCGCCCAGGAGTACAGGTTGGAACAGGTACCCGTTGTGTTTGGCAATACGACCATTTTCCCGCAATTGCTGGAATAGCCTGGCGAAAACTGTGGTGCATGTGCATCCAGCACAGTTACCGCAACCGACTGGGAGGCGCTGTTTCCACAGGCATCATACACCGTCCAGTTAACCACCGTGGTCCCGATCGGGAATGCCCCGAAAGGAATACTGCTGCCCGGCGTCGGAATGGTCACATCGACATAACCATAGGAAGGCGTCGGATAGTCTACCGTGTAAAAAATGTCAAACTGCCCAAAAACCGTCGTACAGTTATCTGAAATACTGTCTTGCGTCAATTTAAGATCGAGCGGCGAATCGCAATCCACCGGACTGTCGGTGTTGATGACAATCGCGTTTTGGATGGCAAAGGATGGGCTTTCCACATCTTCCACAAAGATCGAATGCGTAACGACCACGCTGTTGCCGGAAGCATCCGTAGCCTGCCAGCTGCGGATAATGGTAAATTCATGCGGGCAGCTGCCGTTGATGAAGCCATCAGCCAGTTGAATCACATCGGGGTCGGAATCACAGTTATCCGAAACGCCCGAAAATGTTCCGGTGTTTGCCGGCGCCGTCGACTCG
Organism: uncultured Saprospiraceae bacterium; assembly: GCA_964484205.1. Lineage (GTDB taxonomy): Bacteria > Bacteroidota > Bacteroidia > Chitinophagales > Saprospiraceae > M3007. Next base: position 14,242 of record CAZAEZ010000007.1, on the reverse strand, counting down.
TCGCAGTTGATCGTAATATTTGCCGGCGGAGTGATCGACGGCGGGGTGATGTCTTTTACCAAAACAATTTGCGTGCACGTAGCAGTATTACCTGCTGCGTCCGTCACCTGCAGGGTCAACACGCGGTTGCCCAGCAAGGAGCAATCGAAATTGAACGTCGGTCCAAACGCGCTGCCATCCACCGAGATGTCGTAGTCGAGCGGACAAAGCGGGTAGGTGTTATCCGTGCTGTTGTTATCCACAGTTGTGGCGTCCAGCGTAAAGTTGCCGGTGTTGTCCAAATTGATAGGCGATACGCTGGTGCACAGCGCAACCGGCGGGATCAAATCCTGCACGGTGATCGTGGCCACACAGGTGGCCGTATTGCCCGATCCGTCGGTGATTTGCAGTGTGTAGTTGTTGTTGCCGAGGTTGTCGCAATCATAGGTGACCGACGGCGAAGTAAAGGTGAAGAAGCAGTTGTCGGTGCTCAGGTTGTTCACCTGGGGGGCGTTTACAGTAACCACACCGGAAGCATTCAGCGAAACGGTAATATCCTTGCAATTGGCTACCGGCGCTTGCGTGTCCACCACTACAACATTAAACGTGTGCGTCGTAGCGTTACCCACGCCGTCGAGCGCAGTGTAGGTTACCGTGGTGGTGCCGAAATTGAAAAAAGAACCCGGCGTATGCGTCGCCGAAACCGTTACCGGATTGGTGCAGGCGTCCGTAAAGGTCGGTATAACCCAATTGACCTGAGCCTGGCAACCGCCAATATTTGCATTGGTGGTGATCGTCGAATTCGGCGCCTGGCCGGTGCCCGTCCACACCGGCGGCGTGTTGTCGGTCACATTAATGGAGAAATTACAAACGGCATTGTTGCCGCTGGCGTCTTTTACGGTATAGGTCACCGTGGTTACGCCTTTATTAAAGGCGGTGGCCGGCGGTACAGAACCCGAACCGGAACCGGTAGTGACGCCGCTGAGTTGCCAGTTGACCATTGTTACACCGCAATTGTCGATATACTGTCCGGCCATCAGCGGGGTCATCAAAGCCTGCGACAGCCCTGTATTGGCAATATTGTCGGCTGTGCAGCCATTATTTGTCGTTACGGTTTTATTGCCCGGGCAGAGGATTTGCGGGGCAATATTATCGACCACAGCGATCGTGGCGGTACAGGTTGCCGAGTTGCTGTTGGCATCCTCAGCCGTCAGTGTCACGGTTGAATTACCGACCAAGACCGAAAGGTCGTCGCAGGTAAACATAGACTGGTTCAAATACAAGGTGTCAAGGACGCAATTATCAAAAGAGCCGTCGTCCACCATTGCCGTCGTGAGTGTTGCCTGCCCCATTGCATTCACCGGCAGGGTAATCACGCCGGGCAAACATTTGGCGGTAGGCGCAACATTTTCTATCACAATAACAATGATATACTCCGTGGAATCATTGCCCATATCATCCGACCAGGTGTAGGGTATTTTGGTTTCCCCAACCGGGAAAGTCAGCGTGGCGGGCAAGCCTCCGGATAATATCATACGTCCCTTGTCCTGATCAAATGGCAGCAAGCCATCCAGGAAGGTCGGTACGGTGTCGCCGTTTACAATTGCCGGGCCTTCAGTTAAGGTAACCGGGTTACAATCGAAAGGCGGATAAATATTCAAGCCGGGATATTCATACGTAACCGTGGCCGAGCAATCGCCCGGTGTAACATTTACCATGATCACTTGGCCCGAATCAGGCCCGGTCGGTGGTGTAATATCTTTTACGTCAAGTTGAAAGAAGCAGGTGGCAGTATTCCCGTGCACATCTTCAGCCTCCCATTCAATCGTATGCATACCGATGGCAAAAGCAGTGCCCATCAATGTAGCGCCGCCAACACCCGGTTGGTTGTTGGTCACCATTGCGATGGCACAGTTATCGGAAAGCGTGGCAATATCCAATTCGGTACCTGTAGCGACATATTCGCAGCTGACCGGGTCGGCTGCCACGGAAAAGTCGGCCGGGCAGGTGATCACCGGCGGTTCGTTATCCGTAACCGTCACCGTAAACGTACAGGTGGCGGTATTCGCCGAAGCGTCGGTAGCCGTAGCCGTAACCACGGTCATACCGACCGGAAAGGCAGTCCCGGCATTTTGGCTGTAACCAACCGTGACGCCCGGGCAATTATCCGTAGCCGTCGCTGCCGGGTAATTTACCACGGCATTGCACACGCCCGGATCGTTGTTCACATTTTGGTCGACCGGGCAATTGATCACCGGCACTTCATCGTCCACCACAGTAACCGTGGCTGTAACAATTACAGGCATCAGGTGATTGGGATCGGCCAGATCGTCATAGATCCGGTAGGTCACCAGGGTAGTCCCGACATTGAAAGTATCCTGACTGGCGTCAAAAAAATTGGAACTCGCGTCAAACGGAGGAATAGTGATAAAAGAGCCCCGCGCATTTGTTTCAGCTCGGGTGGTTGCACCGCTCAGCTGCCAGGTAATCGTCAGCGAGTCCAGGCAATTATCCTGAAAATCATTGGGGATGGACGGCGGAGCATTGCTACCGAAAATAGCAATTTGCACCGGCGAGATCACACCACCGCAGACCTGGGCAAAGTAGACATTGGAGGCTGCACAAGGCGGCGCCGGCGGCAAAATGTTGCAGGGCGGAATAGCGCCCCAGGACGTATTTACCGTGACCACGCCAAGATCGGCAGCCCCCGCCAGCGGCAGGATGTTGTCGATGACATTTATTTTGAGTTCAACGATGGTAGCCCCGGGGCCGTTATCATCACCAATCAAGGGCACACCGCCGACGCGCACAAACCAGGTCTGTTGAGACCCGGCATCACTGCAATCGAAGGTAATCGGGGTATTGACATAGGACGCCAACACGCCCGGCGTCTGGCTGAGCCAGTAATCGCAGGCGCCGTCTTTTACGAAACTGTTTGCATTGAGCACCGCAGTGGTCAAATCAACTGAGCCGCCATCATCAAGGAATAGGTTGATGGTAACCGGACCAGTTGGGGCAGAGACAAAATCTTCGCATTGCGCACGAGCGCTTTGTGCGGCAAATAGGCACATAAGTGTCGCCATCGCCAGCGCCAAACGGCGCGGAGTTGTCGAGCTGTTCATGGTAAATAAGTTAGATGAGAAGGGAAATAAAAAAACGGGAAGGATTCTGAAGAAGCGTACTATTCTCTTCATTAAAGCGATCGGTTTGGAATGAAAGATGTTGTTTACAATAGATTTCGTACCAGTTAAAAAACAGACTGTACTGGAGACTATTGTGGGAACCGGTTAAATACGAAACCGACCGATGGCAGCGATTAAAGGATTAAAAAAACGGCACAAGTTTACGGCGAAATGTCCGAACCATTCAAACTTAATTTCTTGTCACTTTTGGTCAATTCCACAATAAATCATTGAAAACAAGGACATTAAGCATATTTAGAGTTTTCCAATGAATCGTCAAACACGACATAATCGGGAACTAAACCATACGGCAAACACCGTTCTGTCGTACAGGTGCCAAAAACCATACCAATTTGAAGGTACCTTTCAATTAAGCATAAATTTTCATGTTTTTTGCCGTAGGGGCGACCCTTGCGGTCGCCCGCGGGTATGATTGCCGTCCCTTGGGCGACCCCGCCATCAAGGGCGACCCCGCCATCAAGGGCGACCCCGCCATCAAGGGCGACCCCGCCATCAAG
>CAZAEZ010000007.1:0-10463 GCA_964484205.1 uncultured Saprospiraceae bacterium | reverse complement strand
GGCGACCGCGAGGGTCGCCCCTACAACATCGCGCGAATTGTGTGCATGGTTACGGTACGTGTTCAATGTAAGCGTTACTGTTTGCCCCGGGGTTTCTGAATCCCGGATTTGTACCTTTGTTCAATGGGAAAAAAGAAACACAAAAAAATCCGCAAAAAAGGTTTACCCCCGGGCAGCCTGATCTATACCGGCCACCATGAAGCACATCCGGCAAGTGTTTTTTCTGTTTGGTACACCAATGAAGAATATCATGCACAGGAAAGCTACGCCCCGGAGTGGCTGCAACAAAAAGACGGTATCCAATGGGTCGACGTCCGCGGCCTGACCGATACGGCGCTCGTGGAAAAGATCGGCCAGGACTTCCAACTCCACCACCTCGCCCTGGAAGATGTCCTGAACACCCAACAACGCGCTAAACTGGAAGAGTACGACAACAGCCTGTTTTTCATTTTACACAATTTGCGCCTCGATACGGAATCGTTTGAATTGCAAAGCGAACAAATCGGCGTGTTTTTGGGCGAAAATTTTGTAATCTCTTTCCAGGAAGACTCCGACGACACGCTCCATTTCGTCCGCAAACGCGCCTGCGAAGGCCAGGGGCGCCTGCGCAAACGCAGCTGCGATTACCTGTTCTACGCCATTCTTGACACGATTGTTGACCACTATTTCGGTGTGCTGGACGAATTGGAAACGACAATCCAGGAACTCGAAGCGGAATTGCATACCGATGGCGCCAAGGAAAACCTGAAAGACCGGATTTATGATCTCAAACGAACCAACACCCAACTCCGGCATTACATCCTGCCGCTCCGCGACGCCACCAACCGCCTCTACCGCAGCGATTGCCCGCTCATCCAGGAGATCAACCGCCCGTATCTGCGCGACCTGACCGACCACGTCAGTCAAATCTTCGACAGCGCGGAATTTGCCCGCGAGCAACTCGCAGGCATCGCCGGACACTACCAGGCCGAAATCGGCAACCGGCTCAACGATGTCATGCGCCTGCTCACCATCATCAGCACCATTTTTATCCCGCTCTCCTTTATCGCCGGACTCTATGGCATGAACTTCGACCACATGCCCGAACTACATTGGCAAAACGGTTATTTCATGGCACTCGGAATCATGTTTGCCATCATGCTGACCATGCTGGCTTATTTCCGGCGCAACAAATGGATCTGACGAGTGCGGAGTTTCGAGTGCGGAGTGCGGAGTGATTCACCATTCCGATAAATATAGTTGGGCGCTATTTTGTAATTTTTAAAAGAGCATCGAATTTTTATTCAACGGATTGGTGAACCACTCCGCACTCCGTATTCCGCACTCCGTACTCGAAAGTTAATACACCACCGGCGTCGCCATCTGATAAAACATGAACGCCAGCATATCGGCTGCTTCTTCGAGCAGTTTGCTGGTTGGTTTGCCGGCGCCGTGTCCGGCACTGGTTTCAATGCGGATCAGCACCGGGTTTTCACCTTGTTGGTGCGCCTGAAGCGCTGCGGCATATTTGAACGAATGTGCCGGCACCACGCGGTCGTCATGGTCGGCCGTGGTGATCATCGTGGACGGGTAGGCCGTATTTTTCACATTGTGCAGCGGCGAATACTTGATCAGGCAGGGATATTCCGCTTCCACATCGCTGCGGCCGTAGTCGATCGCCCAGGCATAACCGATGGTAAATTGGTGATACCGCAACATATCCAGCACGCCAACCCGCGGAAAACAAACCCCAAACAAATCAGGGCGCTGCGTCATGCAGGCGCCAACCAGCAAACCACCGTTTGAACCGCCTTCAATGGCCAAACGCCCCGGTGCGGTGTATTTTTTCTCAACCAAAAACTCGGCAGCGGCAATAAAGTCGTCAAACACATTTTGCTTGTCGCATTTGGTGCCTGCCTTGTGCCATTTTTCCCCAAACTCGCCGCCGCCGCGAATATTGGCCACGGCGTAAATGCCGTTGTTCTCAAGCAAGGCCGCCCGCGATGCAGAAAAACCGGGAGTGAGCGAAATATTGAATCCGCCGTAGCCATACAGCAGGGTCGGATTTTGCCCGTCCAGGGCAATATTCTTTTTCCGGGTAATGAACATGGGCACCTTGGTGCCGTCTTTGCTGGTAAACCAAACCTGCTCGGTCGTGAAAGCATCAGAATTAAAATCCAGTTTGGGAGCCTTAAAAATGGACGTTTCCAACGACGCCATGTCGAGCGCATAAATCGTCGACGGCCGCAAGTACGACTGAAACGAGAAAAACGCCTGCTGGTCTTCCCGTTCCCCGCGAACAGCCGATACGGTACCAATTTCAGGCAGGACAATTTCCTTAAGCGGTTTGCCCTCCAGGTCAAATACCCGCATGGCGTTGGAGGCATTGTGCAAATAGCTGCAAACAATTTTTTCGCCGCACACTACGACACTTTCCAGCACATCGTTTTTGTCTTCGGCAATCACCGTTTGCCAATTTGCTGCGGAAGGTTGCGCCATATTGATGCGGATCAGCTGCTGGTTGGGGGCGTTGTGATTCGTACGCACCAGCAGTTGGTCGCCGATATTTTCCACCACCGTAAATTCATGGTCGAACTTGGTATAGATCGGCACAAATGTCGAATTGGGTTTGCTCAGGTCTTTGATGTACAGCATGTTGCCGCTGGTGCTTTCGGCGCCGTAGAGGCACAGAAAGCGCTCATCGTCGGTAGTGGCGGCATTAAAATAATAGTTTGGATGTGCGCGGTCGCTGTACACGAGTTTGTCGGCCGACTGGTCCGTGCCCAGGGCGTGAAAATAAATGGCGCTGGCCTGGTTGGCCCCTTTGAGCTTATCGCCTGCACTGGGTTCCGGGTACCGGGTGTAATAAAATCCGTTGCCGGCCCATCCGATATTGGTAAACTTGGCCCACTGCACCTTATCGGTCAGCTGTTCGCCCTTCTCCAGGTCGCGCACCAGAATAGTACGCCAATCGGAGCCGCCTTCGGAAATGGCATAGGCCAGGTAGCGGCCGTCTTTTGAAAAGCTGTATTCCTGCAACGACGTGGTACCGTCGGCGCTGAATGTATTCGGGTCGAGCACCATTTCCGGGTCGCTGTCCAGGGTTTGCTGGCGATACAGGACACTCTGATTTTGCAGGCCGCTGTTTTTGAAAAAATAATACACACCCGCCTTTTTAAACGGTGAGCCGTATTTTTCAAAATCCCAGATCGCCTCCAGCCGGTCTTTAATTTTTTCCCGGAAAGGAATTTGTTCCAGGTAGCCGAAGGTCACCTTGTTTTGGGCTTGCACCCACGCTTTGGTTTCATCGCTCTGGTCGTCTTCGAGCCAGCGGTAGGGGTCATTGATCGTGTCGCCAAAATAAACATCCGTCACGTCGGCATCCTGGCGGGTGTCGGGATAGGTAACCGGGATTTTTTTATAGTCCATGGATTGTGTTTTGGTTCCGGCATCGCCAGAAGGGCCGCAGGAAGCAGCCAGCAACAAGGACGACAGGTACCAACAAATTTTAAAATTAGACGTTCGCATCGTTAGAAACTTTATGAAAATTACTTTTGCGGGCGCAAATTAGCGCCGCTGGGTAAAACGCATAGTTAAAAATCGCCAGACGGCTACTGCATAGCTATGAAGAACAAACTTTTCCATTTCATCCTGTTGAACCTTCTAGCGTTGAGTGGGCTATCGGGCCTGCACGCGCAAACTTCAGAGTTTCCCAACCTCGATCCCTTGCCCGAAGATCTCGACAGCCTGCCCGAATACACCGTAAAATCATTCGCCCGGCGTCTGGCCAATCAGGCACTGGACATCCAGGCTGTTTTTGACCGGCAGGCCGGCCGCGCTACCCTGGAACGCGAAGTGCTCGATGCCCAAATGGCCGATTCCAAAGCCGACACGCTGGCAACGAAGGAAGAACGCGAGGCAATTGCCACAGCGCTGAAAGCCGCCAAAAGCGCCGAAAAAAGTGCGCTGAAACAACAAAAAAAAGCAGCAAAACCCGTCGAACTGGTGCTGGAAGTTGCGGAACTGGATTCTGCCGATTTGCGAAAAAATTTGCCGAAGGCTTATAAAAAACTTGCCGCGCTGTTGCCGGAGCCGGAGCAAGCTGCCGAAGCGCCGATTGCCGATGTCATAGGCGTTCCCGCCGTTTCAGACCCAGAGGCGGTTGTCGTTGAAACACCGGAAATGCCGGATTCGACACTCCAGCAAACCAACCCGGAGGAACCGGAACAAGCCACATCGAGAAAAGAAAAAAAACAGCGCAACAGCCGCCCCGCCATCAAAACCTACGACCCTGCCACCGATGTGATGCGCAATCCCCCACCCCGCCCTTGCGTACTTACGCTCGACACCCGCGACGCATTCTCCGGCGAACTGCGGCGCGAAACGGCGCAGGAGGAACTTTTCCGCTTCACCAACCCTTCGCTGAAAACGTATTTTACCGACCGCGATCACATCATTTGCCATGCATCGCTGGCGTCCAACAGCGGCACCTACCTGCTGCAACTGCAATTTACCATCAACGATGCGAACGCACAGCGTGCCTTCGGCAACCTCCCCCGCAACGGCGTGGCCATCCTCCGCCTGTTCGACGGCGAAACCTTCACCCTGTACAACCTGCGCGCCGACGAAGGCAAAGCAAGCGAAGACAAAAAGCAGTTTACGTTCACCGGCCAGTATGTGGTGGACGCCGGCATGCTGAAAAAACTCCGGAAAACACTGCTCGACAAAATCCGCATCGCCTGGAGTACCGGCTACGAGGACTACGACGTGCACAACGTCGACTTTCTGCAGCGCCAACTGGATTGTTTACAAAAAGACTGATGCCGGACCCGAATCAGATATTGATCCGCCAAAACAGCCCCCTGGGGCCGTACAACACCTTTGGCATAGCTGCCCATGCCGCCCGATTTACCGACGTCCATTCCACCGACGAACTCCGCGCCGCGCTGAACGTGCAAACGCAGCCTTTGCTGATCCTGGGCGGCGGCAGCAATATTTTGTTTACCCGCGACTGGCCCGGCATGATCATTCGCAATTGCATTCCGGGCATTGCGGTAGTCCGGCAGTTTAAAAATCGCGTGTGGGTGCGCGTTGGCGGCGGCGTGGTATGGCACGACTTTGTGCTATGGGCAGTCGGCAAGGGCTACGGCGGCATCGAAAACCTCAGCCTGATCCCGGGCTCGGTGGGCGCTGCGCCGGTGCAAAACATCGGGGCCTACGGCGTCGAATTGAAAGATGTGTTTGTCGGGCTGGAAGCCATCGAACTGGCCACCGGCAAGCGTTTCCGGTTCAACCGCCCCGACTGCCGCTTCGGTTACCGCGACAGTATTTTCAAAGGACCGGAAAAGGGCCGGTTTTGCATCACCTCGGTCACGTTTTCCCTGACAACACAGCAACACCGCCTCAATACCAGTTACGGCGATATCGCCAAAACACTGGAGGCCATGGGCATTCGCAAACCGGCTATCGCCGACATCAGCGCCGCCGTGATCCGGATCCGGTCGTCCAAACTGCCCGACCCGGCGCAGCTCGGCAATTGCGGCAGTTTTTTTAAAAATCCTGAAGTGGCGCGTGCCGTTTTGGAAAAAATCCAGACAATCGAACCGGAAGCGCCGCACTACAATTTACCGGACGGCCGGGTAAAAATCCCTGCGGGCTGGTTAATTCAGCAATGCGGCTGGAAGGGCAAACGCGTGGGCAATACCGGGTGCTACGAAAAACAGGCGCTGGTGTTGGTCAATTATGGCGGCGCTACCGGCGCGGAAGTGAAAACCCTGGCCTTCGCGATCATTGATTCCGTTGAAAAAAAGTTTGGTATTCGGCTGGAGCCGGAAGTAAATATTTTACCCGCCGAAGCCTTGGCGTAAGCGGGGCTGCACCGCCAAAATAGAACCCGCCTTCGCCAAGGCGTAACCGATCCGCCAGCGCTTATGCTTGATGGCGGCTGCACCGCCAATAATAGAACCCGCCTTCGCCAAGGCGTAACCGATCCGCCAGCGCTTATGCTTGATGGCGGCTGCACCGCCAATAATAGAACCCGCCTTCGCCAAGGCTTCGGCGGGTAAAAAAAAAGCCATCCCGTCTTTCCGACAGAATGGCACAACATAACCATGAAAACAATTAACCAATCAAATGCTAAGCTCTTTATGGTATTTTGTTTTCAAAAAACCGTGCCAAAACGGGTGCACTGGGCAGGCATTAATGTTAAAGCGCGGGAAAATGTCTTCGACTTGGTTCTTATTCAAGTTCAATGCCAGAAGACCTTGAATTACTGTCTGAATTTGCCACTATCTTTGTATAAATAAATTTTACATGGTTACCTACCAAATTCAAATACCGGAATCTAATCGGGAAGCATTTCTCGATATTCTAAAATCCTTGCAGCGTTTGGGTGTGGTTTCTTCCTTTCGATCTGCGGAAAATCTTACGGAACCCGGGGATGCACTCGACGCAGAAGCACTCTTGACTTTGCTTCAGGATTCCGAAAAACAGGTTGAAAAAAGGCTGCTGGTTCCTGGAACGGAAGTGGCTGCATTCACTAAATTAAGGAAACAGAAAAACAGGTAAACTGGACAGCCAATGCCTTGGCCTTGCTTGTCGTACAATCAAAGTGAAACGGAAGTATTCATTTTGGCAGTGATCCATGTAAAAAGAGGTCCGGATATTTTTGAACAGGCATAAGTTTCCTTTGTAATTATTATGCCATTGATCCCGGCACCATTCCCAAACATTGCCGCTCATATCGTGAATTCCAAGTTCGTTTGGGGCTTTTATACCGACTTGTTGGATTCCTTTATTTGAATTCCCTTTATACCAGCCCACCCGCAGATACGGATCAATGGGGGTAAACTCGCCCTAATCATCCATAGCGCTTGTCATGTCGTAGCGCAGCGGAGACATCTGCAAAGGTTCCATGCTTCGAAAAGTGCCGTAGAACGCTACGAACTCCGTTTTTTAGTTACAACTCGCAAATTATTCTTGTGTAGGTGTCTCCGCGGAGTTTATCCCGATTTTCTTCGGGGCTACGACATGACAAGCGTTATGGGTAGATTTCGATTAGTTGACCCCCCTGATTCGCAGGACTCATGTTCTTAAATTTTTTCCAGGCGCTCACTCCACCACCCGCACCCGCCGCCCCACCGTATCATCCGGCGGCGGGAAAGGCACATCGACCGGTTCTCGCACCGGATTTTCCCGCAAATAGCGCTCGGGAGGCGGCTGGTACGGCATCGACTCGGGGGTGTACATAAAATACATCCGGGGCGCGCAACCTTCGAAATACCAACCGGTAACCAGATACAGGATGACAAAAAGCAGGGCCACACTGACCCACCCGGGTATCGGTTTGAGGCCTTGCGCTTCGGCGGAAGGTGTGGCCGGTTTGGAAAACTCGTCGAGCGGGAGGCCCAGGCGGCGGTGTTCTTCCATCCAATTGCGGCGCAGGGTGATCACGATTTCTTCCAGTTGTTCCACCAGGGCCAGGTACCCGTTCTCATCCGGTTTAAGGCCGGCCAGGGTTTGCTGCGGCTCAAGCGGCGTGTAGGATGCCAGGCCGGAATGTTTTTTCCACTGGGAAGGCGAAAGCAGGACCGGATAAACCCGGATCAACTCATCGCCAAATTTGACGTGGCGCTCGACCGCCCGCGGGATTTCCTCCTGCTCGATGTGCGCAGTGCTCAGCGAATGGTAGGAAGTGAGGAACAAATAGAGGTGCGATGCTTCCAGGTTGTCGAGCATGGCATCCCACTGGTAGGGCAAAACAGCCCCGGGCAGGGGTATGGGGTTGTGCCAGATGCGCAAAAAATACTTCTCCTTCAAGGGTTGCAACCACTTGAGCAGGGTATCCAGGTACGGCCGGTCGGCCGGTGCATACGAAATATAAATGCGCAGCATGAGACGGAACAATCGGATAAAATCAGGCTACAAACTAAGCTAAAAATCCGGAGAACGGAAAGTTGCCGGTGTTTCAGTTTGACTAACATCAGCTCCCCGTCTGACAAATGTCATCAACCACACTTGCCGGATGGCCCGACCTTGCGCCCAGTTTTTAACCACGACAATGGAAATCATTTTTCTCCTCATTCTTATTAGCCTGCTGGTGGCCGCCGGTTTTCTGCTGGCCTATTTGTGGGCTGCCAAATCCGGTCAGTTTGACGACGATTACACACCTTCCGTACGAATGCTCTTCGACAACGAACTTGTTGAACCTGAGCCCGGCACTGAAGAGCAAACATCAAAATAATACAAACCTGCAACGCTGTACGAACAACTTATGAGCCGTATCGAACAATTTCAGTATGACAACCGCATTGTGCGGGCATTTGGAATGGCTGCCTTTATTTGGGGATTGGTTGGGATGCTCGTCGGGCTGATCCTGGCCTTCGAGCTGATTTACCCCTCCCTCAACCTGAGCCAACTGGGCATTCCATACCTGTCTTTCGGGCGCCTACGCCCGCTGCACACCAATGCCGTGATTTTTGCCTTTGTAGGCAACGGTATTTTCATGGGCGTGTATTATTCCCTGCAACGCCTGCTCAAGGCCCGAATGCTCAGCGACGCTTTGTCGTGGATCCATTTCTGGAGCTGGCAGGTGGTTATTCTTTGTGCCGCCCTGACACTGCCGCTGGGCATTACCACCAGCAGCGAATATGCCGAACTGGCCTGGCCGATCGACCTGCTGATCACGGTCGTTTGGGTGATTTTCGGGGTTAATATGTTCGGTACCATCATCAAACGCCGGGAAAGCCACTTGTACGTGGCCATCTGGTTTTATATCGCCACCTGGATCACGGTTGCCGTGCTGCACATTGTGCGCAGCGCGGAACTCCCCTACTCCTTGTTGGGCAGTTACCCGGTTTTTGCCGGGGTGCAAGACGCGCTCGTGCAGTGGTGGTACGGCCACAATGCCGTTGCCTTCTTTTTGACGACACCCTACCTCGGCATTATGTACTACTTTTTGCCGAAGGCGGCCAACCGCCCGGTTTATTCCTATAAACTATCGATTATTCACTTCTGGGCCCTGATTTTTATCTATATCTGGGCCGGGCCGCACCACTTGCTGTACTCCTCGCTTCCCGACTGGGTGCAGTCGCTCGGCACGGTATTCTCCATCATGCTGATCGCGCCGTCCTGGGGCGGTATGCTCAACTTCTTGCTGACGCTGCGTGGCGCCTGGGACCGGGTGCGGCAAGACCCGGTGTTGAAATTCATGGTGGTTGCCGTGACGGCCTACGGTATGGCCACCTTTGAAGGTCCCATGCTGTCGATCAAAAGCGTCAACGCGATCAGCCACTTTACCGACTGGACGATTGCGCACGTGCACGTAGGTGCGCTGGGCTGGAACGGCTTCCTCACCTTTGGCGTCTTGTACTGGCTTTGGCCGCGCATGTACCGCACCCAATTGTACTCCGTCAAACTCGCCAACATGCACTTCTGGATCGGCACGCTGGGTATTGTGTTTTATGCCATTCCGCTGTACTGGGCCGGCTGGACACAGAGCCTGATGTGGAAAGAATTCACGCCGGAAGGCACCCTGGCCTGGGGTAACTTCCTTGACACCGTCACGCAAATCATCCCGATGTACGCCATGCGGGCCTTCGGTGGAACGCTCTTTTTCGTAGGCGCTTGTATCGGGGTTTACAACCTGTCTAAAACGGCTTCGAACGGCAGTTTCCTCGGCGATGAATCTGCCGAAGCGCCGGCACGTGAACCGAAAATAGCCGCTGTGGCCGGCGAATACTGGCACAAATGGATCGAACGCCGTCCCATTCAAATGTTGCTTTGGAGCGCCATTTTGATCTCAATCGGCGGAATCGTGCAAATCGTACCGATGGTATTCATTGAAAGCCAGGTACCGGCAATTTCCACGGTAAAACCCTACACCCCGCTTGAACTTGCCGGCCGCGACATCTACATCCGGGAAGGTTGTGTCGGTTGCCACTCGCAATTGGTGCGTCCGTTCCGCGACGAAACCGTGCGTTACGGCGAATACTCCAAATCGGGCGAGTACATCTACGACCGACCCTTCCTCTGGGGTAGCAAACGCACCGGTCCGGACCTCCAGCGCGAGGGCGGTAAAAACCTCGACCGCTGGCACTACGACCACATGATCGACCCGCGCGTCACATCGCCGGGTTCCATCATGCCGCAATATCCTTTCCTGGCCGACAATGAACTCGATCTGAGCATGTTGCCTGCAAAAATTAATGCACTGCGCCAACTGGGCACCCCCTACCCGAAAGGGTACGAAGACCGCGCCATTGCCGACGCACAGGAACAGGCACAACAAATTGCAACCCGCTTGAAAGAACAGGGCATTCAGGATGAAGGTATCGCCAACACCGAAATGATGGCCATTATCGCCTACCTGCAACGCCTGGGAACGGACATTAAAATCAGTGAGTGATTGAGTGATTGAGTGATTACAGACCACTCAATCACTCAATCACTCAATCACTCAATCACTCAATCACTCAATCACTCAA
>CAZAEZ010000006.1:0-182492 GCA_964484205.1 uncultured Saprospiraceae bacterium | reverse complement strand
CATTACCAAAAAATTATTCAACTTGTGGGTAATCGGGAGCCCCAGCGGGGAGGGGGGCCTGATTTCGTGTTACTTATCGATTGCGTAAACGAAATCTAATAATAGTTTGAGGGCAAGCCCCCCTCCCATTTGGGGGAGGGGATGGGGGTGGGGTTGACGCACGGCTGAAAAAATGAACTTAAGCCACAAAAATTCATATTCGTCAACTTGTGTGTAATGGACAGGCTTTGAGTCGTAGGACGAGTCGGACCTTTCCGTGGCTTCAGTGCCTCCGTAGTGAATAAAATATTCTACGGCGGGCGCCGCCCTAGTTCCGCTTTTCCGCTTTTGGCCTTGGCGGTACCGAGGCCGGCATTTCCTGCACTTTTTTCAACACCTCCTGAATAGCGCGATCCAGCTGCGGGTCTTTCCCTTGGGCCAGTGCCGTAGGGTCTTCAGGTATTTCGATATCGGGGTCGACACCGTAACCTTCGCGGAACCACTTGCCATTGGGGTCATACATGCGGAAGGTAGGCACGGTGACCGAACCGCCGTCGATCAGGTACGGCACACCGCTGATGCCGATCAGGCCGCCCCAGGTGCGGGTACCGATGAGCGGGCCAAGGCCGGCCTTGCGGAAGTAATCCGGGAAAGCGTCGCCGCCGGAACCGCTCCAGCCGTTGATGAGCATGGCCTTGGGGCCAAAATGCGCCACAGGCGGCCACTGCCAGGTTTTGCCGTCGCGCACCGCCCAAAAAGCCAGCGGCTTTCGGTCAAGCAATTCGATGAAGCGGTCGGGTATCTGCCCGCCATTATTGAAACGCTCGTCAATGATCAGGCCGGGCTTGTTCCACTGGGCATAAAACATGCGGACCAGTTCGCTCTGGCCGTCCAGGCCCGTGCTCGGCACGTACACGTAGCCGATTTTGCCGCCGGAGGCTTTGTCGACCATACGGCGGTTGCGTTCGATCCAGGCCAGGTTGCGCAGGCGGGTTTCGTTGTCGATTGTTTTGACGGCAATGGTACGTGCCCCATCCCAACCGGGTTGTTTGTTTACGGTGAGTTCCACCGTCGCATCGGCCAGTCCGGCAAAGGCCGCTGCGGGGTCGACACCAGTGTCCAATGGCCGGCCGTTGACGGCCAGAATGTAGTCGCCTTCGGCTACGCCCAGCCCGGGCGCATCGAGCGGCGAGCGCACTTCCGTATCCCAGGGCGCACCCCGAACAATGCTTTTGATCCGGTAGTAGCCGTTCTCCAGCGCCCAGTCGATACCCAGGTAGCCGGTATTTTTTTGCCTGGGCGACTCCTGGTCGCCACCGCCCCGGTAGGTATGCGAAGCGTTGAGTTCGCCGATCAGTTCACCGATCAGGTAGTTGAGGTCGTTGCGGGTTGCGCAGTAGGGCACCAGGTCGCCGTACTGCTTGCGCATGGCTTTCCAGTCGACACCATGCATGGCCGGGTCATAGAAATAATCGCGCTCGAGCCGCCACACATCGTTGAAAATCTGCGTCCACTCGTCGCGGGGAACCAGCGTCATTTCCAGGTTGTCGAGCGGCACCATTTTTTCCATTTTTTGGTCGGGCTCCGGCGATACTACGGCGGCAGTTTCGCCTTTCAAGACTAAAACTTTTTTGCCGTTGGCCGAAAGTTCATAACCGTTAATTCCGGCAATTACCTGTTTGACTTCGCGGGCTTCAAAATCGAAAAATTTCAACGCAAGACCCGGGCCCTCTTTCGGTCTTGGCTCCATGGGCGTCAGGAACAGCAGTTTGCCGGCGGCAACGGAAAGATTCCCATAATTTCCGGCAGGCAACGGCATGATCACGACGCGGTTTTCCAGGCCATCCAGGTCAATGTTAACCGGCTTAACAGCCGTGCTGTCTTTCTTTTCCGCGTCTTTTTTTTCGTCGGCCGGCTTATCAGTTTTCAGGGCTACCGTATCATTTTGGACAAAAACCGGCGAGGGCACATCGTTGCGCAACGGTATGGCCGCCACGAGATTTGATTTTTCGTAAATAAACGAGTTATCGAACTCGCTGTAATTGGGAGCAAAGTGCCTGTTGGTAATAAAATAAAGGTACTTCCCGTCGCGGTCGAACACCGGGTTGTAATCGGCGTAAAAGCCCGAAGTAGCCTGGTGAAGCGCCTTGTTTTGGGTGTCGTACAGGTAAATGACCGGGTTGCCGTTTTCCCCGCTGCGACTGTACGTGAGCCAGCGGCTGTCGGCCGACCAGGAGGCTGAAAAGCTGCGCAGGTTGCCTTCGAAAAAGTCGAGCGCCTGGTCGACGGTAACGGCTGTTTTCGCATCGCGGTCGTACACCTGAATGCGCATGTCCTGGTTGACAAAGGCGAGTTTTTTGCTGTCGGGCGACCAGAACAGTTCATACCGGAAGCCCGCGCTGTAGTTTGTCAGTGTTTCAGTTGCGTTGGGCTTTGTCAGGTCGTGCAGCACCATCTGATACTCGCCGTTTTTGTCGGACCACCAGGCAGCATAGCGGCCGTCGGGTGACCAGGCCGGGAAGCGCTCGGCCGACCCGCTGTTTTGCGAAAGGTTGGTGGTGTACCCTTTTTGCGCCGGCACGTTGAACACCTCGCCGCGCGCTTCTACCAGCAAGCGGTTGCCGTCGGGCGCAAGGCTGTAATTGCGCACCAGGCTGCGGACGTTTTCCTGGCGCGGTTTGGCGGCCGTGTAGTCGTCGACTACCTGAATGTTTACTTCCGTGAGTTTCTCGTTTGCCAGGCTCAGCAGGTAGAGTTTACCACCTGCGGTAAACACGATCTCGTCGGGGCCCAAGGCCGGAAAAGCCGCATCGAAGTCGCGGAATTGGGTGATCTGCTTGCGGCTTTTGTTCTGCAAATCATACGACCAAATGTTGTAGCGCTTTTCCGAACCGGCATCCGAAAGGTAGTAGACCTTGTTGCCATGCCACATGGGAAATTCATCGTTGGCGTCGTTTTGCGTTATATTTTCCGAGGCGTAAGACGTCAGGTCAAACGTAAACACATCCGGTGCGGTACCGCCGCGGTACCGTTTCCAGGTACGGTGCGCGCGCGATTTGTACACAAAAGCCAGGCGCTTGCCGTCGGGCGAAAAACTGGCAAATTCGCCCTGTTCAACAGGCAATTTTTCCGGCAACCCACCGGTAGCAGCCACTTTGTAAAACTGTGAAAAGCGCTGCTTGCCGCTGTTTCGGCTGGAGGAAAAAAGCAGGCTTTTCCCATCGGGGTACCAGTCTTGCATGATGTCGGTCATGCCGTGATACGTAACCCGGAACGGAATGCCGCCCTGGATGGAGATCGTGTACAGGTCGAGGTTGCCATCGTAGTTGGCAGTGAAGGCCACTGTTTGCCCGTCGGGTGAAAAGCGCGGAAAATATTCGGCGCCACCGGGAGAACTCAGTTTGGTGGCAAGGCCGCCTTGTTTGGGCACGAGCCAGACATCGTCGCCATAAACAAAGGCGATATGTGTTTTGGAAACGTCGGGTTGGCGGAAAAGCCGGGCCGTCGATTGGCCAATGACCGTGGTGGAGGCGGCAAGCAGGAAGAGAAATGGGAGGATTGGTTTCATTTTCATTAGCGATAATTATGAAAAAAAGCTGCCTGATCTGGATTTGCGATCAGGATTGTTAGCAAGCAAAGGTCAGGTCAACATTCGA
The DNA here is from genome assembly GCA_964484205.1 of uncultured Saprospiraceae bacterium. Taxonomy (GTDB): domain Bacteria; phylum Bacteroidota; class Bacteroidia; order Chitinophagales; family Saprospiraceae; genus M3007. The sequence continues at coordinate 178,857 of CAZAEZ010000006.1, read as the reverse complement.
AAAATCTGAAAATTAATTGTCAGCCCACATTGTGCCCAAGGTCTTTCAACGACTAGTTGCACCGGTCAATACCGCCAGCTCTTCAGGTCTGCCCCGTCTGGCGCCCGTTTCTGAATTTCCTCCGTCCATTTCGGGATAAAATACCGGTGATAGCGCAAGCGGCTGATCGCGTTGGGTTGGCTGTGGTCGCCGTTCCAGCAGTGCTCGGCGCGGTCGCCGTAGTCGACCTGGCCACCGTAGGGCGGATTGTCCAGGCTGTTCAGGATTTCTTCCAGCAGGTACACGCCATTGTTCAGGTAGTAGTTGTCCATGTCGCCGCAATAAACATGGATTTTGCCCTGCAGCTTAGGCCCCAACGTGGCCCAGTCGCGTTTGAGAATGTGTGCCAAATCGTAGTTTTCCCGCCAGTATTCCGCTACCTGGTGATCTATTTCACCCGTCTGCCGGTTCCAAAGCGGCGCCGGATATCCCTCGGGGCCAAGCGGGCCGTACACCGCTTCCCAGATGTCGAATTGCCCGCCGCTGCGGTGCCGGTTGCCCAGGGCAGATTCCATCTGGGAAGAACTTTTTATCGTAGATGAAATATGCCCGAGGTAGTCCCGTCGCGACGGGCGCAAAATTTTATCAAAAGGGCCCTCGCGGTAGTAGGCGTTTTTATTTTCATAAATATTGACACTCATGTAAGCCCGAAAATCCACCGGATCGGGGCAGGCGGCATAACAACCGTTGAATAGCTCCGGATAAAAAACCTGCACGGCCAGCGCCTCCCAGCCACCCGTGCTGCCGCCGTAGGTCAGGCGTGCCCAGCCCGCGCCGATACCGCGAAAACGCCGCTCGATCTCCGGGATCAACTCGTACATGATGGCATCCCCGTATGGGCCTACGTTGACTGAATTGACCGCGTACGAGTCATCGTAAAACGGGCAGGGATGCTGGATCTCGACAGCCAGTACGCGCGGGAAATCCGGTCCGGTCCAGATTTTATAAAAATCGTAGGCCTCCTGTTGCTGGATGCGGTTGTAACCATCCAGTCGGAAGCGTTTGCTATATACAGGTGCAAGATTTGAATCGGGTGGCTCCGTACGAAACCCGCCAAAATCGGCCGGGAAGTGGCCGTGAAACACCGCCAGCGGGTAACGCACTTCGGGATGTTCGTCAAAGCCTTCGGGCAGTAGCACATGCGCACCGAGGAACATGGGGCGGCCCCAGAATTCGGTGAGCAGTTTGCTCTGGATTTTGATATGCTTGATGTACTTGTTGTCCTTCGGTTCTTCAATTGGCGGTATTTTCTGGTTCAGATCAATCCTGAAAATACGTTTGAGCAACGGGTTATACTGTATTTTCTGAACTCTGGAATACAGGTTTCCCGGCGCCCGGTTCCATTGCTGGCCTTCGCCGCGATCCATGGGCATTTTCACGGTATGGCCATCTTTCCGGTGGAAGGTTTCGTAGCGGTGCAGCAAGGCCTGCACGTAGTATTCGCCTGCCGGCAAATCGTGTAACTGCTGGATTGGATAGCCGTATTCGCCGCCGGAAAACTGCGCGGGTCGGCCGGGCGCCCAGGCGTCCACATTCAGGCCGAAAACCTGTGCTGTGGTAAATTCATCGCTGATCTGAAAGCGCGGCTCTGCCGACGAATCGGTGGAAATCAACAACAGCAAGCGCCCATCCAACGGTCCGGTTTCCAACGAGTCCGGATAAGAAACATAAAACGGCGCCTGCCCAAAAGCAATAAGGCTAATACAAGTCCAAATAATAATTTGAAAATAGCGGATCATGGGAAAAAACTGATTTATTTTGCGTAACCGAAGAATTTCGGGTTAAGAACCTGTTACATAACAGTTTGCTTTCACTAAGGTATAAAAAGCCCGGCAACCAGCGGACAACCGCCAAAAGCCGGCAACCCCAGCCAACCTTTTCAACCCTTTAGCCGTTATTGTAAAAAAAGGCATAAACACCGCCGTCTGTCATGTTCCGTCGCAAATCCAAAGAGTCTCCCATCGAACGCCTCGAACGCGAGGCCAACGACGACTTTCTGCTCCTGGCAGAGTTGGGGCCCGAGTATTTTGGAGCGGAGCACTTGCTGGAATTGCGCGAACAAATGCATTTGCGCATGGCGCAATTTGACCGCTGGCGCAAGCTCAACATGCTGGTCGGGGCTACTTCGGCCGGCTGGATGGTATTGGGTGGCGGTGCGATTGTGCTGGGTTGGCCGATCCTTGCGCGCCTGGCATTCGGTGTGATGGGTTTGGCATTACTGGGTTTTATGGCCGGCGTTTGGCTTTTGAAATGGAAATATGAGAGTCGCGGCGAGCTCGAATACACCCTCCGTTCCATCGAAGACGAACTGCGCCGGCGGGCTGCCCTGCGCGGCCGGAGCGCACAACTTTAATTTTCGCCATTCGGGCCCTTGCGGCCTATTCGCCCAACTCCCATGCTTGCTCAATTTTTAACCGGTTTTCAAACTGCCTGCGAAAAAGGGCAGTTGATCAAATGCACCTTGAGCAAACCAACCGGCGCCGTTCCGGAAGGCTTGAAAAACATCTACCTGCGTCCGGTTGTACTGAAAGCCGGCCCCCGGATCGCCTGGACGTTCCGCTACCAAACCCGCGACGAGGTCAAAAATTTCACAACCGATGAATCTGTGCAGCTTCTGGAAACCCGCCTGGGTACGGAATTTCTAAATGCCGACCTGTTCAGCACCGAGCTGGATGCCTCGCTCAGCATTTCCAAAAAAGGCAAGGCGGTTTTTTCACAAAAAAAACCTACGCACACGGCCCCTGCCGACACCCGCCACGACCGGCAAAAACAACGCCTGCTCGACCCCTCGGCGCCTTGGCTGCATGCGCTGGGCATCACCAATAAAACGGGCCAGGTGCTTCCGTCTGCACAGGATAAATGGCGGCAAATCAACAAATACCTGGAAATTATCGACAGCCTGCTCCGTGCACACCCGCTGCCGGCCGATGCGCAAATCGCCGACATGGGCAGCGGGAAAGGCTACCTGACCTTCGCGTTGTACGATTTTTTGCGCCATCAACTTGGCCTGCAAGTCCGGGTTACCGGTATCGAGTTGCGGCAAAAACTGGTTGATTTTTGCAATAAAACAGCGCGGGAAGCCGGATTTGACGGCCTGCAATTTGTTGCCCAGGATATTAACGATTACCAGCCGGCCCGGCTCGATATGCTCATTGCCCTGCACGCCTGCGACACAGCCACCGACCTGGCGCTCGCAAAAGGAATTCACGCTCATGCCGGCATTGTAGTGGCTGCACCCTGTTGCCACAAACAGATTCGCCGCGACATGCATGCCGGAAACGAGTTGGCGCCTATCCTGCAACACGGAATTTTGGAGGAACGGCAGGCAGAAATTGTTACCGACGGCATTCGCGCGCTGTTACTGGAAGCAAATGGGTACAACACCAAGGTATTTGAATTTATTTCGACGGAGCATACTGCTAAAAATGTGATGATCACCGCCGTTGGTAGCAGCAAATCAGAAATCGATACCCACCGGCGGGAAGCGGCCCTGGAAAAGGTAGCCGCGTTGAAAGCCGGTTTTGGTGTGCAGGAACATTTTTTGGAAAGCCTTCTGTGAACAGCCTGCCAAGTTTATCGGCGGTTTTTGCCGATTGATCGAAAGCTGCAAATCGACCCGGGTTATTTCTTGTACACTGGTTTTCCTTTTCAATCTACCCATGCTACTACCATGTTGAAAAACACCCTTTTCTCGTTTGGGCACGCCGTTCAAAACATCCGGACCAACCTGTTTCACACCATCCTTTCGGTGTTTGGTATTGTAATCGGCGTGGCGGCCCTGGTTGCCATTCTTTCCTTTATCGACGGCCTGGAACAATTTGCCCGGGAGCAAATCACTAAAACAACCGGCCTCAACGTGATCGTCCTGCGCTCCGAAGCCTACCAAACAATTGATGGCATCCGCCTGAAAAAAGATTCCTTTGCCGTGCTGAGCCCGGGCGATTTTGAGCACCTGACCGACAGCCTTCCGAATGTCAGCCGGACTGCGTTGCGGTCGAGCCGGGCGGCCGAATTGCGGCTTGATACCAGTTCCAAGGCCCTGGGCGCGATACTGGAGGGTGCTACACCGTATATGGACAGCGACACGGTGCTACTGGCCGGGCGCTTGCTGACCGACGCGGATGTTGCCGGCGCCGATTCCGTGATTATGGTAAACCAGGTGCTGGCCAAACAGGCACTGGGCCACGAACGCTGGGCGGAACTGCTCGAAAAACCGCTGCGCTGGCAAACGCGCAACTTGCGTGTGGTTGGTGTGATCAAAGCCGAAGACGAAAATGCCCGGCCAATGGGAATTTTCCCAATTAGCCTGCTCCAGGCCGAAGCGTTGCGCGAAGATCCGCCGACAGGCTATGTGGAAGTCGCCGATGTCGAGCAGGTGCAGGCTGTAAAAAAACAACTGGAGGCTAAAATTCAAACGTACTTCCCCAACCAAAAAGAAGACATCCAGATCATCACCAACGAATTCCGGCTCGACCAGGCAGCCAAAGGTTTTTTGCTGTTTCGCATTATCATGGGACTGATTGTCGGCATATCCATCGTGGTGGGGGGCGTCGGCGTGATGAACGTATTGCTGATTTCAGTCAACGAGCGCACCACCGAGATCGGGATACGGAAAGCCGTCGGCGCCAGTCGCCGGCATATCATGCAACAGTTTCTGGCAGAGTCGATCACCGTGTCGGCATTTGGTAGTATTCTGGGCCTGCTTGTTGGCATTTTGGCGACCATGATCATTATCCCGATTATCAAAATGGTGACCGATTTGCCCTTCGAGGCTGTGTACACCTGGAACACTTTTTTAACCATCAGTATCGTCGCCATTTTGGTGGGCATTATCTTTGGCACTTACCCGGCCATGAAAGCCTCTAAACTGGATCCGGTGGAGGCGATCCGGCGGGAGTGAACGCTACTCATCCTATTCGTCCTACGACTTGGAGTCGTAGGACGAATAACAAACCACCACTTATATGCATCGTACCACCCTGTCTTTCGTCACCCTTTTTTATGCTGCCGGCCTCCTTGCGCAACAGAGCGCCCCGGAATTAACCATTGAAACCAACCGCCACCGGGAACACTACAAACAGGATTTTTTAACCGACGAGCGGTCGCCGCTACAAGCGCAGGACACTGCCCAACTCGATTTTTTCCCGGCAAATGCCACCTGGGATGTTACCGCCCGTTTTGAGCGCACCCCCGATGCCAAACCTTTCGACCTGCCGACCTACAGCGGCCGCACCAAAAAATATGTGCGGTACGGAATTGCCCATTTTGAAGTGGCCGGTAAACCGCAACAACTTTCGCTGTACCAAAACCTGAAAGTAATCGAAATGGAGGGCTACGCCGATTACCTGTTTTTGCCGTTTAAAGACCACACCAACGGCGACAGCAGCTACGGCGGCGGGCGGTACCTCGATTTGCGCACCGGCAACATCGGCAGCGACGGTACCATCCGGCTGGATTTCAACAAAGCCTACAACCCCTGGTGTGCTTACAGCGACGGCTACAATTGCCCGATACCACCGGCAGAAAATCACCTGGAACTGGCGGTAGAGGCTGGAGAAAAGAATTTTAAAGGAGAGAGGAAGCACTAGTACTTGTCCCACTTGTTATAACACAAAAAAGGCCGCAGAAATCTGCGGCCTTTTTTGTGTTACAGTTTGCAGGAACCACTTCTAATCCGCCCCGTGCATCATTCGTCGAAGCGGGAACGACAGCAAGAACAAAATCAAACCGGCCACACCAGCCATCATCACGAAGATCATAAAGAACTGGTACAGGTCCTTAACCGGTCCGAAGAAGTTGGGATATTCGAGCGGAATGGCATTCGCCGTAGCGATTTCCACCTGTTCCGGTGTGGGCTGAATGGTACCTTCCAGGATGCCCCGGTAGGTCGTTTCATCAATGCCGTTGTCCAGCGCCATTTTGTATTCCCGGCCCGCAGGCGGGTACAGGCCGCTGAGCTGACCCGCTGCTTTGTTGGCCACAGCATTTGCCAAAAACCAAACTCCGAACAGCAGCGATACAAACCGCATGGGCGACAACTTGGATACCAGCGACAAGCCAATTGGCGACAGGCAAAGTTCACCGATCGTGTGGATCACGTACAAAGCCACCAGCCAGAACATACTCACTTTGCTGTCGAGGCCCAGGCCTTTCACGCCCAGGGCAATAACGACATAGCCCAGCGCCAAAATGATCAAACCCAAGGATTGCTTGATCAGCGAGTTCGGCTCGGCCTGCCGTTTGGCCAGCGCCACCCAAATTGCAGCCGTAATCGGCGCCAGGATCACAATGGACACCGCATTGATCGACTGGAAGAAACTGGCCGGGATAGTGTCGGCAGAAATTGCCGCCTGGCCTGTAGCCAGCAAATCAATGTTTTTATAAATTAAAAACAGCGCCGGGCCGAGTATGAAAACATACAAAAGGAACGACAAGCCATCCAGCTTAACAAAATTGCGGCGGATGACATTGAACGCCCAGAACAATACCACGAGCAAACCCAGCGAGACAACATGCACCAGCCAAACCGGGATATTCAGCCCGATTTGCCGCTGCGTTTGCTCCTCCGCGAAGAAGGTCAGCGAAGCGCCGGCTTGCTCAAACGCTGCCCAGAAAAAGACCACAAAAAAGGCCGAAACATAAATGACGATGATCCGGTCGCGCTCAATTTTTGTTAGCGAGGAGTCCGTGATGATCATAGCCATCATCGCAATGGTGGTACCGTAGATGATTGCGCCGATCACATCGAAGCTCAACACTTTCCAGAAAACAAGAAACAACACCACAGACAGGCCGGCTCCCATCAGCAACTGACGGGTATCCAGACCGCCGCTACTCGATGCTGCGCCATCACCAGCCTTGGATGCCTCCACGGCTTTGTTGGGCAAATCGCCGATGGGATTCCCTTCCGGGTCTACCACATACCGGTTTTTCTCCACATGGAACAAGAGCGTGCCCAGGATCATACCGATACCGGCAGCCAGGAAGCCCCACTTAAAATATTCCGGCAAGGGCGTGCCGGCATCGTCATACCGCTCCCCAAGGAAGCCGCAGACCAGCGGAGCCAGAAAAGCGCCAAGGTTGATGCCCATGTAGAAAATGGTGTAGGCCGCATCGCGCCGCTTATCCTTTTCGGTATACATCTGGCCGATCATTGAGGAGATATTCGGTTTGAAAAAACCATTTCCGATGATCAGAAAGATCAAACCAGCCCATAGAAGCGCGGTTGCCATGCCTACGTTTTGGTACATCGAAGCACTCCCGAACATAAAAAACTGGCCGATAGCCATGAGAATACCTCCGGCCACGATAGATTTCCGGTTGCCCCAGTAGCGGTCGGCCACATAGCCGCCGATCAGGGGAGTCAGGTAGACCAGGCCGGTGTAACTGCCGTAAATTTCAGAGGCTTTGGCCCGGGAAAAAAGTAACCCGTTGACCATGTAGAGCGTAAATATTGCCCGCATCCCGTAGTAGCTGAACCGCTCCCACATTTCCGTGAAAAAGAGCAGGGTCAGTCCTCTTGGATGTCCGAATAATTCGTGTTTCTGTGCTGACATAGGCGTTTTTACATAATTTGGTTGGTGATCGTTTTACTGGTTGCCGGCGGCCAAGCCTTGGTTTCTCAACAACTACGCAGAAGTCATTTTAAAAACTTCAAAAAGTCAAAAAACCAGCAGGTAACAGCCGGAGAAAGGGCAAATGTGCAAATTTTTCCGGGCACTGTGATTTGCCGGGTAACTTAAAGTTCAAAACAAAATACCGCAAGGGCCTCATCCCGCCGTTATTTTAAACCAACTGTTCGTTTAATCCCATATTGGTTGGCCGACATACCCGCAAACCTACATCAGCAATTGTGTTTTGTGCCCGTGCAAGGCACTATCTTTGTCTCCTTTTCAAAAACTTTAACCCCTGAGGGATATTTTAATACATATTTTCAAACCATGTTTAACCAAAAATCGACTCGTGCGGCCTGTTTGTTCGTCGGTTTCATTTTAATCCTTTTGAGCACGCTGAACTGCCGGCAAAACAACCCCGGAAAAGAAAAAAAACCGCTTAACGTGATGACTATCGACAGCCTGACCGGCGCCCCGGCCAGGCTTCCCAACCCATGGAAAAATGCCGGTTGCGCACTCGTCACCGATGCCGAAATCATCGACCTGTTTGAGATCGAAGTGGACCGCCTGGCCTACAACGCGCGCACCCTGCCCGACCGGGGGTTTTGCCTGCGCTCCTGGCTCAAGCCCGACTGGAAAGAACGCGAAAGCGCCAATGAAAAAGCCGGCGCTCCCTATCGGGAGTTTAAAAACACGTTGGTAACCCAGGTGCTGGACTATGGAACCAACGGCGCCTCCACCGACCAGTTTGAATTGGTGCGCCGCGACCAGCGTGATGTGTTCGAAGAGGACGTCCCCGGGCTCGGCGACAGCGCCATCTGGAGTACCGCGCAACTATCGCTGATGGTAAAAAAAGGGCACCTGGTCATCAAAATTACACTCGATTACACCGAACAGCCCCACGACAACCTCGAAGTGGCGAAAAAAGTAGCGCGGCTTGCCTTGCAAAAAATGTAAAACTTTTTGTTGATTTGTCGATTCGAATCAACAATCCAACGGATCAACAAAAGATGTACTCGAAAGAAGCCCAACGCATCCTCTTCGACCGCTCCAAGGAGCTGCTGAAAACTTCGCCGGCCGAACCGACCGATTTCAACCAGGCCAGTGAACGCGCCTGGGAACTTGGCAACATCATTCGCTACCACGAATGGCGTTACTACGTGCAAAACGACCCGGTGATCAGCGATTTTGAGTACGACCAGCTGTACAAACAACTGGAAGCCATCGAGGCACAATACCCCGACCTGGTCACCCCCGACTCACCTACCCAGCGCGTTTCGCCCGACCTGACGGAAACCGTCGAACAGGTGGTACACCTGACGCCCATGCTTTCGCTCGACAACTCGTATGATGCGGAAGACCTGCTCGACTTCGATACCTCGGTAAAAAAACTGTGCAGCCTGCCGCCCGATGCCGAGGTGGAGTACGCCGTGGAGCCCAAATTTGACGGCGGCACAGTCGTGCTGATCTATGAAAATGACCGCCTGGCGCGCGCAGCCACCCGCGGCAACGGCGAATTGGGCGACGAGATCACGGCCAACATGCGTACCCTGCGTTCCATCCCGCTCACCGCCGGGTTTTCCAAATACGGCATGGCCAAAGTGGAACTCCGCGGAGAAGCCCTCATTCGAAAAGATATTTTTGAAAAAATAAACGCGCGACGCCTGGCAGCGGGCGAAGTGTTGTTTGCCAACCCCCGGAATGCTGCCACCGGCGGCCTGCGCATGAAAGACCCGCGGGAAGCAGCCGGCCGGGGCCTCGAGGCATTCGTGTATCAACTGGGCTATGCGGTGGACGAAACGGGCAAAAATGTACTGGGCTCGTTTAAAACCCACCATCAAACCGTGCAGATCCTGGGCGAACTGGGTTTCAAAATACCCGACCCCACCTCGCAGGGGAACGGGGATGGAGTTTGCCGCAATATTGGCGCAGTCATCGACCTGTGCAACTATTGGCAAAACCAGCGCGACGACTACCCCTACGAGATCGACGGCATGGTGGTTAAAGTGAACAGCCTGGATTTGCAGGAAAAATGCGGCTCCACTACCCACCACCCGCGCTGGGCGATCGCCTTCAAGTTCAAAGCACGGCAGGCAACCACCCGCTTGCGCGATGTCGAGTTTCAGGTGGGGAAAACCGGCGCCGTTACGCCTGTGGCCAAACTGGAACCGGTGCAACTAGCCGGCGTAACCGTTCAAAATGTGAGCCTGCACAACGAAGATTTCATCCGAAACAAGGATATCCGCATCGGCGACCACGTCCTTGTCGAACGCGCCGGCGATGTGATCCCCTACATTGTGAAAGCCCTGGATGAATTGCGCGACGGGTCGGAACAACCCGTGGCGTACCCGACCCACTGCCCGGTGTGTCAAAGCCCCCTGGTCAAACCCGAAGGCGAAGCCATTTGGCGTTGTGAAAATGCCGAATGCGAAGCCCAGGTGTTGCAACGCATGATTTTTCACACCTCCAAGCACGCAATGGACATCGAAGGCATGGGCGAAAGCACCATCCTGCGTTTTTACAAACTTGGCTGGTTGCATTCCATCGCCGACATCTACCGCCTCAACTACGAACAAATTTCCCAGTTGGAAGGCTTTGGCCAAAAATCGGCCGACAACCTCGAAAAGGCCATAGAAAAAGCAAAGCAAAACCCGATCTACCGGTTGTTACACAGCCTGAGCGTTCATCACCTCGGCCAAAAATCGTCGAAGCTGCTGGCCGCCGTCGTCGGGCATGTGCTGGAACTGAAGGCCTGGGACCTGGAACGTTACCAGGAGATCAAGGATATCGGCCCGGTACTGGCGCAAAATGTGTTCAATTTTTTCCAAAACGAGCACAACGTCGAACTCCTGCAAACCATGGAACAGCTCGGCGTCAATCTCCGCCAGACGGAGGCCGACCGCAAGCCTGCCAGCGCCGCCGAGGGCCCACTGCTGGGCAAAACCATCCTGTTCACCGGCACGCTTTCAACCCTTACCCGCGAGCAGGCCGAGGCAAAAGCGGCGGCGGCCGGCGCCAGCATATCCAGTGGCGTGAGCAAAAATCTGAACATCCTGGTAGCCGGCGAAAAAGCGGGCAGCAAGCTGAAAAAGGCCCAGGCATTGGGTACTGTGGCAATTTGGACGGAAGAGGAGTTTACGGAATTGGTAGGCAGCTGAGTTTCTTTCGCCCGCCATTCCCCTGATCGAATACCTGGAAGAAAAAACGACTGCTTTGTAAAAGCTAGGCGCTACCTTTGCAAAAAGCCGCACAACATTGCCCTGAACTGCTCCCAAAAACCGAATCCATTCGACCGGATATTCGCACACCTTAAGTGAACAGGAATACTCCCGCCGCGTTAACAATAGTGTATTACCACCGGAGCCGGGTATAATTGCCTGATTTCAACCAGATTTATACAAACGCCACGTATACCTGAACGGCCATGCCGCTTTGGCATCGTCGTTTCAGCAGTGGTCATTTTTTAACTTAACTGAAGTATGGCAAAATCGCAGCAAACATTTAATAAAAAAGAAAAAGAAAAAAAGCGTAGAAAAAAGTGGCAGGACAAACAAGAACGCCGCGAACAACGTAAACAGGAAAAAGCGGAGCAGGGCAAGAAGACTTTTGAAGAAATGCTTTCCTACGTCGATGAAAACGGCAATATCACCTCCACGCCGCCCGATCCCTCCAAGCGAAAAAAAATTAAAGCCGAGGATATCGTGCTTGGGGTACCCCCGAGAGACAATACGCCTTATGATCCCATCCGGAATGGAAAGGTGAAATTTTTCAACGATGAAAAGGGATATGGCTTTATTGTCGATGCGGAAACCCAGGAAAGTATTTTTGTCCACATCAACAACACCGGCGGGCAAATCCAGGAAAACGACAACGTCACCTTCGAAGTCGAAATGGGGCCCAAAGGCGCCAGTGCCGTCAATGTGAAAATCGTTTCCGCATAGTCCGCGCCATTACAAACAAAAAGCCACCGACATATTGCATGCCGGCGGCTAAAACCCCAAAAAACCAAATGAAAACAATCTTCCTTTTTGTATTGCCTGCCCCTGTTCCTTAACAGAGACAACCTTGAGACACAGGTTCCCTGCAAGCGTCACACCAAACTCCGGCCTACCCTGGGAGCGTTGAACTTGCATTAACATTTTAACACATTTTTCGGCAATACCAGCCACTTTTGCGGCATTCGTTACTTTTACCTTTGAATTTTGTTAAGTAAAAAATTTTTCACCTAAGGTGAAAAACCGTCCATGTGCAAAGTCCTCCTCTTCAACCCGCGCAGCGCAAACTCGAAACACCGGGTACCCAACAGCATCCTTCAGGTAGGCGCCGCCATCTTTGGGCAGTACGAATTTGTGTTAGTCGACGGCAATCTGGAAGCCGATCCCTGGACGGTTATTGAACGCTATTTGCACCGCGGTGAAATCCGCTACTTTGGCTGCACGGTAATGCCGGGCCCACAACTCCGGCAAGCCATTCCGTTTACCCGGCGCATCCGGGAGCAGTTTCCAGATGTGATCAACATCTGGGGCGGCTATTTCGCCAGCAACCAGCACCAGGTGGTTATGGAAAGTGGCTATGTGGACTTTGTGATTTACGGACCGGGCGATCAGGCTTTTCCTGCGCTCCTGGACGCCCTTGAAAACAAGATGCCGTACGAGTTTATTCCAAACCTGATCTGGAAAACGCCGGAAGGCGCCGTCATCAAAAACAGCAAAGAAGGCCTTTTGGATCAGGATACCCTGCCGCAACTTCCCTACGAATACCTCGACCGGTTTTATCCCATGCAGCGCTACCTGAATCCCACTTTCCTGGGGCGCCGTACCCTGGCCTACCACAGCAGCATGGGCTGTCCGTTCAAATGTTCGTTCTGTGCCGTAGTGCCTATTTATGAAGCGCGCTGGCGCGGCAAGTCGGCAGAAAATATTTACCGGGATGTACAGTTTGTAAAGCAAAAATGGGGCGCCGACAGTATCGAATTTCACGACAACAATTTTTTTGTCAGTGAAAAACGAACACGGGCATTTTCCGAATTGATGCTAAACGAGAACATGCGCTGGTGGGGTGAAGGCCGGATCGATACCATTGACCAATATTCTGACGAAACCCTGGCGCTAATGCGCCGCGCCGGCTGCCGGATGATCTTTTTTGGCGCCGAAACCGGCAACGATGCCCTGCTCAAACAGATGGACAAAGGGGGCAAACAAACCGGCAAACAAATTCAGGAATTTGCGGCCCGGATGAAACAGTTTGACATTATCCCGGAGTATTCGTTTGTACTGGGCATGCCTGCCGACACGCCGGAGCAGGTTTGGGCGCAAATTGAAGAAGACATCGCTTTTATAAAAACGATCAAACGCATTAACCCGGAAACGGAAATCATCATTTACCTGTACTCGCCGGTACCTACGGAAGGCTCGGAATTGTACGAGCGCATCGTGCGGGCCGGATTTTCTTTTCCTGAAAAACTCGACGACTGGCTCTCTCCGCAGTGGGAATCCTTTGACCTGCGCCGCAACCCGCTGACCCCCTGGCTTACGCCGGCAATGGTAGACCGCATCCACGATTTTGAAACGGTGCTGCATGCCCGCTTCCCAACGGTATCGGATACCAAGCTGACCACACTGCAACGCCGGGTAATAGGCCAACTAGCCGGCTGGCGCTATCAATTGAATTTTTTTCACTTTCCCTACGAGTTGAAGGCGCTGCAAAAATTTTGGCTCCGGTACCGGCAGCCCGAGATTGAAGGGATGTAAAAAAACCGCCCTGCAGTCGGAAACTACAGGGCGGTTTTTATCCCAAACCAAGTTGGTTTACATCTTCGAAATTTTCATTGTCTTTGTTTCGCCATCGTCAAAACGAACCCGGGCGATATACAGCCCCTGTGGCAGGTCAGCCATCGGGACTTCGAAATTTTGCATGGTCCCGGCAGGTACTTTCAGGCTGATCAACAACGTGCCTTTTGTGGTGAACATGTCGATCTGCACATCGGTATCGTAGGCCATCAGGTTACGGATGTAGAGTGTTTGCGCGACCGGGTTTGGATAAATGGCCATGGATTCCTTCTTCGTCATGAAAATTTCAATCTCCCGGATATCGGTGAGCGCTTCTGCTCCGGAGTTACTGCGGCGTTTAATGCGATAGAAATTCATGCCGTTGGCCGGTGCATGGTCCATAACCTCATACTGGTTAAGGCCTGTTGCATCTTCATGGCCCATAACTTCTTCAACAACAGTCCAATTGTTCTTATCCATGGAACGCTCCACCGTGTAGAGATACCTGCTCAATTCCGGCTGCGTTTTCCAACTGACTTTTACCGTAGAGATGCTCATGGCGGATACACTGAAGTCGGTGAAAAACTGCGCACAGGAAGGCGAACCGGCAGGAAGCACCGTAATCGTAATGATATTTGACTCCTTGAATTCGAAGCAATCTTGCCGGCGCACACAACGCATGAAGTACGCAGTTTCAGAAAGCGCACCGGGTTGATAGTCAATATTCGTAGCGCCCGGTATAGCTACCCAGGTAGGCGGCGCAGAGCCAAATTGCACCAGTTGCATCCAGAGGTACTCCAGGTCGCCGCTGCCACCCGAAGGCGGTACAGATTCGTAAAGCAAGGCCGGGGTTCCGCCCTCGCAGATCGTCTGGTTGCAACAAATCATACCGGGATTTTCCACATTTTCACAAATCAGCAGGATACCGGCATCTACACACAAGTTGTCGCTTTGTCCTGTTTGAATCGTGAATGGATTTGTTTTGCCCTGATTATTCGCGTCACTGTCCTTGCAGTCGTTATTGACATTGTCTTTTCGCGTAAATTCATACCCTGCCGGGATATTGCCGAACATGATGATATACTCGCCCGGCGGCACGCAGGTAAACAGGTATTTTCCAAGTGTATCCGTAAGTGTGCTGTCTACGACGATATCGTCCAGGGTATTGAATTGACCATCCGGGCCGGCCTGAATCAACATCACGGAAACACTGTCGACACCGGTTTCAATGGGGTGCTGGAAACCGTCCGGATTGTTGTTGTATTCGTACCAAACAAAATCGCCAACGTTGACCCCGCCCGAGCCGATCACATTGATCGTGACGGTGTCGGTATCCGTACATTTATTGTTATCCGTAACCGTAACGGTATGCAAGCCAGGGCTCAAATTGACTGCCATGGCCGTGGTTTCACCATTGTCCCATTCGTAACTGTATTGCGGCGTACCGCCGGTAGTTTCCGCAGTTGCGGTGCCCGGTACGGCGCAATCTGAATCCGTGGATGATGTAATGTCGACCATCGGTAATGGCGGAAGTGGAAGGGAGACGGAATCGACCACCGTACAAGTCGCATCATCGGTAACTGTAACGGTATAGGTACCCGCTGCCAGGTCGGAAATAGCCGCACTGGTTTGTCCGCCCGACCAGAGGAAGGAATACGACGGGGTGCCATCTGCCGGAATCGCTTCGACAGCGCCATCCATGGCACAGGTCGCGGCGGCTGTAACATTCAGCGCTACGGTTGGCGGGTCTTTTTCCACGATAGTTACCGTAGCGGTGGCTGTACAGTCCAGTGCATCCGTTACCGTCACGGTGTATGTACCTGTATTCAACCCGGTTTCCGTATCCGTGCTACCGCCACTGCTCCAGGCAAACGAGTAGCCACCGGCGCCGCCGGAAGCCGTTGCCATAGCGCTACCGCCGCCGGTGTTGTTGCAATTGGCTTTGGTGAGCATTTGCGTCGTCACGGCTGGTGCAGCCGGTTGCGTAATTGTTATATCGTCTGAGATGGTGCTGCACCCGCCGGCATCGGTAACCGTGACCGTATGCATGCCGGGGCCGAGGTTGATTGCTGTTTGTGTGGTCTCCCCGTTGTCCCACAAATAAGTATACGGGGCGGTACCGTCGGATGGCGACGCGGTAGCGCTGCCCGGCGCTGTACAGGTCGCATTAACTATGTTGATGATAGTTACGGTTGGGTCTTCAGGTTCTTCCAGCGTAGCCGTAGCCGTAGCGGTACAACCGACATCATCAGTGGCGGTCACGGTGTAGGTGCCTGCTGCCAGATTCGGCGCGGCAGCGGTAAGTGCACCGCTACTCCAGGCGTAGGTGTATGGTGCAACACCACCGGAAGCATTGGCAATCGCGCTGCCATTGCTGGCGCAGGTCACCATGGTATCCTGACTGGCAACAACGGTTGGATCATCCGATTTTGTTATTTGGATCGTATCTGTTGCCACACAGCCGGCGGAGTCGGTTACAATTACGACATGCGGCCCTACAGCGAGGTCTGAAAAACTGTTGCCGGTAAAAATACTATCCCATACAACGGTATACGGCGGGATGCCGCCGGTAACCGTAGCCGTCGCACTGCCGCCAACGGTACAGCCGGCCTGCATGGTCATCATGGCCTCTATGGTAAGATCGGACGGTTTGCCGGGGATTTGAGCGGTAGATGTACCTGTACATCCGGATGGTTGTTCAGTAACGGTAACCGTATACGTACCTGCTGCTGTATTCGTGAGGGTAGCAGACGTTTCGCCGTTATCCCAGACAAAGGTATAGTTGCCGGAACCACCGGTAGCCATCGCTTCGGCAGAACCGCCCAAGAGGCATAGGGCGCTGTCAAGAATACTAGTCGTCACTTCCACCGCGACCGTATCGCCCGGAATGGAAATTTCAACCACCACTTCACAGGTATTGGCATCGGTGATCGTTACTGAAACCATACCCGGTAGGGCGCTGATAGTCTGCGTATTATCACCGGTGTTCCAATTATAGGTATACCCGGGAGTCCCTCCGGCAGCTGTTACGGTAGCCGTGCCGGGCGCCCCGCAAAGCGCAGCAGTTGAATCGGCTGTTGCCGTGAGCACGGGTGGTTCTGTAAGCGTCAGGGTGCAAGAATTTACACACCCGTTGACATCGGTCACGGTCACGGAATAGGTACCCGCTGCCACACCTGAAATATTTTGTGTAACCGCCGAATTGCTCCAGCTATACGTGTATGGTGGCGTGCCGCTCATTGGAGTTACATGGGCAACGCCGTCGCTTTCACCAAAACAGGTAATATTCGAATCGGGGATGCACATCAGCCAGATTCCTTCATTCCAGAAGAATACAGAATCGACGTCCACCGCGGTGCAGCCGTTGAAGTCTGTGACGGTTACGGTGTAAGGACCTTCTGCCAATCCGGTTATCGTGCTGCCACTGCCGCTGTTGCTCCAGGTATACGTGAACGGCGCTGTACCACCTGTAACACTGGCAAATGCAGCGCCGTCGGGCGCCACACCGCATATTTGATTTTCCGTTTCGACGGTTACCGTTAGTTCATTAGGTTGTACGATGGTAACCGATCCGGTGCCGGTGTTCTGTACGGCGTCTGTTACCGTAACGGTGTAGGTGCCCGCGCAAAGATTGTTCAGCGATGCACTCGTGCTGCCGGTGCTCCAGGCAAAGGTGTATGGAAAGGTCCCGCCGATGCCGACAGCCGTTGCCGAACCGTCGCAATTTCCAAAGCAACTTGCATTGGTTTGCAAAAACGTAACGCTGACTTGAGCGTGTACCAGCAAGGGGAAAAAAATGGCAATAAGACTAATCCAGTTTCGTGTCAGGATTTTTCCAAAAGAAGTACTTGTCTGTCCCATATAATTCAGGGTGTTTATCAATCACCAATTGAAATGCTTACGTAAGACTACTCGAGGAGATTACCAATAAACTTGCCAAGTTAGCGCAAGCGTAAAAGCATTTTCATGAACGGGGGGACCTGGATTGAAAGGGGCGAGCGTATATTGACTTGGAGGCAACAAATTTAGTTTTTTATGTCATACACCGGGTATTCACTGTTGTATTTTCATTTAAAATCCGGGAATTTGACAGTAATCCGGCACTTTAAAACTGCACCGCTTGAACGCAACCAATCTTTTTGCCGTAAAAATACCGCGAATGCGGTAACCCGTTCAGGCAATGGACTTAGGGTTGAAAACACTGTCATTTGGAACTTAACCGTGGTAATTTTTTACTGCAGGGCAGCTTCAAAAATTTTTCCACATCATGCTTTCCACAGGCTTGTTGGTGCGCTGGTTGTATTTCGCATTGGGCTTGCGGTTATAATAGTTCTCAATGCCGCCTTCAATGGTAAAATAGATCAGTTGGCCGATCGGCATGCCCGGGTACACCCGCACCGGTTGCACGCAGGAAATTTCCAGCGTCCAGGTATTTGAAAACCCGACATCGCCTTTTCCGGCCGTTGCATGGATATCGATGCCCAGGCGGCCAACACTGCTTTTCCCCTCAAGAAAAGGCACGGTGTTGTGGGTTTCGGTGTATTCCTCCGTGACACCCAGGTAGAGTGTTCCCGGCTGCAGGACAAACCCTTCGTCCGCCATTTCGATTATTTCAATCGTATTGTGTTTCCTGGCATCAAGCACCCGGTCGCGGTACAAGCCCAGGTATTTTCCCAGGTGCACATCATACGAATTGGTACCAAGGCATTCCCGGCGGAAGGGCTCGATCACAATTTCGCCGGCATCGATAGCCTCCAGAATTTTTTTATCGGTAAGGATCATGTAAGATAAGGTGACGGTAAAACAGTTCAGGCGTTTTGCAGCCCACCGATTTGTCGGTGGGGCAAAAATAGGTTTTCTGGCCACCCGAACATTCGCCGGGAAATATTTGTTTTGCCCCCGATGAAAAAGACCCTCGTACTGGGCGCCACACCCAACCCCGCCCGCTATGCTTATCTAGCAGTACACAGCCTGACGCGCCATGGGCATACCGTGGTGCCCGTTGGTACCCGCAACGGCAGTGTGGCCGGCTTACCCATCCTTCATAACCGGCCGGAGGTGGAGGATGTCGATACGATTACCCTGTACATTGGCCCGCAGCATCAACCGCCCTACTACGACTATTTGCTGGGCTTAAATCCCAAGCGGATCATTTTCAATCCGGGTACCGAAAACGCCGAGTTTATGGCGCTTGCCAAGGCAAAAGGCATCGAAACGGTTGAAGGGTGTACGCTGGTGATGCTATCGATCGGAAATTACTGAGTCGGGCCCCGGCTGTTATCGCCGGGCACTACCGGCTGCGTCCAGGCTTTTTCAAACCGGTAGGTCTCCACCGGGTTTTCCTGCAATTTATCCGAAGTAACAACTGCCCGCACAAACCGGAGGTTTTCGTCCAGTTTAAAACGCGCCTTGGAGCCGCGTTTTTCTTTTAAAATATGCGTTTGCCGGTCGCCCTGCCTGCAGCCGATAAATTGAATCGTGTAGCGTACACCAGGTGCTTTTTTTACCCGGAGGGTCAATTTGTTTTGGCTAAAATGCAGCTTGCGCAGTTCAACGCCGGTACTCGCATAAAACTGCCCCCGCTCCATGGCATCGATCAGGGCGCCGGGATGTAGTGAATCTGCCTGTACCATTACCCAACCCCTGCCGGCATTGGCGAATTTTTGGCCCGACTCGTGGTAATGGTGACTGTCGTCGGTAGCCAGGCCGTAGATCAGCGGTTTTTGTTGGTCGAGGTAGGCGATGTTGATCAGGTCCCACATTTCTTCTGTGGACATGTGTGTCGAATCGCCCAGGTTGTGTACGGCATTATGGCCGTTGTATACTTCGAAAAAACGCTCGCCCCGGAGTTCGATCATATCGGCCAGGCTGATTGCATAGCCAAAATTTGGATGGTTGACGTGCACCATGGCCGGTGTGCCGCTTTCCTCCCGGTATTTCAGCACAGCGTCGATATTGTTTTGCAAAACCTGGGCGACCGACCCGCCACCCTGCGGTTCAAAATGTTTTTGAATATTGGTGGCATTCAGGTGTACCGGTTTTTTGTCGTACCGATCGGTAATTTCTTCGGCTTGCAGTATTAAAAACCGGCCGGGTTCTTCAAACAGGGGTTTGTATTCCGCATAGGTTTTGAGCCGCACCCTGATATTATTTTCCTCCTTTTTGTATACAACCCAGTCCGTTCCAAATTCTTCCAGATATTTATCAAAATCGCGCAGGTGCTCCGGTTTTTGTTTCACCGTAATCCACTTCTCGCCCTCGGCAAGGGTGTTGTGGTCGGAGAGCGCCAGAAAATGGTAGCCTCTCGATTTATACCAGGCCATGATCCGTTCCGGAAACTCGTCGCCGTCGCTCCAGTATGAGTGGGTATGCAGGTTGCCTTTATACCAGTTTGTCCGGTTTTGGGCCGAAACGGAAGGTTGGGCGGCCAGGAGCGTGATCGTTGCCAGGCCGGCTACTAATTTAATTTTCACGTCGAATAGCATAAACGAACGCATCCAGGTATTCCCCGTTTTTGAACAATGCTTTTGCAAAATGAACCAGGTTGTCCAGGTCGTCCAAAGACCAGGGGCGTAAGGTAAAATCCATGTTCAATTTCTTAGTTTTCCCTGAAAAACACTGACTTTCGAATTGAACGGGTTGCCCGAGGAGCGGCGGAACGATACCAGTTGGCCGGCATGCCAGAGGGCATCGGCAATGGGTCCGTTCAGGTTGTTCCAAAACGGGTATTCCGACCGGCGGTCCCCATTTTCAAAAACGAGCAAGCAATCTTCCAGCCGGACATTTCCGCTCTTCAGCATATCGCTGGCTGTTTTCAGATTGTCCAGCGTCTGCCGCCGCATTTCCTCAAACGACAACGCTGCGGCTTCTTCCCCGTCGCGCTTGTTCGGAACTTGCCGGACAGCATTGACCACAACCTCCGACAAGCCCAGAATATGTTCAATTGTTTCGCCGGAGCTGCGCGCTTCTGCGTTGGGCTTGAAAGCGAGGTCCTCCGGGCGCAGGCCTTCCGTTGCCCAATAATACCGAAAGCCCAGGCCGTCGATCATCCGGGCAGCCACGGATTCGGCCGTATAGCTTTCCGGGTAGTCGGGTATCTGGTAGTAGGGCAATGTGGTATCCGGGCTGGCTGCTGCCTCCGGACTTGAGTTGTCCTGGCCAAACAAAAAGGTCGACATACACAAAAGGGTTGCAAGTAAAACAAGCGTTTTCATAGCACTAAATTTTAGTTGTTTCGTCATAAAGGTAAGGTACACATCCCAAGCTACAGGCTGAAATCCCGGTTTGTCGTTTTCAAAACGCCAAAATGAATGTTGTAAAAACAGGTATTCCGGGGCGCACAAAAAGCCGGCGCGTTCGTTTTCCCTCCTGCGCCCTACTTTTGCGGCTGCTAAACATGAAAAAACTCGTTTTTGCCCTGGTCGTAATTGGATTGGCTGCTTGCGCCCGCCCCATAGCCCCGGAAGGCGGGCCCAAAGACAACACACCGCCAAAGGTGATGCCGGAAAAAAGTACGCCCAACCTGCGCACCCGTTTTACGGAGCGTTCGTTCAAACTAACCTTCGACGAATGGGTAACCCTGCAAGATGCCGGCACCCAGGTGCTGGTGTCGCCACCGCTGGCCAAACGCCCGGAAATTACGCTCAAGGGCCGGACGGTAACCTTCAAATTTGATCCCGACGAAACACTCCGGCCCAATACCACCTATACGATCAATTTTGGTACGGCTGTCAAAGATTTGCACGAAGGCAATCCGGCCAAAGACCTGCGCTTTGTTTTCTCTACCGGCGATGTTATCGATAGCCTGTCCGTTACCGGCATTATCGTGGATGCCTTTTCCGGCGAGCCGCAGGAAAATATTTCCGTACAGCTGTATGACACATTCGACGACAGCATTGCCATAAAAGACCGCCCCTACTATGTGGCACGAAGCGACAAAAGCGGGCAGTATTCCATTCCGAACGTCCGTGCGGGCCGTTTCAAAGTGGTGGCAATTGAAGATGCCGATCAAAATATGAAATGGGACGGTATAAACGAACGGATCGGCTTTCCGGACAGCCTAATCCAGGTGAATGACAGCCTGAGCACAATTGCCGGCATCCGGGTATTTAAACCCGTACCACCGCTCCGTTTGCTGGCAAAAAATGTTGGTCGCTACGGGTTTATCAGTTTGGGCTATTCGCGCTCGCCGGATACCGTCCCGGTACGGGTCGGCCTGCCCGATCTGCGCTGGTACCGGGAAACCGATCAGGACAGCCTGCTCATCTGGTATGATCGCCCCGATTCCGTCGGCTGGGAACTGATCGCGGGCCCCGACACCGTTGCCGTACGGGCACTTTCCCGGACGGCGTTTTTGGCAACCAACACAGTCGGCTTTGCCGATGAACGCAGGGCTGCACCCGGAGGCCGGGCCGGGCGTCAGGGCGCTCCGCAGGCGCCTGCACCCACCGGGCCGGTACCACCGCGTACGGTGCAAATCAGCCCAACCAAGCCTGCCGAAATTTCATTCAACACCCCGCTCACACAGGTTGATACCGCCCGTTGCCTGCTGGATGTCGATTCCGTGGCGTCCAGATTGTTTGACCTGACCATTGATACCGCAAAACGCCGGGTACTGCAGCTGACGATCAGCTGGCGCCCCGAAGCAAAATACACCCTAACCCTGCTGCCAGGCGCATTAACCGATTTTTACGGCACCAGCAATGCCGACACCTTGCGCCGTATTTTTGCCGTACCGGCAGAAAAGCAACTTGGCAACCTCAGCCTGACGCTTGAAGATCTTTTGCCGGGAACAGCTTATGTGTTGCAATTGCTGCGCGGTGGGACGGCCCTGGAAACGGAACAAAAATTTGTTGCCGACTCGACGTCCATGCGATTCCCTTTTGAAAAGCTGGATCCCGTTGCGTATACCCTGCAACTGGTTGAAGACCAAAACGGCAATGGCCGGTGGGACCCCGGCGATTACTTCGCCCACCGTCAGCCGGAGCGCGTTTTTACCCAAAAACTGGAAGCGTTGCGCGCCAATTGGGAAGTGGAAGCAACCCTGAATGTGGCTGCCGGCAGCGGACGAAGACGCGGGGGGTAACCGGAGTGGTTACTACTGCAATTCCTGAATTTTAGCAAACAATTCCAGCTCATCGCCCGGGCGAAAGCCCTTGTGATGATAAGCCAGCTTGCCGTTTTTATCAAAGATAAATACCTGGGGCAGGCCGTTGAGGCCGCCATGCGGCATCACGTTCCGGAAAAGCCGGTCGCGGTCCCAGTACACTTCAAACGGGAACTGTTTTTCCCGGGCGATCTCGGCAATCTGACGGAAACGCTGCGGAAAGTCGATCGAAATTGCCAGCAAACGGAAGTCGGCCTTTTTTTGCCATTCGGCATAGTTTGCGGTGTAGGTTGCGAGCTCGCGGTGGCAGGGTTTGCAGGTGGTCAGCCAGAAGGCGATCACCGTTGGTTTTTTCTTTTTCTTAGGAATGGCCAGCACCTCTTTGGTGTTCGACTCGGTGGTGCTGTCCATATCGAGCAAGGGAATGTTGTAGGGGTAAATGGTATCGAGCGGGTAATTGTTGACCCGGATATGATACGATGCTTTTTGTGCAAACAGCGAGCCTGTAAACAGTGCAAAAGCGGCGAAAAGCAAGCAATTTTTCATATCAAATGTTAAAGTTTGTGCAAAGTAAGCCCCCCCGGCGAATTTAATTTGGAAGGGCATGTGACGTCGGAAAAAGTTTAACGTCTCATTAACGGTTCAAAAGAAAAAGGCACCGGGTGTCGCTGGTTTTTTGTCTCTTTGCGGTTGCAGTAAATGTGATTGTAAACCAGTTTAAGCACCTGCCAGCCTCTTGACCAAGGTTAAGACATCTCCTAATGTTATGTCCGGGGTTTCCGACAGCGAGCTGATCGCACGCTACCTGAAGGAACAAAATCCGGATTACTTTACTGTGCTGTACCGGCGGTATGGGGGTAAGGTGTTCGCCAAATGTATTTCCATGCTGGGCGACGAGGCCCTGGCGCATGATGCCGTTCAGGATATTTTTGTCAAGGTATACCTGAACTTGTCGCGCTTCAACGAAAAGTCGTCGTTCTCTACCTGGTTGTATTCCATTACGTACAACTTTTGTATTGACGTAATCCGCAAAAAGAAAAAAATACCGGTGCTGTTGGCCGACGATGTCAGCCGTATTGGCGACGAAGCAGAGGTAGAAATCCCCGACAGTGTGCTGCTGGAAATGAAACACGATCGACTTGAAAAGGTGTTGGCGGAACTGCCGGAAGGCGACCGGATAATTTTGCTGATGAAGTACATGGATGATATGTCTATCAAAGATATTGCCGATTTTTTCCAGAAGACCGAAAGTGCCATCAAAATGCAAATCATGCGGGCCAAACAAAAGGCCCAGGTAGTCTATGATGATTTATATGCGACTGACCCTATTGAATCGTAGACTCGCTCTTAATCGCTTTATTCGTAAAAACCGATTTCTAAACAGAATGAAATGAATGGCAACGCGACACAATAGTTTTAAAGATCTGGAGGCAAAATGGGAGGCCAGCCTGCCGCCTGAACTCGAACGCCGGGTATCCGGCCATGCCGCCAACATGGCTGTATTCGGGCGGGTAGTTGAAGTATTTGTGCCCAACGCGCTGGAGGCTGTATTCCACATGATTGGCGGCAGTGACTCCAACGGACCGGCTCCCGACCTCTTTCCGGGGCGCAGGCCCGAGCCGGAAGCATGGCCCGACTGGCGGAAGCCCCCCCGCTAACCGCCAACTGCACAACCGCCAAAAGCTAACAGCCAAACAACAATCTTCAGTCCATGGATTTTTTTGAAAAAATTAAAGATGGCATTTTCACCGAACTAGTCTCCCGCTTTTCGGAAGCCGCCCCCAAGCTGCTTTTTGCCCTGTTGATCCTGATCATCGGCAGGATCATTGCCGGCTTTCTGCGCCGGGTGGTTCGCCGGGTACTCGCAGGCTTGCAAGTGGACCGCTTGGCCGAACGGCTCAACGACATCGACCTGGTGCAACGCAGCGGCATGAAAATCCAGATATCCACCGTGGTCGCACAAATGATTTACTTCGTGCTGATGCTCGGGTTTATCATTTTCGCTACTGATATGCTGGGTATTCCGGCTATTACCGATATGGTGCGTGATGTGATCGACTACCTGCCCGCACTGTTTTCGGCCTTTGTCCTGTTTTTACTCGGCCTTTTCCTGGCCGATATGATCCGGGGTATTGTGCTGACCACCTGCCAGAGCATGGGCATTCCGTCGGCAAAAATGATCGCCACTGCGGTGTTTTATTTTCTGTTTATCACCATTGCCGTTAGTGCACTTTCGCAGGCAAAAATCAGCACCGGTTTTATTGCTTCCAACCTGACCGTGGTGATCGGCGCCCTGGCGCTTGCCTTTGCCGTTGGCTACGGACTTGCCTCGCGCGACCTGGTGGCCAACTATCTGGCCGGCCACTATAACCGTAACAAAGTCCGCGTCGGCGACGAAATTGAAATCGACGGCGCACGCGGCAAAGTAGTGCTGATCGATTCGACATCACTGATTCTTCAAACTCCTGAACGGGCGATCATCGTGCCGCTGAGTAAAATGACTACCGAAAAAGTAGAAGTCTTTTATCCCGACGGGCAGGACGAACACCTTATTCCACCCGAAGTATAACCGTCAAGTGGACCTGGTTTTTTTTTACCCTGTTCAGGCAATTTCCTGATTCTAAACTACCTGGGCGGACGGCTTTTTCGCCCGGTTAAATCCTTTTCTATCGTATGCGCTTATTCGTTTTAACACTCGCTCTTCTTGTTGCACTGGGCACAGCGACTGCTCAGGATACTACCTGGACCTACACCGGCGGCATTGGCCTCGACCTCGGCGGCCTGGGCATTATCAACCCCCGTGTGGGTAGCGGCAACGGCCGCTTCGGCATTGGCGGTCTGGGCTCTTTTTCGGCCAACCGCAAGGCCGAAAATTCGTTCTGGAACAACCAGGTGACCCTCCAACTCTCGCTCCAACGCCTGGGGCGCACCTCGACCACCCAACCCGACGGTTTTCAGAAAAACCTCGATGTCCTCCGCCTGGCATCTACCTATGGCTATAAAATCGCCGGTGAAAAATGGTTTGCCTCGGCCGACCTGCTGGCGCAAACCCAATTGCTCAAAACGTACAAGAGCAACTACCTGACGGCGCAAACCATCGACGGAAACGCCGACGTGTTGTTGTCAAAAATGTTATCGCCGGCACTGATCCAGTTTTCCCCCGGCATCACGTACAAACCCAACAGCCACCTCACCTTTCAGTACTCCCCGGTGGCCATCCGGTTCATCTATGTGGCCGACGATTCACTGGCCCGGCTCGACATACACGGCAACGACGTAACCCGCGATGCCAACGGCACCATTACCGAGGTAAAAAACAGCTTCCTGGGCCTGGGTTCGGAACTGGTGGGTCGCTATGAAAATAAATATTTCAAAGACCGGTTTTCTACCACGTCTACCCTGCGCCTGTTTTCCAACTATTTGGAAAATCCCGGTGCGATCGACGTACTTTTTACCAACAATTTCAGCATCCAGATTTTCAAAGGACTCTCGCTCGACCTGCTGGGCGAATTGTTCTACGACCAGGACGTGAAGATGAACCTCGACTCCAACGACAACGGCATTTACGGCGACAGCGGCGATGCCAACCTGGGTATACCGGCCGACAAACAGGCCCCGGCAGCCCAATTGACCGGCGCCTTTATGCTCAAATACAGCGTCATATTTTAATAGGTTAGAGGGTTACTGGTTAAAAGGTTAGAAGGTTGTACACCATCCCGTGAAGACAATTAACCTTCTAACCAGTAACCCTCTAACCTTCAAACCCTTCAAAGAAATTTATGCGCGTTCTAATGGTTTGCCTCGGCAATATTTGCCGCAGCCCTTTGGCGGAAGGCATTTTGAAACACAAGGTGGAACAACACGGCATGGACTGGAAAGTCGACAGTGCCGGCACCGGCAGCTGGCACGTCGGCGAGCTGCCCGACCATCGTTCCATTGCCACAGCGCGGCAATACGACATCGACATCACTTACCAGCGGGCCCGGCAATTTCGGGCGGACGATTTCGAGCATTTCGACCGCATTTTTGTAATGGACACGCAAAACTATCGCGACGTGCTCCGGCTGGCGCAAAATGATGCCCAACGCGAAAAAGTTCAACTGATCCTCGACCTTACCCACCCCGGCGAAAACCGCAGCGTACCCGACCCCTACTGGGATGACGACGGCTTCGAACAGGTGTTCCAATTGCTGGATGCCGCCTGCGGAAAACTTATCCAACGTTAGTGGGTTTCTGGTTACAGGTTAGAAGGTTGTACACCTTCCCGGAATGTAGTTAACCTTCTAACCAGTAACCTTCTAACCAGTAACCTTCTTATGCGCTACTTCCTCACACTCGCGTACAAAGGCAGCAATTATGCCGGCTGGCAGCGGCAGCCCAATGCTTCCAGTGTGCAGGAAACATTGGAAACTGCGCTGTCCACGATACTTCGACAACCGGCTGCGCTCACTGGTTGCGGCCGCACCGACGCCGGCGTGCATGCCCGGTATTACGTGGCACACCTGGATATTGAAGGAAGCCTGCCCGATACGTTTTTGATCGGTTTGAACAGCCTGCTCCCGCAGGATATTGCCGCGTATTCCATTCGGGAAATGCCCGCCGATGCCCACGCTCGCTACGATGCTTTCGAGCGCCGGTACGAATACCGGATCACGTTGCGCAAAAATCCGTTTGAAACCGAAACTGCCTGGTTTTATCCACAGGGCCGGCGGCTGCAACTGGACGATTTGCAGGCTGTAGCCGGGCTGCTTCAGCGATACGAGGTATTTTTTCCATTTTGCAAAACACACAGCGGAGTGGAACACTACACCTGCCTGAACCTCAACGCCCGCTGGGAATTTGATGAGGCAGCGCAGCAGTTGATCTTCCATATTTCGGCCAACCGCTTTTTGCGCGGCATGGTGCGGCTAATCGTGGGCGCCTGTATCCAGGTGGGGCAGGGCCAACTGACCCTGGAGGCTGTCCGTACGGCACTGGATAAACAAACTGCATTGGAGAAAAACCTGAGCGTTCCGGCGGAAGGGTTGGCACTCATGGCCGTGAAGTATCCCTATCCGGTTTAATTGCTAAAAATCTGCCGCATCTTTGCGCCATGCGGCTCTCCGTGGTTATCGTCAATTATAATGTCAGTGCTTTTCTGGAGCAGGCACTCGGGTCTGTGCGCCGGGCTATGGCAGGTATCAGCGGGGAGGTTTGGGTGGTCGACAATAATTCTACCGACGATTCGGTGCCCATGGTGCAAAGCAAATTTCCGGAGGTGCCCCTGATTGCCAACCGGCAGAACCCCGGGTTTGCAGTGGCCAACAACCAGGCCATCCGCCAAAGCCGGGGCGAGTATGTCCTGCTGCTCAATCCCGACACCCTGGTGGCGGAAGATACGTTTCAAAAATGCCTGGCTTTTATGGACAGCCACCCGGAAGCGGGCGCACTCGGCGTCAAACTCCTCGACGGCAGCGGTTCGTATTTGCCCGAAAGCAAACGCGGTTTTCCTTCGCCCTGGGTAGCTTTTTGCAAAACGGTGGGCTTGTCGGCGCTCTTTTCAAAAAGCCGGTTGTTCAACGGCTACTACCTCGGCCATCTTGGGGAAAATGACACAAACCCTGTGGATGTGCTGGCCGGTTGTTTCATGTTTATCCGGCGTGCGGCACTCGACAAGGCCGGTTTGCTCGACGAGGCCTTTTTTATGTACGGCGAAGACATTGACCTGTCGTACCGGATTATTCAGGCCGGCTATGTGAACTACTATTTCCCGAAAACGCAGATCATCCATTATAAAGGCGAAAGCACAAAAAAAGGCAGCCTCAACTACGTGCGCACCTTTTACCAGGCCATGATCATTTTTACCCAAAAACACTTCCGCGGGCGGCGGGCCGGCCTGTTTATTCTGATGCTCCAGGTGGCCATCTGGCTGCGGGCCGGGCTCACGTTGCTGAAAAATCTGGCAGGCAAAATCTGGCTGCCCCTGGTGGATGCCGCGCTGATCTTCAGTGGCCTGGTTTTTCTCAAAGATTTCTGGGCCAACTACTACTACAAAGACCCCGGCTATTTCAAAACCACTGTACTCTGGTTCAATTTCCCGTTGTACACCGTCATCTGGCTGTTCTCCGTTTGGCTCAACGGCGGCTACGACCGGCGATACGATCTGCGACGGCTTTTGCGCGGGCTCGGGTTCGGCACCTTGTTTTTGGCCGCGATCTACGGATTTCTCGATCTCGAATACCGCCCTTCGCGTGCACTGCTGTTGCTTGGCGCCGCCTGGGCTGCCCTGGCATTGGTGTGTTTGCGGGCGCTGCTGCATTTTGTAGAATTCCGGAATTTGCACATCGGGCGCGAGCGGGTAAAAAATTTGCTCATCGTGGGTTCAGCACCGGAAAGCGCCCGGGCGGCTGCTTTGATCAATCAGGCCGGCATTGTTACCAACCTGATCGGGGCAGTGCCGCCGCATTCCGGAACGCTTGACCAGAGCAGCAAACTGGGTTCCATTGAACAACTGCCCGAGCTCATCCGGCTGTTTCGGGTGGATGAGTTGGTTTTTTGTTCCAGGGATTTGCCCGTGCGGGATTTGCTCCGGTGGATGACGCGGCTTGGCCCAAACTTATCCTATAAAATTTTGCCGGATGGCAGCCAACGCATTATCGGCAGCAGCAGCAAAAACGAACCGGGAGAGTTGTACACCATCGACATTCGCTACAACATCGCTCAGCCCGGCCAGCGTCGCAACAAACGGGTACTCGATCTGGGCATTTGTCTGCTGCTTTTGCCGGCTTTGCCGGCCTGGATCTTTTTTTCAAAAAAACGCATCCCGTTTTTTCAAAACTGGCTGCCGGTACTCCTGGGCCGGAAATCGTGGGTGGGTTATGCCGGCACCGCGCAACCACCGGGCTTACCGGCCCTCAAACCGGCCGTTTTTTCGCCATTGTTGCGCATCCGGGAAATCCCCCTTGGCGCGCAAACGATCGACAGGCTCAATTTTTTGTATGCCAAAGACTGGTCGGTGTGGCGCGACCTGGAAATTGTTTTTCAATACAAATAGCTAAAGCGTAGTCCTCAAAATTACATCTGCGCCCGGCTAACCAGCCAGATCGCCACCACGGAAAAAATAATGTTGGGAATCCACATGCCCAGCGCGATGGGAATGGAACCGCTGGCGGCAAAGGACACTGCAAACTTGGACATCAAGATGTACATGGCGCCCATGCCGATGCCGATGGCCAGGTGCAGGCCCATACCTCCCCGCACTTTCCGGCCCGCCACCGCCAATCCGATGATGGTCAGGATCAGGATGGTAAACGCATCGGCGGTACGGCGGTGCAGTTCGATCTCGTAGTTGCGCGAGGTGAGCAGGCCGCGGCTGCGGTCGCGGGCAATGGCTTCCTGCAGTTCGGTGCTGGTCATTTCTTCGTTCTGGTTGTGGTACCAGATGAAGTCCTGCGGCACGAGGTTGATCGCCGTGTCGAGCGGAGCGGTGTAGCGCTTGTAACTTTCCCGCATGCCGTCGAAGGTTCGGATGGAATAATTTTTCAGTTCCCAGCGGTTGGGCTCGCCCTTCCAGGCAGCGCTTTTGGCTTGCAGGATGCTCACCAGTTTGTTGCCGTCAAATTTTTCCAGCCAGAGTCCGGTTGCCGTTTTCTGATTTTTGTCGTAGCCCTGAATGTACACTTTCGTGCCCGGCGCCACCAGAAAATGAACGTTGGATTTTTTGCCTTTTTCCTGTTCGGTCCACACGTAGGCACGTTCGAATTTCAGGCGGGATTTATTGGCGATCGGGACCAGGAAGTGGTTCATGGCCAGGTGCGTCAAGGCTACCACGCTCCCGGCGATCAGGTAGGGCCGGAGCAGCCGCGGGAAGCTCACGCCGGCATTCAGGATCGACAAAATTTCGGCGTTATACGCCATCCGGGAAGTAAAAAACACCACGGCAATCAGCACATACAAGGGCAGCAACAGTCCGGACATGTTCATCACAAAACCGGGGTAGTAATCGAACAGGATTTCTCCTACCGTGCAGGTTTTTTCAATAAAGTGCCGCACTTTATCGCTGAAGTCGATGGCCATGGAGATCAGGGTAAAGATCAGCACGGCGAAGAGAAAAGTCGACAGGTATTTTTTGATCAGGTAACGGTCGAGGGTCTTGATCATAAGATGGTCAGCTTGATCTGCTCAATCTTCCGGTTGTTTGCGGCAAGCACGGTCAGCAGGAAATTTTCCCATTGAAGTTTTGTTCCGGCATTGGGGATGTCGCCTTGCAATTCGAGGGCCAGACCTGCCAGCGTGTCGGCCGGGCCGCGAATGGCATCGAAGGCGCCGGCGTTGAGCCCGGCGATGCGGCACACATCGTTGAGCAGGGTCTGGCCTTCGAACAGGTAGTTGTTGTCATCGAGTTTGCGGTAGCGGATTTCACTTTCTTCATCAAATTCGTCGCGGATTTCGCCGGTTATTTCTTCAAGAATATCTTCCATGGTGACAATGCCTGCGCTGCCGCCATATTCATCCACCACGATGGCCATGTGGCGCCGGTTGCGTTTGAATTCCTGCAAAAGTTCACTGGCGCGTTTGGCTTCGGGCACGAGTTGTACGTTTGTCCGGATCAGCGGTTGCCATTCAAAATCTTCCGGTTCGTTCAGGCGCGACACCAGGTCCTTAACGTACAGGATGCCCACAACGTTGTCAAGGTCTTCGTTATAAACCGGCATGCGCGAAAAACCGGCTTCGCGTACGATTTGCAGCAGCTCGCCAAAGCCGGTCCGGAAATCGACAGCCACCACCTTTGAACGGGGTTGCATGACTTGCTTAACCGTCACGTCATTGAACTTGACGATGCTTTTCAGCAATTCGATATCCCGTTGTTTTTCCGGGTTCATCGGCGTGGAAGCATCCATCGGGTGGTTGGCCTCGGCAGCCCGTTCTGTTGCACCGGCCGGGGTTCCTGGCGGAAGAAAGGGACTGAACAGCGTTTTCCAGACCTGGATAAAAACAGACAGCACCTGTAGGCCCAGCCGTGCCCGTGCATGATGCAGCGGCGGCCAGTTGGTTTTTTTTAAACTCCAAAAAATTCCAGCCAGCAGGAGCACAAACAAAGCGCCCGCAAGCATCCACACCACGAACTCTGGCAAGCCGCTTTGCTGTGCGTATCCATACAGCGCAGTACGAACGGCCGGCGCTTGTGCCAGCGCCAGCACGCTGAGTACGGTGATCAGAATTTTTAAAAAAATACGCGCCAGGAGTAATGCGGCCAGCGAAGCCCGCGACTGAAGGACCAGGTGCAGGGTGCGCTCAGCCTGCCGGGATTTGGCATGGCGCAGTTGCTCGATATCATGCGGCGAAATGCCAACCAGTATGCGCTCGGAAAGCAACACCAGGTAATACACTAAAAAACCGAAGATAAGCCAGACCATAAAATCGGCATTGCACTGTCTGGCAAATGTACGGGAAACTTGGAAAGCGCGGGGGCGCCCGGTTGGCAGGGAAACGAACCGGTTCCGGCTATTAAAAAAACATCCCGACCTTTGCAGCACACAAACCAAACCATAAACATGTTCCTGACCAAACAAGAAAAAGCCGCCCTGCGTGCCACTATTTTTCGCCATCTCGACGGAATCGCCACCGCGCCAACGGCCTATGCCCTGCGGGAAAAAGGCGTACTGGACTACTTGCTGAAAAACGAGAAAATTTCGATCGGGGCACTGAGTGCCGAGTTCAAGGCTAATGCCGGTTATCTGAATGTTGCCTTGCGAATTTTGAGCGCACAGGGCTGGCTCGATTGCAGCGTGGACAACGAAAAAAACGATGTCCATTATCAAACCAATGCCAACAGTGCCACGGCTTTCGAACTGTGTGCCTTGTACAAAGATGTGGTGGAGTTGATCCGCTTTTCCGGCCGTTTCCACAAGCGCAAGTTCGAACGCGCGCCTTTCACCGTGCTCGAAAAAATATTCCGGAAATACCGGGAAAACTATGGCCTCCGTTTTTCCGACGATGCTAATACCCGGCGCATTCAGGAGCAGGTGCTCAAACATATTGAAGGCATGATCATCGGCCCAACGGTAGTTGCCCTGGGCATGGGCGGCATGTTTCACAAATATTTCATGGAAGCATCGTTCAAGCCGGAAGAGTTTCACGAAGACGCCGATAGTTTTGGAAAAATTCTGGATTTTTTCACCTTCCTGGGTTGGTTTGAGAATAAAAACGCGACGTACCGGTTCACCGAAAAAGGCCTGTTTTTTGCCCGCAGGGCAAGCGCCTATGGCGTCACGGTGTCGTACCTCCCGACGTTCCGAAATCTTGATGAACTGATTTTCGGGAACCCCGAAATACTGTGGGATACGCCGCCGGGGGCGCCCGAACTGCACGTCGACCGCGAAATGAACGTGTGGGGAAGCGGTGGCGCCCATGCCGGTTATTTTAAAAAAATTGACGAGATCATCATCGAACTGTTCAACCGGCCGCTGGATGAGCAACCCAAGGGCATCGTGGATATGGGCTGCGGCAACGGCGCTTTTTTACAGCATATTTTTGAAACGATCGAACAGCGGACTTTGCGAGGCGAGATGCTGGACGAGCACCCGCTTTTCCTGGTCGGCGCCGATTTTAACGAAGCCGCCCTGCGCGTTACCCGCGCCAATCTCACCAAGGCCGACATCTGGGCCAAGGTTATCTGGGGCGATATTGGCCGCCCCGACCTGCTGGCCCGCGACCTGCGCGACGACTACGGCATCGAACTGAACGACCTGCTCAACGTGCGCACGTTTCTCGATCATAACCGGATGTGGGAGGCGCCCGACATCGACACCTCCGATCGCCTGAGCACTTCCACCGGCGCTTATGCCTACCGTGGTAAACGCCTGAGTAACACCGAAGTGGAAGCCAGTTTGCTGATGCACTTCCGGCGTTGGGCGCCCTATGTGCAGCGATTCGGCCTGCTCATCATTGAATTGCATACCGTGCCGCCGGCGCTCACAGCAGCCAATCTGGGCCTGACCGCTTCCACGGCATACGACGCCACCCATGGATTTTCCGACCAGTACATTCTTGAAGTGGACAACTTTCACCGCATTGCCGCAGAGGCCGGCCTGTTTGTGGATGAACGTTTTTTTCACAAATTCCCGGATTCGGAATTGGCGACGGTGAGCATAAATCTATTGAAGGAAAAATAAGCGGTCAGTTCAATTCCACACATTTTTCCAGCCGCTTGCGCACACCTGCGGCAAATTTTTTCATAGTGCTCAGGGCGGATAGTGGCGGGTCGGGCGCCGCCTGCGGGTTGCGTTCGTAGCGTGCTATGGGCAGCGCGTAGTATGTCGTTTTGCCCTGCGCATCTCGGTGTATGTACCGCCAGACGGGGGTGTAGCCGTAAGCGCCTACTTCGGCGTAGGGCACAAATTTGCGGTGCAGCAGTTCCACCTGAAAAAGGATGCCCCCGTCGGTGTGTTCTTTGCGTTGGTTGGAAATAAAGTTGCCAAGTGAATACACGACGACCGCTGATTTCTCCGACCCGTCGGGCATGGTTACCGTTTCAACTTTTATAGGTTGCACAACATGCGGATGCGCACCTACCACGAGGTCGGCGCCGTTTCGAATAAGAAAGCGGGCCAGGTCACGTTGTTCGGCATTTTCCTGGAGCTGGTATTCGAGGCCCCAGTGCATGGTCACGATGATGAAATGGGGCTTGCGGGCGCGGGCTTCGGCCAGGTCTCGGGCAATTTGTACCGTATCGATCAGGTTGACGATGGTGGGTGGTTGGGTCGGCACGCCGTTGGTACCGTAGGTGTAATTGAGCAGGGCGAGTTTAAACCCGTTGCGGTACACCATGAGCGGGTAAAACAGGTCGCGCTCGCGTTGGGTTTTAAAAGTGCCCGTTTGTTGAAACCCGAGTGCGCGCAAGGTTTCGATCGTATGCACCAGGCCCGGAGCACGGCTGTCGTTGGAGTGGTTGTTTGCCGTAAGCAGAATGTCAAAACCTGCGTATTGCAGGGCTTCGGCCAGGGCATCCGGGCTTTTAAACATGGGATAGCCGGAGTAGGGGCCCTTTCCGGGCAAGGTAAGTTCGAGGTTGCCGATGGCCAGGTCGGCCGCATCGAGCAGGGGTTTGACGTAGCGGAAACAGGGCCGGTAATCATATTTGCCGGGCGCTACCTCGGCACTGCTGATCTGCGGGGTGTGGCCCATGATATCGCCCGCAAAAATCAAGCGCAGGGTATCGGTTTGGGCGTGGAGTGCTCCTGCCAAAATACTGAGTAAAAACAGAAACTTCAACCTGGCAATCTGCGGGTTATGGCGTTGGGTGGTTGGTGGCATACGGTGATTTTTTTGTACCGGGCTCAAAATACGTGTCCGGCAGCTGCTAACTTTGTTGTTCAACTGAATTTATATGACCAAGCGTTTGTTACAGATCGGGGCTATCGTGCTTGTTTTTATATTGGGAGGCTGGTTGAGTTACCGCATCTTCGTGCCAAAGAAAATAAATCCGGAGCAAAGTGCAACCGTGTTGCTGGAAAAGATCCGGACTGTTGTGAAACTGACTACGGTAGAAGGGGAATTTTCGGAAATATACAATTACAAACAGAGTTCCGGTTATATGTTGCTGCCCGACAAAAAGGCGTTGGTACGGGTGCAAGCGGTTGTTTCGGTGGGTTACGACCTGAGTAATTTAGACATTGAGGCCGATTCGGTAAACCGCGTGCTGCGCATCGGTCCGCTGCCCGAACCCACCATTTTAAGTATTGATCACGACCTGGATTACTACGACATTTCAGCCGGTATATTCATGGATTTTTCACCGGAAGACTACAACTATATCAATCAAAATGCCAAAGCAATAATCCGGGAGCAAGCCTTGAAAAGCGACTTGTTGCCTGCCGCCCGCCGCCAGGCCGACCAGATTTTTGAAACGGTCCGCTTTATGGCCGAGAGCACCGGCTGGACGGTAGAAATAATTAAAGCCGGCGAAACCGAAAGTCCGAATTGAGTATTCAACGTTTAATACTACTTTTGAAACCGATTAAAATCAGTAAACCATGCGCTACACCATATTCCTATTTTTAGGGCTTTTGGCATCTTCCGTAGCCTGCGCGCAATCGACCGATGACGCCACACCGCCAATTGACCCCACCGATCTTGAGACCGAAACTACCGACCCTGCCCGCGAAGCCGCAGCCCGGCTAACTGAAAAATATTCGCTGGATACAGATCAGACCGCAGAAGTTTATGCAATTCAACTCCGCAAACAGCGAAATCTGGCTGAAATATTGCCTTTAAAAACCCAAAACCGCCCCGTCTATTTAAACAAATTAAGCAGCATTCAGCGCGGCACGCAAGCCGGCATCCGGCGGTTGTTAAAAACCGATGCCCAACGCGACCTTTTTCAGCAATCCATGGCTGATCAGCGGCGGTTGCGTGCTGAAAAACAGCGCGAATTGCAGGCGCAAGGCGCCTCTGCACTGGCTATTGAAGCGGCCATTTTGGAAATTTATTTTGAATAATTCTCCCCCCGCCCAAGGCAGGGAAAACTACCCAGACAGTCTATGCTTATTTTTGCTGTGCGTCTAATTGCTGAACAGGATGGGAAGATGCTTTTCCTGCGCCAAACCAAAAAAAACGGCGGTCGTTTTTCGTTAATCGGCGGCAATGTTGAGGAGCACGAATTTGCCCGCGAAGCCCTCTCCCGCGAAGCCATGGAAGAAGCCGGTATTCATGTGGAACCCCACGACTTGCAACTGGTGCATGTGCTGCACCGGCACAAACTGAAAAAAAATCAGACGCTGCTGGTGCTCTATTTTAAGGCTGTAAAGTTCCATGGAGAACCGGAATCGCTGGAGCCCAAGAAATTCCGCGCGGCGCAATGGCTCCCCGTTAAAAACCTGCCGACGGAAGTATCCAAGTCCACACGGCACGTTTTGATGGGCATCCGGCGCGGTGAAATTTACTCCGAGTTTCCTGCCAGGGATAAGGTTTTGGCCTTCTGGGAACAATTTGGAAGCCGGTGGGCCGGATTTTCCGATTTTTGATAGATGCAAGACAGTTTTCCGAAAAAACCCAAAATTAATTGACCCGATGCAGGTGCAAAGTTTATATTTGCATACGTTACGTTTAATCGCATTCTGCTTTTTACCGATTTTTTTCTGACAAACACTACATCCCATGAGCAGATTTACAAGTGCCTTCCGCGGGCGTCGTTTGCCTGCATTGTTTCCACCACTTTCCCTTATTTTTCGTTGGTTTTTTAGCCGGCAACAGTGTCTAGTTGCAGGGCTTTTGCCGTTTACCGTTTCAACACGATTGAAACGAAAGTAAAACGGCCAACCCTGCCCCCGGTGCTTTTGTGTTTTGGCGTTTTTTAGCTACAGCTGCCTGCACGCCTGTATTTCCTGCTGAAGATTGATTTGAGCACCGCTATGAACTTTCAGATGTCTTATGCTTCATAGGCGAGAACCCCGGTTGTGAAACGTCACAGCCGGGTATTTTTTTTACCCGCCGCAGCCTTGGCGAAGGCGGGTGGGTAGCTCGTGATTTGTTTGTTATTCAAGTCACTGCCTGTAAAACCAAAATGGGAGCTCACCATATACCGCCAACGAGTCTGGCCTGGCTATTGACGGAATACGAACGGAAAGAATATTTTTCCCCGTCGGGAAACCGGCAGTCGGCACATACCCGAGCAGTCCGTGCGATCCTGTTTCCGGGTGGGTGTAAAAAACCCAGTCGGGTTGGGTATACACCGAATCGTTGACCGACAATTGGAAAAAACCGGAGAGGCAGGCCATGTTGAAGCTGTCCTTCATTATGCGCTGGGCGTTTTTGCTTTGGTTTTTTGGCAATTGCAGCTGCCCGCAGTGTTTTTCCAGGGGGCCATCCAGCCATTTACGGTACGCCACAAACAGGCGGAGTACGGGCCCTTGCACCACATCGGATTGGATGGTCAGCGCCGGCATCAGATGGTTGGGTTGGCGCAATTGGTCGTAGTGCGCAGGATACAGTTTATACGTGGTATTATTTTTTCCGAAATAAGCTTGCCGGACGAACAGGTCGCGCCCCCTTAGCGCCATTAGCTTATTGGCAAACACCCACAAAACAGTGCCCATAACGAGGGTGGTTGCCAGTGCTAGTGTACTGAACAAGCGCTTTCTTGAAACATTGGAAGAATAGATCAGGTTTATGTACGTGAGTGGCCGGTAAACAAGCGGCAAGATCAGGCCCGGAGCATATTTGATGGTTTTTGCCACAAAATTTTTAATCCAGGGAATACGCAACAAATTTTCCCGGCGCGACAAGAGCTGCGCCACGGCCGGCATCAGGGCCACTACTAAAACCAGCCCCAAAAAGACCAGGGCGCGAATTTTGTGGTTGCCCATCCAATCCGGAAAGGCATTGGGGTGGGTTCCCACGAAAAGGACGGTGTAGATCAGGCTGATGCCGAATCCCATCAGGGCGATCAGGAAAGCAAAGGAAAAAATCTGGTTGCTCAACCGGTCGAGTCGCAAAATATAATCGGTCAGCTGGCCAAAATTCTGTCGGGTGATCTTTTTTGATAAATCTGTTTGCCAGGGTAAATTTTCATACCGGATACCTTCGGGATACACTGCGTGCAAACCGACCAACCCAACCCAAAACGCACGCAAAACAAAATGCACCACAAAAGTCCCGATCAGCAACCAGGCGATCACTTTGAAAAAACTGTACACCAAAACCGGCAAGGTACTTTTGCTCAGATCGGAACTGTCGGCCAGGTTTTCGAGGTAGTAACCCAATAATTGATCGACCAGCCCGGGCAGATAAGATACCAGGAAAATAGCCGCACCCGATATGATGAGTTCCAGGTTCCAGCTCTTGCTGGCCAGCTCCTGTAAATGTGCGGCACGATCTTGTTCCGGGATGGGTTCCATAATTTTTACTGTTTTTTGTGACCGGGTTGCATTTCCGGCAATTTGCTAAGGTTGTTCTTCCTTTGGGCAAATCTAAGAATGCCCTGCGCAAGGTATCTAATTCCATAAATCCTATCTTTGAAAGTTACTGCCAACCAGCACCAAAATGACGCTTCCCAATCTCACCGACACCATTGTCGCCCTGGCCACGCCCCCGGGTACCGGGGCTATTGCCGTGATCCGGCTGGCCGGACCGGATGCCATTGCGCTCACCGACCGGATTTTCAAGGGCAAAATCCTGGCAAATCAAAACTCGCATACCGCCCATTTCGGCCGTCTTGAAGATACCCAGGGACGTGTGGTCGACGAGGTGCTGGTTACGGTCTTTCACGCGCCACGGTCGTACACCGGCGATGATGCCGTGGAGATCAGCTGCCACGGCTCGCCGTACATCCAGCAGGCGATTATCGAACTGTGCCTCAGCCAGGGCGCCCGCATGGCGCAACCCGGGGAGTTTACCCTCCGGGCTTTTCTGAACGGCAAGCTCGACCTGAGCCAGGCCGAAGCCGTAGCCGATCTGGTGGCCAGTCAGAGTGAAGCTGCTCATACGGTGGCTTTGCGCCAGTTGCGCGGCGGGTTTAAAAATGAGATTACCCGTTTGCGTGCCGAACTGATCCACTTTGCCAGTCTGGTGGAACTCGAGCTCGATTTTTCAGAAGAAGACGTCGAATTCGCCGACCGCACCGAGCTGAAATCGTTGGTGGAAAAAATCCGGAGCTACACCCAATCGCTCCTGCACACTTTTCAACTTGGGAACGCCTTGAAAACCGGTGTGGCTACCGTCATTGCCGGGCGGCCCAATGCCGGAAAAAGCACCCTGCTCAATGCCCTGCTCAACGAAGAGCGCGCTATCGTCAGCGAAATAGCCGGCACCACCCGCGACACGATTGAGGAGGTGCTCAACATCAACGGCGTGCAGTTTCGCCTGATCGATACCGCCGGTATCCGGGAAGCGCAAGACCAGATCGAGGCCATTGGCGTGCAGCGCACGATGGAGAAAATCGAGCAGGCGGCTATCGTGGTGTACCTCTGGGATGTGACGGCAATGACGCTGGCGGAGCTGTATGAGGATTTGGAACGCGTAGGGGCGACCCTTGCGGTCGCCCCGGATGAATCGGTTGCGGCTGAATC
This sequence comes from uncultured Saprospiraceae bacterium, assembly GCA_964484205.1. Taxonomy (GTDB): domain Bacteria; phylum Bacteroidota; class Bacteroidia; order Chitinophagales; family Saprospiraceae; genus M3007. The sequence continues at coordinate 139,286 of CAZAEZ010000006.1, read as the reverse complement.
ACGGGCGACCGCAAGGGTCGCCCCTACGCGCGGTCATGGTGGTACCGGGCGGCCGCAAGGGCCGCCACTCCTGGTCGTGTGCAACAAAATGGACCGCAACCCCCATTTCAACACAGACTGGCTGCTGCATCCGGACGCACCGGAGGTGCATCCTTACCTCCAAAGCGACCCGCCGGCCCAAAACACCGTCGGCCTGACCGCAGCGCAAGTGATACCCATCAGCGCCAAAAACGAACAAAACATCGGCTTCCTAAAGGAAAAATTGTTTGAACTGGCCATTGGAGAAGGCATCAATCTGGAAGGCACCATCGTGACCAATGCCCGGCACTTTGCCGCCCTGAAAAACGCCGACGCCGCGCTGGCCGATGTATTGGCTGGTTTGGACTCGGGCATCACCGGCGACTTTATCGCCCTCGATATCCGGCGGGCGCTGAACTTCCTTGGGGAGATCACCGGGGAGATTGGGGTGGAGGATTTGCTGGGGAATATTTTTGGGAAGTTTTGTATTGGAAAGTAAATCCAATTTCCCTCCAAAAAAAAAACACTCCCACCAGGTTGTCCTGAAAAAGAAACGAACCTGATTTTCTGAGTTTTAAATCAACCAGACAGTCATTTTACCGCGCGATTCGGGCTTGCCTGGATTTTACTTTTCCATGGCCGAAAAGCATTTTTTGCAACGCAAATTTTCACTTGCCCGCTTATTTTTATCCCCTAAAATTCAAAAACAAATCAAGCCCAAGGCAGGGCAGGTTTTGCCGATTGGGTAGTTGGTGACCGTTGTAGAAGATTCTTTCGACAAAGCCGTTGAACATGAAAAACATAAAGCATATTCCCGTACGAAATATCAATTCAGCGCAGGAGCCAACTACCGGTCGGTTTAGCATACGAAAAGTGCAGGATTTCCTTGGCGGCAGCGACCTGATGCATGAATTACACCGGCACAATTTCTTTTTCATGCTGGCCATACAAACCGGCGAGGGCCTTCATGAAATAGATTTCACGCCACACAAGGTGATGGACAGAACCATTTTCCTGTTGCGGCCCGGACAGGTACACCAACTCCAATTGAAAGCCGGTGCCACCGGATATTTAATGGAATTTGACAAAACATTTTATTACCCCTCTGATAAGGCATCCGCACAGCGTTTGCGAAAAGCAAACAGTAAAAACTGCTGTTTGCTCGAACCGGGCAGGTTTGAACGGCTTTATACAGTGCTATCAAATATTTTTGGAGAATATACCAATAAGCAGACGAGCTACCAGGATGCCATCAAAGCCAATCTGGAACTATTTTACATTGAATTTATCCGGCAAAGTCATGATCCCAAAAATGTGGAAACACCTGTAAATTTCTATGCACAGGAACGTTATGAAGAATTTACAGCGCTGCTGGAGACCCATGTCTCCACACATAAGCAAGTATCGCAGTACACGGACCTGATGATCTTATCCCCTTACCAATTGAATGAAATTACGAAAACGGCAGTTGGAAAAACAGCCTCGGAACTTATCAATGAGCACATCATTCTGGAAGCAAAACGATATTTGTTAGCCACGCGCAATCAAATTAAGGATGTTGCCGATCAATTAGGCTATGAAGACGTTTCCTACTTTATCCGGTTTTTTAAGAAGCACACGGGGTACTCCCCGGATGCCTTTCGAAAGAATTTCAAATAAATCCTGTTCAACTTCAAAACCGTCCTACCATGCCCCCCTTTTGCCTTTCTACTTTTGTGGTCGAAAAAAGTAACTGGTCACAAAACGCAAAAAAAATGAACGCAAAAGCAAGGTTATTAATGTCCCTGAAAATCTGGACGGTTATTTACCCTTCCATTACCCTGTTTCTTTTCCTTTTCGGAGAGCAGTTGTCCGCACTTCCACTATATCAACGCACGTTCATCCTGACCGTCTCTTTGGTTCCCTGGATGATGTTTTTGGGTATACCATTTCTGGACGTGCTCATTCGCCGGCTTTCAGGAAAAGGTGATGCATAAAAAAGACATTCAGCAATTCAAGAAAGGAAAAAATGAAAGCAGAGAATCAATATGATGTGATCATCGTTGGAGGCAGTTATGCCGGACTTGCCGCGGGCTTGGCTCTGGGCAGGTCTTTGAGAAAAGTGTTGATCATTGACAGCGGAAATCCCTGTAATAAACAAACACCCCACTCACATAACTTTTTAACCAACGACGGAAAGCCGCCAAGTGAGATCGCAAGCCTTGCCAGGCAACAAGTACGGATGTATAGTTCCGTAACATTTCTTGATGCTGTGGCCACGGCTGGTGCAAAAACTGAAAATGGTTTTGAGGTAGCCGTTCAATCCGGTGAAACATTTACTGCCAAGAAATTAATTTTTGCCACAGGTATAAAAGATAGCATGGCTGATATTCCGGGCTTTTCAGCATGCTGGGGCATCAGTGTGCTGCACTGTCCGTACTGTCACGGTTACGAAGTAAAAGGCCGGCAGACCGGGATATTTGCAAATGGAGACCTTGGTTTTGAGTTCGCGGCACTTATTTCAAACTGGACGGATGATCTTACGCTTTATACAAATGGAAAATCAACACTGACAAACTACCAGGTTGAAAAACTTCAAAAACATAGAATAAACATAGTTGAACATGAAATAGAACAATTGGAGCATAGCAATGGCCACTTGCATCATATCATTTTTAAAAATGGCGGCAAATCACCTGTTAAAGCACTATACACCCGTCGACCCTTTGTTCAGCACTGCAGCATTCCGCAGGCATTAGGTTGTGAAATAACAACCGAGGGATACCTCAAAATCGATGCCTCACACCACACTACTCTTCCCGGTGTTTTTGCCTGCGGGGACAATGTCTCCCCTATGCGGACGGTGGCCAATGCCGTCTCAATGGGCACAACAACAGGACTGATGATTAATAAAAAATTGATTGAAGAACAGTTTTAGAGTATGTCGCACTGCCGGAAGTTGTATTTGAATGCCGGAACTTACACGGCTTATGCCTTAAGTGGTCGGATCAAGACGAAAGGGCCGTTTACCCTACATTAGAAAAGTGTTTGGGGTGCCAATACAGGACAAGTGATCAGCCCTTATTAATCCTCAGCACCCCTCCCAAGCCGCATCAAAGCTATCCCGCAAAATACTCCCCAACGTAGTGATGTTGCAATTCGACAACAGCACCGCTTCCACCCCATTCGGGAAAAAAACAATCTGGGCGCGAAGGGCCCGGTTGCAGCAGGCTTCCGGCCCCCGGGTGCCGCCTTTGGCCGGGTAGCGCCCGTAAGCGCCGTCGGCCGATTCGGTGAGGCCCAGCTCGGCGCTCAGAATTTTTTCGCGCTGTGTTTTTGAGATCAGCGTTTCGTTCGGATCGTGGCGGAAAAATGCCAGAACGTTGGCAAGATCCATGCAGGACAGCAGTAAGCCGCCCGAGCCGCCGTTCAAATAGGGGTCACTGGTATGCGCCCAGCCCAGTGTGCCGTCGGAAGGGCTGGTCCAGGCAGCATCGAAGGGGAAGCGGTAGCCCAGCGGGTACGTGGTCACACTGTAATAATCATTGACGGCCTGCGCCGTCATCGGCGGGTAGATGCCCAGTTTGTCAAAGAAGTTGGTTTTGATGTATTCGAAATATTTATCGGTACAGGCTGTGGCGTAATTCGCGCTCGTTTCATCCAGGCCGTACACAATTTCGCCGATCAGCACCCGGATCATTGTAAAGTTCCCGTTTTGGTACACACCGATCCGGGTTGGGTCGGGGGTTGCCCGGATGGCGGCGAGCATTTGCGCTTCCGTGGGCATGATACCCGGTGAGGGGTTGGTACCCGAAAAAGCAATGGCCGTGTTCATTGTCATCAGCCGTTTGAAGGTCAGGAAAGCAGCCTTGTCGACATCCTTGAAGTCGGGGTGTGCCACCGTTTTCCAGCTATCGGGCAGGTAATCGATCACGTTGAATTCCACCCCAATGCCGTAATCTTCCATCACTTTCATCATAGCCATGGCTCCGATAAACTTGCTGACGGAGGCAACATTCATACGCACATCAACCGTCATGTTTTTCGGGCCGTTCGGGTCTTTGGCATGGATAGCCACGCCTCCGGCCTCGGCGTGATAAAGTTGCCCGTTCCGGTTCACCGCAAACTGGTAGCCGGAAACCGGGTTGGCGGCATCGTTCATGCGAGCATTAACCTCCGCCACAAACAGATCAATGTTGAACTGCGGGACCGGATTGCACAGGTCATTTTTTTTGCAGGCAGAAAAAACAAACGCAACGGCGATCAGGCCGAAAACGGAACGAATCAAGATAGGCCATGTTTTCATAATTGAACAGTTGGAGCGGTGGGTGGGCAATATTGCCGGGTGAACTACCTGAAGGCTAAGGGCATGTTGGGGATATGTTCCTGGTTTATTTCAAAAATAGCCAATTTTTTCCCGGGTTGCAAACCGCGGCAGCACGCACCTTCTGATTCAGTCCGCGAAAACCGGGCTCGTATTGTTAACCCGGAGTTTTTAATGCTCCATGAAAATCCCGGCGTTTCAATGGTAAATACCGGAGGTATTCAATTAAAAAAAATGTTTTAAATTTTTATTTTTTAAAACAAATTCAGGCAAAAGGGGCGGTATATTTCACAGGACATTCTGTTCTGAACCAACACCCACTCGAAATGGAGTTGCAATTCATAAAACAAAAAATCCACACGATACGCGGCTGTCAGGTCATGCTCGATTTTGACCTGGCCGCATTGTATGACGTGGAAACAAGAACTTTAAAACAAGCCATTCGGCGCAACAGAAAGCGTTTCCCCGACGATTTTTTATTCGAATTGGATGAAAACGAAGTAAACAGCCTGGTATCACAAATTGTGATACCATCAAAAAGCCACCTCGGAGGTGCATTGCCCTTTGCCTTCACCGAACAGGGTGTTGCCATGCTTTCCAGTGTATTGCGCAGTGAAAAAGCGATTCAGGTCAACATTGCGATTGTGCGCGCTTTTGTCGCCTTGCGCAATTATGTCATTTCCCAAAGTAAACTGGAGCAACAAATCGCCGAACTGGAAGCCCGGTTCGAACGCGATTTTACCGATGTCCACGAAGCACTCAAATGGCTCGCTTCAGAAAATCAGGCCCGGGCAGATGAAATTGCAGTGTTGCAGGAGATCAACCACCCGGGCGAAGACTGGCAAAACCGCCCGCGAATCGGATTCAAAAAATGAACAGGACCCCAATCAAAAAGTCTTAATTCAATTAAATAACCCATGGAACTGCACCTGATCAAACAAAAAATCCACACCATCCGCGGCTGTCAGGTCATGCTCGATTTTGACCTGGCCGCATTGTACGAAGTTTCTACCAAGGCCTTAAAACAGGCCGTTCGACGGAACATGGAGCGTTTCCCGGATGATTTTATGTTCGAGCTGACGCAAATGGAGCATCGGCTTCTAAGGTCACAAATTGTGACCTTAGAAGCCGGTAGAGGCAAACATTCAAAATACCCGCCATTCGCGTTTACAGAGCACGGTGTTGCAATGCTTTCCGGTGTGCTGAACAGTCCAAAAGCAATCGAAACAAATATTGCCATCATCCGGGCTTTTATTGCTTTACGCAAGTATGCTTTAAACTTCACCGAACTGGAGCAACAAATCGCCGAACTGGAAGCCCGGTTCGAACGCGATTTTACCGATGTGCACGAAGCACTCAAATGGCTCGCTTCAGAAAATCAGACCCGGGCAGATGAAATTGCAGTGTTGCAGGAGATCAACCACCCGGACGAAGACTGGCAAAACCGCCCGCGAATCGGATTCAAAAAATGAACAGAACCCCAATCAAAAAGTCTTAATTCAATTAAATAACCCATGGAACTGCACCTGATCAAACAAAAAATCCACACCATCCGTGGCTGTCAGGTCATGCTTGATTTTGACCTGGCGGAATTGTACGAGGTACCAACAAAAGCACTGAACCAAGCTGTAAAACGAAACATGGAGCGTTTTCCAGATGATTTTATGTTTCAGTTAACCCACGATGAGTGGCAACACTTGAGGTTGCAAATTGTGAGTTCAAGTTCGAACTGGTCACAAATTGTGACCAGTTCGAACCGCAAGTTTCGGGGAGAAACCTATCGCCCATTCTGCTTCACCGAGCAAGGGGTTGCTATGCTCTCCGGGATATTGCGCAGCGAAAAAGCAGTCTCGGTCAATATTGCCATCATGCGCGCTTTTGTCGCACTGCGGAATTTCGTGTTGTCCTATTCGGAACTGGAGCAGCAAATTGCCGAGCTCGAAGCCCGGTTCGAACGCGATTTTACCGATGTGCACGAAGCACTCAAATGGCTCGCTTCAGAAAATCAGGCCCGCGCAGATGAAATTGCCGCCTTGCAGGAATCCGGTAATTCAGATGAGAACTGGCGCAACCGGAAACGAATCGGATTCAAAAAAGAACCCTGACCCCGAAATTATCCGGCCGGGCAGGCATAAAAAATGCCAACAGCCTTACATTCGCCCCCAACAGCCAACGCCCACACCGATGCCGAAAAAAGAAGTACACTATTCCGACTACCTCCAACTCGACAAGATCCTGGGCGCCCAGGTTATGGAAAGCGAATTGGAAGGCGCCCCGGCCCATGATGAAATGTTGTTTATCATCATTCACCAGGCCTACGAACTTTGGTTCAAACAAATCCTGTTCGAGATCGACTCAATCGCCGCGATCATGCGCCAACCCGCCATCAATGATAATTCGCCGGAATTGCAAACCGTCGTACACCGCCTGGGCCGCATCGAAACCATCCTGAAAGTTGCCGTTCACCAGATTGATATCCTGGAAACCATGACCGCCATGGATTTCCTCGATTTTCGCGACTACCTGCGTCCGGCCTCCGGATTTCAAAGCTGGCAATTCAAAATTACCGAAGCCAAACTGGGCCTGCGCTACACCGAGCGGCATGGTCAGGAATACTACATTTCCCAACTCCGTGCAGAACATATCGACCTGATCAAAACAGCGGAATCCCAGGCCTCCCTGCTTGATCTGATCAACGACTGGCTCGAACGCATGCCGTTTTTTGACAAGCCGGAGTATTGGGCCGGTTATCAACCGATGTTCCCGGCAGCAGCCAGCAAGCACCGGTTCTGGAGCGACTATTCGGCTATTTACACGGAAAGTCTGGTAGAAGGCGAGCGGCAAAATATCCGGTATTTCGAAACCCTGTTTTTCGACGATACCGCCCACCCGGACCGCCGGCTCAGCGCCCGCGCCTGCCGGGCTGCATTATTCATCATGCTGTACCGCGGCTTCCCGCTGCTCCAGGCGCCCTTCCAGCTGCTCAACAGCCTCCTGGAAATTGACGAACAACTCTCCACCTGGCGGTACCGGCACGTGAGCATGGTCACCCGCATGATCGGCTATCGCAGCGGCACCGGCGGTTCCAGTGGCCGCGACTACCTCAAGGGCGCGCTCGATAAACACTATATTTTCAGGGAAATTGCTGCACTGGCGAGCTACCTCATTGAACGGCGACGCCTGCCGGTACTTTGCCGCGAACTGGAAGAGCGGCTCGGGTTTGAAGCCCGGTCTTAGGGCTGTTTGAAAAATTGCGATTTCCAGCCGGATTGTACCTTTACCCAATGCGACCGAACAACCGATGGATATATTTACCACTGGCCATGCTACTGTGCTATGCCTCAGCACCTGCGCAAATTGTCAACATCGAGGAGCAACGCATCACCAGCACCAACGATTCCACACGCTGGTACGGCTATTTGCGCGGTAGCGCGGCACTCACCAAAGTAAAACAACAGAGCCTGCAATTGCAGGGACAAAGCAAAATCCAGTATAAAAAAGACCCGCACCTCGCGCTGCTTCTGCTCAACCTCAACCTGCTGCGTGCCGGCAACCAGGACTTCGCCAAACGCGCATTCGCCCACCTGCGGTACAATTACGAACTGACTAAAACCCTGAACTGGGAAGCCTACGCCCAAATCCAAACCAGTCCGATCCAGTTGCTCGACCAACGCCGTTTGCTGGGCACCGGCCTGCGCTGGCGCCTGCTCAAATCGACCGACGGACGCCAACGCATCTACCTGGGCGCCGCCTGGCTTTGGGAACACAATATTTTTACCGAACCCAATGGTCAACAGTTTTGGAATCGCTCCAGCAATTACATTTCCACCACGCTGCGCTTTGGCAAACAGGCAACCCTTATCGGCACCGCCTACTGGCAACCGGTTTGGGGGCGAATAGCGAATTACCGGCTGAGTTCCGAATGGGTCCTGCAAGTGGCCATCACTAAAAAACTGGCGCTCACCATCGACTTTTCCTACAGCCGCGACAACAATCTGCCGCCCGAAGCAGTAGCCGATACCTACGCCTGGCGGAACGGCATCACCTGGCAACTATAACGTGACTATGAAAATCGGACTCTTGCTTTTGTTTACCAGCCTGCTGACGCCTGCGGCCATGGCACAAACCGATACCACTGTTTTTTTTGTTGCCCCCACCGGTAAAGCCAACAACCCCGGCACCAAAAACCGCCCCTTTGCAAGTCCTCAACAAGCCCGCGATGCAATCCGGAAAAACCGGGTGAAGAAGCCGGAAAACTGCTACATCGTTTATTTCCAAAAAGGAACTTACCGGCTCGATGCACCCTTCGAGCTGACGGCTGCCGATAGCGGCCGGATCAACTGCCCAATCCGCTACGCCGCTTACCCCGGCGATACCGTGCTTTTTTATGGTGGCCGCCGACTCCATCCCACAGGTTTCAAACCCACCACCGAGCCCGCGATACTCCGGCGTTTGCCCCCGGAAAGCCGGGGCAGGGTTGTGGAAATTGATTTGAAAAAACAGGGCATTTCCAATTTTGGCCAACTAACGCAACACGGCTTCGGCCGCATACCCGAACCTGCCCCACTCGAACTTTTTATCCATGAAAAACGCCAACCCCTGGCCCGCTACCCCAACACCGGAAAATTACTGATCGGTAAAATTTACGACCCGGGTTCAACTACCAGTGCGGACACCCTGCGCGGCGCCTGTTTCGGCTACGAGTACAACCGCCCCGAACGCTGGCTCGAAGCTCGCGATGCCTGGCTGTACGGCCGTTTTTCCTACGGTTTCTGCGACGACCATCTCGGCATTGCTGCTATCGATACCGCAGCGAAAACGATTACCACCGAGCACCCGCATATCTACGGGGTATTCCCGGGCATTTATGCCGACACCAACTACTGGCGCGAGATGGCCGGGCGCTCCCTGCGCGGGTATTTTGTGTACAACTTGCTGGAAGAAATGGACCAACCCGGCGAGTGGCACCTGGACCGGCAATCGGGCCAGCTGTACCTTTTCCCGCCGGCAGATTTTTTGAATGCAACCATCGAAATTTCCATAGCCGAACAACCCTTTTTTCGCTTGCTGAACACCGCCCATGTGCTCGTCGAAGGCATCCGGTTCAGCACCGCCAGGGGCATGGGCATTTACCTGGAAAATGCCCACCACATCACCATTGCAAACTGCACTTTTTCAAACCTGGGCACCGTGGCCATCAGCGCCGGGCAACCCCTGCAACACAACCGGCAAGGCTTCAACAAGGAAGGCTCACCCCTGCTCGATGACTGGCGTTCCGAAAACTTTCATCACCTGAACATCCTGAACTGCCGGATAACAAATACCGGTACCGGTGGTATCATACTCACCGGTGGCGACCGCCCGACGCTCGTTTCTTCGGAAAACGTTATCCGAAATTGCCACTTCGACCACACCGACCTTATCAATCGCACGTATGCGCCGGCGGTAAAGTTGGAAGGTGTCGGCGCCACCATCAGCCACTGCAGCTTCAGCGACCAAAACCATATGGCCCTGGCGCTGGATGGCAATGATCACCGGATCGAGAACAACCTGTTCGAACGGATCTGCACCGACACGGACGACATGGGCGCGATCTATACCGGACGCGACCCCTCGGCCCGCGGAACCGTCATCCGGCACAACCATTTCCGGGATATTTTGCCGGTCGACAAGGATTCGCAGGTGGCTGCAATTTTTCTGGACGACGGCACCGGTGGCATTGATGTCGGGCACAATTATTTTGAGCGCGTAGGCAGTCAGGGCGACAAGGAACTATTCGGCGCCGTTTCCATACACGGCGGATTTGGAAACACCGTGCATCACAATGTTTTTCAGGATTGCGAAGTTGCGATCGGCAATAATTATTGGCTGGATGCCCGTTGGAATAAATTCCTGACCAGCCCGCTCATCCAGGAATGCTTGTTTGAGCAGGTGGATATCAACAGCGCCGTTTACCGGGAAAAATACCCGGAACTGCAGCGTTATTTCACCGCACCGGAGCCGCGACTGAACAAGGTGGCTGAAAATATTTTGATCAACAGCAACATGGTTTTAAACGGCTTTGGCGAATTTTTCTGGAACCACCTCGTTACGGAAAACCGGCTCCGCTATGCACTGGAAAAAATTGAGTTCCGGTTGGAAAATATCGGGCCGGAACATTGAACAACATGACCTACCACATCCATCCACTCGGCGATCAGGGCCTTTGCATCAATTGGGGCAATACCATCGACAGCAAGATCAACAGCCTGGTGCTTGCGCTGACCGAGCGCTTGCATCAATTACAATTACCCGCTGTGCTCGACCTGATCCCGGCCTACAGCTCGCTCAGCATACTTTTTGATGCACGCCGGTTGTTGCGCGAATCTCCACACCGGCAGCCCTACGACTGCATGCGCAAGCAGGTGGAACAGGAAATTCAAACGATAACCGAAGTCAACTTTTCCGAAGGCCGTTCGGTGGAAATCCCGGTTTGCTATGACCACAGCCTGGCGCCCGATCTCGAGCGCATTGCCCGGCAAACCAAACTCGACCCTGCCGAAATCATTCGCCTGCACAGTAGCCGCACCTACCGGGTGTTCATGCTCGGATTTTTACCGGGATTTCCTTACATGGGTACCGTAGACGGCCGCATTGCTGCCCCGCGGCTGGCATCACCCCGCCAATCAGTGCCTGCCGGAAGCGTGGGCATTGCCGGCAGCCAAACGGGTATTTACCCGCTCGACGCGCCCGGCGGCTGGAACCTGATCGGTCGCACGCCGCTGCGCTTATTCGACCCGAATGGGGCAGAACCCGCCCTGCTGCGCCCCGGCGATCAGGTGCGGTTCACACCAATTTCACTGGCCACATTTCAAAAAAACAACACTGCCCCATGAGTCTGCATATCCTGAAAGCGGGGCTGTTGGATACGATCCAGGACGAAGGCCGGTTTGGCTACGGCCGGCTGGGCATCAACCGTTCGGGTGCAATGGACCGCGTGGGCATGACAGTGGCCAATTCGCTTGTCGGCAACGCTGCGGGCGAAGCGGTGTTGGAAATGCATTTTCCGGCGCCTGAAATTCAATTGGAAACCCCGGCTTTACTCGCACTTGCCGGCGCCGATTTTAGTGCCGAGGTTGACGGTGTATCCGTGCCACTCCATACGCCGGTACTTCTGCAGGCGGGTGTGTCGATCAAATTTCAAAAAAAACGGTCCGGCGCGCGTTGCTACCTGGCCGTTTGCGGTGGCTTTGCGGTTAGCGCCTGGCTGGGCAGTTGCAGCACCAACCTGGCTGCGGGCGCCGGAGGCTGGAAGGGGCGAGCCTTGCGCGCCGGCGATTTGCTTGCCTTGCGGCAAAATATAGCCGGTGTTCCACTTGAATCGGGTAAAAAAATGCGATGCTTACCCTGGTCGGCCAATGTTTCGGATTTTTATCCGGCAAACCATGCCATCCGGTTTTGCGCGGGCCCGGAATATGCCTGGCTCGACGCCGAATCCCAGTCCAGCCTGGAAAAAACGGAGTGGCAGATCACCGCACAAAGCAACCGCATGGGCTACCGGCTGAGGGGCGCCAGACTGCAACAGCAACTTGCTGCGGAACTTGTCTCATCGGCAGTTACCCCAGGCACCATCCAATTGCTGCCCAATGGCCAGCCCATCATTTTGATGACCGACAGCCAAACCACCGGCGGGTACCCGCGCATCGGGCAGGTTATTCAGGCCGACCTGTCGCTGTTGGCGCAGTTGGGCGCAGGGCAGGTTTTTGCCTTGCGAGCGGTATCTTTGGAAACTGCGTTTGCAGCATTGCAGGAACAAACACAGTTGTTGAAGCGGTTGCAAACCGGGTGTGCATTGAAGTTGACGGCAATGTTTACCGCGCTGAAATGACAATTTTGTAATGACTTTGAAAAACCGGGATGTTGTATTTTTTATCAAAAAAACAAACATGTCAATCGATCTGAATTGCGATCTCGGTGAAGGCTATCCGAACGATGCAGCCCTGATGCCGCTCATCAGCTCGGCCAATATTGCCTGTGGTTTTCACGCCGGCGACGACGACACCATGCGGCGTACCGTCGACCTGGCGGTAAAAAACGGGGTGGCAATCGGGGCGCACCCGGGGTTTGACGACAAGGAAAATTTTGGTCGAAAAGCAATCAAAATGTCCAAACAGGCCTACTACGATTTGGTGACTACCCAACTCAAAAAACTGCACGCCATAGCACAGGCTGCCGGTGCGGCACTGCACCACGTGAAACCGCACGGCGCCCTGTACAACATGGCCGCCAAGGACGCCGAATTGGCCTTTGCGATCGCCCATGCCGTATTTGATTTTGACTCGTCGCTGATTTTGTACGGTTTGAGCGGAAGCGTTTCCATTGAGCAGGCAAAGACACTTGGCCTGACGACAGCCAGTGAGGTTTTTGCCGACCGCAGCTACCAGCCGGATGGTTCGTTAACCCCGCGCACGCAACCGGGGGCGCTTATCGAGGATACCCAAAAATGCCTGGAACAGGTTTGGAATATGGTGCAGAAAAAAACAGTGCGGGCTATGGACGGGACCGTGGTGCCCATAGTCGCCGAAACCATTTGCCTGCACGGCGACGGGGAATATGCCGTGGAATTTGCCGGGGCTGTGCGGGCATTTTTATTGGAAAAACAGATTGGCGTTCAGGCACCGTAGCTTACTCGTCCTACGACTTGAAGTCGTAGGACGAGTAGGCCATGGAAAACCCAATTTTCTTATGAAAAAACGACCCAACTCCGCTTTGCTCGGCGCCGCATTTCTCATGGCCACTTCGGCCATCGGTCCCGGGTTTCTGACTCAAACGGCGGTCTTTTCCGAACAATTGCTCGCCTCGTTCGGCTTTGTCATTCTGGTTTCGGTGTTGCTCGACCTGGGGGCACAATTCAACATCTGGCGCATCCTGGTGGTCCGCAACCAGCGGGCACAGGAAGTGGCCGATAGCCTGGTTCCCGGTTTGGGTTATTTTCTGGGCGGGCTGGTTGCGCTGGGCGGGCTGGCGTTTAACATTGGTAATATTGGGGGTTGCGGGCTTGGAATGAACGCGCTGAGCGGCATGGATGTCACTACCGCCGCAGTGCTCAGCAGCGCCCTGGCCATTTTGATTTTCTGGATGAAAGATGCCGGGCGATTGATGGATGTTTTGGTAAAGTTACTCGGCGTGTTGTTGTTGGGCCTGACCGTTTATGTGGCCATTTCGGCGCGGCCGCCGGTTGGTGAGGCCCTGTGGCGCACCGTTTGGCCGGAAAAACTCGATGCCTTGGCAATTATCACCCTTGTCGGTGGCACCGTTGGCGGGTACATCAGTTTTGCCGGGGCGCACCGGCTGCTGGATGCCGGGGTGCAGAGTCAGGCAGCCTTGCCGGAGGTGCAGCGCAGTGCCGCTACGGGCATTTTGGTTACGGCGATTATGCGCTACGTGTTGTTTTTAGCCGCTTTGGGTGTGCTGTCGAAGGGTATGGCGTTGGACCCTGAAAACCCGCCGGCCAGCGTGTTCCGGCTCGCCGTCGGCGAAACAGGTTACCACTTGTTTGGCCTGGCGATGTGGTGTGCGGCCATCACCTCGGTGATTGGTTCGGCGTATACCTCGGTTTCGTTTATCCGAACCTGGCATGCGGTGCTCGACCGAAACCACCGTTGGCTAACCACCGGGTTTATTTTGATTTCGATGCTAATTTTGGTCGGCATTGGCAAGCCGGTACAATTGCTGATCTGGGCCGGCGCGCTGAACGGACTTATTTTGCCGGTGGCCCTGGCGGTAGTGCTGCTGGCCGTTGGGCAAACCAAAGATGGCTACCGGCATCCGCTGGCTTTGACGGTAGCCGGTTGGTTGGTCGTCGTGGTGATGAGTTGGCTGGGTGTGGCCGGTATTTTAAAAGTCTTGTAAAAAGGGGCTGTCCGGTTTTTCCCGGCGCCACTCCGTTGAGTGCGCTCCGGGAAAATGAACAGCCCCGAAAATACTCACTTTGCGTTTCCTTCCTGAATAGCCGCCTGGGCTGCTGCCAACCGGGCTATGGGCACCCGGAACGGCGAGCAGCTCACATAGTCCATACCAACCCGGTGGAAAAAATGCACCGATGCCGGGTCGCCACCGTGTTCGCCGCAAATACCGATTTCCATGTTGGGGCGGGTGGCTTTTCCTTTTTTCACGGCCATATCGACTAAAATGCCTACGCCTTTCTGGTCGATCGATTGGAACGGGTCGCGTTCGTAAATCGCCTGTTTGATGTAGCTGGGCAGAAATTTCCCGATATCATCGCGGGAAAAGCCCATGGTCATTTGCGTCAGATCATTGGTTCCGAAGGAGAAAAACTCCGCTTGTCCGGCAATGCTGTCGGCCACGAGGGCAGCACGCGGCGTTTCGATCATGGTCCCTACCAGGTAGGGCAGCGATTCGCCGCGCTCTGCGAAAACCTGCCCGGCCGTGCGGCGGATCAGGTTGGCTTGCAGGTTGAACTCGCGCACACTGCCGACCAGCGGGATCATAATTTCCGCTATCGGTTTAAAGCCTTTTTCCTGCACGTTCAATGCCGCCTCAATGATCGCCCGCGTTTGCATTTCCGTAATTTCCGGGTACGTGATACCCAGGCGGCAACCGCGGTGGCCCATCATCGGGTTTACTTCATGCAATTCCTCTACCCGGGCTTTGATCCGGCTCGGTTTGACGCCCATGGTTTGCGCCAGTTCTTCCTGGCTGTCGGCGTCGTTGGGCAAAAACTCGTGCAGAGGCGGGTCGAGCAGGCGAATAATGACCGGAAGATCATTCATGGCTTCGAAAAGTCCCTCAAAGTCGCCGCGCTGCATGGGTAAAATTTTAGCCAGTGCCGCCCGCCGTTCGGCTTCGGTATCGGCAAGGATCATTTCCCGGACCGCCATGATCCGGTCGCCTTCAAAAAACATGTGCTCGGTGCGGCAGAGGCCGATACCGGCTGCGCCGAAATTGTGCGCAATGACGGCTTCATCCGGGGTGTCGGCATTGGTGCGAATGCCCAGGCGTTTGTACTTGTCGGTCAGTTGCATCAGCGCGCCAAAATCGCCGCTGAGTTCGGCATCGCGGGTCGTGATTTGTCCTTCGATGACTTCACCTGTGGTGCCGTTCAGCGAAATCCAGTCGCCTTCTTTGTAGGTGTGGCCGTCGACCGACATGGTGCGGGTTTTGTAATTTACATGAATGGCGCCTGCACCGGAAACACAACATTTCCCCATACCGCGCGCCACCACGGCAGCATGCGAGGTCATGCCGCCGCGGGCAGTCAGGATACCCTGGGCCAGGCTCATGCCGCGAAGGTCTTCGGGCGACGTTTCGAGCCGGACGAGAATAATCGGTTTGCCGTTTTTTACCCAGGATTCTGCCTCATCGGCAAAAAAGACGATGTGGCCGCTGGCAGCACCGGGGGAGGCAGGCAAACCCCGGGCGAGGATGTTGGCGTTTTTGAGCGCTTTTTCGTCGAATACCGGGTGCAGCAATTCATCGAGTCGGGCAGGGTCTACGCGCATGATCGCCGTTTTTTCATCGATCATGCCCTGGCGCAGCATTTCCATGGCAATGCGAACCATGGCCGCGCCGGTGCGCTTGCCATTGCGGGTTTGCAACATCCAGAGTTTGCCTTCTTCGATGGTAAACTCCACATCCTGCATGTCTTTGTAGTGATTTTCCAGGGTCGTTTCCGCTTCGATCAGCTGCTTGAACACCTCGGGCATCAGTTCCTCCAGCGAGGGATATTTTTCCCGGCGTTCGGCCTCGCTCACCCGGGCCAGTTGGGCCCAGCGTTTGGAACCCTCGTGGGTAACCTGCAACGGCGTGCGAATACCGGCCACGACATCCTCGCCCTGGGCGTTTACCAGAAACTCGCCGTTGAACAGATCTTCTCCGGTGCCGGCATCGCGGGTGAAAGCTACGCCGGTTGCGCTGGTGTTGCCCAGGTTGCCGAACACCATGGCCTGAATGTTGACTGCGGTGCCCCAGGATTCCGGGATGTCGTTCAGCTCGCGGTACACCTTGGCGCGGTCGTTGTTCCAGCTTTCAAAAACGGCAAAAATGGAGCCCCAGAGTTGCGCATAGGGATCGGTGGGAAAATCCCGGCCCAGGCGGGCACGGATCAGGGCTTTAAACCGGCGCACGAGATCTTTCAACGCGTCGGCATCCAGGTCGGTGTCGAGTTGTACCCCGCGTTCTTCCTTGACGGTATCCATGACCACTTCAAAGGGGTCGTGGTCTTCTTTTGAGGCGGGTTTGAGGCCCATGACCACATCGCCGTACATTTGGATGAAGCGCCGGTAGGAGTCCCAGGCAAAGCGTTCGTTGTTTGTTTTTTTGGCAAGTGCCAGCACGGCATCGTCGTTGAGGCCAAGGTTGAGCACCGTGTCCATCATACCGGGCATGGAAGCCCGGGCGCCCGACCGTACCGAAAGCAGCAGGGGATCGACGGGATCGCCGAACTTTTTGCCCATTTCTTTTTCGATAAAAGCGACGCCTTGCTTCACTTCCCTTTCGATCAGTTTGAGCACCTTTTCACGCCCGGTTTGGCTGTAAATATTGCAGGCTTCGGTGGTGATGGTGAACCCTGAAGGGACGACAATACCGAGGCGGCACATTTCGGCCAGATTGGCGCCTTTACCGCCGAGCAGGCTTTTCATATCGGCTGCGCCTTCCGTTTTGGAGGCGCCGAATACGTACACATATTTTGACTGGGCAGGCATAACTTCGTTGGTTGATGATCAAATAAAACGAAGCGCAACCTAAGCTCTCCAGTCAGCCTTGCTATTGTGGAAAATCATCCTTTAGGGTGAAGATTGTCACCGTGCGTGGGTGGCGTGTCTCGGAGTTTGATATCGAACGCGGATGACGCGGATTCGCCTTCGGCGAAACGCGGATTTGCGCGGATTCAAAAAAATCAGCTATAAAGCCCAGACGAGCAGCCATAATTCTTCCTCGCCAAGGCTGTGAAAACTTGCAAATCGGTGTGTTTCGCTGTTGGCGCGGATGTGCATGATTAGTTGCCGGCGAGTTGGGCTTTCAGGCAAGCTGGCGGGTATATCCTCAAATTCCAGGATGAAGTAGCCTTGGGATTCGATGGCCAAAATCATTTCCGGTGAAGGTTCTTCGATATGACAAAACTGGCATTCGCGGGCAGAGATTTTCCCTTCCGGCAGGAATGCTTCAACGTGTTTTTCACCGAAGGCAATTGCCTGCTCCGGCGGCAAATCTTTTGGAACGATGATGTCGAAATGCACCGTAACGCCGTCCGGTTTCCGCACGTATGTATCGAATACGGCTACTTGCATGGCAGGAATTTTTTTAGCCCAGCAAATTTACCAGTTTGCCCAACTTCCCAAATGCTTTGGCGAAGAAGCCAATAAACTTTGCCGCCGTTTTCACCTGATTGTATTTCTTTTTAAACTTCGGATACAGGTCGGCAAACTTCCGGGCATAAGGTTTCCGGACGACGCTGGCCGTGAAAATACCCTGATCGAGCAGGCTCATGCGGTTGAACTCGCCGTTAACCTGTGCGACGATGGTCTCCATGGCCCGCTCGTTCTGGTCGTAATATTGGGCTACGAGTTTGCCGCCTTTAACCGGGTTTATGGGCTTGAGAGCTGTTTCCATCACCCGCACACCGGAGGCCAGCAGCGAATCGAGTTTTTGCTCCGCCTGGATGTTGGAGGCAGCCACCCGGGCGAGCATGCCGCGTTCCTGGGCTAGAAATTTTGCGTAGTTGTAGCAGGCCGTCGCCGAAAAAGCGAGTGCCGTGAAGAGCAGTATTTTTGAAATGCGCATGGGAAATTTGTTTGGGGGCAGAAACGCTGGGGCTTGGCGGATTATTTTCAAGACAGGCTGAGCAGCTCGTTTTCCCCGATTTTTTTTCAATCCAGCTTGCACAAACAAAAAGCATTCGCTTATCTTTGCCCCGCTTTAAAAGAAAGCACCTCAGGTCCGGTAGTTCAGTTTGGTTAGAATACATGCCTGTCACGCATGGGGTCGCGGGTTCAAGTCCCGTCCGGACCGCAAAAAGGCTCAGCACACGCTGGGCCTTTTTTGTTTTTTGCGAGCAACGTGCCCAGCCACCTCGCGCACGATACGCCGGTTTATTTTTATCAAAGCCCGAAACTTTTCCCACCTTTCTTTTTCCCTTGAGCATAGTGTGCCCTTGCCCTCCGGCTCCTCGGGTATACAACCCGGCGGGATTCAATGTCAAAGCACCATCGAATTGCACCATGGCTATGATTTTCATGGATTTTAAAATACGCCTCGATATGCTTTTTAAACAACTGAAGGTAGGCAGGGCGTAGGTCCGGCAAGGGTAATCCCCCAGGTAGGCATTCTGGTGCCTGGGTATTATTCCCCACATGTATACCCTGAAAAGGTTAAAATAGAGCTGTGTAAGCCCTTACCCAAACAATAAGATTCAAATGGCCCGGCGTTAAATAAGTCCCCTGTTCCCCGGATGAATATCAGATCAAACAAACACTATCCTTGTCCCCCTCCGGGGCCTTAAAACGCTACGCAACAGCCTATCGAAACAGACATACTTTCATTTTAATTTATTTGTTCATCTAATTTCTATCCTATGAAAGTATCCCTGTTTATGTCCGCAGCCTTTGCGGCAATCCTGACGATCGGTTTTAGCAATTGCACAAAAGACGAAAACCCTTCCGGCACCGGGCAGGTATCCTTCGAGATTACCGATGCCCCGATTGATGATGCCAACATTCAAGGCGTTTTTGTGACCGTTGTTGCAGTTAAAGTGGACGGTCAGGATATCGACAACTTCTCCGGAAAACAAACCATCGACCTGATGGCCTATCAGAATGGTCAGGTAAAAGCCCTCGGCGCAGGCACTGTTGATGTCGGTTCACATAGCGATGTGCGGCTGGTGCTCGACTATGACGCCGATGCCAACGGCACGTCGCCAGGTTGTTATGTGCTTACCAAAGACGGTGTCAAGCATGCGGTGAAAGCCACTGCCGGCGCAGCCAACGAGATCAGGATTGGCGCTGGCAAGTTGGATGTTTCCAACAACAGCAACGCTACAGCCGTTATCGACTTCGACCTCCGCAAAGCAGTCAGGTACGGTTCGGCGCCGGCAACCAGCGCATATGAGTTTGTGACCGACTCCGAGCTTAGTACCGCCACACGCCTGGCCGTAAAAGGCAAAGCGGGGTCCATCCAGGGCCAATGTACCGACCCACTGGCGCTTGCCGGAACCAAAATTGTGGTGTATGCCTACAAAAAAGGCACCTTTACCGATCAGGAAAAACAACCCCAGGGCAGCAGCGGCATCATGTTTAAAAACGCGGTGTCCAGTAATGTGTGCGATGCGAACGGCAATTACACGCTCTCTTTCCTGGAGGAAGGACAGTATGAACTGCATTTCGTAGGCTACCAAGACAGCAACAACGACGGCCAATTCGAGGAAAAAGGTACGCTTGTGCTGGATGTGCTGGGTGGACTTAACCTGACGGGTATTGCTGTTTCGGCGGAGGCTACCGTACAGCTGAATGTTGTCGTTTCTGGTATTCTTCCGCTTTGAAGAAAGACTGATTATTGAACTTTTCGGATGCTGATTGGCATCTTTGAAGGTCCCGGGCCGGCTTTTTGTTGGCCCGGGATTTTGTAGTTTATGATGAGGCTATACCTATAAACCGCACCCTATCTTGAGTTTTTGACTAAAGCCGGATAAAACCAGGAAAGTTTTCCTGCCTTTCTTTTTCCCTCAGCCATAGCGTACCTTTGCCCTTCGGCTCTTCGGGTAAGCAGCCCGGCAGAGTCAAATGTCAAACCACCATCGAATTGCACCATGGCTATGATTTTCATGGATTTTGAAAAACCCCTTGAAGCGCTGTACGAGCAACTGGAGAAGTTGCGCGAGGTCGGCGAAAAAGGCGAAGTAGACGTGTCGGACATGATCCGCAAACTGGAAAGCAAGATCCAGAAAAAGCGCAAGGAGATTTACGCCAAACTCAACGGCTGGCAAAAGGTGCAGCTCTCCCGGCATCCGGAGCGGCCCTACACGATGTACTACGTGACCACCATGTGCGATAAATTCATCGAGTTGCACGGAGACCGCTGCGGCGGCGACGACCACGCCATCGTGAGTGGCCTGGCCACCATCGAAGGGCAGCCGCTGATGGTCATCGGGCATCAGAAAGGCGTGAACACCAAGATGCGGCAATACCGCAATTTCGGCATGGCCAACCCGGAAGGGTACCGCAAAGCGCTCCGACTGATGAAAATGGCTGAGCGTTTTGGCATCCCGGTGGTCACCCTGATCGATACACCGGGCGCTTACCCGGGCCTGGAAGCCGAACAGCGTGGCCAGGCAGAGGCCATTGCGCGGAATTTGTTTGAAATGGCGCAATTGCGGGTGCCCATTCTGTGTTACGTGATCGGCGAAGGCGCTTCCGGGGGCGCATTGGGCATTGGCTTGGGCGACAAAGTGTTTATGCTGGAGTACACCTGGTATTCGGTAATTTCACCGGAATCGTGCTCTTCCATTCTTTGGCACTCCTGGGATTATAAGGAGCAGGCTGCCGAAGCACTGAAACTGGATGCCGACCACATGCTTGACTTTGGATTGATCGACGGCATCGTGCGGGAACCTTTCGGCGGGGCGCACAACGGCCCGGAGGAAATGGCCATGACCTTGCAAAAACATATGATGGCCGAGTTGAAAAAATTGATCAAACAAGACCCCGACGAACGCATTGTTGCCCGCATCGAGAAGTACAGCGCCATGGGTCAATTCCGGCACCTGGAACCGGAGACCAAGCCCGCCCCAAAATCGAAGTCGCGCAACAAATAATCGGAGCAACCACCTTTTTTACTGACTCAATCGATCTAGCCATGTTTGATAAATTGCGTGCGGTATTTTTCCCCCGCCTGCTTCGCCAAACTCTGGCGACCCAACACCGGCAGCGGCAGGCGCACACCATCGGCAGCGCGCAGTCGATTGGCATTTTGTTTGACGCCTCCGAGGAGCCGGACCGGCGGGATGTGCTCGAATTTGAGCAAAAAATCAAGGAAATGCTGCCCCGTAAAAAAGTGCGTCTGCTGGGGTTTGTCGACAGCAAACATCCGCTCGGGCAAACGCTATTTGCCCAATTTACGCAAAAAGAATTGCGCTGGAACGGCAAGCCGTTTGGCGAATCCATCGATACCTTTGTTGCAGAGCCTTTCGATCTTTTGCTCTGCCTGAATAAAAATGAAGTGCCCGGTTTGGCCTGGGTGTCCGCTGCCTCACAGGCGTCGATGAAAATCGGTACACCTACTTCCTGGCCCAATGATCTGGATATGGTGCTGGAAACGCCGGAAGACAAAGGCGTACAGTTTTTTGTAGACCAGCTCGATCATTATCTCAAAAAAATTATCCCATCCGAAACACATGCAACTACACCAGCGCCTTAGCGGAACCGGAGTGGCCCTGGTCACGCCATTCCGAAATGGGGCCGTCGACTGGGAAAGCCTGGAAAAAATTATTGAGCACGTCATTGCAGGCGGCGTTGATTTTTTGGTCAGCCTGGGTACTACCGGCGAATCAGTTACCACCTCCGAGGCCGAGCACCGGCAGATTTTGGATTTTACCATAAAAACAAACCGCGGTAGGCTCCCGGTCGTCGCTGGCATTTTTGGCGGAAACAATACTGCGGAGCTTGTGCAAAAAATCCAATCGTACAATTTTGACGGCATCGATGCCCTGCTTGCCAGCAACCCTGCCTACAACAAGCCCAGCCAGGAAGGTATTTTTCAACATTACATGGCCTTGGCGGAAGCATCGCCCCGACCAATAATAATTTATAACGTGCCAAGCCGTACGGCTTCCAACATGACCGCCGAAACGACACTGCGGCTGGCACATGCTTCCGAAAATTTTATTGGCATCAAAGAAGCCAGCGACGATATTTACCAGGTTTGCGAAATTATTAAGGGCAAGCCGGACAATTTTTTGGTGCTCAGCGGCGACGATTTTATCACACTCCCATTAATTGCCTGCGGCGGCAACGGGGTAATTTCTGTGATCGCCAACACCGTTCCCCGCCTGTTCACCGATATGGTGCGCGCGGCTCTCCGGCAGGATTTTGCCGCCGCGCAAGCGCTCAATCTCAAATTGCTGAAATTATACCGTTTGCTCTTTTGCGAAGGCAATCCGGCGGGTATCAAAGCGGCATTGGAGGTGCAGGGCCTGTGTTCGCGCGAGGTGCGGCTTCCATTGGTCCCTATGTCGGAGCAAGGGGTGCAGTTGCTGAAAGCGGAGCTCAAAAGCCTGGATTGAACCATTTACCCGTTTATAGCCAAACTGTTGGGGATTCAAGCGCCCCGGGTTGATGGGAATACCGATGTTTTAGCAAAGATTCTTCGCGACTAACCAAAGTTGTTGTACCAGAAAGTATTCAGATATACCCTTATACAGCAGCGCATTGATAAAAAATAAACGGCGTGCCTGTGTTTAGGTCACGCCGTTTGCTTTTGCCGTCAGCTCCAAAATAAAACAAGACAGGCCTGTTTATTCTTCGCCTTCTTCTTCCATTCGATCACTTGAGGAAACAGCGATCGCGCTACCGGCGGACCGGGGAGCCGGGCCATTGGCAACTACTTTTTCTCTGATTTTCTGTTCAATTTCGGCAGCCAGTTCCGGGTTATCCAGCAAAAACTGCTTGGCAGCATCGCGGCCCTGCGCAATCTTGGCATCGTCATAGCTGTACCAGGCGCCGCTTTTCTGGATAATATCCAGGTCGGAGCCCAAGTCAATGATCTCACCGACTTTAGAAATGCCTTCACCAAAAATAATGTCAAATTGAGCGATGCGAAATGGTGGGGAAAGTTTGTTTTTAACCACTTTGACTTTAACCTGGTTCCCAACCACGTTGCCGTCTTTATCTTTCATTGCCGCGCCACTTTTGCGAATGTCGAGGCGCACCGAAGCGTAAAATTTGAGGGCATTACCACCGGTAGTTGTTTCCGGGTTACCGAACATTACGCCAATTTTTTCGCGTAGCTGGTTGATGAAAATGCAACAACAGCCTGTACGGCCAATGGCAGAGGTAAGTTTACGCATAGCCTGACTCATGAGCCGCGCCTGGAGCCCCATCTTGGAATCCCCCATTTCGCCTTCAATTTCGGAACGCGGCACCAGGGCTGCCACCGAGTCTATCACGACAATATCAACGGCACCGGATCGGATCAGGTTTTCCGTAATTTCCAGCGCCTGTTCTCCATTATCGGGCTGGCTGATCAGCAGATTACTTACATCGACGCCAAGATTTTCGGCATAAAATCTGTCAAAGGCATGTTCGGCGTCAATAATTGCTGCAATACCGCCTTGTTTCTGGCACTCGGCAATGGCGTGGATGGCAAGGGTTGTTTTACCGGATGATTCCGGGCCATAAATTTCTATTACCCGGCCCTTGGGAAGACCATGGCATCCCAAGGCAATATCAAGACCCAGTGAACCCGTGGATATAACTTCTACTTCAACGGCCTGCTTGTCGCCCAGGCGCATGATCGTGCCTTTGCCGTAGGTTTTGTCGAGACGATCGATGGTCGCCTGCAAGGTTTTAAATTTGTTTTCTTTCTCGGTCGACATAAGCTGCGATTTTGTTTAATAAGGCGACAAAAATAAACAAAATGTTTTTACGCGCCTAACTGTACTCATATTTTTTTTAATTCAATGTTTTTAAAACACGAGTTTAAGTTTTGACTAACAACAACTTATCGCAGTAAAATATAACTTTTAAAGTCCAAAAATATCCGGAACATTCGCGTGTTCAATGCGCTGAAAAGCAATTTTTGGGCGGAAGAAGCACGATACCTAACCCACAATTTTGTTTTAAAATGCAACGCAGTTTCCAAGCCAGTGCAAAGCCCAAGGAGGCGTTGGCCGGCCGGTGGTGTTGGCGGTATTTTCAGCAGTTTACTCTGAAACGGATCGTGCTTAAAGTTCCTTACGGAGCCGGGCAACTGGAATGTTCAGTTGCTCGCGGTATTTGGCCACGGTACGGCGGGCAATGTTGTAGCCTTTTTTAAGCAGGAGCGATTTGATTTTTTCGTCGGAAAGCGGCCTGCGTTTGTTCTCTTCGCCGATCAGATCGGTGAGGATTTTTTTCACCTCGAGGGTCGACACCTCTTCGCCGTCCTTGTTTTGCAGGCTTTCGGAGAAGAATTCTTTCAGGCGTTTGGTACCAAATTCGGTTTGCACATACTTGGAATTGGCCACGCGCGAAACCGTTGAAATATCCAGGGAGGTCGCCTCTGCAATATCTTTCAGGATCATGGGGCGGATTTTCCGCTGGTCGCCGCTAAGAAAATATTCGCGCTGGTGGTCGAGGATCGCGCCCATGGTGAGCATCATGGTTTGCTGGCGTTGCTTGATCGCGTCGATAAACCACTTGGCGCTGTCAATTTTTTGTTTGATGAACAGGATGGTCTCCTTTTCCTTTTTGGAAGGCCGTTTGCCATTGCGGCCTGCGTGAAAGGCGCGCAACATGTCGCGATACTGGTCATTGATCCGGAGTTCGGGGGCGTTGCGGGCGTTGAGGGTGAGTTCCAGTTCGCCGTCGCGGTTAGTCACCAGAAAATCCGGAACGACGTAGTTAATCGCACGGTCTACCCGCGAAACAAATCCGCTTGCCGGTTTGGGATTTAGTTTCAAAATTTCGTCAATGGCCACTTTCAGGTCCTCCTCGTCCAGGCTAAGTTGGCGGGCGAGTTTGAGGTAGTGTTTTTTTGTAAACTCGTCGAAGTACTGGTCGATGATCCGGATCGCTACCTGGATAGCCAATTTATCCTCGTAGGAAATAATTTCGTCGCTCAGTTTGATCTTGTGGCGCAGCTGAAGCAACAGGCATTCCTGCAAGTCGCGCGAGCCGGTGCCGGGCGGGTCAAATTGTTGGATAATTTTGAGCAGGCGATCAATTTCGTCTTCGTTCGTTTTGATATTCTGGCTGAAAAGCAAATCGTCGACCATAGCCGTCAAATCTCGCCGCAGGTAGCCGTCATCGTCAATCGAACCGATAATTTGCATGGCAATATCGTGCTCGCGTTCGTCCTTGAGTTGGATCAGGCCGAGTTGTTGTTCCAGATATTCGTGAAAGGTATTTTCAAAGGCGAGCGGGATCGATTTTTCCTCTTCGGTATTGTTGTGGTCTTCTCCGCGGGTTTTGTAGGTACCGGGGTCGTCTTCGATAAAATCCATCAGGTAATCATCCAACTCAACGTCGTCGTCGTTCAGGCTCAGGGTTTCCTCTTCATCGGCATAATCGTCGGCGGTATCCCGGTCAATTTCGTCGAGCGAATTATCGGATTCCTGCTTTTCTTTTTCATCCTGGGCGAAATAATCAATTTCATCGTCGGCAGATTCGGTACTGCCCTCCAGCAAATCAGCCGTTTCGTCGCCTTCCTCCAGCGCGGGGTTCGACTCCAGTTCCTCCTGAATACGTTGTTCGAGCGTAGCCGTAGGAATTTGCAACAGCTTCATCAGCTGAATCTGTTGCGGAGACAGCTTTTGCTGGAGTTTCTGACTTAACGTTTGCTTTGTACCTAACAAGGCCATATGCAATTGGGATTGAGATTAAAAAATTGGTGCGCTGGAACCCGCCCGTCATAAAATTGTCAGGCAGGCGCTAAATCGGTCTGTGACCAAACGGCCTAACAAATAAGAAGCCAAAATTACCGGAAAAAACTGCCGCCGTGTTGTTAAAAAATACAATCAAGCGAATTTTAAGCGGCATAGTGCTGATTTTCAATTCTTTAAAATTTATCAACAGCCGTTCATAAATTTTACTTTTTTTAAATAAAAATTGTCAAATTATAAAAAACAAAATTTAACCATCAAAATGATTTGGCACGAAGCACGGAACTTTTTTATGCGCAAAGCGGTTTCTGAAAACCTGATTGTATCCTTTCCAATAGTCGTTTTCATTTATCAATATCAATTTCGTTTTGCCCGGCAAAACTGAAAACCCTGTCGCTTCGACCGGACAGGTAAAACCCCTCATTTACATCAAACTGTCTACCTTTGTATGACTACGCAACTGCATAAAACAACCAGGCAACATATGGCCAAAGACTGGACGCTGGGCGAGAAATCAGCCGAATTAAAAAAAGAACAGGAGTACGCTATCCTGGTAAGCCTGATCACCCCGGATGTGACCGAGACTCAGGCGCATGAATATCTCGACGAGCTGGAGTTCCTGGCGTCCACGGCCGGGGCGGTTACGGTGAAGCGATTTACCCAACGCGCCGCCCACCCCGAACACCGCACCTTTGTCGGCAAGGGCAAGGTTGAGGAAATTCAGAAGTTTATCGAACGCCATGAAGAAATCAACATGGTCATTTTCGACGACGACCTCAGCGGCAAACAAACCAACAATCTTGAAGAAGCGCTGAAGGTGAAAATTGTGGACCGTTCCACGCTGATCCTCGACATTTTTGCCCACCGCGCCCAAACCGCCCAGGCCAAAACCCAGGTCGAACTGGCCCAGATGAAATACCTGTTACCCCGGCTACGGGGTCTCTGGACGCACCTTGAGCGCCAGCGGGGCGGTATCGGGATGCGGGGCCCGGGTGAAACCCAGATCGAAACCGACCGCCGGCTGGTACAGTACCGCATCAAAAGCCTGGAGGAAAAACTGGCCGAAATTGACAAGCAATCGCAAACCCAGCGCAAAACGCGCGGCGAACTTATCCGGGTTGCCCTGGTTGGCTACACCAATGTGGGTAAAAGTACCCTAATGAATCTGTTGAGCAAGTCGGAAGTGCTGGCCGAAAACAAACTTTTCGCCACGCTCGACACCACGGTGCGCAAGGTGGTTTTTGACCGGATGCCTTTTCTTCTGTCCGACACCGTTGGATTCATCCGCAAATTGCCGCACCACCTGGTCGAAAGTTTTAAAAGCACGCTCGATGAAGTCCGCGAATGCGATATTCTGCTTCATGTGGTCGACATTGCGCATCCCCAATTTGAAGACCACGTTAAAACCGTTCAGAAAACCCTGCTGGAAATTGGCGCCGGAGAAAAACCCACGCTCATGGTTTTCAACAAATTTGATTTGTACCGCGAACGCTATTTTGACGACCTGCTCGACCGGGACACACGCCTCGAACTGGAAGTCGAACTCCGCCAACGGCTGCAAACCACTTACGGCGAAAACGTTTTCATTTCCGCGCATACCAAAGAAAACATAGACGAGCTGCGCGAACGCATGACCCGCCTGATCAAAGAATCCTATGTGATCCGGTATCCACATCAGGCAAAAGGCTGGTAACCCCGTCTGTAGGGGCGGGCCTTGCGCCCGCCCGTGTCCGCGAACCCGGGCGGGCGCAAGGCCCGCCCCTACGGGTGTCCGTTTTGTGAAACAAGGGCGGACGCAAGGCCCGCCCCTACAGGCGCCAAATTCCATTACCTTTGCGGCTTGAATTTTTGCAAAAACACCATGCTGAATAAATTAAAAGCCATTCGCGACAAATACCTGCACCTGGAAGAGCAACTTTCCGATCCCGGCATTGCTGCCGACCCGGAGCGCTCCAAAAAGGTGAACAAGGAGTATAAAAAACTGCAGCCCATCATCGAGGCGTTTGGCAGGTACGAACGGCTGCTGGCCAATTTGAATGGCGCCCGAGATGTACTTGCGGTCGAAAAAGATCCCGATATGCGGGAAATGGCCCGTGAGGAAATCACAGAATTGCAACCGCAGGTGGAAGCGCTCGAAGAAGAATTAAAATTCCTGCTTGTGCCCAAGGACCCCGAAGATGAAAAAGATGTGATCGTCGAAATCCGCTCCGGCACAGGTGGCGATGAAGCCGCACTTTTTGCCGGCGATTTGTACCGCATGTACCTGCGGTATTTTCAAGACCAGGACTGGGAAGTTGAGGTACTGGATGAAAGCCCGGGCACTGTCGGCGGTTTCGCAAAAGTGGTGTTGGAAGTAAGCGGCGATATGGTGTACAGCAAACTCAAATTTGAATCCGGTGCGCATCGCGTGCAGCGCATCCCCGAAACGGAAGCCAAAGGCAGGGTGCACACCTCGGCAGCTACGGTGGCGGTTTTGCCGATTATGGAACCGGAGGATATCAACATCCGAAAAGACGATTTGCGGCGGGATGTGTTCCGGGCCAGCGGCGCCGGTGGGCAGCACGTGAACCGGACCGAATCGGGCGTGCGGTACACGCACCTGCCAACCGGAGTGGTGGCCGAAAGTACCGAAAGCCGCTCACAGCACAAAAATAGCGAGATCGCCATGGGCCGCCTGATCCAGCAAATTCGCGATCAGCAACAAAATCAACAGGCCTCGGCGCTGGCATCACAGCGCCGGAGTCTGGTGGGTTCGGGCGACCGGTCGGAGAAAATACGCACCTACAACTGGCCGCAAAACCGGGTGACCGATCACCGACTTGAGGGCGACAACAAAAATTTCAACTTGGACAAAGTGATCGAAGGTGACCTGGAAGGGATAATCGAAGCCCTCACAATTGCTGAAAACGCCGCAAAACTGCAAGCGGAAACCAGTTAAAATACTTTCCCCGAACTATTTCGATTGGGATAAATCAGTGTCCGGCGTTTCCGTAGCCGGGGTTTCCTCCAACTGTTCATCGAGCGGGGTTTGCTCCACAATCGTTTCGGTCGCTGGTCCTTCTGCATCGGGGGTTTCCGGTTCCGCAGCTATTTCTTCTTTGAAAAACTGGCGCTGGAACAGCAAAATACTCAACACGCCAATCGTTATGGATGCATCGGCAATGTTGAAAATGGGGCTGAAAAACAAAAATTCATCGCCACCGATCCAGGGCAGCCAATCCGGCACATGCAGCCAGGTAATCGGAAAATAGAGCATATCGACCACCTTGCCATGCAGAAAAGTACCATAGCCTTCTCCAAAGGCAGCAAACTCTGCCGGGATACAATCGTGGTACAGCGATTCGGTGAAAATCAGTCCGTAAAAAGAGCTGTCGATAATATTGCCCAGGGCGCCTGCAGTGATCAATCCTACGCTGAATAAAAACCCAAGGGGAGCGGCGGCTTTCAACAGCAGGGTAATGTACCAGATCAGTCCGGCCACCATAATAATACGGAACAAGGAAAGCAGCAGTTTGCCGTATTCCCAGCCAAAGGTGATCCCGAATGCCATGCCTTCGTTTTCCACGAAATGCAGGCGGGCCCAGTCCTGGCCAAGGATAGGCACGTCCTGGTTATAACAAAAGGTGGTTTTGATATAAATTTTGAGCACCTGATCAATGAGGAGAACCAGGGCTATCAGTACTATAACTTGATACGAACGTTTCAAATTCGGGCAGTTTTGTGCGTCAATGCCGGGTTTGGGTTAGTGGAGTGCAAAGAAACGACTATTTGGAGAAAAAAGTTTGGGTGCGTATTCAAGGAAGTTTGCCACTGAATAAACGTAGGGCCGCCTACACAGGTTAATATTTTTGAATAAATAAAAGGGGCCGGTACATTTGTAAAACATTTTTTCTCACACTTTAACCGATTTAATTATGATCAGGATTCTCAAATCCCCCCCCCCCCGCATTCTTAGCAATTTTGGCACTTTCCGGCCTTTTTGCATTACTTGCGGCTACGCCAATCACTTCAAACACTTTCCCTCCAAAGGAGGAAAGTAAACAATTCGTTGATCCGGAACTTTCCGTTTCCGTTACATCAGCAACTTCCGTGCTGCTCGAATGGGATGAATTTGGTAGCGCCGGCCAATACCAGGTAAATGTTACCAATCTAAGCACCCTTCAAGTAGAACAGTCTTTCTCCACATCTAATTTGTTTGCAGCCGTTACGCACTTATCACCCGGAGTAACCTATCGGTTCTCGGTTGGACGGAACGGGTTTGTTATTGCGGAGGATGTGGTAATGTAAAAACCGATCTGTTTTTTTTAAAAGTTGCCGGGGTTTCTAAGTGCAAATCCTGGCAACTTTACTTTTCTGATACCTGCTTCAACAACCACTCCCGCTCGATAAGCGGGTTTGTAGAGTTGATTGTTGAGCGAAAACGCTCTTTTTGTGCTGAAGAATATGGATTCAAGTGGATCAATTTGCGCATCAAACTCAACAGATTTTTATATACCACTCTGTGGTTAGGGCTAATCGCTTCTTTACGTTGTAAATAGGTCCGCATAGACTCCAAAAGTGATTCAAAAGCATTATATTCTTCCTCTTCGTAGTAAATTTTTAAAAGCATGGTTTTGGCAATCAGATTGAGTACCATGTCATCATATTCAAACTTAGTAAGCAATTGCTGCGCTTTTTTGTAATCGCCTCGTTCAAAGTACAACCGGGAAAGGTTAAAGTGGACCATACTCTGCCGGTGTTTTTCCTCCAGATGCACCTGAAATTTTTGAATAAAACTTTCTGCCCAATCAAACTCTCTGATTTTCAGCGCATTTGAGACCGCATTACCAAAAGAGATTTTGGAAATCAAGCCGTTCTCCAAGAGGATTCCCTGTTCAAACCCAGATTTATATAATTGAAAAGCTTTGCGCAAATACGGGTCAAAGCCCGCGTTGATCCTACTAATACAATAGTTAATTGCCAAAAGGTAAAGCTCCCGTACCTCAACTAAGGGGAACAAATCTGCCTTCTTGAAGAGTATTTGTTCCAAATCATTGAAATATGACTCGTTGTCCGGTTCCGTCAGTGCCTTATATCCATTGTAATATGCCGCCACTGCGGGCTCCTTTAAAAGGTCATTCGACTCTACGTAAGCCATGACGTACGGCAAGTTTCGCATGTTGTATGAAACTTTTTTGTAAACGCCTTGGTGCGATAGCATCAAACAACATATTCGCAATTTATCGGCAACATAGGATAGGTCAAACGCATCGGCAGTTTCCTGCAAATTCAACTCCATGTTCCATTTTTGACCGACTAAATAGTAGTACTGTTCCTGCTCCAGGGTATATTGTTCCTTCAAAAATGCACTATTTCTAAAGGGAGACTTCAGTTGTTGTTTGCGCGTAGTTTCCATTTTTAACCGGAAAGCCCGGTCGAGTTGTCTGCTCCGAAAAACTTTTAGCAACATTGCCTGCATATGGACAGAATCTTTAGCTAACTCATTAAAAACAAGGTAACTTTCAACGCCTTTAAGTAAAAAATACATTACCTGCCGCATGTATGCGTCATCAAAAGCTTGCCCGGGGAAAATAAATGACCAAGCTTTTTCTTTCGCTAGCGCCTCTTCATTACCCCGCTTTTTACACAAATACTCAAACAATCTTATTACGTCTTCGCGCTGATTGTGTGCAGGGGATTGAAGCCATTTTGTTATATCCCTGATTTCCTTCTTATCCAAGGAACGTGCTATCTCTACCAGTACACTTTTTTGCATAGCTGAAATCATTTATTCATTCAACAAAATTAGATACTTCTTCGTTAAATCAAACAAAAACAAGGCCACTTACTTAGCATTGAAGATCAGATACTTATAATTCAAATATTGAAACATTCCAAAAACAGGTCAGGCAACATTCAAGTTAAAACAACATTCAACAAATGCAAATATTTGTCTTTTCTTTCGCACAAGTCCGTGCGCACTTTTGTAACGTCTTAAATCAGCTACGGCTACCGTTAATCCTCGTACCCATGTTCAAATACCTTCTCGTATTATCGCTTTTGTTGCCAGCCGGCTTTATTGCCGGCCAAGGGTGGGAACGTGTATTTGATGGCGGCGGTATCGGACAAATCAACGACATCGCTGCGACGCCCGACGGCGGTTTCATCATGGCGAGCAATTATAACGGGATTAGCCGGGCACATTTGCTGAAAACAGATGCTGACGGGTTCCTCCAGTGGACCAAAGATTATTTCCTCGACACACAAACTTCTGGTGAGGCAATTGCCGTAACAAAAGACGGCGGGTACGTCATTGCAGGTTTTCAACGGGCTACATTACCGCTTAATTCCCCCCGAAAAGCGTATCTTCTGAAAACAGATGCGTTTGGAGAAGTGGAGTGGACCTATGTTTTCCCTGGTAACGGCAATGATGCCGAAGCGTTGGACGTACTTGAACTGCCGGATGAGAATGCCTTTGTCGTTTGCGGGTACCAGAAAAATATCGCTGCTTTGGAGGATTTTCTGGTCTTCAAAGTTGATGCCGGGGGGGCGCTGGTTTGGAGCAACACTTTTGGCGCACCGGATATCCAGGAAAAAGGATTTGCGATTACTACCGATCTGAATGGCGATTTGCTGGTTGCCGGCGAACGCAGGGACGGCCCAAGCGACTTTTACGTAGTCCATGTGTTGAAAGACTCCGGGATATCTGACTGGGAGCATACCTATGGTTTTTTTGATGGTGACGGTAATGAAGCCAATGATGTTGCTCGCGATATCGTGGTAACAAGTGACGGTAATTTCGTATTGACAGGTCAGTCCAATGTATTACCAGATGGCGTTGGCATACTGATGAAATTTGAATTTTCAGGAAACCACAAACCTGTTTGGCAAACAAACTTTTCGCGGGCAGATTTATTCGGATTGGCCAAAACCGCTGACGGAGGCTTTTTAGTAACCGGAAATCGCCCTTCTACTGATGCGCAGGAAGAGTTATTTATGGCGCGTGTTGATGCTGAAGGCGAGAAAGTGTGCCAGGTGTCGGTGGGCCGACCGGGTGTCGACCGAGGCTATAGCATAGTAGCCACGCCCGATGGCGGCGCCGTTGCAGCAGGTTCCGGCGAATTGTTTGTGGGGCCCTTTACGGAAGAAAGCTTGTACATGGTGAAGATGGACAAAAACTGTGTCGTCTTTACCAGTTATATCGCCGGCAATATTTTTCACGACTATAATACAAATTGTGTCCGGGATGCAAATGAACCCGGCCTTGAAGACTGGATTGTTAAAATTGAAAGCCCCAATTACACCCGGTATGCTGCAGCCAGAACGGACGGCACCTTCGAAATTCTGGTTGACACAGGTACCTATTTAATCCAATTATTTCCGCCGAATGATTCCTGGGAATCCTGTGATCCGGTAATCACCCTTCCGGTAGATGCCTTCGCGGATACCTTTTCGATCGACATTCCGGTAAAAGCAACGTTTGCCTGCCCGCGAAACGAAGTTGATGTAGCGACCCCAATTCTACGCCGTTGCGCAAACAACACCTACACGGTGCGCTACTGCAACTCAGGAACGATTCCTTCCTTGAACACTGAAATTGAGGTTACACTCGATCCCGACTTAAGTTTTGTGGCCAGTTCTATTCCAGGAACCCCGGGACCAGACAATACCTACACCTTTAATATCGGTTTTCTGGAAAACGGAGATTGCGGCAGTTTTACTATTGAAGCTTTTCTGGATTGCGATTCAGGTTTGGGAGAAACGCACTGTGTCCGATCGCATATTTACCCGGATTCATTCTGCAATATTTCTTCCACAAACTGGGACGGGTCAATCGTTCAAACACGCGCATTTTGTGATGGTGATTCGATAAGATTTGCGCTAGCCAACGTTGGCCAAGGTAATATGTCAGAAATGGTGGGCTTTGTTATCGTTGAAGATATCATACTTTTAACAGCTCCCAATGATCCACTATTCCAACGGCAGTTAAATTCTGGTGTTGAAGAAATTGTCAGGACAATTCCTGCCACGGGTAAAACCTATCGAATAATTGCAGAGCAAACATCAGGTTATCCTGGTTCAAGTTATTCAACTGCTGCCGTCGAACGTTGCATAGCGGATACCAGTTTTGTCCCCGGTTATTATACCATGTTCCCTGAAGATGACGAATCGGAACCCTTTAAAGCAGCCGACTGCCAGGAAACTTACGATACCGATTACAACCCAGACAATTTAAAAAGGGGCCATCCCAAAGGCTATGACGTACCCCAATACGTCTCTCCGCAAACCGATCTGGAGTATTTAATCCAATTCCAAAACTCAGGAACCGATACCGTGCACCAGGTCATAATCCGCGACACCTTGTCGCCTTACCTCGACCCGGCTACGGTCCATCCAGGTGCTGCCAGCCACCCGTACGATTTTGACATCTACGGTCCGGGCATTGTGCAGTTTACCCTCCCAAACCTTAATCTCCCACCAGGTAGCGGCGCTAATGAGGGCTTTGTTTCATTCCGTGTTTCACAAAAACAGGAAATCCCATGCAACACAGAAATACTCAACAGCGCTGCTATCTATTCAGATTTCAATGCTCCGGTTCTGACGAACCAGACTTTTCATACGGTATGTGTATTTGACACCTTTATTGTTGTCAAAACCAAACACATTGATTTTGAAGGCGCCGACGTAAAAGTGTATCCCAACCCGTTTGATGAAAGTGCGCTGTTCGAAATCAGCGGAATTTCGGCTTCCAGTTTTCACCTGGAACTCTACGACCTGCAAGGAAAAAAAGTGCTTAATCAGACTTATAATCTTCCCTCTTTCCGATTGTACCGACATCAATTACCGGCAGGAATGTTTTTCTATCGGCTGATCACCAACAAAGGTCAGCCGATAGCCTCCGGAAAGCTCCTCGTTCATTGACGAGAGACCTTGCCATTGCCAACAACCGATTTAAATACGGCATCTCCCAAGATGTCGAAACCGCGGGGCCCCACCCCGCGGTTTTTTTATTTCTTCTTTTTCCCAGGCATAAATGCCTGGGCTCAAAAAATATCTTCTGTTATTTTGAATCAAATGCCGGCCAGGCAGACATATTTAATTTCCAGAAATTCTTCGATGCCGTACTTGGAGCCTTCCCGTCCGATACCGCTTTCTTTCATACCGCCAAAAGGTGCGATGGCCGTACCTAAAATTCCGGTATTCACGCCCACCATTCCATATTCCAGTGCCTCGGCAACCCGGAAAATACGCCCCACATCCCGGCCATAGAAATAAGAAGCCAGGCCGTATTGGGTATTGTTGGCCAGCTGAATTACTTCTTCCTCCGTCTCAAACCGGGTGACCGGCGCTACCGGCCCAAAAATTTCTTCCTGCAAAATGGCCATACCAGCCTGCACTTCGGCCAGCACTGTCGGTTGATAAAAAGTGCCCTGGAGTGCCTGGCCACCGGTCAGCACACGGGCGCCTTTATTTACCGCATCGGCCAGCAGACGTTCGACTTTTTCCACCGCATCGGCATTGATAAGCGGCCCGATTTGCACACCCATATCTGTGCCGTTGCCCACTTTCTGATTTTGAACGGCTGCGGTAAATTTTTCTACAAATTCGTCGTACACGCCGCTTTGCACATACAACCGGTTTGCGCAAATACACGTTTGACCGGCGTTTCGGTATTTGGAGGCAATAGCGCCTTTCACGGCAGCATCCACATCGGCATCATCGAAAACGATAAATGGAGCGTTGCCGCCGAGCTCGAGCGAAATTTTTTTTACGGTATCGGCGCACTGGCGCATAAGCTGTTTCCCAACCTCGGTACTTCCGGTAAAAGAAAGTTTGCGGACCACCGGGCTGTCGGTCAGGGTTTTCCCAATGGTTGGCGCATCGAGGCCGGTCACAAAATTCAGCACCCCTGGCGGTATACCCGCACGCGTGGCCAACTCGGCCAGTGCCAAGGCTGAAAGCGGGGTTTCCTCGGCAGGTTTTACCACCACGGTACAACCTGCAGCCAGAGCCGGCGCTACTTTTCGGGTGATCATCGCATTGGGAAAATTCCAGGGCGTTATTGCCGCCACAACCCCAACAGGTTCCTTAAAAACCAGCACCCGCAAACCCGATGCATGCGGCGGAATGATATCGCCATAAACCCGGCGGCCCTCTTCGATGAACCACTCGATAAAAGAAGCCCCATAGAGAATTTCGCCTCGTGATTCTGTGAGCGGTTTGCCCTGTTCCAATGTCATCAGCAGGGCTAAATCTTCGGCATTTTCCAGGATAAGCTGATGCCAACGCTTCAGGATAACACCGCGTTTGGCTGCCGGCATTGCGCGCCAGGCAGGCAGGGCGGTATTGGCAGCCTCGATAGCTGTCTGCGTTTCTGTGGGCCCACAGTCGGCTACCCGGGTCAGCAGTTCGCCGGTAGCCGGGTTAGTTACCGGGAACACCTTCCCCGTGTCGGCATCTGCCCAAGTTCCATTAATATATGCTTGTTGTCGGAGCAGGGTAGAATCGTGTAAGACAGCCATATGCATTCCATTTTATCGGTGTACACTTAATTTGGATTAAACTCCAGGCGCATGGTATTATCCGGTTCATCGTCAAAGCCCGGTCGGTGAAAATTTTTTAAGTTTGGGAAAAGCCGGTCCAATTCTGCCCGGATATGCTGGAGTTGTTGTTGAAGAACCAATATTTCCTCCTTTTTTTCGATCAGCTGTTGGCAGATAACCTCCCAGGCGCCAAGGCTGCGTTCAATGGCAATTTTTGCAATTTTTGCACTGCCGTTTGAGTCGCTTTGCAGGGGATCGTCAAATTCTTCCAGGTGTTCCAA
The DNA here is from genome assembly GCA_964484205.1 of uncultured Saprospiraceae bacterium. GTDB lineage: Bacteria > Bacteroidota > Bacteroidia > Chitinophagales > Saprospiraceae > M3007. Next base: position 102,590 of record CAZAEZ010000006.1, on the reverse strand, counting down.
ACTACCAATGGCCCGATGAATTTTAGCTGAAATAAAATACTGATACCAGCGAATGACATCCACCGCATCTTGAAAAAATTGCCAACGCTCCACATCTACCGGTTGGCCATCTTCAATTTGCCCTTCCAGTTCTTCACTTTTGGTCTCAAAATAGCCGGCATTGCGTTCAAAAAAATCATTCACGGCATTGGCATATTGCATTGTTTTATCACGCATATCCCGTTCAAGGGCCTGAATATTTGGATCTGGTTTTTCCTCTCGTTCATCAACAATTTCATCCGGATCAATACCCATATCAGCCATCATCTTATCCAGCATTTCAAGTACGCCCTCAAAATTCTTTTTGATATTCTGCCAAAAGGCAGGGTCGGCCGGATCGGTAGTTTCTTCCGAAAATTCCCGCTCATTGGCATAAACCCGGCAGCGCGCGGTAAACGGGCAGCGCTCGCACCAGCGATCACAATAGTTATGGACTCCGGGAATAAAATGCTCTTCCATCATATGCCAGGGTTTTTGGAACGGATTTTCAAAGTACGCGAATTTCTTTTCAATTTAGCCCATTCAAAGCGGTACATCTTCAGGATGTCAACTCTCATGCCGTTTCCTATATTGTCAATTCAAAAAAATTTCATCTATGAAACAAAAATTACGCATGGGTATGATAGGGGGCGGCATCGGCGCCTTTATCGGCGGTGTACACCGGATGGCGGCAGCTCTGGATGGCGAAATTGAATTGATTTGCGGTGCATTCAGCAGCGACTCCAAAAAATCGGCAGCCTCAGGAGCAGAACTGGGCTTACCGGCCAATCGCGTGTACCGGAATTTTGAAGAAATGATCGATATGGAAAAGAAGCGCGATCCGGAACAGCGGATGCATTTTGTTTCCATCGTAACCCCCAACCATATGCATGCCGCTCCGGCAAAACTGGCTTTACAAAACGGCTTTCATGTCATTTGCGATAAGCCGCTGGCCTTCAATTTAGATGAAGCGCTTGAACTGGAAAAAATCGTGCACCAAACGGGGCTTTTATTCGCGCTCACCCATAACTACACCGGCTACCCCATGGTCAAGCAGGCCCGGCAGATGATCCGGCACGGGGAGTTGGGGCAACTCCGAAAAATTGTGGTGGAATACCCACAGGGGTGGTTGAGCACCAACCTTGAATCAACCGGCCAAAAACAGGCGGCCTGGCGAACCGATCCGCAACGAAGCGGCATTGCCGGCGCAATGGGCGATATCGGTACACATGCAGAAAATCTGGCTGAATATGTGACGGGGTTGAAAATCACAGAACTCTGCGCCGACATCAGCACTTTCGTCCCAGGGCGGCTGCTCGATGATGACGGCAATGTGCTGCTGCGTTTTGAAAATGGCGCCAAGGGTATCCTGCATGCCAGCCAAATCAGCGCCGGTGAGGAAAACAACCTGAACATCCGGGTTTATGGCGAAAAAGGCGGGTTGGAATGGCATCAAATGGAGCCTAACACCCTGCTGGTCAAATGGTTGGACAAGCCCACCCAGGTATACCGCACCGGTGTCGGTTCACTTTACCCGGAAGCACAGGCCGGCACCCGCATCCCAGCCGGACACCCGGAGGGCTACCTGGAAGCGTTTGCGACCATATACCGGAATTTTGCACGCTGCATCCGCGCACGACAGGAGGGCAGAGCGCCCGATCCTTTGGATATGGATTTCCCGACAGTGGCCGATGGCGTACGAGGTATGCAGTTTATCGAACGCGTAATTGCCAGTGGGAACAGTACAGAAAAGTGGCTTATTTTTTAGCCTTCAATGATTTCTGTCACTTATGCGGTTGATTTTTAAGCAGCACATAATCAGTGGGTTTCTCTGAGTTTTGCTCGTTAACTGAGGAAGACGCCCGGGGCGTCTGAATGCTGACAAATTCCTTTCCGAATTTTTAAGTTGCATTACTGAACAAGCCCTACTTTTGCACTGTTTGGATTTTGTCTAAATCAACAGGCCTATCTAGATTTCCTGCATTATGCAACGCCGATACCGTACGATTCCCGATTTAAAAGTCCACGAAAGTGCCCATGCGCTTGCTTTTGAAGATCCTGCACTGGCGGGTAAATTAACAGCAATGGGTTTGCTTCCCGGGACATTGATTGAAATGGTACGCACCGCGCCGTTTGGCAAGGCATATTACATTAAAGCGGATGGGGTCCGCCTTGCATTACGCGAAGAAGAAGCCTCCAGTATCTTGATTGATGTATGAGCGAAGCCCGGGAGAAATTATTAAACATTGCCTTGGTAGGGAACCCCAACTGTGGAAAGTCGACAATTTTCAATCAGTTGACCGGCCTGCGGCAAAAAACCGGCAATTTTCCGGGCATAACCGTTGAGGTCAAGGAAGGGCGCATGCAATTTCCAAGCGGCCGGCAAGCTATGCTGACCGATTTACCCGGCACGTATAGTTTGTATCCCACCTCCTCCGATGAAAAAATCGTTGCATCAGTTCTGACCAACCCGAAAGACGCGCATTATCCCAATGTTGTCGTGTACGTTGCGGATGCTACGCATTTGGAAAAACATCTGTTGTTGCTCACCCAACTATTGGATTTGGGTATACCGGTCATGATGGCTTTGAATATGTCGGACACTGCCGAGGAGATCGGGATCAAAGTGAACACCGGTGTGCTTGCCGACCGATTGGGCATTCCCGTAGTGGCAATTAGTGGTCGAACAGGCGCAAATATTCAAAAGCTGGTTGGTGAAATAGAGAAATTACTTGATACGCCTTCTTTTTCTCAAAAGCATTTTTATCCACTTCAGGAAGTAGAAAAACAGGTTGCTGAAGCCGTCTGCCTGAATTTTAATTTCACGAATACCTACCAGGCGTTGTTGATCGCACACCACCATGAATGGTTGCCATTTCTATCTGAGCAAAACCAGGAAACCATCCGGGCAATTGTAAAAGATAAAGGCCTGGTGTCATTGCGTTTTCAAGTGGATGAAACATTGGATCGCTATGACCGATTCACGCCAATTGTCCAGGAAGCCATACAACGCCCACCTCAATTTCCAAGTACACCGACGGACCAGATTGACGCGGTGGTTACGCATCGTTGGTGGGGGCCTTTGCTATTTTTTGTAGTGATGCTGCTCGTTTTCCAGGCAATTTATGATTGGAGCACGGTGCCGATGGACTGGATTGAGCAGTTTTTTGCCCATTTGAATGTTTGGCTAACGGGCATTTTACCGCCACACTGGTCCACCGATTTAATAACGGATGGAATACTGGCAGGTTTAAGTGGCATTTTGGTGTTTATTCCGCAAATAGCCATTCTGTTTTTCCTGATTACGGTATTGGAGGAAATTGGCTACATGGCCAGAGTGGTTTTTATTTTTGACAAAACCATGCGCCGTTTTGGAATGAACGGGCGCAGCGTGGTGTCCCTGATTAGCGGAGGCGCATGTGCCGTGCCGGCCATCATGAGTAGTCGGACGATCGGCAATTGGAAGGAGCGGCTGATCACAACGATGGTGACTCCGTTTATCAGTTGTAGTGCCCGCCTGCCGGTTTACGCGGTGTTGATTGGCCTGGCGGTGCCGGACAAACGCGTTTTTTGGATATTTTCCTGGCAAAGTCTGACCTTCGGCAGCATGTACGCCTTGGGCGTTGTGGCTGCTTTTGCCTCGGGGTATTTGATGAAAAAAGTGCTGCACACGCGCGAATCGTCCTATCTGGCGATAGAATTACCCGTTTACCGGATACCGCACTGGCGAAATCTTTGGCTTACCGTTTGGGAGAAAGTTGGCGCCTTTGTCGTTGGCGCCGGAAAAATAATTTTGATCATTTCAATGGTGCTTTGGGCATTGGCACGTTTCGGGCCTGGCGACGCAATGGCACAAGCTGCAACAAAAGCTAAACAAGACGCCCAAGCGCAACAACTCAGCCAAACAGAAGCAGCCGATCTGCAGGCAGCGTACCAACTCGAAGCATCTTATGCCGGGTATCTGGGTAAGGTGATTGAACCGGCAATTCGCCCGCTGGGGTACGATTGGAAAATTGGTATTGCCCTGATCGCTTCGTTTGCCGCCCGGGAAGTGTTTGTGGGAACGATGTCGACAATTTACAGCATTGGAAGTTCGGAGGATGATTTCATTCTTCGCGAAAAAATGAAAACGGCCAAATTTGAGGACAGTGGCACCCCGGTGTATACCCTGGCCACTGCGTTGTCGCTACTGGTATTTTATGCCCTGGCAATGCAGTGCATGAGTACCATTGCTGTGGTAAAACGCGAAACCGGGAGTTGGAAATGGGCGTTGCTTCAGTTTTCTTATATGAGTTTATTGGCATACCTGTTGGCGTGGTTGGTGTACAACCTGTTCGCCTGAATTTCAGAACAACGTAAGTTCATTGTCTTCATCCACGCGCCTGTGCAAATCTTCACCATCTGTACCCGGCGTATTTAACCGTTCTGAAACGCGGTATAATTCGAGTATGTCATTGGCCGGCGGAACTAATAACGCCCGAATTTCTTCCGGATCAGTTGCATCCAGCCAGCGTTGCTGTATGTCAGGCTCCGACAACAATACCGGCATTCGATCGTGCAATGATGCCACTTCGGTATTCGGAGTAGTTGTAATGATGGAAAAGGAGTGGAGTACTTTACTTGAATCGCGCCATACATCCCAGATGCCCGCCATGAATAATAATTGTTCACTTTTAAGTTTAATCCGGTAAGGAACTTTTCGTTTTCCGGGCAGCGTCCGCCACTCATAAAAACTATCGGCCGGAACAAGGCAATGCCTTCGGGCTGCCGGCACGCGGAAGGATGGTTTTTCAAAAATACCTTCGGCACGTGCATTGATCAGTTTGCCACTGATCGCACCGTCTTTGCTCCAGTAGGGCACCAGGCCCCAATGCATTTGTTGCAGCACTTTAGGTTGATCATTTGTAATGACATAGGCGGTTTGTGTGGGTGCTATGTTAAAACTGATTTGAAGGGGCGTTGGAAGTTCAACCTCGCGAAGTTGCTCATCCAATTGTTTTTTTGTCGGAACAAAAGAGTACCTGCCACACATATGTCGTTTGAAAAATTGTTTTAATTAAACCAGGCTTTTCCTGGGGATAATGGATCGGATATTAGATCAAAGCAACTCTAAGTAATTGAAAATGAATATAATTATAGGCCAATTTAAATATAAATTTTTTGTTTGACATACTTATCCACAGCACAAATAGCCAAATTTCTAAATGCCTGATTTTCAGAGCCCGACTTTGCAGACTTTCGGAAGTCGTTCTGTGGAAAACTTTTTAGTAAAAACAGGGATACCAACATGCCCAAGGGCGAATGACCCATTTCGTTAGAATCGGGCAACAGGCTGTGTAGAAACAGGCGAATCACCAACGGTAATTAACAGCAAAAGCCATTTTAAAACGACCAAGATGTATTGAATAGTACTTCCTAACAAACCTGTTGAATACCGCACAAACCGTTGAATATGAATCTACTCAAACAGAGCGTGGCTGTGTATAAGTACAATTCGAGCATGGAGAAAAAAATCGCTATTTACAGTTATACCGTTTTCCACAAGCTAACAGCCCTGATGATAGCATTGGAATTTAATTTATTAACTAGTTTATTATTATTATCAATTACAGAATGGTGGAAAGTGACTGACGAAAAGCCGCCTATTTTTGTTTTGTTTTAAATGCGGTTGATAAATCCGATATCCTCGGATGTCTTGTAATTTATAGAAAAACTTCTTCCATGTTTCGATATGTAGAAAATACCAGGGTGCCCAAAATTGTTCGGATCTGGCTGATTACCGGGCTTATCATGATTTTTTTTCAAATTATTATTGGCGGCGTAACACGGCTTACGGGAAGTGGCTTGAGTATCACCCGCTGGGAGGTTGTCACAGGGACGGTACCACCCTTAAGTGCTGCAGCCTGGCAGGAGGCATTCGATCTGTACAAAGCAACGCCACAATACCAGAAGATCAACCAGGGAATCACCTTATCCGACTTTAAGTTTATTTACTTCTGGGAGTACTTTCATCGTTTGTGGGCACGCTTGATGTTTTTTGTATTTATCATTCCGTTCGCCTGGTTTTTATGGCGAGGTATGTTTTCCCGGACCTTAGTGCCACGGTTGATCGTGGTGGTATTATTGGCCGGGTTGGAAGGTTTTTTTGGATGGGCGATGGTTGCCAGTGGATTGATTGAGCGCCCCTGGGTTAATGCATACAATCTGACCTTGCATCTCTGCATGGCGTTGGTAATTTTCAGCTATTTATTGTGGACAACTTTTATTGCTTTCGGTCTGAAATCTACTGTTTTCCACAATCGAATGTTGGGGAAATTCAGTTGGTTTTTGTTCCTGCTTACCTTTGTTCAGATTGCATTCGGCGCACTGATGTCGGGTACGAAAGCGGGCCTGTTTTATCCAACCTGGCCTGCTATGCAAGGTGACTTTCTTCCTTCAGTTTTATTGGATTCTTCTCAGTGGACGCTGGATAGTTTCACTGCATATGATTCTAATCCCTTTATGCCGGCATTAATTCAATTTTTGCATCGTAATACGGCTTATTTGCTGACAATCATGTTGTTATACTTTTCCTGGAGGGTCATTCGTTTGGATATTTCAGGGCGGCTGCGCAAAGGGATTATCTTTATGCTTTTCGCACTTTTCCTGCAGGTTACACTCGGAATTTTGACTTTAATTAATTGTATTGGTCATATTCCTGTAGCCTTAGGCGTGTTCCATCAGGGGGGGGCAGTTTTGTTGCTTAGTGCGGTATTATATGTTACGTATCTGTTGAATTGTGGAAAAATAGAAGCGAGTGTGGAAAAAGCAAGAATTGCGTAGTTCACACCTGCTTTATCGTTATCCACACTTGTTTCAACTATTATTTACAGGTTCTCCACAAAAGTATTTGAACGACATTATTCTTTGCTTTCAGAATTGTACCTTGCCATCCTTGTAAAAGATTGAAGTGTTTTGTGTATTGAATTTTGTTGCTCAAATCATAAAACGAGCCCAATGGTATCCTCCTTGTTAATCGGGCATTTTTTCTATTTTTGTCATAAGATTTTTGAATTTTCTAAATAAAACAATGGACATTTCGGTAAAAGAAGAAGCCGGATTTAAATATATTGAGTCCGGATCGGATGGGGAAACATTATTACTGCTGCATGGTTTGTTTGGCGCCTTAAGCAACTTTGAAGGAATTTTCAAGCGTTTCTCTGATCAATACAATGTTGTCATACCTATTCTTCCGATTTATGAAATGCCGATATTTGAGGTGTCCGTCATGGGGTTGGTAAATTTTGTAACCCGGTTTGTGGAATATAAGAATTACGAAAAAGTCCATTTGGTAGGAAATTCCCTTGGCGGTCATATCGCTTTGCTATATGCACTGGCGCACCCGGAACGAATTGCTTCAATTACACTTACCGGGAGCTCCGGGTTGTTCGAAAGTGCATTTGGCACTGCTTTCCCCAAACGCGGAGATTACGAATATATCAAACGCAAAACAGGTGATACCTTTTATGACCCATCTGTTGCGACGAAAGAATTGGTCGACGAAGTCTTTGGAATTGTGAATGACCGGAATAAGGCGATCCGGGTGGTTGCCACGGCTAAATCGGCAGTCCGGCATAATCTTGCCGATAAATTGCACAAAATAAAGGCGCCTGCCTTGTTGATTTGGGGTAAGCAGGATACAGTGACTCCGCCTTTTGTTGCGGATAAGTTCCACGAATTAATTTCAGATTCCAGGCTGCACTTTCTCGATGAATGTGGCCATGCTCCAATGATGGAAAAGCCGGAAGAATTCAATAATATTTTGAGCGCATTCCTGGAAGAAGTAAGCCGGGAAAAGGTAGAGGCCTAGCCAAGACTCTTTCCCAATTTTTTACTACCTCTTTTCAAAGTATTCCAACAAACGGCTTTTGAATTCCGGATAATTCACGGCTAAGGGGATTGATTTTTTTTCCTTGGTTTGCAAGGCTTGCAGGCTACCCGGAATATTTATTTTTTGACTTAAAATGCGTTCCACATCCTCCAAAAACTTAGCCGGATGGGCGGTTTCAAAAATAACCCCCAGTGCCTCGTTTTGAATTTCTTCCTGATACTTTCTCCAGGCCAGATAACCAACTGCTCCGTGTGGATCCATGATGTAGTTGTATCGTTGGTAGATTTGCTGCATGGCATTCGCAGTTTCTGTATCCGAAAAGGCATAACCTGAAATATGGTTTTTTACAATGTTCCACGTGGAACCATACAGGTCCAAAATTCTCGAAAAGTTAGATGGGTTTCCGACATCCATTGCATTAGATAGGGTGGGGACTGAAGGTTGCGGATAGTATTTTCCCGAAGTTAAATATTTAGGAACGATATCGTTGGCGTTCGTGGCAGCAACGAAGTGCTGCACCGGCAGCCCCATCTTTTGCGCGATAAGTCCCGCTGTTAAATTCCCAAAGTTGCCGGATGGAACTACAAAAACAACCGGTTTGCCCTTTCGGTAAACTTGTTTGTATGCTTCCCAGTAATAAAATATCTGTGGGATTAACCGGGCAATATTAATGCTGTTGGCAGAACTAAGGCTGAGTCTGGTGCGCAAGGTTTGGTCTAAAAAGGCTTGTTTAACCAGCGCCTGGCAATCGTCAAAAGTGCCCGCCACCTCAAAGGCGTGAATATTGTGCCCCAGGGTCGTCAATTGTTTTTCCTGCAGTGGACTAACTTTTCCCGAGGGATAAAGAATTACGACCTGGATACCTGGTGTTTGATGAAACCCAGCTGCCACGGCACCACCAGTATCGCCTGAAGTAGCCACTAAAATGATAAGGTCTTTGTCTGTTTCCTGATTAAAGTAGGCCATGGTCTTGGCCATAAACCGGGCCCCAAAATCTTTGAATGCTAATGACGGGCCATGAAAAAGTTCAAGTACGGCTGTTTGGTCGTCAAGCATGACCACTGGCGCGGGAAAAGTGATAGCGTCATCTATTAGTTTTTGCAAATCCCGATCCGGTATTTCGCCGTCAAGTAATGCCTTTGCTATTTGAAAGGCTATTTCCTGAAAGGAATACTGATCCAATTGGCGGATAAATTCCCTGGGTATTTCCGGGATTTGTATTGGCATAAAAAGTCCATTGTCAGCGGGGAGTCCTTGAAATAAGGCTTCTTTAAAACTGACTTGTAGCGATGGATTATTCGTACTGTTTAGTTGCATGGAAGGTTAAATTGGATGCATTGTTCCACGTGGAACATTTCTTTAGATTTTAGTTATAATGATTTCTACCCGGCGATTCTGCGAACGGAGTTCATCGGTGCTGTTATCAGTTATGGGAAATTTGGGCCCTTGTCCAACGGTTTCAATGCGGTGTGCAGCTATGGATTTTTCGATCAAAAAGTTGCGGATCGCTGCGGCTCTTTCCTCCGAAAGCCGGAATAAATCGTCGGGCTGACCTACATTATCCGTGTGTCCTTCAATGCGGATTTTAAGCGTCGGGTTTTCCAGCATTATAGTGGCCAGGCGCTCCAACTCGGTATAGGATTTTTCCAGGATGACAGCCTTGGATTGTTGAAAGTAGATTGGCTGAAGTTCAATTTTATCGTTCACTTCAAGTGGTTCCAGCCAGAGATCGATTTGGTAATAATCCTGGAAAAAATAATAGTCGCGGCGGAACAAAACTGTTTCTGTCAATCCGGCAAAAGCACCCTTTTCAGGGGTGAGTTCAAAGGCCACACCTTTGGGGATTTTGAGTGTAAAAAATCCATCTGAAGAGGTAAGGATATTTTTGGGGCCATTCGCTATGCCATAACGCACGGTTGTATTGGGCATGAGGTCGCGGGTTTTTCGATTAAAAATTCGTCCCCGGATAGTAAACTCAGTCGGTTGGGGCGGGGCAATCCGTACCCGGAAAATATCACTGTTGCCGTCCCGGGTGGAGGTGAAATACAGGTAGCCCGAGGTCATGTTAAAATAAGGTTGGCTGTCATCGGCGCTGGAATTTACTGGCTGCACAACACGTACCGGCCTTGACCAGTTTTTCCAGGTATCATCCAGCCGCTTGCTCATAAAAATGTCATTCCCCCCGGAGCTTTCCCAGCGATTAGACGAGAAGAAAAGTGTCGTGTTATCTTCCGATAAATAGGGCGTCGTTTCGCGTTTTTCCGAGTTAATTACAGTGCCCAAATGTTGAGGAGCGCTCCAACTATTTCCACTTTTATTGAAGCAGACGTACAAATCCATGTCGCGCGAATCGTGCCGAACCGCAGACAAAATCAACACCTGGCCATCAAAACTCATAGTCAGATTCACATCGGATGTAATGGTGTAGTATTCGTCAATTTCGACCGGGGTAGGGTGGTTCCATAAACTATCCACACGGCTGATCAGCGAGAATCCTTTGGCCATATCCCCTTTTTCTGAAAATTGATTGATACAATAAAAAGCATTGGGGTCGGGCGTGATGGCAACAATGCTGTTGGGGAGTGCATTGTTCAGCGGCTCACGTGGATGCATCAGGAAGTAAAAATTGGCAGAATCTCCTTCGGTGACCCATACATCCTGATTGAATGTTGATGCGGCAGGATCTTTTACAGGTCTGCCGGCCAGCTCGGAGTAGATGTTGCGAAGCAACCGCTCATACTTTTCCGTTGGGTATTTTTTGTACAAATCCACACTGTCCAGAAAAAGATAGCGGTTGAACTCCGGGTAAGCGACCCGGGTAAAATAGAGCGTATTGCCGTCGCGACTGGGAACAGGAGTAATTTCATCGTACCTGGAGTTGATAAATTCCGGCAGCTTTTCCAATTGGAAATAATTTTCCTGGGCTTGAATAAAAAAAGGGGCCAGGATGAATACAAAAACGAACTTGCTCATTGCGGGATTTTGATTAAGTGCAAAGGTACTTGCGTAGTGTTAATTGATATTTGGCGAAAACATGTTTTTAGTAATTCAAATCTTTTTAGCCAAACTAAAAAGGGCTGTTTCCGTATGGTAAACGAAAACAGCCCCTGCTTAAAGATGCAACAGCAGCACTTAATTCAGGCGCTCATAAATCCCGGCAATACCTTGCCCTCCACCAACACATGCCGTTACCATACCATATTTTTGATTGCGCCGACGCATTTCGTTGAGCAGTTGAACCGACAACTTTGCACCTGTGCAACCCAACGGGTGCCCAAGTGCAATAGCGCCACCGTTTACATTGACAAGGTCGGGGTTTAGTCCCGCTTCTTGTATGACTGCCAGGGCCTGGACTGCGAAGGCTTCATTGAGTTCAATTTGCTCAACATCATCCAATTTTAGTCCGGCTTGTTTCAGGGCCTTTGGAATTGCGGCTACCGGACCAATGCCCATGAACAGCGGATCTACCCCGGCAACGGCGCAAGCTGCCAAGCGCGCTACCGGTTTTAAGCCGAGCATCTGCATCATTTCTTCCGACATTACCAGTACGAATGCAGCCCCGTCCGAAGTTTGCGAGGAATTACCTGCAGTGACAATTCCTCCGTTGGCAAACGCAGGGCGGAGTTTGGCCAGACCCTCCAGGGACGTATCACGACGGACACCTTCGTCTGTGTCTACCGTGAATTCGCGCTCTTTCCGTTTGTCATTTTCAACCCATACTTCGGTCACATTAATTGGGACGATGCCATCCGAAAAATTGCCATTGTCAATTGCTGCTGCTGCTTTTGTATGTGAGCCCAGTGAAAACGCATCGGCCGCTTCACGCGAAATACCGTATTTCTGCGCCACCGCCTCTGCGGTAAGGCCCATACCAACCAGGTAGTCCGGTGTATTGGCTGCAATGTTGTAGTTGGGCGCCAATTTATACCCGGTCATTGGAATCAGGCTCATACTCTCGGCGCCACCAGCAATGTAGCAGTGCCCCATTCCCGACCGGATTTTAGCCACGGCAATGCTAATCGTTTCAAGCCCCGAGGCGCAATAGCGATTCACAGTCATACCGGGCACGTCTTTTCCCAAAGCCCGTACGGCGATCAAGCGGCCAATTTGCAGTCCCTGCTCACCCTCCGGGTTGGCGCAACCAACGATAACGTCATCGACCATTCCGGGCTCAAGCCCCGGGGTTTGTTTGATCAAATGTTGAATCACCTCAATCGCCAGGTCATCGGGCCGGGTACTTTTGAACCCACCTTTACCGGCTTTTCCAACGGCGGTTCGATATCCTGAAATGATATATGCTTCCATATTTGGTGACTATTTTTTAGTTGACTTGTGAAAGTAGTTTTTTTGTAAAAACAATGTTGAAAAGACTAATTCCGGAGTGGTTTCCCGGTTTCCAGCATATGCTGGATACGCTCTAATGTTTTCTTTTCACCACATAAACTCAGAAAGGCTTCACGTTCGAGATCGAGCAGGTACTTTTCAGACACTTCCTGCGGACTGGTCAAATCACCGCCGCAAAGCACCCAGGCAATTTTTTTAGCAATTTTGATATCGTGTTCGCTGGCGTAATTGCCCAATTTGAGTGAATGTGCTGCGATGTATAACGCGCCCAAACCTGTTCGGCCCAAAACCAGGATGTCTTTCCGGGGAATGGGCGTCGTATAGTTGTCACTAAGTTCGAGCACCCTGGCTTTTGCCTCGCCAATATTTCGAGCCGTATTGTAAACGATCTGATCTTTTTCGGGCAACAAATAACCGTAGTTGAATGCCTGATTCGCGGATGTAGCCACTTGAGCTGTTGCAATGGTTTTGAACTTTTCAATCAGGGTTGGTATTTGAACATCGCCTTCGCGGTTGTATTCGTCGGAGGCGCGTACCGCAAATTCTTTGGTGCCGGCGCCTCCTGGAATGAGACCGACGCCCACTTCCACCAGCCCGACATAACTTTCAGCGGCAGCCATTACGCCGTCGCAATGCATGGCAAATTCACAACCGCCGCCAAAAACATACCCCTGCGTAGCCATAACTACCGGCACAGCGGAGTAGCGCAGACGCATCGATGTTTGTTGAAACAGGTTAACGGCCATGTTCAACTCATCCCATTCCTGTTGGTAGGCCATCATGGCAATCATCATCAGGTTGGCGCCAACTGTAAAGTTTTGCGCGTTATTGCCAATGACCAAACCTTTCCATCCTTCCTCTTCGGCGATACGGACCGATTCGTTCAAACCCCGAAGTATCCCTTCGCCGATGGCATTCATTTTGGAATGAAATTCCAGGCAAAGCACGCCGTCGCCGATATCGTGCAACGTTACTTCGGCATTTTGATACACCGGTTTTTTATCGCGGTAAGCATCCAGCACGATAAAGGCTTCGCCACCAGGCAAGGGGTCATACTTTTTTGTGGCCGGGTTGTAACAGGAACGTTTGCCATCGGTTAATTTGTAAAAACCGGTGTGGCCCGCTTTCAGCATTTCTTTTACCCATGGTGCAATTTTTTCTCCACGGGCTTCAGCCGCTGTTACGCCTTCCTCAACACCAACCATATCCCAGTATTCAAAAGGCCCTTTTTCCCAGGCAAAGCCGGCACGCAGAGCGTCGTCGATAGCGAAAAGGGTATCGCTGATTTCCGGTACGCGGTTGGACGCATAAGCAAAAAGACCCAAAAACGAACGCTGCAACAATTCGGCCCCCTTGTCGGTGCCTTTGAAAATGGCTTTCATCCGGCGGGGCAATTCGTCAATTTGCTTGAGCGTATCGAGAATAGGCAGTTTTTCCTTTTTCGATGCTTCGTATTTTAAGGTTTTAAGATTCAGCGCCAGAATGACCGGCCGGCCGTTGGCATCTTTCTCGGCTGTTTTTTCATAAAACCCTTTTCCCGATTTATTGCCGTAAAACTTATTGTCCAGCAAAAATTTCAGAAAAGCAGGAATTTCAAACGTGTTGATTTGCTCGTCATGCGGGCAGTTTTTTCGCATGCCATCGATCACGTGTGCCGCCGTATCCATACCGACTAAATCGCCCAAGCGGAAGGTACCCGTTTTGGGGCGTCCGATCGCCGGACCGGTGAGTGTGTCCACCGTTGCTATTTCCAGGCCGATTTCCTCCGTGAGTTGGAAAATTTTGGCCATGGCATACACCCCCACGCGGTTTGCGATGAAGGCGGGTGTGTCTTTGCAGAGCACCGTTTGTTTGCCCAGAATAATGTCTCCAAAGTGCATGAAGAAGGCCGTCACGTCGGGGGAAGTATCCGGAGTTGGAATAATTTCCAGCAAACGCATGTACCGTGCCGGATTGAAAAAGTGCGTGCCCAGAAAATGTTTTTTAAAGTCCGCGCTGCGCCCTTCCGTCATCAGGTGAATCGGAATTCCGGAGGTGTTCGACGAAACCAACGTGCCTTCGGCGCGGTATTTTTCGACTTTTTCAAAAACCTGTTTTTTAATATCGAGGCGTTCCACCACCACTTCAATTATCCAGTCGCAGTTTTTGATTTTTGGAAAATCATCTTCAAAATTTCCAACCGTGATCCGGGTAGCAAATTTATTATCATAAAAAGGAGCGGGCTTGGCTTTCAATGCTGTTGCGAGTGCTGTTTGGCCAATCCGGTTGCGGGCTGCCGGGTTATTTAATTCCGTTTCCTTTAAACCCGGTGGCAGGATGTCCAACATGAGCACTTCCATGCCACAACCGGCGAGGTGTGCGGCAATCCCGGTGCCCATGAGGCCTGAACCAAGGACTGCAACTTTTCGAATATGTTTATTGAGCATAATAATGGTAAAATAACTGTTAGGGTATAACGGATTATAATAGCGAAAGTTCGCTTTGCGAAGGTAGGGGTTTCGCGCAGCAATTTTTAACAGCCATGGGGGTACGTTTGCCTTGGCTCCGGGATTATTTTGTTAGGCCGGGATATTTTGGTTATTCGCTAAAATCTAACACTGGATCATTCAGAAATGCGCGAATTGAAAGAAAGATGTATCTACATTTAACATACAAATTTTCACCTGCCTTTTTGAAAAATTAATTAAGCTTATGAAAATACCGTACAACTCCCGTCTTTTCCGCCTGACAGGAATAATCCTGGGCGTTTTACTTTGGTTAGCGAATGCTTCCAATCCTCCTACCGGTAAAACTGGTGCGCCATTCGAAATCAACAATGGCCATTGCAACGAATGCCACGGTGGCGGAAACCCCAATGGTTTTGGGGGACAGGTGGATGTCACCGGCCTGCCTTCCGCAATTGAACCAAACACCACCTATCCCCTGACGATTACACTAACCCCCACAGCCGGCACACCGATACGTGGTGGTTTTCAACTGGTTGTCGTCGATGGCAATAACGCCAATGCCGGCGATTTATCGGCGGGTAATCCACAAAGTGGCACTGAATTTTTTAACGGCCGTGAATATCTTGAACACCGGGGCGCAAAGAACTTTACAGGCGGCGGCCCGGCATCCTGGACATTTAACTGGAAGTCGCCGATAACCGCTGCGAACAACTCCATCGGATTTTATTTTATTGGAAATTTTACGAATGGCAACAATCAGGATAGTGGTGATTTTCCCATTGACTTTTCGAGTTTTTATAGTTTTAACGGGCTGCCTCCGGTAACAGCCTTTATTTCGAATACGACCGACGTGCTGTGCAATGGCGGGAATACCGGCAGCGCAACGGTAGAGGCATCCGGCGGCGCCCAACCGTACACCTATTTTTGGTCGAACGGGCAATCGGGGCAAACAGCGGTAAACCTGACAGCCGGTACCTACACCGTCACGGTCACGGGGTCAAATAACACCGGAACCGCGACAGCAACGGCGTTCATCACCCAACCCCCGATCCTGAATCTTTCTGCTTCCGTTTCTGGTATTTTAACCTGTGTCAACACATCTGTGACTGCTACGGCAACAGCCTCGGGGGGCGCTGGTTCGTACTTCTACGAATGGTCGAATGGGAATACCGGAAATCCAACCCAATTGACAATGCCCGGAAGCCATAATGTTACGGTTACGGATGCCAATGGTTGCACAAAAGTTGCCTTTGTCAATGTGAGCAGCAACCTTGTTGTGCCCAATGTTGAAGCCGGCCCCAATGCCAGCCTAACCTGTAATCAACCGACAGCAACACTGAATGGGAACGGTTCTTCCGCCGGGCCGACGTTTAGCTACTTATGGACGGCTTCAAATGGTGGAAATATTGTTTCCGGAGCGACCACACTAAACCCGCTGGTTGACGCAGCCGGGCTTTACACCCTTGTCGTAACCAATGCAACCAACGGCTGTACATCCTCCGACAATACAACGGTCACCCAAGGCACACAGCCGCCAACGGCTATGACTTCAGGCGATACGCTTACTTGTGCCATGTCCACCGGCACAGTTTCAGTGAACACAAATGCCGGCCAACCCGGATTCAACTGGGCGGGCCCCGATGGGTTTACCTCGACGCAACAAAATCCTGCCGTAAGCCTGACCGGTACGTACACGGTGACAATAACCGACCAGGCATCCGGTTGTACAAACTCTGCCACAGCGACCGTAACGGAAAATCTGACGGCGCCTTCCGTTTCTGCAACCGGCGATACGATTACCTGCGCGATGCTGTCTGTGACTATTTCGGCTACTTCCGGAACATCGGGTGTTACCTATGCCTGGACAGGACCAAACAATTTTACTTCAAACCAGCAAAACCCAAGTGTGAATGTCGCCGGCGCATATATCGTCGTAGCAACCGACCCGGCCAATGGCTGCACCAATTCGGACACCAGCATGGTTGCTCAAAATACGGTACCACCTTCGGCTTCCGTGGTATCGGAGCAACTTACGTGCGCGGATACGCTTGCGCAAATAACCACTACAACAAATGCTGATCCTGCCGGCTTCGCCTGGTCCGGGCCGGGAGGGTTTGCCTCCAACCTCCAAAACCCGGAGGTGAATATGCCCGGAAATTATACCGTGACCATTACCAATGGCGCCAATGGTTGTACAACGACTGCGGTAGCGATGGTTACCCAAAATACGACTGCTCCGACGGCAAGTGCAACCGTGCCCGGCAACCTGAATTGCCAGGTCAGTTCACTGCAGATTAATGGTACGGCTTCGTCGCAAGGGGCAAATTTTCAATATTTATGGACGACTACAAACGGCAACATTACGGCAGGCGCCACCACCCTGACCCCCACCGTGGATGCTGCCGGAGATTATATCCTTAGTGTAACCAATACTACGAATGGATGTACCTCCACTACTTCAGTTGCAGTGATGGAGTCGCCACCTGTCGCAGCCTCCACATCGGTGCTGAATAACGTGCTTTGCAATGGCGGTTCCGATGGTACAGCAACCGCTTCCGGTACCGGCGGATCGGGTAGCGGCTACACCTATATTTGGTCTTCCGGGGCAACTACAGATACTGCCGATGCCTTATCTGCCGGCATGTACATGGTAACCGTATCAGATAGTGAAAATTGCACGTCTACCGCTTCGGTAACGATAACACAACCGGCAGTGCTGACTGCGAACGCTACCGCAACCGGGGAAACCAGTCTGGGCGCTTCCGACGGAACGGCTACCGCTGCGCCAACCGGGGGAACTTCTCCGTTTGTATACCTGTGGAGCACCGGGGCCACTACTGAAATGATCACGGACCTGGCGCCCGGGAATTACACGGTTACCATTTCGGATAACAATGCCTGCACTGCAGTACAAACAGTAACGGTCAATAATTTCAACTGTACGATTGCAGCAACGGCTACAGTGATGAACGTTAGTTGTAATGGCGCTGCCGATGGTAGTGCGACAGCCAATGTTTCCGGTGCTGCACAACCGGTTACATTCCTCTGGTCGAATGGCGATACCACCGCCACCGCCGGCAACCTGGCGCCTGGGACCTATACCGTTGCTATTCTGGATGCCAATAATTGCCCGGCCGAACTATCGGTGCAAATAACCAGCCCGGCAGTTTTACTGGCGAATGCTTCAGCAACTCCCGAAACCGGAATTGGCCTGAACAACGGAACCGCTACCGCTCAACCAACCGGTGGAACTTCCCCATACGGTTTTATGTGGAGCAATGGCTCAACGATGCAAACCATCACCGGTTTGGCGCCAGGACCATACACTGTGACGGTCACCGATGATAACGATTGCACCGTAGTCCGAACGGTGACCGTAAATGCCTTCAACTGCAATTTGGGCAGTTCCATATCGACTGCAAATATTTCCTGCAATGGCGGAACTAACGGGCAGGCTACTGCTGTGACCACCGGAGGAACAGTGCCTGTAAGCTATAATTGGTCGAACGGCGATACCACGCAAACAACGATGAATTTGGTTGCAGGCACCTACACTGTCACCGTCACAGATACAAACGGGTGCGAAACCGTTTCCTCCGCAACGATCACCGAGCCGCCGGTTTTACAAGCTGATATTGCCGACATCAATCCAACGTCCTGTCTGGAAAGTCAGGATGGATCGGCTTCCGTGGTGATCGTTGGCGGCACATCGCCCTACCAATTTATGTGGCCCAATGGCTCCGGTGGTCAAAACCTGGCGGTCGGCACTTATGTTGTTTCGGTTTCAGATGCTAATGGTTGCACAACGACAACAACGGCAACGATTACCTCCAACGATACTATTGCTCCCAGCATCACTTGTCCGGCTGCGGCCTTGAATTTTTGCTTTGACGCCCCGGTGCAATTTACCGCACCACCGGTATCCGATAATTGTGCACTAAATGGAGCAACCCCCGAATTGATTGCCGGCCTTCCAAGCGGATCGTCCTTTCCGGTAGGTGAAACGGTGCAGGTTTATCAGATAAAAGATGTTTCCGGAAACTCAGCAACTTGTTCCTTCTCCATCGTGGTCGGGCCGTCCATTGAGCTTAAACTCGATAGTGTTCGATCCGATATTGGCAATGCCGGGGTAGGCAGTATCGATGTTACAGTAAGCGGCGGCTCGGGAACATTAACCTATGCCTGGGAAAAAGACGGTGCTCCCTTTGCCGATACTGAAGATCTGACAGGCTTACAGGCGGGCGTCTACACGCTCACGGTTACCGACGAAAACGGGTGTTCCAAAACGCTGATGCCGGTAGTGGTGGATAATACTGTTGGAACCAGTGCGCCAAACGAAGCGGCCCGGGTACGCATAGTACCAAACCCCGCCACCCTATCCTTCCGCCTGGAAATGGAAGGCGTGCAACCGCTGGCTATGCAATTTTTTGATATGCAGGGCAGGCTGCTGCGTACACTGAAGGCTATCGAGTGGACAGAAGAAATTGATGTTACCGAATTGCCGGCAGGGATGCATTACCTGCGAATACTCGATCAGAAAGGAAATTCCTTAATGATTAAATGGATAAAGGCTGACTAGTCGCCAATAGATTTAAAGCTTGATTGAAGAACATCTAAAACGGATCGTATTTCCGGCATTATTTCGAACCTCAGGGTTTGGAAGTAGTGGTACCGGGTACGATCCGTTTGTTATTTTCGTTTATTGCCGGGGTAAGCAATCCTGTGCAAAAAAATTATTTAACCAGCCTGATCCGATGATTTCCCCGATATTTGCATTCCTGTAATTTCTATCGTCAAACCTATCATTCATAATTTACCGCCTAAATGGAAGAGAAAAAGCGCCGACCGCGCATCCAAAAACCGTCTCAGGAAAATCCGCTGAAAGAGCGGTCCAGATCAACGGATTCCGGCGATGAAACCAATCGCGAAGAATCCAACAAAGAACGTCAGCCCTGGCAAGACCGGAACCGCCCCTACGAAGACCGTAAAAAATGGGACAATGATCGCCGCCCATATGACCGGGAACGCAAACCCTGGCAGGACCGCAACCAAGGCGGCGGCGGTGAGCGCAAACCCTGGCAGGACCGAAACCAAGGCGGCAGCGGTGAACGCAAACCCTGGCAAAATCGCGAAGGTGGCGGCGGTGAGCGTCGCCCCTGGCAAGACCGCGAAGGTGGCGGCGGTGAGCGTCGGCCCTGGCAAGACCGCGAAGGCGGTAGCGGAGAGCGTCGCCCCTGGCAAGACCGCAGCCAGAGCGGCGGCGGATACCGCAAACCCTATGACCGGAGTGGTGGCGGTGGCGGTTACGGCAAAAAACCTTTTGGCAAACGCCCATTCAAAAAGAAAGAAGAATTTCAGGTTGAACGCCGCCCGAAGCCCGGGCTGCCATCGGGTGTTGAGATGCCGCTAAATAAATTCCTGGCACACTGTGGTCTGGCTTCCCGCCGGAAAGCGGTTGAATTTATTGAAAAAGGAGTCGTTACGGTAAATGGCGAAGTAAAGATGGAACCGTTCTACCGGATACAGGAAGGCGACATTGTGACCTGCGAAGGGAAGGAAATGAAGGTGCAGGAACGAAAAATTTACCTCCTGCTCAACAAACCCAAAGGCATCATCACCACAACCGACGACGACCGCGGGCGCGCTACCGTGCTCGATATTGTCGATCCACATTACCCCGAACGGGTTTACCCGGTGGGTCGGCTCGACCGCGATACAACAGGGCTTATCCTGATCACAAATGATGGTGACCTGGCTGCCAAATTAACACACCCAAGCCAACACGTACAGAAACAATACCGCATCGGAATTGACAAACCACTCAGCAAAGATGATTTCGAGCGTATCGAAAAAGGGGTGGAACTGGATGACGGGGTGCTGCATGTCAATTGGATCCGTTTTTCCGAGGAACAACCCAACCACGATGTTATTGAACTGGAAATTGTGGAAGGCCGCAACCGGGTGGTGCGCCGCCTGTTTGAATCGCTGGGCTATCGGGTGCGCAAGCTGGACCGGTTTTATTTTGCCGGCCTGACAAAGCGGGAACTGCAACGTGGTTCCTTCCGCGAACTGACCCAACGCGAAATCACCATGCTCAAACATTTTACCGGCCACCCGTCTACCGGTAAAAAACAACAGGAAGATGAACCGGATGCAGAGGATAATACCTCAGAAAATACGGACAATTAAAATATTCAGGCAGAAAGAGCCGGCGGATTTGCAAACCACCGGCTCTTTTTATCCGTTCTAACACCAAACTATTTTTTTACTAAACACAACTTTGCCATGAAAACAAATTGGAAATGGTTTCAAAGTTTTCTGCTTACACTTTGTTTCATTAGCCTGGGCTTTCACGCCGCGCAAGCGCAAATGATCGAAGATGGTGTCCGGTTTGGTCTTAAAGTTGGCCTTAACGGCACGAACTTGTACGACGACGCCAAAGCGGAAGACCGGGATGGCCGAATTGGATTTACCGGCGGTGTTTTTGCAAAAATTCCACTTGGCCAACGAAGCAGTTTTGCCTTGCGGCCGGAACTGCTCATCGCTACCAAAGGCGCCAGCTATCAACGGGATAGCTTTGCTTCGTCTTTAAAATTCGCATACATCGAACTGCCGGTTTCCTTGGAGTTCAATCTGAGCTTGCTAAACATTCATGGTGGATTGCACGCCAGTTTATTGGCAAACTCCGACGGCGATTTCACCGATAAACAAGGAAATCCAATCACGTTTGATAAAGATGATTTGCAAAGTCTTGATTTTGGATGGCACCTCGGAGCAGGCCTTGACCTTGGAAATATCGGGCTGCATTTCAGAATTTCACGTGGGCTCAGCAAGATTAACGGAGGACAAACGATTGATGAATTGGTCGGAAACTTAAAAAATTCAGCGTGGGCCTTAACCTTTGCGTACGGGTTTTAGGATAACTCTTCATCGAAGTGTCGTTCCCCCAACAACTTAACAATCAATTTAATGGCTCGAATTCAGGCTGACTTTCTGGTTCTTGGCTCCGGAATTGCCGGACTCACTTTTGCAATTAAAGCCGCAAAAGCCCACCCCAACCGAAAAATCCTCGTGCTGACCAAAACAGACGAAGGCGAAAGCAATACCCGATACGCACAAGGCGGGGTGGCTGCCGTGTGGGATCATGAAACGGATACTTACGAAAAACATATTGCCGATACACTGGATGCCGGCGATGGTTTGTGCGATCGCCGGATTGTTGAAATTGTCGTTGAAGAAGGCCCCCAACGCGTGCAGGAAATTATCGATTGGGGTGCCCGGTTTGACAAAGAAAAAGGCTCGGATTCTTATGATCTGGCCCGCGAAGGTGGGCATTCGGAAAAACGTATTTTACATTACAAAGACCTTACCGGCTGGGAAATGCAACGCACGCTGATGGAAGAGGCCGACCGGTATCCGAATATCGAAACTCTTGAACATTACTTCGCGCTAGACCTGATCACCCAACACCATCTGGGTTACATGGTAATCCGTGTAACACCCGGTATCGAGTGTTATGGTTGTTATGCCCTGAACAAACAAAACGGCGAAATTGACACCATTCTTTCGAGGGTAACCATTTTATGCACCGGTGGCGCCGGGCAGGTTTACAAGTCGACAACGAATCCGCTGATTGCAACCGGCGATGGAATTGCCATGGCGTACCGGGCAAAAAGCCGGGTGGGCAATATGGAGTTTGTGCAGTTTCACCCTACGTCTTTGTATAACCCTGCCGGTGAAAATCCCTCCTTTTTGGTGTCGGAAGCGGTGCGTGGTTTTGGAGCTATTTTAAAAACAGCGGAAGACGAGGAGTTTATGCACCTATACGACGAACGGCTGTCATTGGCGCCGCGCGATATTGTGGCCCGTGCAATCGACGCCGAAATGAAAAAACGCGGTACCGATTGCATGTACCTCGATTGCCGGCATCTGGACAAAGAAGCCTTTACGGCCCACTTCCCGACGATATATGAAAAATGCCTGAACCAGGGCATCGACCCGATGCGCGACCTGATCCCGGTCGTTCCGGCCTGCCACTACCTCTGTGGCGGTGTCGCAGTGGATGCACACGGCCGAAGCAGCATTCATCGTTTGTATGCTGCCGGCGAATGTTCGTCTACCGGCCTGCATGGGGCCAACCGCCTGGCATCCAACTCACTCCTGGAAGCCATGGTTTTTGCACACCGGATATTTCTGGATACGGAGGATAAAATTGCAGATTGGACTTTTGCAGAAAATGTGCCCGACTGGAATGCAGAAGGCACTACCGAGCCCTCCGAAATGGTTTTGATCACCCAGAGTATCAAAGAGTTGAAGGAGATCATGTCATACTACGTGGGTATCGTGCGCTCCAATATCCGTCTGAAACGCGCGCTCGACAGGCTCTTTTTGTTGTACAAGGAAACAGAAGATTTGTACAAAACCACCACCATCAGCCCGCAACTGATGGAGCTGCGCAACCTCATCACGATCGCCTACCTCATCACCCGCTCGGCCACGCATCGGCAGGAAAGCCGGGGTTTGCACTATACCACGGACTATCCGGGTCAGTTGCCGTTTATTGAAAATTCGGTGTTGTAAAAGATTACTGCTATCTGTTGACCAATGCGTTTAACAATGCCGTATGCAGGGGTGGCAACCGGGGATGACTGGAATGACCCTCTGCAAGCCAGGTATGCACCTGCACGCCAATCCTGTAAAAACCAGTTTTCATGTTGTTTTCAAAATTTTCCGTTTGCGGCAAATGCTTGCTGCCGGGCGCTTTGTTGCTCTTCTCCCTTTTTTCTTGTCAGAAAGACCGCTCGGCGCCGGTTCAGTTTGACCCGGGACTTGCGGCTGCTCAGAATTATCCGATTTCGTTGGCGGAGGCGATGGTGTTTTTTTCAAAAAAACAAGGTTCTGTAATGAATAGTCTGGATGAAAGCCAGTTTATCAAAATGGAACCACGTTGGAACGATGCTTTTATTGGGCAGGCACTATCGGGTCGTGAAATTTTGACCGTTCCATTGCCGGATAGCATGTTCAAAAGTGCAAATCATGGCAGAACCGGCGCCAAATTGCTGTTCAGTAAAATCGGGCCGGATACCATTAACGCCGATCTTGTCGTGTATGTAGCGGATTCTACCTATTATGCTGCGTGTAATGGGGATTTGGACTTCCAAACCTTTACCGGCGCCTATGTATTTTTTGACCTTGCCCAGCATTTTAGATATGCGATTTATGTGGATTCGGGGGCAGTAGTTGGCGGGACTGATACTATTTTAGTGGATCATATCATGCCTGTATCAGATCGGGAAGTGCACTGTGTGCAGATCAATGTGAATTATTTGGTGCCCACTTGTGAAGTAGTAGTAGCCTTGGACTGTGCCTGGTACATGACCAATATCACGCTTTCGATTTGGAGTTGCGATAACTTTGTCAATACTGGTGGTGGGCCACCGAATCCGGGCAATACGAGTGGCGGCGGTGGTGGCAGCAGTGGTGGCGGCGGTGGTACTCCGGGCGACAGTCTTAATATCAACAGTTATCCAATCTACTGGCTGGCCTTCACCGGCGGGCTGCCGATTTCGTTTTTTGAGGAACACACGAACGAATTGCCGGCGGGCTTTGATCTGGCCACTTTTATTCAATTGAATGAAATTGTTCAGATATGCAAATTCACAAATGCGGAGAAGGAATTAATACAGGTTATGACAGATAACCCGGAATTGGTTCCTGCTATACATGCGTTTTTAAGCAGCCACAATATTAATCCGCCCACAGAAGATAATGACCCGCCATTGCCTCACTCCAATGACAAGGTTGTAGCAGTGGCCGTTGCTAAAGCCTATCTGACAATGCTTCAGCAGAACAATTCAGCTGTGGTGGAACTCATTTCGGATATTGAAGGTGTACCGGTTGGCGATCCACTCATGGATATGATCGTTGAGCAACTTGCAGAGGCGTTGAAGGCGGTGCTCATTGATTTACTGCCTGGGGGCACCCTTGTCACGAGTGCGCCCATCATAAAACAACATTTCGAGCAGGGTAATATTTTAGAGGGCCTTTGGGAGTGTGTGGTTACGGCATTAGACGAAGGGGGAAGGGTGTTGCCTTTGGTCAAAGCGGCAAATTTGACAATAGGTATTGTGAATATTGCCGATAAAATGGGGGACTTTTACAAAGTCTTAAAAAAGGCGAAAAATTTGGGTGACGATGTAGTGTATAGGTTGTATCAGGTTTTGAAGAATAAACTTGATGTAGTTTATACTAAAGTAAAGTGGATTAATAACACGCAAGGAGCACGAATCAGTGATGCTGGCGATCCTTTAGATTTTTGGGATGAGTTGATTTCTATATTTGGTGTTAATCCTGATAATATACATTGTGGAAACGGAAATGAATTAGTTGCGACTTTTATTCTTGGAGGAAATAGCTTTACCATGAAGTTCTATCCTGCTTCTACTTCACCGCCAAATTGCCCAACAATTAGCATCCAAAAAGGAAATGGACTTCCATTTAAAATGCGATTTTGCTAAAGTCCAGGCTAGAGGCCATCTCAAAAATGGCCTCGAATCAAATGATATTGTATACTGAGAAAAATAATAATTATGGAATTATATTGTAAATATGATTTGTCTTCAATTAGCAGTGAAATAATTAATGCTCAGCTCCAAGGGGTTAATTTTGGGCAAGGTGCTGTCCAACTCGAAGGCAACTACCTCAATATTATTGGTGTAAATGACTTCATTCTTACGTTTTATAATCATAGTAAAATGAAACATATAGCTTATTTGGTATCACCGAAAGGAAGGGAAAGCATCGCAGGCGACCTTTTTGGCTTTGAATTTACACTATGGGATAAAGGAAATTATGCTCAACAAGGATATGGTGTAAAACATTTACTAAACGATCTTAAAAACACAGTAAAAGGTGTTTATGCATTTGGAACTGTCGAAGAGCGTGAAATAGTGAATGAGGCAGATATAAAATTTTGGTATGGACGATCAGGAGATTTGCCGGATAGAATTTTGGTTTCAAAAAACACAATGCAATTAATCGGAATAGAATTTATTACAGAGAATTGGACCTACCTAATTTCTTTTGGTGATAGAGACTATAGAATATGTTTGGATGTTTTACTTAGGCCAAACGAATTTATGAATCAATACATAAATAACTCATTAAAGTTGATTGATAAAATAGAATAATGTCGGGTGACACAAAATAGATGGGCTGTACGCTAAAATGAAATGGATAAGTATTGGAGCGAAAATCACGGGACAGGTGATTCTGATTTAAAAATTTGACTACCATGAATATTGAATGTAATTACGAATTGCCTACTCTGCTCCGAGATTTTCTCGGAGCAGAGTATATTCATATATCCGCGCAATACACAAACATCCATTTTGGCGAGACCATCTCGGCCAATGTATTATTTCCTATAAGGCTGAGACCTCAATATTTTTATTTTGAAAATAGAGATCCTATTATTATTGAACTTAGTTCAAAAGGTGAGGAGTCGCTTGCCGGAGATTTGTATGGCATTACTGCCAATGCTATTGAACGAAAAGATGCTGAACAAACGAGCAAGTTATATACCTCAAACCTTGCGTTTTATGGAGCAGTAACTAAAATAGTAGGATTAGGAGAAATTAAGAATGAAGAGTTTACTGTTGCGGGAAGAGAAGAGGAAGTTAAATATTTCTTCCCTCAACATGTTGTTTTCCCAGATAAGATATTCATTAAAAAGAAAACTTTGGAGGTTATCGGATTCGGTCTTTCCTCTGGTAAGTGGCTATATCTATTTTCTAACGGAGAAGGAAGTTTCAATATTAGTATGAATGAAATATTATCGCCCGAGGAACTAATCAACCAGTGGGAAACCATAGATGATATACCGAAGCCCTTGCAGGTGCTTCAGGTGTTTGAGTAGAAGTATGTAAAAACGCTATTCATTCCCCTGACATAACGTGTTGGAAATAGAAACTGCCCGGTGTAGTGCATTCGCCGGGCAGTTTTGTTTTGCAGGAATTCAAGAGAAATTAACCCCTGGCGGCACTTCAAAAAAGACGCGGCGCGGACAGGCTTTGCAAATGTCAAGGCGCAGTTGGGTATAGATCCATTTGTTTTGGAGGTATGCAAGCCTGGTATGCACCTGTACGCTAATCCTGTAAAAGCCAGTTTTTCATGTTGTTTTCAAAATTTTCCATTTGCAGCAAGTGCTTGCTGCCGGGCGCCTTGTTGCTCATTCCCCTTTTTCCTGGCGTAAAAACTACAACCATATCTGGCTCAATGCTCACATATTCCGCCGGTATTGCCCACCAACTTCAAACAGGGCATTGGTAATTTGCCCCAGCGAGCAGCATTTCACTGCTTCCATTAATTCAGCAAACATATTTTCGTTGCGAACGGCAGCTTGTTGCAGGCGGCGCAGCGCTTCTTTTGCCGTGGAATCGTTTGTGGCGTGCAAGTTTTTCAATGTTTGAATTTGATCTTCCTTTTCTTCCGTTGTTGCACGGATCACCTCTTTGGGCAGTATTGTCGGCGATCCTTCTTTGCTTAAAAAAGTGTTCACCCCGACAAGCGGCAGTTCGCCCGTGTGTTTCAGGGTTTCGTAGTACAAACTTTCCTCCTGGATCTTGCCGCGCTGGTACATGGTTTCCATAGCGCCGAGTACACCGCCGCGTTCGGTGATCCGGTCAAATTCGGCCAGCACGGCTTCTTCCACCAGGTCGGTCAGTTCTTCGATGATAAACGATCCCTGCAACGGATTTTCGTTTTTTGCCAAACCAAGTTCCTTGTTTATGATCAATTGGATAGCCATGGCGCGCCGAACCGATTCTTCGGTGGGCGTGGTGATCGCCTCGTCGTAGGCATTGGTATGCAGCGAATTGCAATTATCAAAAATGGCGTACAATGCCTGGAGGGTAGTGCGGATATCGTTGAACGCAATTTCCTGTGCGTGCAGCGAGCGGCCCGAAGTCTGAATGTGGTACTTCAGCATTTGGCTCCGTTGCTTGGCGTTGTATTTCCAGCGCATCGCTTTTGCCCAGATGCGGCGGGCTACCCGTCCGATGACGGCATACTCTGGATCCACGCCGTTGGAGAAAAAGAAGGAAAGATTGGGCGCAAAATTATCCACCTGCATTCCGCGCGATGCGTAATACTCCACAAACGTAAAGCCATTGGCAAGCGTAAAAGCCAACTGCGATATCGGATTGGCCCCCGCTTCGGCGATGTGGTAACCGGATATGGAAACGGAATAGAAATTCCGGACGTTGTTTTTGATAAAATATTCCTGCACATCGCCCATCACCCGAAGGCTGAATTCGGTGCTGAAAATGCAGGTATTCTGCGCCTGGTCTTCTTTCAGAATATCAGCCTGCACCGTACCGCGCACGGCAGCCAGCGCCCGGGCCTTGATTTCCGCGTACGTTTCTTTTGGCAAAACTTCGTCGCCGGTAAGGCCCAGCAACAGCAATCCTAATCCATCGTTTCCGGCAGGAAGTTGGTCGGCATTGTAGCGGGGGCGAGCCAGACCGCGGTCGTTGTATTTTTCTTTCAATTTTGCTTCCACCTTCGCTTCGAGACCGTTTTCACGAATGTACTTTTCGCACTGTTGGTCGATGGCCGCGTTCATGAAAAACGCCGCTACTGTGGCGGCAGGTCCATTGATCGTCATGGAAACCGATGTTTTGGGGTCGCAGAGGTCGAAGCCCGAATACAATTTTTTGGCATCATCCAGGCAGCAGACCGACACGCCGGAGTTGCCGATTTTTCCATAAATATCGGGGCGGTAGTCGGGGTCTTCCCCGTACAACGTGACCGAGTCGAAAGCGGTGCTCAGGCGCGCTGCCGGCAAACCTTGCGATACGTAATGGAATCGTTTGTTGGTGCGTTCCGGTCCGCCTTCGCCAGCAAACATGCGGGTGGGGTCTTCGCCTTCGCGTTTGAACGGAAACACCCCGGCCGTGTACGGGTACTCGCCCGGTACATTTTCCTGTAGCCGCCAACGCAGGATGTCACCCCAGTCTTGAAAACGGGGAAAAGCGACACGGGGAATTCGGGTATGCGACAAACTTTCGGTGTAGGTTTTCACCCGTACTTCCTTGTCGCGCACGGTGTACACGTATTCATCGGCGGCATAGGCAGCCTTCAGGGCTTCGTGTTTTTCGAGGATACGTTTGCAGCGCCAGTCGAGTTGATCTTCCAGGGTATTGTACTCCTGTTCCAGTTTTTTGACCAGTGCAACAGTGCCAGAGTCGGCGGGTGCCTTCGAGTCACCCGCCGACTTGTTCAAATGCTCGATGGCATTTTTCAAACTCCACATTTTTCGGGCTATATCAACTTGCTCCTCTACCTGTTTGTCGTAGTTGCGATTGCTTTCGGCAATTTCCGACAGGTACCGGGTGCGTTGCGGGGGAATGATGAAAATCTTTTCCGACATCTCGTCGGTTGCCTTGAAGCCGGATTTGAAATCTGCGCCGCATTTTTCCACCAGCAAATCCATCACCCGGCGGTACAGTTGGTTCACACCGGGGTCGTTGAACTGGCTGGCAATACAGCCAAACACCGGCATGTCGTCGACGGCAACATCCCAGGCGTTGCTGTTGCGTTGCACCTGCTTGCGTACATCGCGGAGGGCATCCAGGGCGCCGCGTTTGTCGAACTTGTTGATGGCAACCAGGTCGGCAAAATCAAGCATATCGATCTTCTCAAGTTGGGTAGCGGCGCCAAACTCGGGCGTCATCACGTAGAGCGACAGGTCGCTGTGATCGATGATTTCGGTATCGCTTTGGCCGATACCGCTGGTTTCCAGGATGATCAGGTCGAATTGTGCGGCTTTCAGGATTTCCACAGCCGATTGCACGTATTTGGACAACGCCAGGTTGCTCTGGCGCGTAGCCAGTGAGCGCATGTACACCCGCGGATTGTTGATGGCATTCATGCGAATGCGGTCGCCCAGCAAGGCGCCTCCGGTTTTTCGCTTGGACGGATCAACCGAAACGATGGCCAGCGTTTTGTCTTCGAAATCGAACAGGAAGCGGCGCACCAATTCATCAACTAGAGAAGATTTCCCTGCGCCGCCGGTGCCGGTGATGCCCAAAACGGGCACTTTATGCTGGCTGCCTGCAGGAGGTGCCAGTTTCGGCGCTACTTCTTTTTCAAAATATTCCGGATCATTTTCAGCGACAGTAATCAGTCGGGCAACGGCTCCGGGGTCTTTTTTCTGAAAGCGGGTCATTTCGCCATTCAAACCTGCGCCTGTTCCGATCGGGGTATCACATTGCTGCAACACATCGTTGATCATCCCTTGCAGGCCCATGGCGCGGCCGTCGTCGGGGTGGTAAATGCGGGTGATGCCGTAGGCTTGCAGTTCTTCAATTTCGGCAGGCAGGATGGTGCCGCCGCCGCCGCCAAAAATTTTGATGTGCCCGGCGCTTTTTTCCCGGAGCAGGTCGTACATGTATTTGAAAAATTCCATGTGCCCGCCCTGGTACGACGTAATGGCAATGCCTTGCACATCTTCCTGAATGGCACAGTTGACAATTTCCTGCACCGAACGGTTGTGGCCAAGATGGATGATCTCGGCGCCGGTGCTCTGCATGATGCGGCGCATGATATTGATGGCAGCATCGTGGCCGTCGAACAAACTGGCGGCGGTAACGAGGCGAATTTTATTTTTCGGTTGGTAAGCCGGTGGATTTTTCATGGCGGATGGGATGATCTTTCTAAAGGGTGGTCAAAAAATTATGGAACTGCACAAGATCTGGGAAGTGGCGAAAATCAAATTGGCGAAGAGCAAATCTGTAATAGGCTTCCATAGAGATACTACTTCCTTTTGGCAGGTTCTGGTTAATTGAAGTCTCCAAGTCTTTTCCATTGAACCAGATAAAATATTGCTGCGAACGGAAGAAATTGTCGTCAAACTTGGAGAAAAATGAAGCATACTTTTCTTGAAACTCTGTTTGATTAATTGGGCAGAGTTTACCCTGTTTTTCATCTACAAGACTCCATGCATTTTTAAGACAGAATTCACGATCAAGACTAGTAGGCAGTTTGCCACTTTGTGGTGTCCAAGAAGTGCGAAAACTGAAATTATCACGAAAAAAAGCAAGCGTATGCCGAGCCGCTGAATAGGTAGCAATTTGGCGTGCAGAAGTTTCAAAAATATCCGCGAAGTCTATCTGTGTCGCCTTGCCAAGATGTTGGAAGTACGCTTTGAACAATTCTGGAGAAAGTAAATAATTTTCGGCAGTCACTCGGTACAGTGTACAAATACTTTTATTTTCTTTCTCCTCTACCCGGAGTTCAGGCTTATCAGGGATGGGAAAATCAAAATCCCTATCCCTGAAAACAATACTTCTGCTACTGGTACTTGCGCCACCCCTATTTAAAAATCCTTCCACAAAAGCATTTTGCCCACGTACACCACCAGTTTTCACTGTCCGAATGTCATACTCCGAGGCAAGGCCGCTTGTTATATTTGCCAGTATTCCCATATGGCAATCGTCTTCGCAGAAAAGAAAAACTATTTTACTCATTAGCCAGTCGGATAATTTGTGATTCAGGAAACATGGTCGCTACGTCGTCGGAGTGTGTAGTCAAGATAAACTGATTGTTGCTTCCTAATAATGGCAAAGCGCGAATCAATGCCTGTTGCAATGGTGGATGAAGATGCAATTCCACTTCATCAATAATGATGATTGAATTGTTGATATTTCGGTTGGCAAAGTCAATTAGCATTGGAAAAATTGCTCGTTCGCCACCTGACATTTCTGAAAATTCGTAATCATTAACCCCATCAAACAACCAGAAATCTTGCTCGGTGTCAAAAAATTGATCGGGTGACATTTGAGGCGCAAAGCCTTTGAATGACCTGCCTCTGAATAGCATCTGATAGCGCCTCTC
Source organism: uncultured Saprospiraceae bacterium (assembly GCA_964484205.1). Classification (GTDB taxonomy): domain Bacteria; phylum Bacteroidota; class Bacteroidia; order Chitinophagales; family Saprospiraceae; genus M3007. The sequence continues at coordinate 71,015 of CAZAEZ010000006.1, read as the reverse complement.
TAACTCAGCAAAAAAATCGCGTTGGCCTTCTCTAAGTTCAAATCTTCGTTCAGGATTCGTCGCATTCTGGTGAAATACAAACCATTTAAACAAAACCTCCTTTATCACTTTTTCATCAATAGGAGTTTTGTGTTCACCATTTCCATTCTCCTCTCCTCCTATTAATTTCGAGGCGCTAATACTAGAAGCCGTTCGTTGTTCGTGATAAACATAAACTGAACCTACATCTTGAAAAAGCCTATCAAAGTTGCGCTCAAACTTACTTAGTTGAAGTGCATACTGGTATCCTTTGGTTTGAAGAAGTGCAGGAAGATTTGTGCTTCGTACTTCGTTTTCCGCGTAATTTAAACGCAATGAAATTTCAGAGCTGTTACCGGGAACCGGGTACTTACGTTCTGGGAAGCGTTCACGCAGAGAAGCGGATAATCGTCTTGTGGATTCAATCTCATTTTGAGAAAATGTTAAACTGGCACGAACATCCACAGGCATTCTACCTCGCTGGATATTGCTCCATTTAAACCCAGGGTATTCAAGGTCAGAGGGCGCAAAAAAAGGCTTAACTGCAGAACCTACTAGCATTGCAATTGCCTGAAGGATTGAGGATTTCCCAGTGCCATTGTTTCCTACAAGCAGAAGCATGTCATACGGATTCCCTGCTTCGTCACAGAAACTCCGTTCCCAATTGTTGAACTTCTTGAAGTGGCGAAGTGATAAATTTTTGATTTTCATATTTAAGGTCAGTTGTGGCCCAGGTGGATGATCTCGGCGCCGGTGCTTTGCATGATGCGGCGCATGATGTTGATAGCGGCATCGTGGCCGTCGAACAGGCTGGCGGCGGTGACGAGGCGGATATTATGTTTCGGTTGGTAGGCCGGTGGATTTTTCATGGCGGTATGGTTAGGTATGGCTTGGCAAGCCGCGCAAAGATAGCCCTATTGGTCCGAAAGGGAAAGCGGAGAAAATCGGCAGGATCAGCGAATCAACGTCACGTCGCCGGAAAATTTTACCTGTTGCCCGTCCTCCAATTCCACTGCCGCAACATACACATACACCGCGGGAGGACAGTCTTCCCCGCGCCAGGTCCCGTCCCAGCCGCTCAGGCCGTCGGCGCTGAAATTTTCCTTCCGGAAAACATGTCCGCCCCAGCGGTCGTAAATTTCCATGTAAACAACCTGCCGGACACCCGCCGACCCGAATACGCCAAAAATCTGCTTTTGCGGGTTGAAAACATTCGGGATGTACACCGCCACGTCGCGGACCCACACCGTGGTCTGGCCTGTTTCAGAGCAGCCGTTTGCATCCCGGATCGTCAGGGTGTAAGTCGTCGTTTCAAGCGGCTGGGCAAGCGGGCTGAGGCAGGCGGTGCAGATCAGGCCCTCCGCCGGCGACCACTGGTATACGGCAATGTCGCCTCCTACCTGTGGCGCCAGTTGGATGGATTGGCCTAAAATGATGGTAGCATCCGCCGGCATGTGCAGCGTTGGAGGCAGGGCCTGCTCCAGGATGACGGTTTCCGTTTTCAGGCAACCGAGGTTATCGCGGATTTGCACGCTGTAAGCGCCGGCAGCCAAACCCTCAAATTCCGGCGCCGTTTGAAAGGGCATACCATTGAGGCTGTAGGAATATCCCGGCGGCGCATTTGTTATTTCGATAAAACCATCGTTGTCGTCGAAACAACCGGGGTCTCGCCATTTGAGGGATAGCGCGGGAAATTGTCTGACGGTCACAGTAATTTGATGCAGGGAATCACAGCCATTTTGGGCGGTGAAATTTTGTTGGAACATGCCGGGTTGGTTAACCCAGTTACCAAAAACGAGCGCGGAGTCGCCGTTGCAAAGGATCAAATTTTCCGCGGATAGGGTGCTTGGCAAAACGGCGACGGAAATTTGATGCAGGGAATCACAGCCATTTTGGGCGGTGAAATTTTGTTGGAACACGCCGGGTTGGTTAACCCAGTTACCAAAAACGAGCGCGGAGTCGCCGTTGCAAAGGATCAAATTTTCCGCGGATAGGGTGCTTGGCAAAACGGCGACGGAAATTTGATGGAGGGAATCGCAGCCGTTATGGGCGGTGAAATTTTGTTGAAAAACACCGGCTTGTTTAACCCAGTTACCAAAAACGAGCGCGGAGTCGCCGTTGCAAATGGTCATGGATTCCTCTGTTTGGGCGCTTGGCAAAACGGCGACGGAAATCTGGTGCAGGGAATCGCAGCCGTTATGGGCGGTGAAATTTTGTTGAAAAACACCGGGCTGTTTGACCCAGTTACCAAAAACGAGCGCAGAGTCGCCGTTGCAAATGGTCATGGATTCCTCTGTTTGGGCGGTTGGCAAAACGGCGACGGAAATCTGGTGCAGTGAATCGCAGCCGTTATGGGCGGTGAAATTTTGTTGGAACACGCCGGGTTGTTTAACCCAGTTACCAAAAACGAGCGCGGAGTCGCCGTTGCAAAGGATCAAATTTTCCGCCGATTGGGCGGTTGGCAAAACGGCGACGGAAATCTGGTGCAGGGAATCACAGCCGTTTTGGGCGGTAAAATTTTGTTGAAAAACACCGGCTTGTTTAACCCAGTTACCAAAAACGATCGCAGAGTCGCCGTTGCAAAGGATCAAATTTTCCGCCGTTTGAAAAGCAGGCAAAACGCCCACCTGGATCGCAACGGTCGAGTCGCAACCGCTAGCCGAAAGGGTGGTAAACGTTTGCGTGCTGCCTGCCGGAACCTCCAGGCCATTCCACCATAAACTGGCGCCGGGGCAAAGCGAAGTGTCGATTTGGGCAAATATTGGGGCGCCGATCTCAACCCGGATGGAGTCGGCGCTGTAACAACCCAGCGCCGTTTTGGCGAGAAGCTGGTAGGTCACGGCAGCACCAGGTGTAGCCACCGGATCGGCGCAATCGCTGCAGGAAAGCGCCGTGGCGGGGGTCCATTTGTATTCGGAAAATCCCGGCACGTTGAATTGCAGCCCTGAGCCGGCACATAAAACCGTGTCGGCCCCGAGTTCAAGTACGGTACTTGAGTCGATGGTGACCGTTACCGTATCGGAATGGATGCGCCCGCACCAGTCGCGGGCCTCCAGCCAGTATTTTCCCGGCTCATAAACCGTTATCGCGGGTTCTGTTGAAAATGTGGACCATTGGTAGGCAAAAAAAGCACCTCCGGCATCGAAGGTCCAGACGCCGTTCTGGCAAACTTCAACGTCCGGGCCAAGGTCCAGCACAGGCAAGGGCGCGGTTGAGGAGGCTGCACGGTTGTTCGAGTAATCGCATTCCAGAATGCCGGTTACCGGAAAATCGGTTGCCAATTGGAACGGAACGGGCAAACTTCCATCGTCATTGATTACCACGACGATTTCGGCATCAAAAACCGCCGGAATCGCGAGGTTCAGGCCGGTGCACTGGTTTGCCGGAAGCGCTGCCGGTAAAGCCGGCTCCAAAGCCAGCCGGATGGAGCCGGGCAAGGCGGGGGCGCCCTGGTAAATCCGCAGCGGGGTACCTGCGGGCAAGGAGGCGTCGCCGATATTGCAAATCGTTAATTTTAGAAAAATTGAATCGCCGGCACAAGCCGGTTCTTCCAGGTTGACCGTAGCGTCGGGTAGCGGGATGTAGGGGTTGAAATCGCCATCCAGGAAGGGTTGTTGCGCCAAAAACTGGTTAAAGGGCCGTTTGCCGGAGCCTAAGCCCGGCAGTTCCAGGTGCGGGGATTGCTGGTTTTTCGGTATGGTCAGGTCGTCGTTGGCATTCAAAATGAAGTAGCTGAACTGGTGCCAAAGCGGGCGCGCCGAAAGCCAGGGACTGCCCGCTGGCTGGTCGGCTTCGAATGTCCACAATCGGCCGGAGGAGGCGCCTGCCGTTGGAACGCCGGGGTTGGCATGGCCGGTGATGGCCATTTCGGCCTGCCCGTCGTTGTCGAGGTCGGCCATTACCGGGTATTCGTCGATGGTTCCGGTGCCGAGCGGAAACTGCATCCAGTTGCGCGCGCCGTCGACACCGGGTGGATAGGGCGCCGGCCCGCCGTACATAACCCGCAATCCGTTTTGATCGCGGAATAAAATTTCCGGCCGCCGGTCGTTGTTAAAGTCAAACGTCGCTACGCTCAAACTGCCCGACAGGTCTGCTGAATTTTCAGTCCACCACCAGGGCTCCAGGTTGTTTTGGTTAGCCCGGTTGAGGTTGAAGCAAATCAGGTGATTGGCGCAGGTAGTCAGCAGTTCCGGAAAATCCTGTGCGCCGCCGTTGAGTTTGTCGTCGTAAACATTGGCTACCGAAACCAATCCGCCACCCCGCGTGGAATTGAACGGGTATTGAAAAAAATGCACCAGCCCGGTTTTATTCCAGGCATACACGCCGTGTTGGTTGCCGCGCCGGCCGGCTACCAGCACATCCAGCATACCATCGAGGTCGATATCGGCCACCGAAGTGTAGCCGTCGGAGAAAAACTGGTTGGGTACCAGATCGTTGAGGTTCAACTGGGGTTTGATCTGCACGGGGTCGCCGTCCAACACATTCAGGTCGACGGAATAAATCACATTGCCGGCAGCGATTTCCAAACCGTCGCAGTCCGGGTCGCCGCCGCAATCGATAGGCCGGAGCAGGTCGGCGGCTACCGGACTACAGGTAAATTGGGTGGTCACAGTGGTATTCAGGCGCCCGTAGGGATTTTGGTTGGGTCCGCTCACCCGGTTCAATTGGGGCGATGCCGGGTTGGAAAGATCAAACTGGAAAACTTGCGTGCCGGCATAAATTTCCGGAACGCCGTCTTCGTTGAAATCGGCCAAATAAGGCCGCTGCGCCAGGTCGTCTATCGTTTGATTGGAAGTTGCCCACAATGTCATAGGCGGCGAGGCGCCGGGTTGGAATTGCGAAAAAATCCGGATAAGCCGGTCGGCGCAGGCTACGACCAGTTCGGGTATTCCGTCGTTGTTCACATCGCCCACCACCGGAAAATTGACCGGGCGAATCAGGGCGCTGCCCGGAATGGTGAGTATATCCGGTGCAGCGCTGTTGGCGCCGTCGCCGCGAAAAATGAGGAGCGTGTTGCTCAGGTCGTTGTTTGTTCCGGGTTCACCTTGAAAAACGATGATCTCCGGGATGCTGTCAGTATCTGGGTTGAGGTTGGCCACAATTGGCGTGGAAATGGTGTTGACATTGAGCGCTTCGCTTTTCCATGCGAGGCGGCCCGTAAATCCTTTGCTCAGCGTGTCGGTGGTGTAGCAATCCGGCAAATCCGTCTGGCAGGGGCAATCTTCCGCATCGAAACAATCGACATAGCCGTCGCCGTCGTCGTCGAGGCCGTTGTCGCAAAATTCGTTGCAATGCACCGCTTCGCACAAGCGGTTTTTTTCCGCCGCCTTGGCCGTTAGCGTCAGGGGATAGGGTTGAATCTGGAGGGGCTGCACTGGCCTGAGCGCAGGCGCCAGGTTAACAACCTGAGTGCTGGAATTTAGTGGAGTCAGGATTGATGTGTCGAGCATCCCGCAAAGTGCCGGAAAATCAAAATCCAGGTCGAGACGCATCAGGACTGAGCGGTTTTCCGAAAAAAAAGCGCCGGTGACAGCATACAAATATTCATCATTTTGCAAAGCATCGATTCCCGCGTAATTGCCTTGCAGCGGGAGCATTTTTGTTCCCAGGTAGTTACCCTGCTTGTCCAGCCTGGAGAAAATAAATTTCGGCTCATTTATGGTAGACCCTTGGTGGGAGACCAACAAATAGCCGTCCGGGAGAACGATAAGTTTAAAGGGCTCGCTGCTTGCGTGATGTGTATGGATAATGCTGGAATTAAGCCAACGCGTCCAGATTTCCTGTCCGTTCAGGTCGGTTTTCAAAACAACCATTCGGTTGAATCCATAAAAACCGGCAAAAACCAATGCGTCGCCGTCAAGCTTGATGTCGCACAAAGCCCCCCAGACGCCGGGCCAGTTAAACTGCTTCGACCAAAGCACACTGCCGTCGGGCCCCAAACAAGCCGCGGCATAGCGTCCTTGGCCGGAATTATCCGGCTTGACATAACCGGCAACAAATATCCGATCGCCGTACGCGACAGCCGCAAGCCCATATGGAAATTCGGCGTTTGAGTAATTTTTTTGCGAAACCACGTCGCCGCTGAGTGGGTCAATGCGGTATAAAAACGTTTCGTCAGTTTGCTGGGAAGGTTGTTTGATCACGCCGATGACCCAAAATTCCTTTGTGGTGGGATGTTCCAGAGCAAGCCGGGCAGAAACTTCATCCGGATAATCAAGCCGTTTGCTCCAGACCACCTTGCCCTGGTTTGGATCAAATTTAAACACGCCAAGGCTCGGCAGCCCGCTGTATTCCGGGATGGAGAGTAGCCCGAGCGCGTTGTTTTCACTATCAGGGGCCAATTCTATGATCGAATGTTGTGAAATGGGTTGTTCCTCGAGCGACCAGGTTTGAAGCACGCCGCCGTTCTTGGGATTCAATTGCGCCAGACATTCGGCCCAGTTATCCATATTTCCACCGGCCAGCAAGGTACCACCCGAAAGTGCTTCCAATTCTATCCAATGGTGGCGTTCTCCGGAACCAAGGCGGTATTCCTGTACAAATGAACTTGGGCACGGGAGGGTATCTTCCACAAAGAACATTTGGCAACTGGTGGCCAGGCAAAAAGCGTTGGCCACCGTCAGGCAAATGCTGTAATTGCCCGGTTCGGGGATGGTCAAGACGAATTCGGGCGTTGTGCTCAGCGAAAGCCCGTTGACCGTCCAGTCGTATTGGGTGGCGGCGGTGTCGGTGCTTGTGCAGGTGATCGTGGCGCCGGGTTTGGGTTCGGGAAGGTCGATCGTGAACCCGGCATTCAGGTTGCAGACGACTTTTATTGAAAACGTATAGCTGTCGAAGCAATTCGGGTCATCAGCCGTTGCAAGCAGATTGATGGAAAATTCGCCCGGTGTGTTGAACGTATAGCCGGCGTGTTGCGTAGTGGCAAACGGAACGCCGTCGATCAGCCATTGGTAGTTGGCGGCATTGACCGAGGTATTGGTAAAATTCACCGTACTGCCAACCGGCACTGTTGGCCCGGCCGAAACCGTAAATGCTGCCATGACAGGCGGCAAAAGGCATGGATCAAGACAACCGGGCGAGCCCAGCAAACTGGCGCGCGTTTCGAGCAGGAAATACGCCATCCGGTCGCTTTGCCCTGTCGTGAAGGCGCTGTAGCAGCTGAGGGTGGCATAGTCCATGTAATTGATCGTCATGTCGTTCTGGTCGGTAGCGAAACCGGAATCCGTGTCGGTCGAACAGGAGTTTTGCGTTACACCGCACGGCAACCAGGCGGTCGACTGGTCGGGTGGCGTATCGCAAACCCGGTCACCGTCGAGCGTACAATCGTCGTTCAGGCAACCGCCCTGAAAGCTGTGGTACAGGCCCAGGTAATGCCCCATTTCATGGACGGTGATGGCGGAGTTGGCCGGTGTGGAGCCAAACCAGCGCGCTTCCATCACCAGGCCGTCAACCGGGCTGCCGTGCGCTGCGGGCAGGTAGGCATAGCCTGCCACGCCGCTGCCCGAACCCAGGCTACTGATCTCGCCTACGAGCCAGATATTCACGTATTGGCTTGGATCCCAGCGGCTCAGGTTTTTCATAGCCAGGTCCTGGGTTTCTTTGATCAGGTTGGTCAGCGGCGACACGACCCGGTTGATACCGGAGGTTGGGCTGCCGTCGGGCGCCCGTCGGGCCAGGCAGAATTGAAACGGAGTGACCACGCCATTGCCACCGTCATAATAACCACTGTTGGCAAATGCGGCATTCAGGTGCTGCATGCCCTGCACGACCTGCGCATCGGAGATGTTTTCCGCCCCGTTTTGATGGATGATATGCACCACTACCGGCAGCGTGTAGATGGCCTGGGCGCCAGATTCCGGACTGCTCCGCAAATAGTCGACGCGCTTGTTTTCCAGCGTTTCGTGCCGTTTTTTAAGAACGGGGTCTTGGGCGAGTTGCTGTTGCCAGATGGGATCGGTTCCGCAGGAAAAAGGTTGGCACCAACTGGAAAAAGGGCTGAGGCAAAGGAAGGCGAAGGGCAGGGCACGGAGCATTTGCATGGATGCAAAAATTTCCCAGGAAGATACACCGGTGCACACTCCTGCTGCCGGTACTCAGAAAAATTTCTACATTGCTTCTTCTTTTTTCCTGTGCTGCGAATATTCTTTTTATGCGCTACCTCTCCATCGATTTTTACCGCGGTTTCACCATTGCCCTCATGTTGCTTGTAAATACACCGGGTACCTGGAGCCAGGTGTATGGGCCGCTGTTGCACGCCGATTGGCATGGTTGCACCCCAACCGACCTGGTGTTCCCTTCCTTTATGTTCATCATCGGCGTATCCATGTGGTTTTCTTTTGAAAAATATGGGCGGAGGCTAAGCAAGGCTGTTTCCTGGAAGATCATCCGCCGGGCGGCTGTTTTGTTTGGCCTTGGATTGCTGTTGGCTGCCTATCCATTTTATGACAAAAGCCTGGACAGCTTGCGTATTATGGGGGTGTTGCAACGGATAGCGCTGGGCTATGGGCTGGCGGCCTTTTTGGTGCTGGCAGTACCTCCCCGCTGGCTTTTTGGCGCAGCGGCGATCATTCTTTTGGGCTACTGGGCACTGTTGGTGGGTATGGCGCCGCCGCTTGAAGATCCCTTCGGTTTGGTGCACAATTTTGCCCGGCAAATTGATCTTTCCGTATTAGGTTCCAGGCATTTGTGGAAAGGGAAAGGCATTCCTTTTGACCCGGAAGGCCTCCTGAGCACCCTGCCGGCTATTGTCACAGTGCTCCTGGGTTGGTGGAGTGGTCAGATCATGCAAAAAAGGCAGGAACAAAAAATGCAGGCCGTGCGTGATTTGCTGTACTGGGGTGTTATTGTTGCGACTGCGGGCCTGGTATGGGATTTGGTTTTTCCGATCAACAAAAGTTTGTGGACGAGTTCTTTTGTATTGTACACGGGGGGGCTATCCATGATACTTCTGGCGTGCAGTGTTTGGGCGCTCGATATTGCCAACGGAAAACGCTTTGCCGGTTTTTTCCTGGTTTTTGGCGCCAATCCGTTGTTTGCATTTGTTTTGGCCGGCTTACTTACAAAAACCATCACGCGGATCAAATGGCTGGTAGACGGCGAACCGGTTTCCGCATACAATTGGATTTACACGACTATTTTTAAACCGATCGACGGCGGAGGCCCCTTGGGGTCACTGCTGTTTGCTATTGTTTTTTTGCTGGTAATCTGGGCCGTGTGTTTGCCGTTGTACCGCCGGAAAATTTATATCAAAATTTGAAGGCGGGATCAATTTTTCATGGATAACAAACCCACCAGTTCCCGTACTTCCTTCAACGTTTGCTGCGCACGTTTGCGAATGACGGCACTGCTATCCTGAATTTGTGCTTTCACTGCGCGCTTGTCGGAATTGAGCGTTTTCAGGCGCTCGCGAAAAGCCGTGGTGAGGGCAGCCAGGGCATCGGCGACGGTTTCTTTCAGATCGCTGTAGCGCAATGCGCCTGCTTGGTAGTCGGTCATCAAGGCATTATAGGCATCAAGTTGGCCACAGGCACGCAATATCTCAAACAGGTTTTCGACACCGGGGCTCATCGCGCCGGCCGGAGTATCGCCGGTATCGGTTACTGCCGAACGAATCTGTTTGCGAACGCGGTCTTCTTCGCCGAAGAGGTTGATGTAATGCTTCTCTCCGAGGCTTTTGCTCATTTTCTTCGAAGGATCGGCCGGCGACAGGATTTTGGGTGTTTCTGTAAACAGCGGTTCCGGGTGCCGGAAATATTCTTTGCCAAACTGGTAATTGAACCGCTGCGCAATATTGCGCGACAATTCGAGGTGCTGCTCCTGATCTTTCCCGACCGGTACATAATCGGCGTGATAGATCAAAATGTCGGCCGCCTGTAATACAGGGTAGCTAAACAGGCCGGCACTTACAAACGCTTCCTTATCCGTTTCTTTTAACTGGTCCGTTTTGTCTTTGAATTGGGTCATACGGCTCAGTTCGCCATACGGCGTAAGGCAACTCAGAACCCAGGCCAGTTCGGCATGTTCAGGGACCAGACTTTGCACAAACAGATTTTCCGGTTTAATACCGCAGGCCAACAGATAAAAAACCATTTTCCAGGTATTCTCCCGAAGCTGGTCGGCCTTGTACGGCATTGTCATGGAGTGGTAGTCCACCACCCCATAGAAACAATTGTATTCTTCCTGAAGCCGGACCCAGTTCTGAACTGCTCCAAAATAGTTGCCGATATGCAAGTCGCCGGTAGGTTGGATGCCGGAGAGAATGTTTTTCATTTATAGAAAATTATAGTCGGTTTATAGATTTATAATTTCTTATTTTCTATGCGTGGCGGCAATTACCGAGATTTCAATATTTACAAATTTCGGCAATTCGGAAACCTGAACCAGTTCGCGTGCCGGGGCAAACTCCGGTTTAAAATACGCGCCATATACCGCGTTGATCCGGCCAAACTGATTCATGTCTTTTACAAAAACGGTGGCTTTTAAAACCTGCTCCAAACCCGAGCCGCCGGCCTCAAGGATCGCTTTCAGGTTTTTCAGTACCTGGTGTGTTTCGGCTTCAATATTATCCAACACCAGGTCGCCTGAAGCAGGGTCGAGCGCAATCTGGCCGGAAATAAAGAGCAGCCCGTTGAAGGCTACCGATTGGTTGTACGGGCCGATCGGCGCCGGGGCATTGGAGGTGTTGATGAGTTGTTTCATGGCGATGTTGTATTTTCCGACAGAATAAAATAGAAAAAGCCCCACGACATCCCGGCACGTAGGTGTCGGGACTGGAGCCTCCTCAGAAATTGCTGTAACAAGTAAGGTGGTTAACCTTCGGTCCCTTCCGCTGCGGGATTTCCCGGAACCAACACCTGGCCGCGGTAGTACAGATCACCGTCAACCATATACGCATGGTGGAAAAGGTGCTGTTCGCCGGTGGTCGGGCAGGTAGCAATTTGTGGAACTTCAGTCTTGTAGTGCGTGCGGCGAGCGCGGGTACGGCGCTTGGAATGCCGCCATTTAGGATGTGGCATGACTTGTAGTCAAGTTATTCGTTAATTAATCAAGTGCGCTTTGCGGGGCTAAAACCCCGGGCAGCGGTTAATTCAAACCTTTGAGCGCATCCCAAACCGGGTTGGAAGTGCCCTCATCGGCGCCATTGTTCAAATATTTCAAAACATCGCGGTTGCAGGGCGGATTCGGGTCGTTTTCACAATCATAGGTGTTGGTTATCGGCAGCGCCAAAATCACAAACTCGTAGATATAAGTCGCAATTTTCAACACCGATGCCTCCCGTGAAATAAAAACAACTTCATCTTCCTCCTCGCCTTCCGCGTCGCCGTATTTCACTACCAATTGCCGGCTTCCCGACAGAGGAAGGTGAATATTGGCGGTACAGCGATCACATTCGGCATGGCTGTATCCACTAAACGTGAAATCCAGCACCAACATGTCGGAACGTTTGTCCAACTGCAACGTCACATCAACCTTTCCATCCTCAATTGGCGAATCTTCAAAGTGGCGAAAAAACGCGCCGTCCAACTGGTATGTGTATTGATGTATCCCAAATTTTAATCCCTGAATCGGAATGGAATACGCAACTAACGGGTCCATCGCCACTACTTTTTGAAAAACGGGCTGCAAAGGTAAGTTCCTGCGCGGAAATGACCAAGTGCAAAAGCATTCTTATTGGAACAATTGATCAAATGGTTTGTCCGGATCCGGCTTTTCCCGCTTGAGTGGTTGTGGCGGCTCCATATGTTCGTCGGGCGTTGGCGGTGCATTTTTGGGTTTGCTTTCCAATTCTTCAAACTCGACAAACTCTTCTTCCGGAGGTTGAGAATAGCCCTGTTGCTGCATGGTTTGCCGAAATTTTTTCAATTGGTTATACCCCAGCGCTCGCAATAGCACGTACCCAGAAAGCAGGGTGAACCCGCCCTGTGCCACCCAATACCCGATGCGATCCAGCGCCTCTACGCCGGTAGGCAAAATTCCGGTACCGATGATCACCAGCACGGCAAGCACCAGTCCGGCCACCGGATTGTTTTGAATGTACTTCAGCAAACTTTGCCCGGTGTCCAACACCGCGCGCCAGTTGATGATCAGGGCCAGCACAAACAACGCCGGCGCAGCCCACCAAAGCAAAAAGAAGAAACCGCTCAGAATATAATACGCCGCAACAAGTGCCAGGATGCCAAAAAGCAGACAACCGATGCCGCCGCCGCCACGACTGTTGAAATGAATATTAGTCATACCGTATTAAACGCTTAATGCGCTAAAGTTTTGTCTCGCCCATGGCTAACAAGGTCGAAAACTCGTCGAATGTAGCCGGCATTACCGACAAACGCGGATTTCGAACCAGGCCAAACTGCTGCAAGGCCGGGTGCGCCTTGATCTCCGCCAACGGCACCGGGCGCTTCAACGGTTTTACCGGGCCGAGGTCTACCGCCGACCAATCGCCCTTTTCCGCCGTCGGGTCGGGGTAGTGTTCCCGGAGCACCCGGGCGATGCCAACGATTTCCAGCCCGATATTGCTGTGGTAATACAGGCAAAGATCGCCGGTTTTCATGGCGCGCAGGTTATTTCGTGCCTGATAGTTGCGCACGCCATCCCAGCGGGTGCTGCCGTCGGCGGTGAGTTGATCAAAGCCGTACACATCGGGTTCGGATTTTACTAACCAGTAGTTCATTGAGCAATGTTTGTATGGGCAAATCCGCCTGCGCCAAGGCTGCGGCGGACAAGTTAAAATTTCATGCGCGGGTGGTAAAGGTAAATGGTCTCTTTGAGGTACTCGGTGTCGAGGTGGGTGTAGATTTCGGTGGTAGTGATGCTTTCGTGCCCCAGCATGTCCTGCACCGCTTTCAGATCGGCGCCGCCTTCCACCAGGTGGGTGGCAAATGAATGCCGCAGGGTGTGCGGACTGATCGTTTTTTGAATGCCCACTTTTTCCGCCAGTTCTTTTACAATGTAAAAAATCATGACCCGGGTGAGGCGTGCGCCGCGGCGGTTTAGAAAAACGTAGTTTTCATGTCCGCGGCGTATGTTTTTTTGAAATGCCCGCACCTGCTCAATGTAATAATTCAGGTACTTGACCGCTTCCGAGCCGATGGGCACCAGCCGTTCTTTGTCGTTTTTGCCCACCACTTTGATAAACCCGGCAGGCAGGAAAAGGTTGCTGAGGCGCAGGTTGACCAATTCGCTGGCGCGCAGCCCGCAGGCATACAGCGTTTCGATAATAGCCCGGTTGCGGTGCCCCTGCGGTTCGCTCAGGTCAATAGCCGCCAGCATCTGCTGAATTTCGTAGACGGTGAGCACTTCCGGTATTTTCCGGCGCAGCCGGGGGCCTTCCAACAGGTCCAGTGGGTTGTCGTCGAGCACATCTTCCACCAGTAAAAATTTGTAAAACGCCCGCAGGCTGGAGATCAGCCGCGCCTGCGAACTGGCTTCCAGGCCCAGTTTGTTTACCCAATGGATAAATCGCTCCACATCGCTGCGCTGCACCTGCACGGGCTGGAGCGGCAGGTTTTCAATTTCCAGGTAGCGTACAAATTTTTGCAGATCGCCGAGATAAGCATCCAGGGTATTTTCGCTCAGGGAGCGTTCGAGCAGGAGATAGTTGTGAAAACTTTTTAAGGCGATCGGCCAATCCATAGCGCTGTTCAATTACAATTCGGGCTGATCCCTTGGGCGCAGCAGTTCGCGGTGATAACAATCGTGAAAATGCCGCACTTCAAAACTGGAAGGCAAGCTGGGCCAGTCAACATAAAAACTGTTCAGCGGCAACGCCTGCGACCACTCCTCCACCCGGATTGCCAGGCGGTGGTACTTCACCGGCAGTTTCGGGTCTTCCGGCCGGGTTTCGCCCACATGGCTGAAATACACCGGTAGCCCGGTCTGCTTGCTCAGAAAAAAACGGATATGTTGCCAATTGATGCCGGCGGTGTCCAGGGCCCAGTCGGCGCCGACGATCGTACAGTTGGTTTTTCCGATCACCGTATCGCCCAGGGTTTCGTAGGGTGGCGTGCCGAGGTACTTGTCGGGGCCCATAAACTTTTTGGTTTGCCCGGGGTGCAGCAGCAAGGGGATAAAAAAGAAATGCTGGAGGCCGCGCAGGGCGTACTCGTCGCCCAGTTCGCGGTTGTCGTAGAGCATGGCCAGGGTATCGCCGCGCAGGTCATATTTCATGCGGCCGTCAAAAACGATGCGCTGCTGGTTGGTCAGGCCGGGGTATCGGGTTTCCATGTCCACTTCGAAGCGGATGCCGGGTTTGCCGTCGAAATGTTCGAACCGGCTAAAGGCGCAGGTGCCGCGGTAAAAAATGGAATCTTTACTGTACGGGTATTGTTCAAATGCCTCAACTCGGTAGGATCCGTATTCCACGGCTTCCGCTTGCTGCTGCATTTTTACCAGCAAAGGGTGCGTAGTTTGGGCGAAGCCCAAAAAACAGGAAGAGAGCAAAAAGAGGGAAATGACGACGCGCATGATCCGGCAGTTGTGAACGTTGATCCTGACAAAGATAACCAATGGCGGACGTGACCGGCCAGTCTTTACCTCAAAATACTCAGTTTGAAAACGCCCAGTGTGTTTCCGGCAACCTCCACCCGTACAAAATACAACCCCGCCGGCAAATGCCCCAGCGCCAGCGCCTGCCGCTCCGCCCCCTGCGCCACCGGCCCGGACAGCACTACCCGCCCGGCCACGTCCAGCAGCGACACGCGCATCCCTGCCGGCGCGCCGCCTTCGATGACCAGCCGTACCTCGTCGGAAGCCGGGTTGGGATACAGCTGTAGCGCCGGCTTGGGCTGCGCCGGTCCGTCCGAAACCGACACCGGGTCGTTGATGCCGAGCGTGTCGCAGGGGCTGCCGGGCAGGTCGTAGAGGCGGTAGTTGGGCATGTAGGGCAGCGAGCCGTAAATCCAGGTGGGCAACTCTACCGAGTGCTGGCGTACGTCGCAGGCCGCGCCTTTCAGGTCGGGATTTTCGATGACGTGCATGTGGAAGCAGCAGCCGGGGATGACGTAAATTTTGCCATTGGGTGCGCGCTCCATGACGCCGAAGACAATCAGATTTTGATTATATTCAAACCCATCATAAACCGCTACAGTATCGCCCGATTGAGCAATATCCGGCGCCTGTAAATCATATTGCACGAGTTTTCTTTGCTTGCCCATAATCACGTACGCGAAGCGGCTATTGGCCGACACTTCCATGTCCAGCCCCTCCCAGGTATCGTATTTTACCGGCGAGAGTACTTTTACGGGGTTGCTGATCAGGCCGGTACAGCGGTCGAAATCGTACACGATGAAACCATAATAGATGTGGTATTGGAGCAGTTTGGAGCCGTCGGGGGTAAACAGTAGAATCTGCCCACCTCCATAGAAAGTTGAATCGATAACTTCGTAGGCGTTTTTCTGCTCATAAGGCCCCTGTATCCCTTCCGGCGTTAATAAAAAACGGTATAGTACCGGGTTGGCTGTTTTGGCATTGGGCGCCACGATCCACCAGTCGCGGCCGTTGCCGTGGCGGACGGCGGCGGCTACTTCAAAAAAACCGTCTTTCAACAAGGGCAGATCTTTTTTTACCACTTTCCCTAAACCATCTGGAGTGTTCATATCGATTACCGTGTGGAGTAGAGATAGGATAGAAGGCGGTTCTTCAGATTTTCCAATATTTACGTGAAACAAAAAATATGTATGCTGATTTCCTGGTTGCAAGAGTGCAAAAGCGCCATGCACTTGCTTATATGAAGGACCAAACCCTCCACAATGCGCATCCCAGTAGCTATTTGCAGGACTATTAAGCGTATCTCCATTCAGCATTATTTTACCAGAAGCATCATATAAATGGCAACTATTTGTATAGAAAATCAAATTCCCAGAAGAGTCACTCATAGAACTTGAGAAAGCAGTAAAACCACCTTCGTATTCCGTAGGAATAAATTCTGGCTTCTCGTCATTAAAAGTTATTTGTGTTACTTTCACCAATGGATTTTCACTTTTGCGTCCGTAAATCCAAATGTTATCATGTTTTTGGGCTACTAAAAAAGCCGGAATTATGTGGAGCGATAGAAATAAAGTAAGCTTTACCATAACAAAATAAAACAAGGCAGGGCAAGTACAATGTACTCGCCCTGCTGGTTTTGAAAAATTAAAATTAATGCTGAATCAAAATGATGCGGCTACTTTGATCTCCTCTGGAGTCGAACACTTGCAGGCGATACAGCCCATTGTTTAAATGCGCTATGTTCAATACTGACGCTATACCAACGGGTTCCCTCTCAAATGCTATTCTTTCAAGCATATCCGTAATTTGAACAGTATAAGGAGCTTGCCCATTTTCAACATGTATAGTGAGTATATTGCTGGTTGGATTAGGAAATACCCGGATATCCATCTTTCTCAGACTGGGGGCGCTTAATTCAAATGTCCGATGGGCTTGGCTTCTAAAATTTGTTCCGCATTCAGCTGGTTCAATCGTTTCACCGCTTATCCCTTCGTACAAATTCGCCGACATAAACACCGCCGCCGGCCCGCCTTCGCGGGGGCACTGCTCGCCGATGGTTTTCAGACTGGAAAGTTGGGCAGCGTCGGGAACCAAGCCTTTGGCGATGGTTTCCAAGTAAATACCCAACACTTCCTTTTCATTCTGCTCATGGACAGCCGAAGTGGTTATACCGTTCAACTGCGTCAGCAGAACATCTGCCTGGGCATTGCGGGCCGTCTGCAGTTGGGCAAGTATGGCATTGCTTTGGGCGAGCAGCGCGGCAATTTCCGTATTCAGCGTTTCGCGTTGGGAAACCAGGGCCTCGTATTCGGCCTGCGGCAATTCCTCCGAAAGCGTTTGGTCAATGGCTGCGATTTGGGCGGATTTTGCCTGCATCTGTGCCTCATTGGCCGACAAAGTGGCTTGTTCCACGGCGGGAATATCAAACAAGGCCATGGTTTGCAAACCAATAGCAGTTATTTGGCCTACGGTGCTCGTCGCTTTAGCATTCTGAAATGCATGCATGGCGCTGCTCGCGGGCGCCAGCTCCGGGTAGGCTGCCAGCTTGTACAGCAGGTAGCGCTCGCGCCGCCAGTGGTCGTAATCTTCGCCGGACAAATTTCCGCCGGCAATGTCGGTGTCGAAGGGATTTTCTTCGCCGCCGCCGGGGGGAAGCAGGCCGGGCTGGCAGGCTTGCTGGCAAGTAGGGATTGGCAAGAATGGATCAGGTAAAAACCAACCGGAAAGCGGGTCAACCGGTAACGGGTACCAAGGTGCTTGCCCTTGGACTTCATATTGAGATTGAATCGGAAAATACATCCCCGACACAAACGTAGCCCCCGCAGTATTCGTCCAGCTATTCCCGGTATTGAACTGCCCATCGGTGCGGGCGTCCACATAGTGCAGCCCCAGCCCGGTGGTGTTCTGCACGGTATTGCACTCGATGAAATTTTGACCCGGGCAGTCCAGTTCGAAGCGCATGCCTTCCGATACGCCGTCCACAGTGTTGAAAGACAGGTCGTTGCGGATCGGCGCGTTCCAGAGCTGAATACCGAAGTCGGCGCCGCCGCTCACTTTGTTGCACTCGATCTCGTACTGGCCGTTCAGCCCCACGATACCCCCAAAAGAGCCGTTGACGGTAATGTCGTTATCGTGGATGTACACGTTCCGGTGGGTATTGGCCAGGATGCCGAATGTGCCGGCATCGTCCACCTGGTTATGATCCACTTCCACAAAAGCGGTAGCGCTCAACCCGGTACCGTACACCGCGATGCTGCGGCCCAAGGGGCCGGTAGTGTGCACGTTGTTGTCGATTCGGTATTGCCGGGCGCCGTTGGCAAAGGCGTCGAACAGGCCGATGCCCAGGCTGGAGGCTTCGATGTTGTTGTGCCGCGTGCGACCTTCGATATTACCGAAAAAACCGTCGAGGTATATCCCGGTTTGCATGTTCACCATGCGGCAGTCGTCGATATTGACCGTGGTGGGATTCACTTCGCGGCCTTCGGCGTGTATGCCGATGGTGCAATTGTCGAAGGCATCGGCGTTCCATTGGTTGGTGCCGTTGGTCACCAGGCCCTGCACATCCAGGCTGAAATTGCCGGTTACGTCCCGGTAGTTGATGCCGCGACCGAAGCCATACGGCGAACTGTTGGTAATGTTGCGGAAAGTGGCGCAGTCTTTCATATTAAAATTGAAATCGCTTTGACGTACCGTCACAATTTACCGTGACCTCTTCAGTGCACGTGTAAGTTACCTGCATCTCATTTTCCCAAACCGTAACCTGGTGGGTAACGAGATACGTTCTGGGGGCATAAGGTGGAAAACAATAAAACAAGAACGTGTGCAGCGGACTGGAAACGTCAACAGCAGAATTCCCGTCGCCAAAGGTCCATTTTTCAAAAACAATGTTGTTGCCGGTGTACGAATTGGTGAATTGCACGTCGGTGCCGGAAGTTTGGTTAAAGGTGAAATCGCAGGGTGATTGGGCATTTAACTGGTAAAAACCAAGCGTCAGGAATACCCCCCCCATTTCAACAATGAAATTACATTTTTCATAAATCGAAAAATTTGGGTAATGAGAAAATTGGGTTAAAAAATGAATCAGCTGCCTCCACCACTGCATTCAGCGGTGTAAGTGCTTAATTCCTGCCTTGAAAAATGTGGGAACCGGGATTATGGGATAAATCAGGCCTGTGTTGATTTTTGGGTTTGCGCGGAGAGGGATGTTGCGCGAAAAAATGTTCTCAAATGTTTTTAATACTCCCGGCTCTTGGCAATCGGTTTAACACAAAAAACCGCTCTGTTGATTTTCAACGGAATGTCTGAATAATCTTGTTACGCCGAGGTTAATTTCCCGGAATACCCGGGCCTATTGGCATACTTTTGCGCAGCAAATCCGTTTTAGCACAACCATACCCAACCCGATTTTAACCGAACCACACACCACAAATTTCATGAACGCGCAACGTATCCGCCTGATCATTGGCCTGATGACCGCCGCCCTCATCGGCGTCATTTGCCTGCAGATCTACTGGATCAGCTGGAGCATCCGGCTGAACGAGGAACAGTTTGACAAATATATTTATGCCGCGCTCAACCGGGTGGCCGACAAATTGCAGTATTACGAAGACGTGGCGGTGCTCGAAGCCCTGAACTCCACCCGGGGCAAATCCAGCGAATCAAACCGCAACATTCGCCGGGCAACCAAATTTTTGGAAAACGGCTTCTCCACCCGCCGCATCAGCCGCGCCGACAGCCTGCCTAATCCGGTCGACGGCAGCGAAAGTTTTGAAGACAACATGACGATGTGGGAGTATATGAAAGTCAGCCAGTTGGTTGATTCGCGGCCGTTGGCGGAGCGCATTCAGCTCGATTTATTGTCCATGTCGCTGAAGGAGGAACTCAGCAGCCGCGGCATCAATACCCCTTACCAATACGGCGTGTATGCCAAGGCGCGCAACAGTTTCGTGGTGGTCAACGATCACTATGTGGTGGTCGACAACAGCCCGCAAGTGACGCAGGGCGGCGCATCCACCCTGTACAATTCGCCCTACCGGGTGGCCTTGTTTCAAAAAGACATCGAATCGCCGGGCTATCTGTCGATTTATTTCCCCAACCGCACCAGCCTGGTGTTGGGTTCGGTTTGGAAAACCCTGTTGCTGTCCGTCATTTTTACCGGTATCATTCTGTTCTGTTTTTGGTACACCATCCAGGTCATTTACCGGCAAAAGAAGCTGTCGGAAATGAAAACGGATTTTATCAACAACATGACCCACGAATTTAAAACGCCGATTGCCACCATTTCACTGGCCACCGACAGCATTGCCAGCCCGCTCATTGTGAAATATCCCGAAAAAATCCAGCGGTTTGTCGATATCATCCGGCAGGAAAACCGCCGGATGAACAGCCAGGTGGAGCGGGTGTTGCAAATTGCCCAATTGGATAAAAAAGACTTTCAACTCCGCCTGGCAGAAACCAACATGCACGAACTGATCAAGCAAGCGGTCGACAATTTCAGCCTGCAGGTGGAGAGCCGCAACGGCAGCCTGACACTGGATTTTCAGGCGGAGCGGCCGGTCATTCAGGGCGACGGTACGCACATTGCCAGTGTGGTGCACAACCTGTTGGACAACGCCAACAAATACAGTCCGGACAAACCGGAAATTACCATCCGCACCCGCAACGTTCCGAACGGCATTGCCGTCACCATCGAAGACAAAGGCGTGGGAATCAGCAAGGAAGCCCGCAAGCACATTTTTGATAAATTCTACCGGGTGCATACCGGCAACATCCACGACGTGAAAGGTTTCGGCCTGGGATTGAGCTACGTCAAGGCCATCGTTACGGCGCACAAGGGGTTTGTGGATGTGCACAGCGAACCGGGTAAGGGCAGCGCGTTTACTTTGACGTTTCCGTTTTCCTGATTTTTTTCGGAAAAACTCCGGTGTTTACCTCGGTAAACCCATAGATTTAAGGCAAGTACAGGTTTAATTCCTGGCATCTGAAATTTCTTAACCAAATGCTTGCCTTATGAAAAATTTGACATTGGGAATTTTATTCCTTTCCGCCTTAAGTGCCTGTGTTGTTCCGATAAATTCCAGTTTTGAAAGTGCCCGCATGCTTGGCAAGGGAAACGCCGAGGCGATGGGGCATTATTCCCATTACCTGGTCAATGCAGAAGGTGAATCCGAGGCTGCCAACAACAATTTCGGCCTGCGACTAGGCTATGGTGTTGCCGACCGGTTTGACTTGAAAATGCGCTACATTCGCCTGCTGCCCAAGGAAGAGGGGGCTTCCGGAGTCAACTACATCGACCTGGCGCCCAAGGTTGCCATTGTGCCGGGTAAATTTGCCGGCACACTTCCCATCGGACTTTATTTTGCCGAGGATGAAACCCAGTGGGTATTCAGTCCGAAATTGTTGTACACCTACCCGGCAAACAACATGTTTGAAGCAACTCTGGCTGCAAAGGCGGATATTTTTCCGGATGATGATGGAGAGGTTTATCTCGGGTTCAACCTGGGCTTTGGCATCAGCCAAAACCTGGACCGCTGGGCCATCCGTCCCGAACTGGGCTTGATGGTCAAGCCGGGCGAATCTGGAACAATTTGGTCCTTTGGGATCGGGTTTAATGCGGTGTTGCCCGGTCGAAATGAATGAGGCCGGCAAAAAGAACAGTGAAATTTCCGATTTTTGCCGCCTCAAAACACACGGCGGAAATTTTTCTGCGCCCAATTTGATTTTTCAACTATGTCCGATCTGATAAAAAAAGTAACGGAAGCGACCGCAAAACTTGAACAGGAAACACCGGCCAGCCCGGAGGCATTGGAAGATTTTCGCATTCAGTACCTGGGCTCCAAGGGCCTGGTCAAGGCTTTCATGGAGGAAATGCGCCATGTGCCCAACGAGCAGAAGCGGGAATTTGGCCAGGCAGTTAACGCTCTGAAACAGCAGGCGGAGGCCCGATTTCAGGAGGTCAAAGCAACCCTGGAGGCTACTGCCGAACAGGCTTCGGCCCGGCAGCTCGACCTCACAGCACCCGGTGAGCCCTTGCCGCTTGGCTCCCGCCACCCGATTTCGATCACCATGAACCGGATCATTGAAATTTTCAGCCGGATCGGTTTTGTGGTAGCCGACGGCCCGGAGATCGAACACGATTGGTACAACTTCACCGCCATGAACACGCCGGAGGACCACCCGGCCCGCGATATGCAGGACACATTTTATGTGGTGGATGCACCGGGCATGTTGCTGCGCACGCATACGAGCAATGTGCAGGCCCGGGTGATGACTACCCGCAAGCCTCCGATCCGGATCATCGCACCCGGGCGTGTGTACCGGAATGAAACCATCTCGGCACGCTCGCATGCACAGTTTCACCAGGTCGAGGGTTTGTTTATCGACAAGGAAGTTTCGTTTGCCGATATGAAGCAAACGCTGTTTTATTTCGCACAGGAAATGTTTGGTGCGCCAAAAATCCGCCTGCGCCCGTCCTTTTTTCCATTCACCGAACCCAGCGCAGAGATGGACGTGTGGTTGGGCACCGATACCGAAGAAAACTACCGGTTGACCAAAGGCACCGGTTGGCTCGAAATTCTGGGCTGCGGCATGGTAGACCCTGAGGTGTTGGAAAATTGCGGGATCGACAGCCGCGAATATTCCGGCTATGCTTTCGGCATGGGTATCGAACGCCAGGCCCTTCGCCTGTACAATATTCCCGATATCCGGCTATTGTTTGAAAACGACGTGCGCATGCTCCGGCAGTTTTCGGCAGCGATCTAAAACCCGTCCGGGCCAAAATTTTGTTTATCTAAAAATGTTGACCGGCTGCGAGTTCTGCCGTAAGTTGTCTGTTAAATCAATTCACCAAATCAAAAATCGCTTATGTTTCTTGCCATATTGGGCGTATTTGTCGCCTTTCTCGCATACACCCTGTCCAAAGCCAATCCCAACATGAGTTCATTCGGAAAAATGGGTCGGTATATCGGTATTGCCTTAGTTGTTTTGGGAATATTGACTTCCTGTTTTGTTCAGATTTCGCCCGGTATCGTGGGGGTTCAAACCCTGTTTGGAAAGGTCCAGGATGGTGTCCTGACCGAAGGCTTGAACTTTGTAAACCCACTCGTGGAAGTCATTGAATTTGATGTCAGAACCCAAAACTACACCATGTCTGCAGTGACTGAAGAAGGCCAGCAAATGGGCGACGACGCTATCCGGGTGCTCTCGGCCGACGGCCTGGAAGTGGTGATCGACATGACGGTGTTGTTCCGCGTAATTCCGGCAAAGGCGCCGGAAATTCTGCAAACCCTTGGAAAAACATACCTCGACGTGGTGGTGCGTCCAACCGTGCGGACTAAAAGCCGGGATTTTGCCGCGTATTACGACGCGGTTTCGTTGTATTCCACCAAACGGGATGAATTTCAGCAACGGCTGTTCGACTCCATGGACGATGCGTTTAAAGCGCGTGGCATCGTGCTGGAACAAGTATTGATCCGGAATATCAACCTCCCGGCTTCCGTTAAAACGGCTATTGAAATGAAAATAAATGCCGAGCAGGAGGCGCAAAAGATGAAGTTTGTGCTCGACAAAGAACGGCAGGAGGCCGACCGCAAACGCGTGGAGGCCCAGGGTATCTCCGATTATCAACGCATTCTCACGTCGACGCTGACCGACCGTCTGCTCCAATACGAGCAGATCCAGGTACAAAAAGAACTGGTTAAATCGCCCAATGCGAAAGTGGTCGTTATGGGAAACGGTAAAACGGCGCCGCTACTGATCGGGCAGTAATTTGTAGTACACAGCCATGCAAGTCCAGCTTTCCGCAGTCATCATTACGTTCAACGAAGCGCGGAATATTGGCCGCTGCCTGGATTCCCTGGCTGGTGTTGCCGACGAAATTGTGGTAGTCGATTCATTTTCCACCGATGAGACAGTTGCTATTTGCCGGGAAAACGGCGCTCGTGTTCTCCAGCATCCATTTGCGGGGCATATTGAACAAAAAAACTATGCACTGGGTCAGGCGCATCACCCCTGGGTGTTGTCGCTCGATGCTGACGAGGCTTTGAGTGAAATATTGCGGCAATCTATCCTGGCTGCTAAGGCAAACTGGAAGGCTGAAGGTTATTCGATGAACCGCCGGACAAACTATTGCGGCCAGTGGATCAACCACAGCGGCTGGTATCCCGACCGCAAGTTGCGCCTGTTCGACAAACGCCTGGGGCACTGGGGCGGCCAAAATCCGCACGATAAGGTAATCATGAACCAGGGTTGCCGGGTGGAGCAACTTGCCGGCGACTTGTTGCACTACAGTTATTACAGCGTGGATGAGCATATTGAACGGGTACGCCGGTACGCTAAAATGGGCGCCCAAGCCTTGCACAACCGGGGCAAAAAAGGATCGTATTGGAAACTGATCTTTAATCCGCCGTTCAAGTTTATCCGAAATTATTTGCTGCGCCGAGGCTTTCTCGATGGCCGCGCGGGTTTTACCGTATGCCGGATTGCGGCTTTGGAAACGTATTGGAAATACCGGGAGTTGTTGCGGTTGGGAGAAACCAAGACCTGACAGGTAGTTTTTTAACCAAAAAGGGAGCCGCATTTGCGGCTCCCTTTTTGGTTAAAAAACTACCTGTCAGGTCAAGAATCACTGCCCAGCTTCTTTTATATACTCTTCCACCAGCTGTTTGTAGTACGGCTTCAGGGCCGGGGATACGGTGCGGAAGAGATCAACTTCAGCGCGGCGTTTTTTCAAATATTCCTCCAGTGCGGGCGGCATTTTTGCCGGTTGTTGTTTGGCTGTTTGCGCCTGCCGTTCTTCGTCCTGTTCCTGCTCGCGCTCGGCGCGTTCGGCTTCCAGCAGGCGGGTAAGGATGTCCTGCTGGCGCTTCAACATTTCATTTGTCAGGCGTTTGTTCACCAGGTCGGTTTCAATTTTATCCATTTCCTGCATGAGCTCATCCAGGGCTTTATCGCCTTTGCCTTGCTCCTGCTTTTGTTTTTGCAATTCGCGCAGGGCATTCCGCAAGGCGGCTTGCTGGGCGGCCATTTGGGCAAATTCTTTACTCATGCCACCCTGGCCTTTGCCTTTTTGCAGGCGCTCTTTGAGGGCTTTCATCTGTTCGTTCAGATCGCCCTGTCCCTTGGTGATCTTGTCCATCGGTTGTTTGCCTTTTTTGCCGCC
Source organism: uncultured Saprospiraceae bacterium (assembly GCA_964484205.1). GTDB lineage: Bacteria > Bacteroidota > Bacteroidia > Chitinophagales > Saprospiraceae > M3007. The sequence goes on along the minus strand of CAZAEZ010000006.1, from coordinate 46,354 downwards.
GCCGGTACCACCGGGTTTGCTGCAACTACCGCTTCCGGGCTGGCCGTTAGCCATTTGCTGCTGCATTTGATCCATCACTTCCGAGAGCATCAGCGCAAGATCATTGAAGCCTTTCATGGTGCGCTGTTGGTATTCGCTGGCCGCGGTAACATGGCGTTCTTCCAGGTCGTCGAGGCTGTATTTCAGACCTTCCTTGATATCCGCAACCTTGTCGGTGATAATGCCTTCGATCTGGAAATTCCGGCTGGCCAGGGCTTGCAGGCTGTCTTCAACAATTTTAAAATCGTCTTTAATTTTAAACTGCTCCTGGGTCAGTTCCACATAACGCGGCGTATTGACGGAGGTGCTGGCAAAATTCTGCATGTTTTGCTCCTGCGAAAAAGACAGGCCAATGAGGTTTTCCAGCAACTGACGCAGCATGGCTATATCTTCCTCCATTTGCTCCTGCTCGCCCGACTGGCGGTTTTGGCGCATCTGGTTGGCCATGTTTTTCATTTTATCGGCTGCTTTTTTCTGCTTTTTGCCGGCCTTTTGCTTTTGGCCCTGATTCATATCCTGCTTGGCATCTTTCATGTCCTTTTGGATATCCTGCATCTCCTCTTTGTTGTTCTCGATCTCTTGCGGCCGCTTTAATTCCTCGTTTTTCTCCAGCATCTCTTCGTGCTGCTTCTCGATGTCGTCCATTTTTTTGTTCAGTTCATCCTGCTCTTTTTTCAGGTCCTCATCCGACTTGCTGCTATTTTCTTTTTCCGTTTCCTTGGCCAGTTCCTCCTGTTCTTTGGCCAATTCTTCAAGTTGCTCAATTTGCTGCTGGAGCATATTTTCCACCTCCAGTTGTTTGTACAGTTCCTGCAGGCGGTCCAGTTGTTTTTCCAGCTGATCGTTCGACATTTGCATTTGCTCCATTTGCTCCAGCATCTCATCCTTGTTGAGTTCCTGCAACAATTTTTCAATGTCCTCCATGAGTTGCTTCATTTCTTCGGACATGGTTTCCTCAAACATCTTTTGCAACTGCTCCTGCTTTTCAAGGAGTTCCTCGTTTTTCTGCTGGTTAAACTCTTCCTGCATTTTTTGGCTTTCCTCAAAATTCTGCTTGGTCTGCTCGATCTGGTTTTGGAGCTGCTTTTGACGGTCCAGCATTTTCTCCATTTCCTTGCGCGACTGCCAATCCAGTTCTTTTTGCTGGAGCACTTTATTGCGCAGTTTTTTCAATTCCTCCTGGATCTTTGCACTTTCCTTGAGGGCGTTTTCCAAATCTTTCTGGATTTCTTCGGCCGTTTGTGCCTGGTCTTTGCGGTATTCGTCGAGGGTGGGCATGCGCCATTGCATTACATTGGTGCGCGCACTTTTGCTGCCGTTTACGCCGTCGTTGTCAAAAATTTCAAAGTAGTAGGAAATTTCGTCGCCCGGCTGAATATCCAGGTCGCGGAGGTTCCAGGTATAATCGTACTGGATTTGCTTGCCGGTTGGTTTGGGCACTTTGACCGTGCTGAGCGGCATCTGGCCGCCTTTTGCTTTTTTGATCTGGTAGTTGAAGGTCAGGGTTTGCAGCCCGTAATCGTCGGAAGCGCTGCCGGCAAAAAACAACAAGCGCCGGTTGGTGCTGTCGCGAAATTCTTCGGCGGAGATTTGCGGGTGCAGGTCGGGAATAACGGTGATGGTATAGGCAACCGAGTCGGCGTTCAGGAGTTCCGCGTTGCTGAGGTAAATTTTGTACGACTCGTCTTTCAGCGCGCGGCGGTTAAAGGAAAAGAGTTCATCGTCGAACCGCTTGGTGGCCGCCGGTGCGCCGCTGCCAAAACGCAGGTCGAGTCGGTCGGTGTGCTGGGCATTAAAAACCCAGTTGATATTGGTGCCTTGCGGCAACACCAGATCGCCCACGTTGTCCAGGTTTTCGGCCGGCCTGCCAATGTATTCCGGAAAGGCCAGTTTGACGCCAAACGACAAGATGTTCGGGCGCCGGATGACGCTCAATTTGTATGCCTCGCTTTCAATGCCTCCGGCAAACAGGTTGAACTCCACGTCTTTTTGCACATTCGAAAACGTGTACGAAAAGGCATTGGCCGCGTCTTTCTGCAAGCGGTACTGCACATTGCCGAAATCGATAAACATTTCATTGGGCAACACCTGCCCTTCCGTAGCAACATGCAGCACAAAATCGGAAAACTGCACCGCTTTCAGTTCGTTGGTTTTGACTACAAAGTGGAAAGGGGCGGGTTTTTCAAACTTCGTTGTGCTGTTCAGCAAACGCATGGTGCCTTCGCGTAAAATATTGGGGGCGCCCAAAAACAAAAACAGCAACAACAGCACCGGTGGCAAGGCATAGCGCAGGTACTTCCGGTTTTTTTGCAAATCTATGGCAGACTGGAAAGGCACCAGTTTGATCTCCTCGCTTTTTTGATTGATCGAGGCGTTGATCAATTCGGTGTAAATGGCATTACCCGAGGCCTGCTGTTTCAATTGCAAAATGTTCAGCAGCTTGTCCTTCACATCCGTGAAATGGTCGCCGATGATCGTGGCGGCCTGCTCGTGGCTGATCACTTTTCCCAAATGAAAATAGTGCATCAGCGGCACCGCAACCCAGCGATATACCGCAGCGCCGGAAAGCCCTACAAAACTCCACAGCATGGCGGTACGCACACCCGTTCCGAAGTAGAAATAATACTCCAGCACGTTGAGCAGGATAAACAAACCCAACACGGCGCCTACGGTGTAGAGTGCGCCGCGCAGTAGCTGGTTGATGTAAAATTTGCGAATGAAACTATCGAGTTTCTCGATGAGCAGGCTGTAGTTGTCGCGTTGCATGAGTACGGGTGCTTAACTTTTTATGATTTTTTCACCGCTAAGGCGCCAAGACGCGGAGTGCTTGCGTTTTGGCGCCTTAGCGGTGAAAGCTGCGAAAGACAAAAATGCGTATAAAACCTTGCTTAAAACGCTTTTATCGGCGAAAGGGTCAAAGATGGGCTGTTTTTAACGTTACCGTTGCTCCAAGAACAGTTTTTGACTTGGTAAGAAATTTCCAAACCACTAGCGTTGCCGGTTGTACTTCTCTTCAAAACGCCGGTTCAGGAGTTTTTGTTTGTTGTCGAGGCTGATCTCCCGGCCCTGAATAAACGCGGCGGTTACCTTGTTGGTCCGCATGTCGAGTGCGTCGCCGTCGCTGATAAAAAGGGTGGCGTCTTTACCGGGCTCCAGGCTGCCTGTCGACCCGCCAATGCCCATGATAGCCGCCGGGCTGAGGGTAATGGCCTGCACCGCAGCCTCGTAAGGCAGCCCGAAGCCGACGGCCTGGCCGGCCTGGAACGGCAGGTTGCGCTGCTGCCAGGCGCCTTCCACATTTAAAACAAAGGGGATTCCGGCACTATGCAACACCGCCGCCGTTTTGAAGGGCTGGTCGATGTCTTCGTCATCCCGGGAGGGCAAACGCTGCGTTTCGCTGAGGATCACCGCCACCTGGTGTTCCCGGAGAAAATCGGTGATCATCCAGGCATCAGCTGCGCCGACGAGTACCGCCCGAGCGCCAAACGATTCGGCAAACAACACGGCTTCCTGCATCGTTTTGGCATTATCGGTATGGATGTACAGGTTCTGGCTTTTGTCAAACAAGCCGCGCATGGCCTCAAAGCGCGGATTTTTCACCTCCGGATTGGCCGACTGCGCGTAGGCTTTGGCTTCGCCCAAATAACGGTTCAGGTCATCGATATTTTTCTGGTAAGGGTTGCCTTGTTCCTCCTGCGGGTTTGGCGCAGCCTGGCCGAACCGACGGCGGGGCGTCGGGTTGGGCCAGTTCAGGTGAATGCCGTCATCGGCACGCAGCGCGGCGTCTTCCCAGTTCCAGGCATCCAGCTGCACAACCGCCGAGCTGCCGGCAATTGCTCCGCTGGACGGAACCACCTGTGCCAGCAGCACACCGTTGGAGCGCACGGTGGGTTGCACATCGGAGTCGGTGTTGTAGGCCACCAGGGCCCGTGCGTTGGGATTGAGGCTGCCGGTTTCGGCAAAGTCCTGCGTGGCGCGTACGGCCTCAATTTCTACCAGGCCCAAACGGGAATTTGCTGCAATGAAGCCCGGGTACACGTGTTTGCCCGTAGCATCGAATATTTTGGAAAACTTGCTCCGGTCGATCCGGATGGTAGCCGCATTGGCCACGAAGGTCAGTTTGCCCGCCTCGAATGCGATGGCGCTATTGGGGAGCACCTGGCCGTTGCCCAGATGCGCGGTGGCGCCGAGGATGAGGATGGCGCCGGTTTGGGGCGGAGCGGGGGTTGGGGGTTGGGCGGGCAGGGCTATGCTTAAATTTATAACCAGGCAAGTGGTTAGTACATAAAGTATGGTTGAATGTTTCATGCTCAGCGCGTAAGTAAAATCAATAGGAAGTATCAGAATTGTACACTGGAAACAAAAGTAGGTGAATTGGCTGCTTGCAACCCTGAGATAGCTTCGAAATTTTTTTCCAGGCATGGCGCCTGCGATTTTGCCCGCCGATCGGCATTTTTTCACCTTCCTGAAGCGATGTATTATGCCTGCTCCACGCCATTCAATTTTACGGTAAACGTACTACCTGCGCCGAAATCGCTGTCCACGGCAATGCTTCCACCCTGTGCTTCAATGAATTCCTTGCTGATGGCAAGTCCAAGTCCGGTGCCTTCCGAAGTTGGGCCGGGAATGCGGAAATAGCGGTCAAATACTTTGTCAATATATTGTGGGGGAATGCCTTTTCCGGTATCCTTTACTACAAACTCGACTTGGTTGCCGGGGGTGCGGATGGATAGAAAAATAATTGAATTTTGATAGGAGTAATGCACGGCGTTTGATATGAGGTTGGTCAGTACCCAGGTTGTTTTATCGCTGTCGGCCAGCACAGCAGGCAAGTCCTCCGGATAGTTTAAGTCGAACCGGATATTTTTTTGATCTGCCAGGTTCCGCGTGGCTTCCACGGCTTGAAGGAGTATTGCTTTGGCGTCGGTGGGCAGAGCAGTCACTTGAATTTTGCCGGTTTCTACCTGGGTAATGTTCAGCAGTTCGCCCGTTATTTTAAGCAAACGGTCGGCATCGTCCCGAATGTGAAGCAACAGGTTGTTTTGTTCATCGTTAAGGGGCCCTGTCCGTTTGTTTTCCAGAATTTGGACGCTCATTTTTATCGATGCGATAGGCGTTTTGAATTCATGCGACAGGGTGGCGATAAAATTGGTTTTGGCAAAGTCCAGCTCCTTGTAGGCTGTGACATTGCGCAGCAGGATCACATAGCCGATGTGTTTTGAAGTTTTTTCGCCGGTTGGCGTGATCGAGATATCCAGTACGTTTTTTTCAAAATAACTCTCTTTGCCATTGGCGTAAATCTTCATGGGCTGTTGCGGTTCCAAATCCGCTGTTTTTGCTCCTGAAACCACGCCTTTGAGCAGGGAGCGGATCAGGTCGTTGGTCACGGAGAGTTCCAAAGCCGATTTTCCGATCATCTCCCTGGGTTTTAAGCCTGTGATTTTCAGGGCTACTTCGTTGGCAAACAGCACATTTTTTTCTTCATCCAACCCGATAATAGGATCGTGCATATTGTTGATCAGGGTTTCGATACGTTTTTTTTCAATCATCAACCGGGCCAAATTGCTGTTGTCGTATTCCTCCAATTTTTCAGCCATAACGTTGAACGATCTGGCCAGTTCGCCAAATTCGCTGTGGCTTTCCAGGTGCACACGTTGCAGGTAATTTCCGGCGGCAATTTGTTTGATACTCTCGGTCAGTTCACGGATCGGATTGGCAATATGGGCGGGCAGGTTGAACAGCAGGGTGAAGGCGATCAGGAAACAGCAGATGCCCAGAATGCTTAGCCAAAAGATGGCGCTTTCGGCCGTCTTTTCCGCTACCGCGCTTTTCCGCTGGATGGCCTCCAGGTTCAATTTCATAATACTGTTGATCTGATTCCGGATTTTGTGCACGGCAACAGTGTCTGCCGGATCGGTTTTAAAGCGTTCGAAATATTCCCGCAGATACCGGGTCTGTTCCGTTTCGCCGACTTCGGTGATATTTCGCTCCTGCTTTGCCAGGTTGGCTTCAAATTGTGCAAATAGCGGTTGCCATTCCGTTGCTTCCAGGGCATGCAGCATATTTTTGGAATAATCCAGGGATTGATAATTGGCATGCAGGATGTTTTTCGTATCGTCCGACAAGCGATAAACCTGGCGCACGCCCACGATGGCCAGCAGGAGGATCAGGGCGAACAAAAGCCCGACGCCGAGGGTGAGTTTTGCTTTTATTTTCATGCTCAGCTTAAAATGACGAGGTCTATATCGCTGGAAGACATTTTTTTCAGCAGCTCGTTGAAAACGTTGGTTGCCAGTATAATTTTGAACAGATTCAGGTGCGGTTTCCCGATGCAGATCGTGGTAATGTCGTGCCGTTCGGCATGCTCAATAATGGCTGTGCCGACGCTGTTACTTTTAACCTTGATGATCTCTGCGCCCAATTCGGTCGCCAACTTGAAATTGTTGATCAGGTGCCGCTGTTTGTCCAGGGGGATTTTATCGGGGCCTTCGCGGGGCGTTTGCACGTAGAGCACAAACCATTTCCCGGCATAGTAGTTGGCAAGGCGGGCGGTTTTTCGAATGACGATCCGGGCGGTTTTTTCATTGCTGCTGATGCAGGCCATGAAACGTTCGTGCCGCACGGCGAGGTAAGGGGCGATTTCCATTTCCACTTTGCGCTCCACCTGTGCGGCCACTTCTTTCAGGGCCATTTCACGGAGTTGGAGAATATGCTCGCTTTTGAAAAAATTGCGGAGCGCGGTTTCGATTTTATCCTCCGGGTAAATCTTTCCTTCCCGCAAGCGGGCGATCAATTCGTCGGCCGTCATGTCGATATTGACCACCTCGTCGGCATGGGCCAGTACGCTGTCGGGAATGCGTTCGCGGACTTCGATGCCGGTAATTTTTTTGATTTCGTCGTTCAGGCTTTCGATGTGCTGGATGTTCACTGCACTGATCACATTAATACCGGCATTTAGAATCTCCAGGACATCCTGCCAGCGTTTTTCATTTTTGCTGCCTTCGATATTTGTGTGGGCCAATTCATCGACGATTACCACTTCCGGCCGCAGGTTGATGATGGCCTGCGAATCCATTTCCTCCAGTTCTTTGCCTTTGTAAAACAACTTTCGGCGGGGAATGAGCGGCAGCCCTTCCAGCAAGGCAGCCGTTTCCGTCCGGTTATGGGTTTCGATGTAGCCGATTTTTACGTCGATACCGTTTCGCAACAAGGTGTGCGCTTCCTGAAGCATGCGGTACGTTTTGCCCACCCCGGCACTCATGCCGATGTAGATTTTGAATTTTCCCCGGCGTGATTTTTTGATCAGGTCGAGAAAACGTTGTACGGTTTGTTCTTTATCCGGCATTCAAAAGGAAACGGCTAAAGCGCTGACTATGAAAAAATTTTGCGTCGACAGTTCGGTTTCACGGGTAAAAATTTCGTCGCGGCTGCTGAACCCGCGCGCCTCGATGCGCCACAAAACATGGTTATTCACGGCAAAATCCAGGTTGGCCGAATAGCCCCAGGTTTGAAAACCGTTGCGGGTGCCGGTGGCGATGATGACGCCTTCGGGGTCGTGGTAATATTCGCCGCGCACCGAAACCGCCAACTTGTCCGAAGCAGAGTACCGCACCATCGCTACCGGTGTGTACCAGCTGTTGTAGGCGCCGCTGCCCTTGGCCGTCTCTTCGGCGCCGACGTCGAAACCAACCGTAAACGCCCAGCGCCTGTCCACCTGGAAAATACCGTAAAAATTGTGAAAATACCGCATTTGCCGCAAGCTGTCGGGTTTGTCGTTGCCGATAAACGAACTGCTGTTGAGCGTAATGTTTCCATTGGGTCTGAACGTCAGCTGGTGGCCGAAAGCGGGGGTGTTGTTCCCATCGACGCGCTGGATGCGTTGCCAGCCGTTGAGCAGCAGGGCGCTCAGGAACCAGCGACCGTCACCGGAGCTGTATCCGATTTTCACCCCGCTTTCGTAATACGGCGAGTTGTCGGCGGCCATGCTTCGCGTCAGGTTCCAGCAGTCTTTGCCGGCGGCGCTTTCAAAACCGATGTGCGAAGCGAAAATACCCGCATCGATCCAGAGGTCTTTGGTTTTTGAAATTTTTACGCCGGCGTTGGCTTCCAGCACATTGCGCAACACGCCGGGTTCGGCGGCGAGATTGGCATTGGCGTAGGTGCCTGCCATCAGGGCGAGGTTGGCACGCACATTTGGCTTGGCGTAGGCGGCTTTTATAAAACCGAGGTTAAGGCTGACTTCATTGTGCCGGTTGAACGAATACGCAAAAGCCGGCCGGTTGTGATCCGGCGGGTTGCCAAAATCATACAGGTAATATGCTTCGGCATAGCCGCTAAACGCCAACACCGAGCCGGTGCTGTCGGATTGCGCCGCAGCCGCCATTGCGGGCAACAAGAGCGATAATGCAATTAAGTATTTCATGATAAAAACTGTGTTTAACGGTTATCGTAATTCGTCCAGCGCAAGGTTCAATTTCAACACGTGTACCCGTTCCGTCCCGAACAGGCCCAGCAGTGGGCGCTCCGTGTGTTGGACAATTAATTGTTCCAGGTCTGTTGCGGCGAGGCGGCGCAGCGCGGCAATGCGCGGTACCTGCACCCGTGCGGCCTGCACGGAAATATGCGGGTCCAAACCGCTGCCGCCGGCGGTGACCAGGTCGGCGGGTATTTCACTTTTTTGAGCCCCCGGATTGTGTACCAGGAAGGTATCGATCCGGGCCTGCACATCGGCAAGGTAGGCGGGATTGGAAGGGCCTTTGTTGCTGCCGCCGGAACCGGCGGCGTTGTAACCCACCGCAGAGGGCCGGGAGTTAAAATAACGGTCGGCGGTAAAGGCCTGGCCGACGTTGACGTAGTAGGTATTTTCGTTGTGAACGATTGTTTCGCCTCTGCCCTGGTTGGGTGCCAGTTGCGCTACACCCCATATGGCAAAGGAGTAAATACCGGAGAAAAAAATCAGGCAAAGCAGCGTCAGTTTGACCGCCGGAACTATATTTTCTTTCATAACTTCTGTTTTTAAAATTAGAAAAATTATCAGCTGAAAAGCGATACCGCCAGGTCGATGATCTTGATCCCGATGAACGGCACAATGATCCCGCCCAGGCCGTAAACCAGCAGGTTGCGGCGCAACAGTGCACTGGCGCCGATGGGTCGGTAGGCGACGCCTTTCAACGCCAGGGGTATCAGCAGCGGAATAACGATGGCATTGAAAATCACAGCTGAAAGGATGGCGCTTTGCGGGCTGTGCAGTTGCATGACGTTCAACGTTTGCAGAGCGGGAATGCCGGTGACGAACAAAGCGGGAATAATGGCGAAATACTTGGCCACGTCGTTGGCGATGGAAAAGGTGGTGAGCGTCCCGCGGGTCATCAGCAGTTGTTTGCCGATTTCCACCACTTCGATCAGTTTGGTCGGGTCGTTGTCCAGGTCCACCATATTTCCCGCTTCCTTGGCGGCCTGGGTGCCGCTGTTCATCGCCACACCCACGTCGGCCTGGGCAAGCGCGGGGGCATCGTTGGTGCCGTCGCCCATCATGGCAACCAGGCGGCCTTCGGCCTGTTCTTTCCGGATGTAACTCAATTTATCCTCGGGCTGGGCTTCGGCGATGAAGTCGTCCACGCCTGCTTTTTCGGCGATATACCTGGCGGTCAGCGGATTGTCGCCGGTGACCATCACGGTTTTGATGCCCATTTTGCGCAGGCGCTCGAAGCGTTCGCGGATGCCGGGTTTGATGATGTCCTGCAACTCAATAGTACCAATAATCTTTTCATTTTCCGCCACGACCAGCGGTGTGCCGCCGTTGCCGGAAATAGCATCCACGCGGGCGGCCACATCGGCCGGGTACGGGTTGCCCGCAGCGGCAGCCAGCTTTCGGATCGCGTCGCTGGCGCCTTTGCGGATACGCCGTCCGGCTGGCAGGTCGACACCGCTGGAGCGGGTTTCGGCCGTGAATTTGATCAGGGCAGCCCCTTCGATACTCAGGTTTTTGGCGATGGTGCCACCCGCCAACTCCAGGATAGATTTACCCTCCGGGGTCTCGTCGGCAAGGGAGGCATAAACGCAGGCTTCAATAAAAGTCCGTTCGTGCACACCCTGAGCAGGGTAAAAATGCGTGGCCTTGCGGTTGCCGATCGTGATGGTGCCCGTTTTGTCGAGCAGCAACACGTCGATGTCGCCGGCGGTTTCCACGGCCTTGCCCGACTTGGTGATGACGTTGGCCCGCAGTGCGCGGTCCATGCCGGCGATGCCGATGGCCGAAAGCAAGCCGCCGATCGTGGTAGGGATCAGGCATACGAAGAGCGAGATCAACGCGGCGATTGTGACGGAGGTGTTCGCATAGTCGGCGAAAGGTTTCAGCGTGACGGTTACGATGATGAACACCAGGGTAAAGCCGGCGAGCAGTATCGTCAGCGCGATTTCATTGGGCGTTTTTTGCCGCGAAGCGCCTTCCACGAGGGCGATCATTTTATCGAGAAAACTTTCGCCGGGTTCGGTGGTGACCATCACTTTGATTTTATCCGACAGCACCTTCGTGCCGCCGGTCACACTGCTCTTGTCGCCCCCTGCTTCCCGGATCACGGGCGCGCTTTCGCCGGTGATGGCGCTTTCGTCGATGGTAGCCAGCCCTTCAATAATTTCGCCGTCGGCGGGAATAATGTCGCCCGCTTCGCAAATAAAAACGTCGCCTTTGCGCAGCCGGCTGGAGCTCGTCACCTGGCCGTTTTCGAGGCGGGCCGGGGTTTCTTCCCGCGTTTTGCGCAGGGTGTTGGCCTGGGCTTTGCCGCGTGCCTCGGCGAGGGCTTCCGCGAAGTTGGCGAACAACACTGTGAACAGCAGAAACAGGAAAATCAAAAAGTTATAGCCAAAGCTGCCCTGATTCTTTTCACCGGCTAAAATCCACAGGCTGACAATCAGCATGACTGCCGTGCCGATCGCTACCGTGAACATGACGGGGTTTCGAAACAGGGTGACGGGGTTGAGTTTTACAAAAGCTTGCCGGAGAGCCTCCAGCACCAAGTCGTGCTGAAACAAGGGAAATTGCTTAATCCGTTTCATGGTTGGTGATCAGCTGAATTTAGTAAATGGAAAGATGTTCCGATATCGGCCCCAGCGTCAGGGCAGAAAAAAAGGCCAGCGCAGCCAGGATGACGATAACGGCAAAAATGATGGCGCCGAAAGTTGCCGTGTCGGTGGGCAGGGTGCCGGCGCTTTCGGGGATGTATTTTTTTTCGGCCAGCAAGCCCGCAATGGCCACCGGCCCGATGATGGGAAGGTAGCGCGCCATCAGCATGACAAGGCCGCAGGCGATGTTCCAGAACGGCGTGTTGTCGCCCAGACCTTCAAATCCGCTGCCGTTGTTGGCCGAAGCAGAACTGAATTCGTAAAGCATTTCGCTGAATCCGTGGTACCCCGGGTTGTTCAGCCAGCCGGCGTAAGTTTCCGGGTCGGAAGCGTACAGGTGGCTCGACAAGGCCGTTCCGGCCAGGATCAGCAGGGGGTGCAACAGGGCGACGATCATGGCGATCTTCATCTCGCGGGCTTCAATTTTTTTACCTAAAAATTCGGGCGTGCGGCCTACCATCAGCCCGCTGATAAATACGGCCAGGATGATAAAGATGTAAAAATTGAGAAAACCCACGCCCACGCCGCCGTAGAAGCAATTCGTCATCATGCCCAGCAGGGCGCTCATCCCGCCGAGGGGGGTCAGGCTGTCGTGCATCGAATTGACCGAACCGTTGCTGGTGCAGGTGGTGTTGACGGCCCAATAGGCCGAGGCCGCCGGGCCGAAACGCACTTCCTTGCCTTCCATGCTGCCCATGTTCTGCTGCACGCCGAGGTCGGCGATGGCGGGGTTGCCCTGCATTTCAAACACCACGGCGGGAATGACCAGCGACAGGAAGCCGGCGGTCATCACACCGAAAATCATCCAGGCGAAACGCCGCCGTTTCAGCACGAACCCCAGGGCAAAAATCATGGCGATAGGGATCAGGAAGATCAGCGCGGTTTCCAGGATATTGGTCCCGTAATTCGGGTTTTCGAGGGGGTGGGCCGAGTTAATCCCGTAGAAGCCGCCGCCGTTGGTGCCCAGTTGTTTGATGGCCACAAATGCTGCCGCCGGACCGCGGCTCACTTGCACCGTATCGCCTTCCAGGCTGACGATGGTGTCCTTGCCTTCGAAGGTCATGGGCGTGCCGTTGAAAACCAACACGAGCGCGCTGACAAAAGCTACAGGCAGCAGGATGCGCGTGCAACTGCGGACGAAAAGCTGGTAAAAGTTGCCGAGCTCGTTTGCTCCGCCGCGCATGGCCCGGAACACCACCGCGCAAATGGCGATGCCCGTCCCGGCACTGATGAACTGCCAGACCATCAGCACCAACTGGCCCAGGTACGACAGACCCGTTTCGCCCGAATAGTGTTGCAAATTGGTGTTGGTCACGAAACTGACCGAGGTGTTGAACGCCAGGTCGGGACTCATCGAGGGGTTGCCGTCGGGGTTGAGCGGCAGCCGGCCCATGTTGGTCAGTACCAGCATGGAAAGCACGAACCACACGGCGTTGATCGTCAGCAGCGCCAGCAGGTGTTGCTGCCAGCGCATGGGCCGGTCGGGGTCGATGCCGCCGAGTTTGAAAAAGGCCCGGTCGAGCGGGTTGAGCAGGGGGTCCAGCAGTGTGCGTTCGCCGGTGAACACCCTGCCGATGTACGCGCCGAAGGGTATGGCCAGCAGCAGTACCAGCCCGTACATGAGTATGATGCCAAGTATTTCCGTGTTCATAGCGGTCAGAATTTTTCAGGTTTGAGCAGCACGTAGCACATGTAGCCGAATACTGCGACGGAAAGAATGAACAGTGCGATCATCGGGTCAGATTTTTTCAAAAAAACGAATCGATTTGAAGAACAGGGCGAAGCAAAGCAAGCCTGCTGCGAGTAGTAGGAGAAACTGCATGAGCGCTGGAATTTTGATTATGCCAAAGAACAGGCAAGCGCCATGCCCAAGCGGGCAAATCAACAGCAAGCCGCTGGAGATTAATGATTTATAAAAAAAATTAGAGAAACCTCCTTTCAAAAACCCTTTCATTTTGAAAGGGCCGGCCGTAGCGTTTTGAAAGTATTTACCCCAAAGCTAACGGCTCCCCAGCCTCGTCCCGAATGATTGGCGTTAATGCCCTTGAATTTTGTATTCGTCGAGCTTGCGGTAGAGCGTCGTCAGCGCAATACCGAGCAGGCGGGCGGCTTCGGTTTTGTTGCCCCCGGTGTGGTCGAGCACTTTTTGGATGTGAATTTTTTCGGCGTAGGCCAGGTCAAGCGCCGGGGAGGCGCCGGGTTTGCCCGGGGTACCGGCAGGAGCGTCGGGATGCCGGAATTCGGGCGGCAGGTTTTCCGTGCGCAGTACTTCGTTTTCCATTAAAATGACACTGCGCTCGATGACGTTTTTCAACTCGCGAATATTTCCCGGCCAGGGGTATTGCTTCAGGGCGGCCAAAAACGCGGGATCGATATGTTGAATTTTTTGATTGGTTTTATGGCCGTACAACGCGGCAAAGTGCCTGGCGAGCGGCTCGATGTCTGCAACGCGTTCGCGCAGCGGCGGCAATTTGATTTGAAAAACGGCAATGCGGTAAAACAGGTCGGCCCGGAAGCGGCCCCGTTCAATGGCTTGTGCCAAATCCTGGTTGGTCGCCGCTACCACGCGCACATTGACTTTGGTCAGGCTGGTATCGCCCACCTTGATGAATTCGCCCGATTCCAGCACCCGCAATAATTTGGCCTGCAGGTCGGGCGTCATTTCACCGATCTCGTCCAGGAAAATCGTTCCGCCGTTTGCCTCTTCGAACAGCCCCTTTTTGTCTTTTACCGCCCCGGTGAAAGCGCCTGCCCGGTGGCCGAATAGTTCACTTTCCAGAAGGTCGTGCCCAAGCGTTGCGCAGTTGACGGCAAGAAATGGCCGGTTTCGCCGCTGGCTCGCCTGGTGAACGGCTTGGGCAAAAATTTCCTTGCCTGTCCCTGTTTCGCCGGTGAGCAAAACGGTCGTATCGGTCGGGGCCACCCTGCGTGCCAGATCGACGGCAGCCAGAATGCCCGCGGATTGGCCGATCACGCTGTCGAAGGAGTGTTTTTCGCCGAGTTGTTTTTCCAGTTGGCGGACCCGTTTGGCCAACTCCACTTTCTCCAATGCGCGGTGCAGGAGCGGAATGATCTTGTTGTTGTCGTCGCCTTTCGTGATATAATCGAATGCGCCATTTTTGATCGCCTGCACGCCGTCGGGGATGTTTCCGTAAGCGGTCAGCAGGATCACCTCGACAAGGGGATGGGTAACCTTGATTTGCCGGGTAAGTTCGACGCCGTTGCCGTCGGGCAATTTGACGTCGCAAAGTACCGCGCCGATATCTTCGTGTTGGTCCAGTTTTTTCAGCCCTGCCTTGCAGTCGCCGGCTTGCAACACCTCAAACCCCTCCAGCGCTACAATGCGTGCCAGCAGGGAACGCAATTTTTCTTCGTCGTCGATCAGAAGGATTTTATGCACAAGTTTACAGACTTATTTGATCGCGCAGGTCAGCATCGCTTTCCCCTCAATTTCCCCCTCCAGCACGTCGCCGATCTGCACAGGCCCCACACCGGCGGGCGTTCCGGTAAAGATCATGTCGCCTTTTTGCAGGGTGAAGAATTGCGAAAGGTACACAATAAGCGTGTCGAAGGAAAAGATCAGATCGCGGGTGTGGCCATCCTGTACCACTGTGCCGTTTTTTTTCAATTGAAAATGAATGTCCTGCGGATTTTGCAGTTCGCTCAACGGGACCCACTTGCTGAGTGGTCCCGAACGGTCGAAGCCCTTGGCAATTTCCCAGGGATGGCCTTTTTGTTTGAGTTTGTCCTGCACATCACGCGCCGTAAAATCAATGCCAAAAGCCACAGCATCGTAATACCGCGATGCAAATTCAGGCTGCACGGATCGGCCGTTTTTGCAAATGTGGAGCACCAGTTCGCCCTCATGGTGAATGTTTCGACTGAATTCCGGGTAAAAAAAAGGTTTGTTATTCACCACCAGTGCGGTTGGCGGTTTCATAAAAACCATGGGCTCGGAAGGGACCGGGTTGTTCAGTTCCTTGGCGTGGTCGATGTAGTTGCGGCCAATACAGAAAATTTTCATGGGGCGAATTTAAAACCTGTCAGGTGGTTTTTTCTAAAAAATACGCCTGGCCCGGCAAGCGTATTTTTTAGAAAAAACCACCTGACAGGTTAGCGGATAAAACCCAACCCGACCAGGCGCTCGCATGTCTTCCTGGAAATATAAATTGACATTAATAATGGATGCTGCCGAAACGATTTTGATTGTTTATTCCGCTTCATCCGGCGGCGTATCATTCCGAAACCAGGAAAGCGCCCCCGACGGGCATTTTTCCACCTGGGCAATGATCGCCGCGCTGTCGGCGCCGTCTATGTTGATCCAGGGGCGGGCCTGCGGGTTGAAAACGTCGATCAGGCCCTTCCAGCAGATTGCGGAATGTTGGCAAACATCGGGTTGCCAAACTACCGTGATGTCGCCATTGGTGTAGTGCTTTTTCTTCATCAGGCATAAATTTTTTTCTCAACCCAGCCATGAATGACTGGGGCAAGCGGTTTTAAAAATCATTTCCAAATGCAAAACCCGGTTTCCGCTCCGTCCGGCGTCCACGCATAAAAATCCGGAAACGCCTGCGGGCAGCGTGCCGGTTTCTTCGTGGGTGTTCACCAGGTGTCAGTTTTGTTTTTTTCAAGGCGAATATAGGTTTTGAAGGAAAACTTTCGGTGTTGCCATTGACGAGGAGAAATTTTTTGTCAAACCTACGAAAAAGGGGCAAGCGCTTAAATCAAGCCTGCCCGCATTTAAAACAATTTCTGTTACATTTGCCAGTCAAGCCATGCCACTCGACACCGCCATAGAATACCTCAAGGGCGTAGGCCCGCAGCGCGCCGAAGTGCTCAAAAAAGAGCTCGGGATATTCACATTCGGCGACCTGCTGGTTCACTTTCCTTTTCGCTATATCGACCGGACGAAGTTTCACAGTGTGCGCGACATTCGCACGGAAGGCGAACAGTACCAGGTAAAAGGCATCCTGCGCCGCCTGGAAATGGTGGGTACTGGCCGCGCCAAACGGCTGACCGGCACCCTGCGCGATGAAACAGGCGCTATCGAACTCATTTGGTTTCAGGGCGCCCAATGGCTGGAGCGCAACCTGCAAGTAGGCAAGGAATACGTGCTGTTTGGCCGGGCCAGCCAGTTCAACGGGAAGTTCAATATTCCGCATCCGGAACTGGAAGAGGTCACACCCGATAATGCTTCATCGGCGCCCACCTTCGACCCCGTTTACCCCTCCACCGACAAACTCACCCAAAAAGGCCTCGACGCGAAGGGCCTGCGCAGGCTGTTGCGCGCCCTGATCGACGGCCTCCTGCATGCCGACCTGCCCGAAACCCTGCCCGGGTTTTTATTGGAAGGTTTTCGGCTCGTTTCCCGCTGGGATGCGCTGCGCCACATTCATTTTCCGGAAAACCAACAGGAACTGGATGCCGCTACCCGCCGCTTGAAATTTGAAGAATTGTTTTTTTTACAACTGCGCCTGCTGCAAATCCGCCGCCGCCGGAAAGACGCCAGCAAGGGTTTTGTTTTTGAAACGATCGGCGATTTTTTTAATAAATTTTTCCATGAAAAACTGCCCTTCGAACTCACCAATGCCCAAAAACGGGTGATCAAAGAAATTCGCGCCGATTTGGCCGCAGGCCAGCAAATGAACCGCCTGGTGCAGGGCGATGTCGGCTCCGGAAAAACCGTGGTTGCCCTGATGTGCATGCTCATCGCCATCGACAACGGTTTTCAGGCTTGCCTGATGGCGCCGACGGAAATTCTGGCCCGGCAGCATTTTGCCAACATCACCGAACTGGTGGGCGACCTGGGCGTCAACGTCGGTTTTCTCAGCGGCTCGGTCAAGGGAAAAAAACGCGCGGCAATTCTCGAACAACTCGACTCCGGCGAACTGCACATCGTCGTCGGCACCCATGCGCTGATCGAAGACTGGGTGGTGTTCCAAAACCTGGGCCTGGTGATCATCGACGAGCAGCACCGCTTCGGTGTGGAACAACGCGCCGCCCTTTGGAAAAAAGGCGCCGGGCTGCCGCCGCATGTGCTGGTGATGACCGCTACCCCCATACCCCGCACCCTGGCCATGACGCTCTACGGCGACCTCGACGTGTCGGCTATCGATGAAATGCCGCCGGGCCGCAAACCCATCACAACCATCCACAAAACCGAGCATCACCGCCTGCGCGTGCAGGGTTTCATGCGCGAGGAAATTGCCAAAGGCCGGCAGATCTACGTGGTGTACCCCATGATCGAGGAAACCGAAAAAGCCGACATGCTCAACCTCATGAGCGGCTTCGAAGCCCTGAGCCGCGACTTCCCGCAGCCGGAATACCAGATCAGCATCGTGCACGGCAAAATGAAGGCGGCCGACAAGGAGTTTGAAATGCAACGATTTGTCAAAGGCGAGACGCACATCATGGTGGCCACCACGGTGATCGAAGTGGGCGTGAACGTGCCGAACGCCTCGGTGATGGTCATCGAAAATGCCGAGCGGTTTGGCCTGAGCCAGCTCCACCAGTTGCGGGGCCGGGTGGGCCGCGGCGCCGAGCAGTCGTATTGCATTTTGCTGACAGGCTTTAAACTCAGCGCCGATGGCCGGGAGCGCGTCCAGACCATGGTGCGCACCAACGACGGTTTTGAAATTGCCGAAGTAGACCTGCGCCTGCGCGGTCCCGGCAACATGGAGGGCACCCAGCAGAGCGGCATGCTGCGCTTCCTGATCGCCGACCTGGGCCGCGACGGCCAAATTCTGACCGCCGCGCGGGATATTGCTGCGCGCATTCTGGAAGATGATCCCACCCTGGCCAAACCCGAAAATGCCCGGTTGCGCCTGCATCTGGAAGCCACGGGGAAGGCGGCACAGGTGTGGAGCAGGATTAGCTAAAAAACTATCTTTGCCGCCACTTTTACTAAAAAACTCAAGTTGTGCCCAACTGTTCTGGAGACAGATTTTTTTATTTTTTGGACAGGATCGACATGATTTTGCAGGATTAAACGGCCATAGGCCGTTTAATCCTGTTTTTTCCTGTTAATCTTGTCTATTCTATTTCATGGTCACAACTTGAGTTAAAAAAAACAGCGGATATTATGAAAACAAACTACCTCGCGCTGCTGGCCTGCGGAGTCGCGAACGCATTGTTGGGCATGGGCTGGTTTGGCATTTTTGCCGACAAATGGATGGCAGGCCACGGCATCACCCGGGAAATGGTGGATAGCATGGAATATCCGGGTGTAGCCTACGGATTGAGTTTTGCAGTTGCCCTTGTGACCGCCTGGATTTTGAACTGGCTGTTTCAACGCATGCGCGTGCAGGATTGGCTCGACGGCGCAAAAACCGGGGCTGCTATCGGTGCATTCGGGTTCCTGGGCACCTTGGTCGGCAACATGTTTGCGCTCAAATCCTGGGACCTAAGCCTGGTCGACGGCGGTTTTATTTTGTTGCAATTTGCCGTATTCGGCGCGATTCTCGGCGGCTGGCAAAAACAGTGATTCCAGTTACAGTCAGCGTCTCACTCGAAGTGAGACGCTGACTCAAATTCTATGCCCCCAGTTTTTAAAAAATGCCCGTTCAACTCGACATTCTTTTCGAAGACCCGCATTTCATCGCCATCAACAAACCCCAGGGCATGTTGGTGCACCAGTCGCAAATCAGCGAGGATTCGGTTTTTGTCCTGCAAACGCTGCGCGACCAGATCGGCGCCCCGGTATTCACCATACACCGGCTCGACCGGGCGACTTCGGGTGTTTTGATTTTTGGAAAAAGCAGTGCGGATGCCGAGTTGCTGGCCGAATATTTCCGGGAAAAAACCATTGAAAAAAAATACCTCGCCATCGTGCGCGGCTGGCCCGAAGTGTCGGGAACGATCGACTATGCGGTGCGCGACCAGGACAAACCCAAGGCCGAATTTTTGCCCGCTAAAACCCACTTCCGTTGCCTGGGAAAAAGTGAGGTGCCACATGCCATCGGCAAAAAATATCCGACCGCCCGTTTCGCTTTGGTGGAGGCCGAACCTGAAACCGGACGCCGGCACCAGATACGCAAACATTTCGCCCATATTTTGCACCCGGTGATCGGCGACAAGCGCCACGGCGATAACAAGCACAACGCGTATTTCTGGAAAACCCTGGAGCTTCCGCGTATGTTTTTGCACGCCTGGGCGCTGTCGTTCGAGCATCCTGTTTCCGGGGCGGCCGTGCGGATTGAGGCCCCGCTCGATGCGTTGTTTCAAAAAACATTACAAGTCCTGGATTTGGCAAAATTTTCACCAATTTAGCCCGTCGAAAACACCACACCATGCGCCTGTACCTGCTCCTATTTTGCCTGCTTTTTTGCTGCCAACTGCCTGCTCAATCGCCGCAGGAAGCCCGGGTAGGCATGTACCTGATGAACCTGTACGACCTGAATATGGACGAGCATTCGTTCTACGCTGATTTCTACATTTGGTTCAAATGGAAGGGGGAAATTGATCCTACGGAAATCGAGTTTGTCAACCAGGTGGAAAAATGGAGCCTGACTTCGGCGCCTTCCGGCGATGGCAGCGACAGTTTGTTGTCCGACGGCACCAACTACCGGATATTTCGGGTGGAGGGGCGCTTTTTTCACTCGTTCATGCTCAGCCATTTCCCGCTCGACGAGCACGACCTGACCATCCAGATTGAAAACCCGGAATACGACGCCAGCGAACTCGTGTACGTGCCCGATACCGCCGGAGCAGCCATTCGCCACAGCCTGCAGCTGGTCGGATGGGAAATGAAGCGCGCCAGCCTGCAACCCTTTGAAAATGACTATCGCACCAACTTTGGCAACCCGGACGAAAATGCCTGCGTGTACAACCAACTGGTGTACACCATCCGGCTCGCCAGGCCGATCACCTATTTCCTGCTGAAAATGATGCTGCCCCTGGCGGTTGTCATGCTCATCAGCATTGGCGCGCTCATTTTGCACCCGACGTATATCGACATGCGCGCTTCGTTGCCCATTGGCGGCCTGCTCACAGCGGTGTTTCTCCAGCAATCGTACAGCGATGCCCTGCCCGACACGGGCTACATGGTGCTGATGGATAAAATTTACCTGCTGGCCTATGCACTGATTTCGCTCGTGTTGTTGCGGGTGATCCGCAGCGGCAATTTACTGGTTGGGGCCGGAACCGTCCCGGTGGAAAAAATCATCTGGCGCGAGCGGCGGCTGGCGGTCATTTTTCTGTTGGGATTTTTTCTGGGCGTATTGATCCTCTGCCCCTGAACGGCTCTTTATCGCAGGAATGGGTGCTTATCGGATTGCCGGAAAAACCCGGCTTTTTATTTTTTATAAAAATGGCCGGAAACTACCAATCCGTGGGCTAATACTACCGAGATGCCGCCCCATCCGGGGCGATTTTGATGCGTTTGCCTTGGGCAGTTTGCCGCACTCCGCATCATTTCTTTTTGTTCAAAAACTTGAAAGCCTGGTCGACGATCTGCTCCGCCAGGCTTTCAAGCTGTGTGGCTGGACCCGAAAACTTAAACGAAGCCAATTCCTGACCCTCCCGATACAGCCAGGTTTCGCCCGAGATGGTTTCATCCAGTTGTTCGTAGCTGCCGCCGAGGTAGTAATGGTCGCCGGTAAATTCGGCAAGATCCCAATAGGCAAGCGCAGGTTCTTTTTGGCCGGCGAGGTATTCGAGGTGGCTGTTCACCGCCCGGGATAGCCCTGCCAGGTCAATGGCTTTTTTATTAATAAAATTAGTCCGCAGGAAAACCGGAATGGTTTGGGGTATGGCAAAGGGCGGGGCGCCCTTGATCATTCCGATATCGAAACTCCCGGCGCCGATCAACTCCGGCGTTTGTGCCCGGCCAATATCTTTTGCCAGTTTGGGCACCTCTTCCAGCGCTTCCGTAAACAGTTGTCCGACATCGATCAACGCTTTGTTTTCAGCAGCCACTTTGGGCATGTTGTTCAACAGGCTGTAGGTGAGCAAACCATGCCCGAAGCGGCTGGCTTCAAAACTCGATTTATCGGCAGCCGACCCGGCCAGCACAAACATGCCGCTGCGGTCTTTCATCCGTTCAAGTGCCCGGCGCTGATCGCTGTTGAGGGCCTTTTCTCCCGGCCCCATGGTTTTGACCACCTGACCTGAGTTGCAGGCATCGAGTATGAGGATGCGTTTGCGGGCAGTTACCTGGTTGATCCACGCTTGCAGGCTGTCCTGGGCAATGGCCTTTTCGTTACGGACCGCCGGATCTTTGAGGTCATCCGTAACGATATCGGTGGTGAGGTAATAAAACTGGCCTTTTTCGCTGTTGGGCGGGTACGTAATGCCGTGGCCGGAAAGGTACACCAGCAGGATGTCGTTGGGGTCGGCCTTGGCTGCGAATGCTTGCAACGCCTGCCGGATTTCGGCCTTGCGCGGCCAGGGCTCGGCATTGGTGCTCAGCAGTTTGACTTCAATATTTTTCCCAAACAACGGCTCCCCGCACAAACGCAGCGCATCGGCGAAAGCCTGCGCATCCTTGTCCGGGTAATTCAGTTTGAGATGCTCCCCGGAATACCGGGAAGTGCCCACGATCAGGGCGTACAGGTTGATGGAATCCAGGGGGGCATCCTTGCTTTTTCGCAACGAACTTGGCTGGGAATTACCGCGCTCCGCAATAATTTCAGTTGGTTGGTAATTTAGCCTGTAGACCTGGCCGTTGAGCCAGCCCGCGCGGTTGCAGGCCAGCAGCGACAGCCGATTGATCGTATCGGTGGAGAAATAGTGCGCATAGGGCTTGAGGTCTGCCTCGAACGCCGGTTTAAAACCGGGGTTGATGTTGGCATTCAGTTGGATGTTGTCGTTGAGCAGGAGCACCACGTCGCCGATGCCGCCGTCGCGTTCCTCCAGCTGAACCCGGAGCCGGTCGTTTTCAATAGAAGCAGTGCGAATTATGGGGTATAGTTCCAGGTTACGCATTGCATCTACGGGCCGCAGGCCGCCCGGAATATTGCCCAAAATTTTGGCCAGCAGGCCGGGTTCGTAGTAGCGTGTTTTGAATTGCTCCAGTTCGATAATTTCAAGGCCAAATACAAAATACATGGAACGCATGGCGCCAGGCGAAGCGTTGAAAAGGCCGGTGGGCGAGGTGACCACCCAATCGGTTGCATTCAACTGAATATAGGTACCGATTTCTTCCCCGCTTTGAATATTCCAGAATTTTATCGTTCCGTCGGAGCTTACCGTATACACATGCCGCCGGTTCGGATGAAAGCCCAAGGCGGTTATGGGCTCGGTATGTCCCCTTAGCATGTGCAGGAGCCGGCCATCCCGGCTTAATAAATAGCCTACTCCGGGTTGTACCATATATTGATCCAGCCAAGGTATATTCGAATTCCCGCTGCCCAGCAAAATGTATTGACCATCGGCAGAGAAGGCAGCCTGCGTAAAAGGCAATTTTATTTTCAAAACCGGGTCTGTTAGATTCGAAAGCCAGGCAGTGCCTTGCACACCATTAGTGGTTAGAAAATCCGCACCATCCGGGGCATATGCCACGGCAGTATAAAATTCTTGGGCGTCAAACTCTGGTTCCAAATTTAGTAATTCAGCATCCGCCCCAACTGGGACAAACGCCTTGCCGGTTCCACCCACAAGTATGGATTTCCCATCGGGAGCAATTGCTGCGTCCAAAATTGCACCGGCATTCTCTTTAAAAGAAGCCAGTTTTTGACCCTCCAAGGTCAATTGAAGCACCAGATCTTGATAAACGACAAGTAGTTGGCGCCCGTCCGGAAAAAAGAGCACTTTCCGGATTCCTTTATCTACCTTAAAAGCATTGATGCGCTGACCTTCAGTATCCCAAAGGCTAATCCTGCCGTCCTCCTCCGCCGTGAGAAATGTGCGTCCATCCGGCGCAACGGCTGTGGAAAGCACATTCGAGTTGATACCGGCCAGGGGCGTACGAATATTGGTGGTCAGGTCCCACAAATAGCAGGCTTTGCCAATGCTGAAAAAGACCGGGTTTCCGCCATTTGGCGAAAAACAAATGGTGCGCGTGGAGCCGGATTCCGCATTTGGCGTCAAACCTGTTTTATCGCTTAAGTCATCTTGTCTTAAGCTCGCCGTAGTTTGCTTGATTTCAAATACTGCAGAATCAATTTTCAAGGTGATTTTGCCAATAAATAATGGGTTTGACAGCAGTATTTTCTTTTTATCCCCAAATAATGCCTGGTCCTCCTGAACAAGCACTTCTCCGGCACTATTCCAAAATTGGCCATTGTACTCGTCCGGTCCGTACACCGTTCCACAAAAGATGTAGTTGCCATCGTTGGAAAAGTGAAACTGCTGATCCGAACGAAGCACCCTGCCTATCTCCAGGGATGCAATCTGGTGGCCGTTCCCGTCCCAAAGTATGGCCGTATTGTCGAGGCCGTAAGTCAAAAACCTGTCGCCATTGCCGGAAACAGCCACTTTTGTAACGACGCTGGGGTGCTGTAGGGGCGCACCAACCGGCTTGCCCTCCAGATCGCGAAGGGTGGAATTAAAGGAATTTCCGGAAGCCAGGAAAAACCGGCCGTCACTGGTAACCGCCATGTCGTTAACCTTGTCCAGCGACACAATTTCGCGCCCTTCCAGCGTCCATAATTTGACGGTACCATCCGAACTTCGGGTCAGCACCCGCTGCCCCCCGCCGGCAAATGCAACCTCCTCGATTGCCCCGGTATGGCCCCGATAAACCACAATTTCATTGCGTTCCCTATCCCATAAACGCGCCGTTTTATCCACACTGCCGGTCAGGAGATACAGGCTGTCGGGCGAATAATCAAAGGTCGATACCGCCCGGGTATGGCCATTGGGGATGATCAGGTTTAAGGGTCGGCCGCTACTTTTTTCCGTAGGGGTATAATCTTCCAACAGGTTTACATTTAGATACCGCTCCGCAAAATCTATATCCGAACCGCCGGTAAGTTTGATGGTATCGTTGACAAAACCCAGGTCAAAACTTTCACTCGATGGCGACAAATAGATCATCGGCACCTGCAACCTACCGATTTCCTCGCTTACCTCCTGCGTAAGCAGGTAGGTATAATGAAAGGCTGTATTAATATCAATCAACTCCGCTTGCTTCGAATTGAGCTGACTGATAACGGTGCTCCCTATGAGGGATTTCCCGGAAAGTGCCGTGTTGAAACAATAGGTCATCAAGCCTCCGCCAATCGAGCTAGCCTCAAAAGCCAAGCCATTCTGTTGCGCTCCGGTAAGCATATACATGCCCGGGTATGCATTCGTTTTTGCAGCATTGTCCGGGATTGTTTTTTTGTAATCGACGATCATTTGCCCGGAAAAAGCGCAATCATTGACAACAACTTTTTTGTTGGTACGGATGGTCCCCAGCCATCCGAACAAGTCTTCCGACGAAATAGTATACGGTGCCTGCGCAGCACGCATAGCCGGCTCTTCTGAAAAAGCCTGGATATCAGGGAAATCGGGTAACAGGAAATAAAATTGTGTTGTCAGGCTTAGGCGATTACCTGCAGCATGCCCGCTAAAAAACAGAAAAAAAACATCGTCCGGGCGAATTTTAGCGGCGATATCCCGAAATGCCGACTCAATATTTTCTTTATTCGGCCAATTCGCTGATTGACGGTCAGCATCTGTCGAAAGCAGTTTTATATGTGTATTGGCTTCGCGATACAACGGCGCGACGCAGCCTTGCAAGTTGGCCGCCAGCCGAACGGCGTCTGAGGCGCAAAATTGTAAATCAAATTCCTTGCCCTGATAATCGGACACCCCGATGATCAGTCCGTAAAAATGGGGCTGATCGTCCCGGAATGCAGGTTGACCGGCAAGCAAAACTGCCGTGAGCATAAACAGGAGTGCGAGCGTTGTTTTCATGGTTGATTTTTTCATTAACCCAAGTTGTGGCCAACGTTTATGGAGACAGATTTTATTATTTTTTGGACAGGATCGGCAGGATTTTTACAGGACCAAACGGCCAAAGTACGTGTTTAGCGTCCTTACCCGCAGAAGCGTATTTTCCAGCAGATTCGCGCAAAAAAGGCCGCAGATCGACGCAGAATTTGATCCGGGAAAAAATCAGTTTCGCTGGCTAAACTAAGCGAATTTCTGCGGAAATCTGCGGCCTTTTCTGCGCGAATCTGCGGGAAATTCCTCTACGAAGGTCAACACCCAAAATTCGCGAAACCCACGCTAAACACATGCCGGCCATAGGCCGTTTGATCCTGTTTTTTCCTGTTAATCCTGTCTATTTTATTGCATGGTCACAACTTGAGTTCATTCGTAAACAAACTTTGTCCGCCCGCAAAATAACAAGCGCCGGGCTTTGCCCTGTTGTTTGAGGAAAATAACGCGCTGTTGAGATTTCAGACAAACACGCCGGCGCACAGGAATGAGGTAGCCGAATTAACCCGCGAGTAGATTACTTTTGTCCCATGAAAATTGTTATTGCAGGCGCCGGCGCTGTCGGTTTTCACCTGGCCGCCTTGCTGGCCAATGAAGATCAGGATATCACGCTGATCGATACCGATGAGGATGTGTTGAGCCACGCCGCCACACATCTGGATGTGATGACGATCCGCGGGGATGCTGCGTCCACCGAAATCCTGGAACAGGCCAACATCGAAAAAGTCAAGTTGTTCCTCGCCGTAACCACTTCGGAAAAAACCAACCTGCTGGTGGCGATTCTGGCCAAGCAAATGGGCGCCAAAAAAACGATCGCGCGCGTGAGCAATCCCGAATACCTCGAGGATGCCCAGAAGGCGGTTTTCCAAAAGCTGGGCGTGGACATTCTGATCTCCCCGCAAATTCTGGCCGCCCAGGAAATCAAGCGCCTGCTGCAGCGCGGCTCGTTCACCGACGTGTTTGAATTTGAAAAAGGAAAAATTTCGGTGGTCGGCTTCAAAGCCGGCACTACCTGCCCGCTGATCAATAAAACCATTGCGGAAATTGACGCGCTCAACCCCGATTTTGATTTTAAAAGCATTGCCATCCTGCGCGGTCAGGAAACCATTATTCCCGACAAAAACACGGTGTTGCGCGGCGGCGACTACCTCTACCTGGTGGCCAAAAGCCGTTTTGTGGATGGCGCCATGAACCTGGCCGGCAGCCAGTTCCGGCCCATCAAACGCGTGATGATCATCGGGAGCACGGCCATTGCCCTGCGCACCGCTCAACTCATTGAAAACGATTATGCGGTAACCATGGTCATGGCCGACAAGGAAGCAGGCAAACAGTTTTTGGAAAGCCTGCACAATACCCTGATCGTCATCGGCGACCCCAGCAACGTGGACCTGTTGAAGGAAGAACGCCTCGACACGATGGACGCGTTCCTGGCGCTTACCCCCAACTCCGAAACCAACATCATCACCAGTTTGATGGCCGATGAAATGGGCGTGTACAAAACCATTGCCATGGTCGACAATGTAAACTACACGCACATCTCCCAGAATATCGGCGTGGACACGATCATCAATAAAAAACTGATTGCCGCCAACGAAATATTCCGCTATGTGCGCAAAGGCCAGGTGGAGGCCATTGTCAGCCTGCACGGCGTGGATGCCGAAATGATCGAATTTGTCGTGCATAAACGCAACCGCCTGCTGACCCACTCGATCCAGGAATTGCATATGCCTAAAAAATCGGTCATTGCCGGCGTCGTGCGCGGCGAGCAGGCGTATATTCCGAACGGCGATTTTCAGTTCGAGATCAACGACAAGGTCATCGTGTTCGCCCTGCCGGAAGCCATTCATAAAGTGGAAGAAATATTTAAGTAACCCGAAGTTTTACTTCGGAATCGCGCTTCGGAAGGCCACTTCCGAAGCGCGATTAAAAAAAATCCCGCACCGGATCAAACGGCTGGATTTAGCAACAGCAGAAATTTTCAAACACGTGCAAGCAAAACACCTGTCAACAACTCCATGATAAACTTTGGGATCGTATCCAATGTAATCGGCGTAGTCCTGATCGGTATCGGGGTGTTCATGCTCCTCACGCTCCCCGTGTGCTTTTTCTACGACAGCGGCGACGCGCTTCCTATATTTTGGTCGGCACTTGTTACGGTAGTTGCCGGGCGCTTGTTGTACTGGAAAAAAGCAAAACGAAAAGACAACATTGCCAAACGGGAAGGGTACCTGATCGTCGCACTTGGCTGGTTTGCGGTTTCTTTCGTCTGTGCACTGCCCTATCTTTTTAGCGGTACCATGTCGGACATGGTCAATGCTTTTTTTGAAAGTGTTTCCGGACTCACCACCACCGGCGCTTCGGTTCTGAACGATATCGAAGCGGTACCCAAGGGGATTTTGTTTTGGCGCAGCCTGACCCAATGGATCGGCGGTATGGGCATCATTGTGCTCACGGTTGCCATTTTCCCGCTCCTGGGCATTGGCGGCGTTGAGCTGTTCGTCGCCGAAGCGCCCGGCCCGACCTCCGACAAGATCCACCCCCGGATCAAGGAAACTGCCAAGCGCCTCTGGCTCATTTACGTCGGACTTACCCTCGTCCTTTGCCTGCTCCTGAGCATCAACGGCATGGATTTTTACGATGCCATCAACCACAGCTTTACCACATTGGCCACCGGCGGCTTTTCTACCAAAAATGCCAGCATTGCCCATTATCAGGCACCCGCCATCCAGTATATCCTCTCATTTTTCATGTTTGTGGCCGGTGTAAACTATACGGTGATCTATTACGGACTGACGCGCCGGTTTAATAAAGTGTGGCGCAGTGATGAATTTAAAGCCTATTTTCTGCTGGTAGTTATTCTGATCGCGATTGTCACCACAGCCGTGTACAACCAGACCGATCTGCCGTTTGAAAAAGCATTTCGCGATTCCGCTTTCCAAATCCTGTCTATCATAACCACCACAGGGTTCGTGACGGCCGACTATACCGCCTGGACGCCGGCCCTTACCCTGCTCTTTTTCATTTTGCTGTTTGTCGGCGCCTGCGCCGGTTCCACCGCCGGCGGCATAAAAATTATCCGGCACCTGGTGTTTTTCAAAAACTCTTTTTTGGAGTTCAAACGCCTGCTGCATACCAAGGCGCTCATCCGGATCAAGATCGACCGGCAACTGGTGGCCCCGCGCATCCTGACCCACATCCTTGTTTTTCTGCTGATTTACATGATCCTGTTTTTGATCGGTTCACTGGTCATGACGGTCATCCTGTCCGATTTTAAAGACCCCTTGCTGACGGCTATCGGCGCCGTCGCCACCAGCCTGGGCAATGTGGGCCCCGGCATCGGCCAGGTGGGTCCGCTCGACAATTTTTCCAAAATCCCGGATGCCGGCAAGTGGGTGCTGTCGGTCCTGATGCTACTCGGCCGCCTGGAACTGTTTTCCGTCCTGATCCTGTTCATGCCTTATTTCTGGCGGACACACTGATCGGGCTCAGAGCGTTTTCAAATATTCCAGCACAGCATTGCGCTCTTCCGCAGTTAGTTTATCGCCAAAGGTATGCCCGCCGTTCCCGTAGCCCGGCAGGGTGGTGTCGTAGGTTTCGCTGTCGGTTTTTCCGGTTTCGGCGCTGTAGTGCCAGCCCAGTTTTTCAGGGTCGTAGTCGCTGTTGTCGAAGGAGCGTTTCCAGTACGCGGGCCGTTGTGGGCTGTCGAGCAGGTCGGCAATGGTGGGCACCGAGCCGTTGTGCAGGTAGGGCGCTGTGGCCCACACCCCGTCGAGCGGCGGGGCCACGTAGCCCCGGGTAGGCCGGAGTGCTGCACCGTAAGGCCCCTGCGCAAACCAGCTGCGGTTGTACCACTCGGTGTACTCCGGATACTGCCGGTAAGCTGCTGCGAGCATGCTGTCGGTGCCCACAAGGTCGAGTTTGACCACCAGGTTGGGGTACGATGCGTCGTCGCCATACGTGCCGTGGCATTTTTTGCAGGTTTTTTCAAAAAGCAGTTTCCCTTGCGCAGCCAGTGCCGCGTCGACCGGGAAGGGATAGGCCGGCGGTTCGATCGTGCGGATCCAGGCGATCAGGTCGACCATTTTTTCGTCGATCCGGCGGGCTTCGGCACTGTCGGCCATCACCAGCATGCCGGAGGCGGAGGAGAGCCGGGCAAAGTCGCCGGTGCCCAGGCCGTTGTAGTACAGGGCGTGTTTTTTCTTGAGCAGCCACCAGGCCGGCACATCGGTAGGCACCACCTCCACGGGCACTTCGAATTGCGCTTCGGGCAGCCAGCGCAGGTCGTCGGCATTGCGGTGGGCGGCCAGCGCGGCAAAAATTTTATCCGCCGGATTGGGGCCCCGCACCTTGGTTTGAATGTAGGGGCCCACGGCTTTGTAGCCGCGGCTGAGCGGGAAATAGGCTTCCCACTCGGGCGATTTGTTGCCGAAGCGCAGTTGCACGGCAAAATCCGCTGCGCGAAAATTGCCCGCATGGTCGTAGGTATGGTCGCTGGTGTTGTTGCCCAGGCCGATGATGAGTGCACCATTGAGTTTTTCAGCGTGGCAATTCAGGCAGGTGGGCGCCACTACTTTAACGCCGTTGGGGGCCTCCACCACGTTGTAGCGGAACGGGATGCCCTGGCTGTCGCCGGTGCGGCCCAGGTCGTCGGGGCTGTCGCCGCCAGATACCTGCCGGAATACGGCAAGGGGAATGCCGCGGCCCACCATATCGCCGTACAGCAAATAATCATAGCCGGCGGCCGGATCGCCGGCGCGTTGCGGGGATGGCGGGATGGCAATGGCGCCGGACGGAGCGGGGTTGTCGGTGTTGCCCAAAGCAAGCAGCAAGAGCAGGAATAGAGCGGCAAGTTGTATTTTGGCCATGGCTTGTGGATCGCAGTTTGCGTTTTGAAACAACTGGAACGGATGTTTTGGTTCAAACAAATTTCGGATATTCCGGGTTAATCTATTTTGTAAAAACCATGCGCCAACCCACTTTCTTCGGTATTCGCCACCACGGCCCCGGCTCGGCCCACAGCATGCTGCTGGCCCTGGAAGCGGCGCCACCCGACCTGATCCTGATCGAAGGACCGCCGGAGGGGGACGCCTTGCTGCACCTGGTGAACGATCCGGCCATGCAGCCACCGGTAGCTCTGCTGGTGTACAATCCCAAAAACTTGCATCAGGCCTCCTTTTTCCCGTTTGCGGAATTTTCGCCGGAATGGCAGGCTATCCTGTTCGGGCTCCGGCACAACATTCCGGTGCGGTTCATGGACCTCCCGATGGAACTGACCTTTGCCCTGCGCCCGGAACCGGAGGGCGCTGTTCAGCTGCAATTGGGATGGGCGGACCCGGAGGCCCCCGTCGACCCCTTCGCCGAAATTGCCCGGCTGGCCGGTTATTCCGACCCGGAACGCTGGTGGGAAGCAATGTTTGAGCGAACTCCGGCGCACCCGGGAGATACCTTTGCCGTGGTTTTAAACCTGATGCAGGCATTGCGCGAAGAAAAAGCACGCCGGGGAGTTGCCGAGAGCCGCGAAACCCTTTTGCGCGAAGCGCATATGCGCCAGTGTTTGCGCAAGGCGCAAAAAGAGGGTTTTGAAAAAATAGCCGTTGTGTGCGGCGCCTGGCACAGCCCGGCCCTGGCCGACACGCCGCAGATAAAAAGCACTGCCGACAAAGCCCTGCTGAAAGGCCTGAAAAAAGTCAAAACCCAGTCGACCTGGATACCCTGGTCCTTCGACCGGCTGGCTGCGCAAAGCGGCTACGGCGCCGGCGTATTGGCGCCTGCCTGGTACCAGATTCTCTGGGATTGTACGGCGGGCGCATCCGGTGACAAGGCGCCGCATGTCCTTTGGTTTCCCAAAGCGGCACAGTTGCTTCGAGCTAAAGATCTGGCCGCCGCCGCGTCGCAGGTGATCGAAGCGGTGCGCTTGTCGGAAACCCTTGCCGTGCTGCGCCACACCGCCCTGCCTGGTGTGGAGGAACTGCGCGAGGCGGCAATTACCGTGCTTTGCGAAGGGGCTGAAAAACCGTACGAACTGATCGAACAACAGCTGGTAACCGGCGATGTGCTGGGCGCCGTACCGCCTTCCACGCCGCTGGTACCGTTGCGGGCCGATTTTGACGCACAGGTGCGCAGCGCCCGCCTGAAGTTGCAAACGGAAGCCCAAAACCTCCAGCTCGATTTGCGCGAGACTGCGCATTTGCAAAAAAGCAGGCTGCTCCACCGGCTCCGGCTTCTCGACATTCCCTGGGGCAAGCCGGAGGCGGTCGGCGGCCGGAAAGAGGGCGGCTTTCACGAGCACTGGACACTCCAGTGGCTGCCCGATTTTGAAATTCAGCTCGTCGAAGCCGGGGCGCTGGGCAACACGGTTGAGGTGGCGGCCGGCCGCAAGGCCGTGTATCGGATGCGGCAAACCAATCGCCTGTCCGAACTGGTGGGTCTGCTCGATACCGTACTGAAGGCCGACCTGGGAGCCGCCTTGCCTGCGCTGGTGAAAAAACTGCGCACCGTGACGGCTTTGGCGCAAGACAGTCTTGACCTCGCACAAACCGTACTTCCGCTGGTGGAAGTACTGCGCTACGGAAATGCACGCCAACTCGATCTGGAAGGCATCGAGCAGCTGCTCGGGCAAATTGTGCCGCGCCTCTGCATTCAACTTCCGGCAGCCTGCCGGGGTATCGACGAAACGGTGGCCGCAGAAATTCTCAGGAATGTGCTGGCCGTCAACCGGGGTATTCACCTGTGGCGACCCGAGGCCTACGCGGCTGCCTGGCAGGCTGCGCTGACCCGGATTTCAACCCATGCGGTACCGCTTCTGGCCGGCCTGAGCAGCCGCTTGCTGCTTGAACAAAAAGCAAAAACAACAGCCGAAACGGCGGTCACCATGCAGTTCAGGCTCTCGCGGGCGCAGCCGACACTGGAAGCGGCCCAATGGCTCGACGGTTTTTTACACGGGAGCGGCCTGTTGCTGCTTCACCAGCCTGCCCTTTGGCAAATACTGGATGCATGGGTGGGCGGTTTGGATGCTGCGGTGTTTCCTGAAATGTTGCCGGTGTTGCGCCGCACGTTCAGCCGATTCAGCGACCCCGAACGGGAAAAAATGCTGGATTTGGCGCGCACTGCACCCACCGCGCGTTCCGCTGATAATGACGTGCAGGAAACATTGGACCCGGAGCGGGTTGCCTTGGTGCGGCCTTTGCTGGAGCTGTTTTTTCAGCATCCCAAATGACCCTAATGACCCCCAATGCATACTACTGGACATTTTGTTTTTCGGACGCGCTCAGACCTTCCAGGTTTGCGAAACCTGGAAGGTCTAAATGTCCAGTAGTATGCCCCCAATGACTTTTTTTAATACCCTCAATTAGCATCCACCCGTTTGATCACCAGCCGGTCGTAGGCAAAAATCGCCAGGGCCGTGAACAGGGCAAGCAGGGCAAAAATGGCCCACATGGTGCCGGGTTGCTGGCTGCCGTTTACGCCGAACCTGGCGTAGAGTTGTCCCGAAAGGATACCGCCAAACAAATTGCCCAGCGCCACGCACCAGTAAAAATAACCCATGTACATGGCCACCTTGTCGGGCGGAGCGATCCGGCCGGTGTATTCTTTTGCTTTCGGGCTGGCCATCATTTCACCGAAGGAAAAAATGATGATGCCCGCCAGCACGATCCAGCCGGTGTGGCCAAATATCAACACCGAGAAACTGACAATGGAGATCACCGTACCCCAGAAGATGGTGGTGAACGGCTTCAGGCGCGTGACCAGGTACGACACCAGCACCTGGAACACGATGATCGCGCCGGCGTTGAAGTTGATCATGTACTCGGGGTTGATCTGCCCTTCCGTTTTCATGGAGCTGTTCAGCGAAGCGGCAAAATCAGTGAGCCCGATGCCGTTCAAAAAACCGTTGATCGCCCGCAGTACGTCGGAGGTATCGGTAAAATCGCGGATATGCAGCGGCAGGGTGTAGAAGATCTGGTTGAAGCAGGTCCAGAAGCCCGACATCAGCAGCAGAAAGAGCCCGAAGCGCCAGTCGCCGAGTTTCATGGGTTGCAGCAGCCAGTGCCGGTCTGCGTTCGCATTGTTTTTTAAAATAAAATCATACACAAAGTTGAGCACCACCCAGGCGCCCGAGATCATCCAGATGTGCGTCCAGGTGAAACTGCCGTCGGAGGTATATTTTGAGCCGAGCACCAGAAATGCGAGCAAGCCGAAGACAAACAGAAAAAACCGGCCGTTGCCGAGCACTTCCACCATGTCGGACAGCACTTTTTTCAAACTGCGCGGGTTTGCCGATTTGCTTTCGTCGGTTGGTTCTTTGAAAAACAGGCTGAGGATGATAAAATTCACGGCGATCCAGCAGGAGGAAGCGATGAACACATATTTCCAATCCCAACCGCGCACCACGCCGGCTACAACCGGCCCGAGGAAGCCGCCGATGTTGACCATCATGTAAAAAATACCGAAGCCCATGGAGGCGGTGCGCTCAGAGGTCACGCGGGAAACAGTGCCTACGACCACAGGTTTGAACATGGCGGCGCCCACAGCCACCAACATGAATGCCAGGAAAAACGTGGGAAATGTTTTAAACTGCCCGAGCAGAAAATAGGCGGGTACCAGCACCAGGTAGGCGGCAAAAAACATGCGCTTGTAGCCGTAGCGGTCGGCCAGGGCGCCGGTTACCACCGGAAACAGATAAAGGAAAAAGGTGACAACGCCTTGCAGCACGCCGCGATCTTCATCGGAAAAACCGAGGGCGCCCTCGCTGACCGGCCCGGTGATGTACAGGGAGGAAACGGCAAAAAAACCGTACCAGGCCATACGTTCAAAAATTTCCATCGTATTGACGGCCCAGAAGGACGCGGGGAATTCTTTGAGGCGGATTTTAGATGACTCGCTCATGTTGTTGTCGTTTTGTGTGCGCCAAAGATGGGAAAATTTGAAAATCGAGTATCCTTTTCGAAAAATGAATGTCCAACTGAGCGCCCTTCCCAATACCTTTGGTATTCTTTTTCGACAACCTTATCTGCCGCCCAACCAAGGCGTTATTTGCACATTATGAAACGGAAACCGAACAAGCCGAAACCTGCCGCCCAACCTGCCGGCCCGGCCAAACGCCCAACCACTGCAGCCCAACATACCGTTGTGCTGACGCCCGGGTTCTGGCAGGCCCATCGTATTCCGGCGCTCAGCCTGTTTGTTTTGGCGCTGGTTGCCTACGGCATGACCGTCGGATTTGGCTATTTACAAGACGACCAATTGTTTATCTGGGACAATATTTTTGTTCAAAAAGGCTTTGCGGGCTTGCGGGAAATTTTCGCCAACGACAGCCTGCTGGGCTACTACAAAGACCCCAATCTGATGATCGAAGGCGGCCGCTACCGCCCTGTTCCTGTCGCCACTTTTGCTCTGGAAGTCGGCCTTTTCGGGAAAGATCATCCCTGGATTGCCCACCTGATCAATGTGCTGTTGTACGGCGCCACCGGGGTTTTGCTCTACCGGATTCTGACCGGCCTTTTTCCGCCGCACAGGGACAGCGCCTGGTATTTCACGCTTCCATTTTTGGCGGCAGCCCTGTTTTTGCTGCACCCGCTGCACACCGAAGTGGTAGCCAACATCAAGGGCCGCGACGAAATTCTGGCCCTGCTGTTCAGCCTGTACGCGCTATACGGCATGATCAAATACGGCGATAGCGGGCAAAGGCGCTGGTTGGGGGCTTCGGCGTTGGGTTTGTTCCTCGGCTTGCTGTCGAAAGAAAATGCCGTGACCTACCTGGCGGTCATCCCCCTGACGCTTTGGTTGTTTACCAAAATACCTGCCGGGCGGGTAGCCACGGGCCTCACGGCGCTGTTGGGCGCCACCGGGCTGTTTCTCGTGGTACGTGCTCTGGCGCTGGGCTATTTCATGCACCAGGGCAAGCCATCCGACGACCTGATCTTCAACCCGTTTTCGGGCATGAACCCCATGGAAAAACTGGCCACCATTTTTCTTTCCCTCGGCTGGGATTTGAAACTGTTGTTTGTGCCCTATCCGCTGACGCACGACTATTACCCCTACCACGTGCCGAAAGTAAACTGGAGCGACTGGCGGGCCGGCCTCTCCCTGGGCATTTACCTGGCAATGGGCATTTGGGCGGTGCGGCAGCTGTGGTCGGTTCGAACGGCGCCCGCCGGCGCCCGCGCCCGGGTACCCGCCTACAGCATTTTGTATTTTTTGCTGACGCTCAGCGTGGTGTCCAACCTGTTTGTCGACACCAGCACCTTCATGAACGAGCGCTACCTGTACATGCCGTCCGTCGGGTTTTGCCTGCTGCTGGCCTGGCTGCTGGCCGAAAAATTGCCGGAATGGCTCCAAAAACCGGCCGGCCGGCCTACTGCATTGGGCGCCGCTTTGCTGGGCATCATTGTTTTGGCGTATGCGGTTATCATCGAATTGCGCTTGCCCGACTGGGGCGGCAAGGGTGAGGGGCTGGTGGAATCGGCGATGCAGATAGCGCCCAATAGTTACCGGGCCAATTTCTATTACGCCAACATGCTGTACTATGAAAAATATGTCGGGCTGCAGGATTCTACCAGCGTTACTGCCGTAGCAGAGAAAAAAGCATTACTCGAAGATGCGGAACGCCACGTCGATCATGCGCTTGAAATTTATCCCGCCTACAAACAGGCCGCCGTGCTGAAAGCCGCCATTGCCGGCGCCTATTTCCGGGAAGACCGGCAACTGGACAAACTGCTCGGCGCCTTTGAAAACCTGCTGCAAAAACAATCGTACAACAACGAACTGCTGGTATACGTGCTGGACGTGCTCAAATCGCTCCAGCAGGGTTGGGACCCCAATGTGTACAATGCCTTTTGCCATCGGATCGGGTACGGCTTGTATTTCAAAAAATATGTGGATTACAACGGCGCCATTGCCTTTCTCGAATACGGGCTGCGCAACTACCCGATGGACCCCAACATCGTGCAGGCCCTGTCGGATGTGTACATGACGCAGGGCAACGCCGCAAAAGCCGCCGAAATGCAACAGCGCTTGCAGGCCATTCAGGCAGCTGCGGGCCAAGCCCGATAAAAACCGTATTATGCCGCCGTACTGTTTAAAAACACCTTCGACTACACCATGAAAATCCGCATTGCTACCTGGCTGTCAATTGCTGCGTTGTTCCTCCTTTTTTGCAACCCTGCACCGGCACAACCCGACACGGTGCGGATCGGGGCCTTCGTCAATGACGTGTACGACATCAACCTGGCGGAAAAAAGTTTTTCCGCACAATTCTGGGTGTGGTTCAATTACCGCGACTCCACACTCAGTCCCCTGGAAACCCTGGAAATTCCCAATGCCAAGGATGTGGATTACAGCCTCGATTTTTTGGAAGAAAAAAACGGCGTCTACTGGGCCGGAAAAAAAGTGACCGCCGAGATCAAAAAAGACTGGGACATCCGCCGCTTCCCTTTCGATGCCCAGCGGCTGACCATCGAACTGGAGGAAAGCGACAAGGATATCGAATCCATGGTGTATGTGGCCGACAGCCTGAACACCCGGCTCGACGAGCACCTGATCATCTCCAACTGGCAAATTGAGCGCTTTGAGATCACCTCCGGCG
Organism: uncultured Saprospiraceae bacterium; assembly: GCA_964484205.1. Taxonomy (GTDB): domain Bacteria; phylum Bacteroidota; class Bacteroidia; order Chitinophagales; family Saprospiraceae; genus M3007. The sequence continues at coordinate 9,744 of CAZAEZ010000006.1, read as the reverse complement.
GCAAAAAATACGCCACCACCTACGGCGATCCCGGCCTTTCCGACAGCAGCGCCTACCCGCATGCTTCAATTACGCTCTTCATCACCCGGAAAAGTTGGGGCCTTTTCTTTTCGCTGTTTACGGGCATGTACGTGGCTTTTTTCATCTCGGCCCTGGTTTTTTTCATTGACCCGATCGACGTGGACCCGCGCTTCGGGCTTTCCGTCGGCGGCTTGTTTGCTGCTGTGGGGAACAAGTACATCGTCGACTCCATTTTGCCGCAATCCACCACGTTTACCCTGGTGGACAAACTCCACATTCTGACCTATGTTTCCATGCTCCTGTGCATTGTGTTTTCGGTTATTTCGCTGCGCATCTGGAAAAACGGCAATCCTAAAAAATCGGCCCGGTTTGACCGGCGCGCGTATTTCACAATTACGTCGGTGTATATTTTGATTAATGTGATATTGATTTATTCGGCCAGTACGGGAGGCCAGGCGCCAGGATAAACTTGAAAATCTTGTTAATCCTGTCAAATTTTTTAAAAAAAAACTTGTCAAAATGCATGCAAACGCGCATCTCCTCCAAACCTTCTACCAGGCTTTTCAAAACAAAGACTACGCAACCATGCAGGCCTGCTATGCCGACACCGCCAGTTTCACCGACCCGGTTTTTCAAGACCTGAACGCTGCTGAAGTGCGCGCGATGTGGGAAATGCTCATCCGCCGGGGCAAAGACCTGGAGCTGACGTTTTCCAACATTCAGGCCGACGACCGGCAGGGCAGCGCCGAATGGGAGGCCCGGTACACCTTTTCGGCGACGGGCCGGCTGGTGGTCAACCGGATTCGCTCGGAGTTTGCCTTTGAAAACGGAAAAATTGTAAAGCAAACGGACCGGTTCAGCTTTTACAACTGGGCACGCCAGGCCTTGGGTTTGCCGGGTATGTTGTTCGGCTGGACGGGTATGATCCGGGGCAAGGTGCAAGGCATGGCCCGGAAAAACCTGGCAAAATTTATAGCGGAAAACGAGCCTGCATGAAAACCGAACTGCTGATCGAATTGCACTGCACCGACTTCCCGGGCGCTCGGTTTGAAGCCCTGGAAAATATTTTTGTCGGCGTACAAAACCGGGAGGATATTGAATCCGAAACACCCGGCAACAGCGTCAGGGCCACTTTTCAGATACCCGTTACATGCTCCACCGGTAAAGACGGCAGGCCTAACTTTACCGGTCCTTATGTGTTTGGAACCAGTGGCGATAAATTTCTCTACCTTGTTTGGTATGCAAAAGTGGGCTCAATCATCCACCGCTTCCGGCGGGCAAAAATCAAACTGAATGCTTTGGATTGGGAGCAAATCGACTTGTCGATGCAGCAACAAAAACCAGTGCGGGCGCACATCAAAATGACCGATAAAAAAGGCGGGCCGGTTTGCGCGAGTTTGAAGGCGGAGTCAATCCGATGGGAATGACCGGCGGCTACAAAAAAGATTATAACGATGAAACTAAAACCGATTATCACAGGCACAACCGGCATGGTCGGCAAAGGCGTACTGCTGGAATGCCTGGACAGTCCTGCCGTTGAATCCGTTCTGGTCATCAACCGGCAGCCCCTGGGAATACAACACCCGAAACTCCGGGAAATCGTCCACAAAGATTTTTACGACCTGTCGGCCATACGGCAGGACTTGCAGGGCTATAACGCCTGTTTTTTTTGCCTGGGCATTTCTTCTGTGGGTCTGCCCGATGAAGCTTACGAAAAAATCACCTACACGCTTACCCTGCATTTCGCCGAAACGCTTTTGGAACTCAATCCGGACATGACATTTTGTTACGTCAGCGGCGCCGGCACGGCGAGCAGCGAGCAGAGCCGGCTGGCCTGGGCAAACATCAAAGGCAAAACCGAAAATGCGATCCGGGCAATGCCGTTTAAGGCGGCCTACATGTTCCGGCCCGGGGTCATTCAGCCCTTGCGCGGGGTAAAAGCCAAGTCGGGCCTGGTGAATTTTATGTACGTCGCGCTCAGCCCAGTGATTGCCTTGCTGAAAGTGGTTTTCCCCAATTCGATTACCACCTCGGTGCGCATCGGGCAGGCGATGATCAACGCCGTGTTGCATGGATATGCCAAGCCGGTGCTGGAGAACGGGGATATCAATAAACTGGCGGCACTTCGGAAATCCTGAACAACATGCCGCCTGCCAACTTCGACCCGATTGCCGCTGCATACGATGCGCAATTCACCCACACGGCTGTCGGCCGCCTGCAACGGGCAGTCGTGCAGGATTACCTGCAGGAAAAAATTCAACCCGGTACTGCGGTGCTCGAAATAAACTGCGGCACCGGCGCCGATGCAATTTGGCTGGCTGAGCAAGGCTGCACGGTGCTCGCCACCGACAATTCAACGGAAATGCTGTGCATCACGGCAGAAAAAGTCCGGGCAAAAAACCAGCAGCACCGCATTCAAACCCAACGGCTTGATCTCCAGGATTTACCCCCCGGTCTGCCCCGGTTCGACCTGGTTTTTTCCAATTTTGGCGGCCTGAACTGTTTGGCACCCGATGCCCTGGAAAAACTGGGCGCGGCCATTCCCGGCCTGCTCCGGCCCGGCAGCTTGTTTGTCGCCGTGATCATGGGCCGTTTTTGTTGGTGGGAAACGCTGTATTTCAGTCTGAAAGGCCAGTTCAGGAGGGCGATCCGGCGCTGGCGCGGCGGCCCGGTGAATGCGCCGTTGGGTGTTGGGAACCTGGTTCCAACCTGGTACTACGCCCCGGCGGAATTCAGCCGGTTTTTCCCCGGCCTTGCCCTGCAAACCGTGCAGCCTGTCGGGTTTTGGCTGCCGCCATCGTATCTCGATCCCTGGTTTGGCCGCAGGCCCGGGTTGTTGCGCAGTTTGAATTTTTTAGAAAAAAAATGTCGCGGGCGTTTATGGGCCTACGGGGCGGACCATGTTCTGTTGGTGTTTGGAGGCGGAGAGAAATCCACTTAATAAATACGACGACTACCCCTGCAACTGCGCCGCCAGCTTTTCCGCCAGGCCGGCATTGGTACTTTGCGAAAGCCGGGCGCGCTGCAATACTCCGTTCCGTTCAGCGACGGCAAATGCATGGTAGTTTCCGGCAGCATCGCGTTCGACATACGCGCCCAGTGATGGTTCGCCATCGAGCAGTTGCACCACCTTGCGTTCGACATTGGTCAGCGCCGATACCTCGGCGTGATGGAGTTGTTTGAGCAGGCGGCGGGTAGGCAGATCGTCGCGGTGGGTCAGCCAGGCCAGCACCCCCTGGGCCGGGGCGGGAACAAATTCGCGCGGGTGCAATTCGAGCACTTCCAGGCCCGCAAGGTCCATATTCAGCGCTTGTACGGTGGCGGCTTCCAGAAAAATGGCGTCGGCGGCGCCGGTGTGCAGCTGTTGGAGATCGCCGGGGGTTGAGTGAACGTCGACATCGGGCCGGATATCCAGCAACTGGGTTTTGCGCCGGACGCTCGATGTGTTAACCGCCGCGCCTTTTTTCAACCGGAAAATCTGTGTTTTATCCACCGCTTCGGGCCGGACCACCAGCAGATCGGCGGGATTGGCGCGCCGGGAAACAGCGGTGATCACCAGGCCCTCAGGTTGTGCAACGGACAGCCGGTGCATGGGCCCTGCGCTTAGCTGAGCCGCACCGCGCAGGAGCGCCGCTTCGACGTCGTCGAGGAGGACGATTTCGCTGGCCACGCCGATGCGTTGCAATTCAGTTTGGGTAAAGGCGGCCTGCCGGCGGGCAAGCGTATCGTCCGGGACTCCAATTTTTAGCATAGGATTCATTCCACTTTTACCACGCTGCGTTCCAGCACTTCTTCGTAGTACGCCTCGTAGTCGGGCAGGATATTGTTCAGGTCGAAGCGTTTGGCCTGTGCCAGCGCATTTTGGCGGAATTGCTGGAGCAAGGCGTCGTTTTGCAACAAATCGATGGCATAGCGCGCCATCTCGTCGATGTTGCCCGGGTCGCTGGTGAAGCCCGTCACCCCGTGTTCATTGACTTCCGGCAAACCGCCGGCATTGGAAGAAATGACCGGCACTTCGCAAGCCATGGCTTCCAGGGCGGCCAGGCCGAAACTTTCGCTCTCGGAGGGAATTAGGAACAGGTCGCAAATGGCCAATAATTCTTCAATGGCGTCTTGCTTGCCCAGGAAGCGCACGTCGTCGCACATGCCCAACTGGCGGCAGAGCCGTTCAGTGTTTTGCCGTTCGGGGCCGTCGCCGATCATGAGCAATTTGGAGGGGACCAGGTCGTGTACTTTTTTGAAAATATGCACGACGTCTTCCACCCGTTTCACCTTCCGGAAATTGGAGGTGTGGGCGAGGATACGCTCGCCGTCGGGCGCCAGAATTTTTTTGAAATGGTCTTTGTCGACCTTCCGAAAGCGCTCAAAGTCGATGAAGTTATAGATCACCCGGATATCCCGCTCGATGTTGAACAGGCGTTGGGTATCATCCTTGAGGCTTTGAGAAACCGTGGTCACCCCGTCGCTTTTGTTGATGCTGAACTCCACGACCGGCGCGAAAGCGCGGTTGTTGCCCACCAGGGTGATGTCGGTTCCGTGCAGGGTAGTCACCACGGGCAAATAGCGGCCCTGGGTGAGCAAAATTTTTTTTGCCATGTAGGCCACTGCGGCATGCGGGATGGCGTAGTGCACGTGGAGCAAATCCAGGTTTTGGTAGCGGACTACATCCACAATGGTGGAGGCCAACGCCGTGTCGTAGGGCGGGTATTCGAAGAGGGGGTAGTCGTCGCTATCCACTTCGTGGTAAAACACATTTTCGTGGAAATGCGCGAGGCGTACGGGGCGGCGGTAGGTGATGAAATGTACTTCATGGCCTTTGCGGGCCAGACCCAGGCCCAGTTCGGTGGCGATCACGCCGGAGCCGCCGTAGGTCGGGTAACAAACGATGCCGATTTTCATGTTTTCTGATTCCTGCTGATACGATTAAATCCTGTTGCACACGAATAAACAACGAAAATCCGGAAAAGGTCAGAGAAACCGACGATGTTGGGGAAAATGGGGTTCAGGGATAGGGTATTGTTAGCCGTTTTGGCCGGTAGTTCCAATTATTCACCACGGAGGTATCTTACTCGTCCTACGACTTTGAGTCGTAGGACGAGTACCCGCAGAAATGCCAAAAACCGCAAATTTGACCCAACAGATTAATCTTTTCCCCCACAGGCCTATCTTTGGAAATTCAATCCGCACGCATATGAAAAATACGATACTCCGCTTTTTCGCCTTCTTTTTTCTTTGCTTTTTAACTGCCCAGGCCGCCCGGGCGCAGCAATGCACCTACCAGTTGAACATGCACGACGACTTCGGCGACGGCTGGAACGGCGGGGTGCTCACCGTGACCAACGGCGCCTCCACGTATATGTTTTCCCTGGTCGATGTCGATGTCCTGGGTAATGGCACCGACAGCACCGTCACCTTCAGCGTCACCGACGGGCTGCCGCTGACCCTGAGCTGGGCAGCGGGCGGTTTTGACTACGAGGTGTCGTACACTCTGCTGAACAACGACGGCGAAGTAGTTTTTGAAATTACCGAACCGGCAGCGGGGGTGAATTATTCCGAACCCGTCGCCTGCGTGGCCTGCATAAAACCCCAAAATGTGCAAATCGAAAATGTGTACGACGACCGCGCCAAAGTCCGCTGGACGCCGGGCATCGGCACCAGCATCCCCGACGGTTGGTGGGTGGTGTACGGCCCAGCCGGGTTTAGCGCCGGCGCCGGGGATACGTTGTACGTAACCACGCCCAAAGTGACGATCACCGGTTTACAGAAAAAAACGCTGTACGATTTTTATGTACAGCAAGATTGCCTTAACGGCGATGCCGGCGCCCTGGTCGGGCCTTTTACTTTTGAAACTTACCGCTCGAATGACGTGGGCGTCAGTGCAGTAGTCAGCCCGCAAAACAGCTGCGACCTCGGGGTTGAAACCGTAAGTTTTGCCCTGAGCAATTTCGGCGCAAAACCGCAATCGCTGGTGCGCTACAAATACAGTGTCAACGGCATCGCCGTCGGTATTCCGTTTCCGCAAGACGGCCTGTACACCGATATTTTGGGCAAAGACAGCACCGAGATCATCGAATTTGAAACACAGTACGATTTTTCCCAACCGGGCGAATACCGGATCGCCGTGTGGGCCGAACTGGACACGGATGAGTTCCCGGCCAACGACACGTTTTATTACTACGTCGTCAACCGCCTGGTGGCGCCCTACTATCAAAATTTTGAAACCTGGTCGGGCGGCTGGTATGCCGGCAAACCCGACACCGTGGATACCGATGCTTCCTGGGCTTTTGGCCAACCGGCCGGCAGCGTGATTTCGACAGCGGCCAGTGGCCAGAATGCCTGGGTGACCAACCTCAGTGGGGCATACAACCTCGACGAGTTTTCCTACCTGTACTCACCCTGCTTCGACTTTAGCGACCTGACGGAAGACCCCGTGCTGGAATTCTCGCTGAACTACGACACCGAGCTCGAGTTTGACGGCGGCTGGCTGGAAATGTCGCTCGACGACGGCGCCAACTGGCTGAAAGTGGGCGCCATCGACGAAGGTCTGAACTGGTACAATTATGAAAACACATTCACCGATCTGGGTGAAGTTTGGGCCGGCAACAGCGATGGTTGGCTGACGGCCCGCCACCGGCTCGACGGGGTAGGCGGCGAAGCCCGGGTGCATTTGCGGTTTGTGTTCAGCGCCGACGATTTTGTGCAGGGCGAAGGTATCGGCATCGATGACGTTCGGATTTACCTGCCGGTGGCAAACGACCTGGCGGGCATCGGTGTGGCCACCCTGACGGATGACCTGGAGTGTGGCCTGGCCGACGACGCGGTGGTCTTCCGCATCGCCAATTTTGGTGCGCAACCGCAAACGGTGTTTCAGGTAGGATATTCGCTCAACGGCACGGCGCCGGTTATCGAAAATCTGGGGCCAATCACCCTGAACCCCGACGACGTGCTGGAGTATACGTTTAACCAAACCTTCGACAGTCGCGACGGCGTGTTTGCCATTCAGGCCTGGACGGTGCTGGCCGGCGAGCAAAACCCATCCAACGACAGCTCGGCCGTTCATACCGTCAATCACCTGCCGGCGCCGCTACCGCTCCATGAAAATTTTGAAAGTGGCCTGCTGCTTCCGGGCTGGGCCACCAACGGCTTCATCTCCAATGGCCACAACAATATTTCCCAGGTACTGGCTGTAAATCTGTATGAATTCAATCCGGTTTCCATTACCAACCTGCCGCGGCTGGGTTTTGTCGCGCCGACCGACTCCCTGCGTTTTGACTACCGGATCACCAATTTTAACGGTGGCGGTATGATTCCCACGATTTTAACCGGAGGAACAAAATTTGAGGTGCTGGTGTCGACCGACTGCGGCGAAACGTTCCAGACGCTGCACACCATTGACAACAGCAATCATACGCCCGGCACAGGCTTGAAAACCGTGGTGGTTGGTCTGGGCGACTACGCCGGCCAGGGCATAAATATTCGCTTTCGCGGGACCTGGGGCGCCGGCGATTTTTACTTCGATCTCGACAACATCAACATCGGTCCGGTAAGCACCCCGGTGCGCTCGATCGATGCGCTGACCAGCCTGCAGCTGTTCCCCAACCCGGCCGTCGGATCGGCTACGGTATCGGCTGCGTTTGAACGGCCGGTCGACGTACGGGTGCAACTACTCGATCTTACGGGACGCACCCTTTGGGAAACCGGCCAGTTGCATACCGAACAATTTTCTACGGAACTCATTTTGGCCAATGTACCACCGGGCATTTACCTGGTACGGGTACAGGCCGAGGGGCAGGCCGTGGTACGAAAACTGGTGGTTGAGCGGTAAGTCTTGGGCCATTGCTATTTGCCCATTTTCAGCAAATTTCCCGCTTCCGTGCTATGCCGGTGCCGGGCATCTGCTGCGATCATGCGCAGGAGGCTGCCGGCATCGTCCATGCGTTCGAGTTTCAGGTACGCCAGCGCGATGTACCATTGGGCGTCCTGGTGCAGGCCGGCAGCGGCGGGTGGCACTTGTTGCAGTGTTTCGAGGGCGGCTTCAGCCTGGCCCTGGTCCAGTTGGCAGGTTCCTTTGAGCAGCAGGGCCATGGGGCGGCGTTCAAAGGTTTCGTCGGTTAGCAAGGTCTCCAATGTTTCCAGGGCAGCGGTGCAATTGCCCGCGCTGTACATTTTTTGGGCACTTTGAAAAAGGGTATCGGCGTCGGAAGTTCCGAGCGTATTGCGCAGGTCGAGGCGTTGGAAGTAGGTGTCGTAGGCTTCGGCGGCTTGTTCCCGGGCAATGGCTTGCGGCGTGCCGCTTTGGTTTGTTTCCGGAAAAAAGAGTGCGGGGTTGATCAGGTACAGGACCAGGGCAGCGGTAGCCAGGCTAAGTCCGCCAATGAGCCCCCAACGCAACCGGCCGGGGCTATCGTCGCGCTTTTGCACGAAGAGGGCTTCGAGCGCATCCTGGAACTGCCATTGCCATTTTTTCCAAAGCAGCATTTGTTTGCCGCGGCGCTGAATGCGGTTGCGCCGATCGAGTATGGCCTGTACTTCCACGGCGGCGCGGGCGGCTTCGTGCAAGCGAAGTTCAGTGGCCAGCGCCGGGTCGGCGGCCAGTTGGGCCTCCAGGGCTGCACGTTCGCCGGGTGGCAGGGCGCCGTCGAGGTATTTTTCAATCAATGCGTGTTGCGGGTTTTCCATGATGATTAAAGTTGGTTTTTTCGGTTGAGCCAGCTGCACAGGTCTTGGCAAACCGGCTCTCCCAATTGACAAAGATTTTTTAAGGTGTCGCGTAAACTATTCATACCACGGGATACCATTTCATGGGCTACGCGTTCTGTTTTGAATCCGTGTAGTTGTGTCAGTTCTTCATAATCATAGCCGTCCAGTTTGTGCACCAGCAGGCTGCGCCGTTTTTTGGGTAGTTGGTCCAGTGCTTTCAGCACACAGGCCATGATGCGCAGTTGCCGCTGGCGTTTTTCCTGTTCGTTTTCATGCTGCATCAGACGGCCCAGCACATGATCGGCATCCAGATTTTGCAGGGCATCCAGAAACCACTCGGGCAGGGCCGAGGAGGAGACCGGGTTATTCAAAGGCTCTGTATTCGTTTTAGTCGTACGCTTCCGAATCGTGTCAACACCCCGGCGATGGGTGAGTGTGTAAATCATCTTCCCGAGGTCTTCAATATCATCGCCCTGGCGGACTTTCCAGTCGAGTTCGGTAAGCGCATCGGCAAATGCCATTTGTGCCTCGTCGTAGGAGAGCCGTTGCTGCCGCACGCCCAACTGGCGGATCAGGTAAAAAAACTTGTTCTGCAAAAAACGGTTGGCCCGTTCGCGGGGCAGGCCGCCTTGCCGGAGCATTTGAATCAGTTGATCGTCGGTCATGAACAGTAAAAACGAAGGAGGGATGGTGGAATACGGGCAAATATACAAGGGCCCCCGTTATTGGGGCTTGCATGATTTTTTTTGGGCGCATGGAACTCTATTAAACGCAAGTTGTGACCTATTAAATTATATCGGGAAACTGCCGTTGGCGCGGATGCCAACAACGGCATTTCGTTGAATAGCGTGCCAAAATCGCCATTCGCCATTGTTGGGACGCTATAGGCGTATAGCGTCCCAACAATTTGCTTCGTGAGGATATTGATGGTCACAACTTGAGTTATTACGTCTAATGGTATTCCCCCCCATACTACTGGACATTTCCGTTAGACCTTCCAGGTTTCGCAAACCTGGAAGGTCT
>CAZAEZ010000005.1:197354-215449 GCA_964484205.1 uncultured Saprospiraceae bacterium | reverse complement strand
TCATTGTTGACACGAATTTACTATTTTTCGTGTCCGGCTTTTTTAGACCATCTCAGTGCTATTTTAGATGGCACTAATTTTCACCAATCAAAGATTGCTTATACTGTTTTTGGTGCAACCAATTTGGGAAATTGTAAAGGGTTGGAAACTGTAAAAGTAGGTAAGCCTTGCACAATCGACTTCCAAACCCTGTGCGTATCGAAGAACCTCCCCAAATCCTTCCTCCTAAAAATAGGCCTACCTGAACTCTACATCGACTACCTCCCCGATTTTTTCCACAATGAAGGCATCAAGTACCACCCCGCCTTCCTCTCCCACTCCTGGGCCAACAAACCCTTCGCCCGCAAACTATACGAAGCCTTAATCGCCAAAGGTGTAAACGTATTCTTCGATGAAAAGAAAATGAAACCCGGCGATGATATCTTTACCGGAATCAGTCGCGGTATCGAACTTTACGATAAAACTATCCTGGTTTGTTCCGAAGACTCCCTGAACAGCTGGTGGGTAGATCAGGAACTCGAACTCGTTTTCGAAAAAGAGCGGAAACTCCAAAAGGAAACCGGTGAAAAAACCGGCCTGCTCATTCCCATCCGCATAGATGACCACATCGACACCTGGAACAGCGGAAAACGCATGGCCATCAAAAAACGCATCATCGGGGACTTCCGAAACTGGCAGGATGAAACTGCCTTCGACCGAGCCCTTGACAGCCTGATCCAGGCACTTAATGCTGATCGGAAGGAGATACCGCCGGTTTCCTATTTGCGCCGTAGGCCTCAATCTTAACCGCTACTACCCTGGTCGCACCACATGATCAAGCCATCTCGAAATGGCCCCTACATTGTCCTGCTGTTGCACACTACCGATACAGGCAACTGGCTAAGATGGCCAGGAGCCACCGCTGCGAAGCCCTGCGGCTCTTGTTTCAATTTCAAATTCCGTCGAATCATCCACGTATTTGCGCTGGCCGGCTTGTGTGCCGGCTGGGCACCAAAAATCATAGCGTAAACACTTTCCCAAGAAACGCCGTCATGTATTCCACCGTAGGTTCAAACCAGGGGTGAAACAGCCAAAAAGGATGCACCTGGACATCAAAGGTATGCACCTCGGTGTAGATGTTCCAGCGCTTCATCATGCCCAGCATTTCATCCTGCCCGGCGTGAAAACGGGGGTACCCGCTGTTCAGAAAAAGTACCGGCACCGAACTTTCATTTGCCCAAAATATGGGCGACGCCTCCATCCAGGTCTCAGGTTTCTCCGTAAAGGAACCGCCAAACCACTTGAGGTCGTAGGTATTGGGCGTGCGCTTTATGAGCAGGGACGCCGGCGCTAAAAAATCCACGACCCCGTCGATGTCGATCACCGCCTGGACTGCGCTGGAAAATTCCGGATTTCCCTGGTCGCCCTCAAATTTTTCCACCCCGTTGGTCATGCCGACCAGGGCTGCAAGCTGCCCTCCGGCCGAACACCCGGAAATGGCAATGTGGTCCGGGTCAATGCTGAATTTTTCCGCATTGGCGCGCGCCCAGCGGATAGCGGCTTTGATATTGTGCACGGCAGCCGGGTACATGGCCTCATCGGCAAGCTGATATTCCACGGCAATCGTGACATATCCCTTAGCGGCAATTTGCTGTGCCAGCGGAATCTGCATCGATTTGTTACCGGTAACCCATCCGCCGCCATGCACCAGAACCAAAGCCGGGTATTTGCCCGGGCTTTCCGGGCGAAACACGTCGGCATGCAAGTTCCGTTTCCCAAAAGCGGTCTCGGGCAGGGTTGCGTACACTAAATCCCGCGTTTCAACAACGCCTTCGGGCAGTTGCGGCACCACGATCCGGGCATCCGGATAGGCCGCGCGGATGTGCAACCAACTGGAATAGGGCGTGTAGGAGGTGTCGCACGGTATTTCCTTTGTTGGAGTTGTTTGCGTTAACCCCGGAGCCGTTGCCCCGAGCATAAAAATCAGCGGCAGGAGGGCATTGTTGTTTTTCATCGCAATATTTTTTAATTGAAAAGGAGGCTCATATTCGGGCCGGTAGTGAGGCGGTGACTGGCAGTCACCGCCTCACTTATCCCCCCGCTCAACCAAACTGGAAGATGAGCCGAAAAGGGAGGGGATGTTTAAACGAAACAATCCCCTCCCCGCACGCTATGTATGAAATTTTTTCCGCTCTAGTAATTCGGGTTTTGTACCAAATTCGGATTCGCCGCAATTTGCGCAGCAGGAATCGGCCAAATTTTCCGCCAATCCGGTGTCACCGTTTCTTTCGGATACCAGGTATCGGTGAAGAAGGTGCCGAAGCGGATCATGTCGCGCTTGCGGTGGCCTTCCCAAAGGAGCTCCCGTGCCCGTTCTTCCTCAATATCCTTCAAGGTAAGGCTGGAAAGCGTGGATGCATTGCTGCGTTCCCGCACCTCGTTTACCAGCGGAAGTGCATCGCCTGCCTTCCCGGTCCGGAACAAGGCCTCCGCTTTTTGCAAAAGAATGTCGGAATAGCGGATCAGCACCAGATCATTGTCGGCATTGAAACCCGACCAGGTGACCCCGATAGGCGAATATTTCAACACATGGTACCCTTCGTTCTGCTCCGCTGCCTTGATATCCTGGATGGGGACGAGCACCAGTTGCTCTCCGTTTTCATCCAGCAGCGGATCGCCGTTCAGGTAAAACTGCGGACCGTACTCGATCAAATCGCGGCGGGTATCATTCATTTCGTAGCGGTCCAATGCCACATCGCCGGTACTGTAGCCCGTAGCGGGCGCAAACGGCAGGCCGTATTTTTTCTGATCCAGACTGTGGTTGGTGTACAGAATAAATTGATTGTAATTGGCATTCACCGCCGGGTTGCAGGAGAAGCCCGAAATCACTTCGGTCGTCTTCCCCTCTTTTGCCACCGTAAAGCAATCGCCCACATGCGGTTCCAGGGAAAACTTATTGGTACTGATGATCTTATCGGCCATGTCCAGTGCATCATCCCAGCGCGGTGTGCCGGTATACACTTCTGCATTCAAATACATCGTCGACAAGGCGGCATAAATTGCTTCTTTGGTGAAACGCGGATAATAGCTCGTCTGATTCACTTCCGTTACGGAAGGCATTTGCTCCACCGCAGCCAGCATTTCAGATTCAATGAACCGGAATACTTCATCCCGCGGACTGTTGGTGGGCAGGTTGTTCGGATCGATCCGGGCTGTGGTAACGATCGGCACATTACCCCAATAGTCCATCGCGTAGAAGTAGCCGTAGGCCCGGAGTGCCCGGGTTTCGGCGATCAGCGCAGTCAGGTTGGCCGCGTTGGGCGAAGCTTCCAGATTTTCCAATACGGCGTTGGCGCCACCGATTACCTGAAAAATCTGATCCCAGGCAACCAATACCCTGGCGTTTTCCGGTTTGATGGCGTGCGTCATGCAATCCTGCCAGTCCTGCAAAAACCAGCCGCCGTTCGTTCTGCCGGGAATAAAAAACTCATCCGATTCCAGCTCCGGGCAGCGGTATGCGTCAAAAACGTGCACCATGAACGAGAGGTTATAATAAATACCGACCACGGAGGAAAGCGCTTCCGCTTCGGTGGTGTAATAATTTTTCGGCGACAGTTTACCGTACAGCTCTTCATCCAGTTTGGTACAGCGGCCAAAGACGAAAAGCAATACCAATAAGGATGGTGCTAATATTTTATGTCTCATTTTTTTTAGTTTAATTACCAGGTAATAAAATTTAGAACGTGAGGTTGGCTCCCAAAACCAGGGATTTTGCCCGCGGGTAGCTCAGGTAGTCGACGCCCAATGGCGCGACACCGGTTCCGGTGACGTCGGAGTTCACCTCGGGGTCGAGGCCGGAATAGCCCGTGAGGAGCAAAAGATTCTGTCCCGTCAGGTACAACCGGGCGCTTGAAAAAGCGGTATTGCTCATGTTGAAGCGGTAGCCCAGCGTGGCGTTGTCCAGGCGGAGAAAAGAACCGTCTTCGATCCAGCGGGAAGAAAAGACCTTGGGTTGGTCGCGGCTCACACCGCTGTTCACGGCTACGTCCGATACATTGCGGCCGGGCAGGTTGGCCAGGTAGCCCAGGTTGTTTTGCGTTCCGTTGTACACGTCGTTGCCGACCGAGCCGCGGACATTGAGCGCCAGGCTCCAGTTTTTATACGTCAAATAGTTGCTGACGCCATACGTGAAATCAGGCTGCGCACTGCCGAGCACAGCCGGTTCGGCTGCATAGGTTTCCAGGCCATTGTCGTCAAATCCGGTGAACACCTTGCCATAGAACGTTCCGATGGCGAGCCCCGGCTTGATAATTTGCGAAAAGGTGCCGGAAAGGCCCTGGCCCTGCGTCGGCGCAGACGGAATATCGTCGCTGGCAAAAAGTTCGTTGGAAAGGCTCAGCACTTCGTTTTTGTTTCTGCTGAAATTCAAATTCAGATTCCAGGAAAAATTCGCTTTTCGCACCAGCTCGGCGCCCAGTTCCAGTTCGATACCCTTGTTTTCCACGCTGCCCACATTGGCAATCTGCGTGCTCACCACCGAAGGCGAAGGCACGGCAATGCGGAGCAACAAATCGCTCGTCTCTTTCCGGTAGTAATCCAGGCTGCCGTACAACTTGTTGTTGAACAGACCGAAGTTCAAGCCAATGTCCAACTGGGCCGTTTCCTCCCAACGCAGGTCAGGATTGGCGTACTGTTCCGGGAGCACGATGGTAATGCGCTGTCCACCGACAATGTATCCGTTGGAGCTTGCCCCCAGCGTGGTGATGGAGTTCAGGTTACCGATCTCCTGGTTACCGGTAATGCCATAGCTGGCCCGCAACTTAAGGTCGGAGAATATTCTGCCGGTAAAAAAATCTTCTTCCGAAATTTTCCAGGCCACCGCGGCGGAGGGGAACGTTCCCCATTTGTTGCCGGAGCCGAAGCGGCTCGAACCGTCGCGGCGGATGGTGCCGGTGAGGTAGTAGCGGTTTTTGTAGTTGTAGTTCAAGCGGCCATAGGTGGAGATCAGGGTATTGCTGCCTACGAAAGTGGACACGAGCGAAACGGTTTGAGCGGCTTGCAGGCTGTACCATTTAAATTCATCGGAAAGGAATCCGTTGGCCGTGTTGCGGAGGCCTTCTTCGAGGAAATACTGGTACGAATAACCGGCAACGGCATCAAAACCGTGGGCGCCGAAGTTTTTCTTGAAGGATAACGTGGTCTCCAGCAGTTTGGAATAGTCGTTCAGTTTTTGCACACTGGCAAAGCCGCCGGCGCCGGTACCCTGCGGGTTGTCTTTACTGACAAACGAATTGCGGTCGATCGTTTGATTGGTATAACCTACGTTCACTTTGAAGGTGAGCGGGTTGAAAATCCGGTAGGACGCCGAGAAATCTCCGATCAATCGTTTGTTGGTCAGCTCATCAAGGATTTGCGTGGAATACGAAACCGGGTTGGTCCGGAACGGCAGGATTTGGGTATAGCTCCCGTCTGCATTGTACACCGGGTAGGTCGGGTTGAACACATACGACTCGTAGTTCAGGCTCGAACCGAACTCACTGGCCACGGTATTGGAAATCGGCGTTTGGTTGGACTTGTTTTGCCCATAGTTCAGGCGCAGGTCAAAATTCACGCGGTCGTTGAGGGCGGAGTGGTTGAGATTCAGCCGCGCATTCGCTTGTTCCAGCGTGGAACTCAGCAGCACGCCTTCCTGGTTGCCGTATCCGACGGAGGCCCGCACGCGCGTCTGGTCGGAGCCCCCGGTGACGGAGAGGTAGTGGTTGTGTTGAAAGGCCGTGCGGTACACCTCGTCCTGCCAGTCGGTGTCGAAACCCCGGTCGTCTACCGCCAGGCCCAACTGCTGGTGGATGCTGCGGTACTCATCGGCGTTGAGCATTTCAATTTTGTCGGATGCTTTGGAATACCCGGCCGACACATCGTAGGAAACCTGCGCCTGGCCGATCCGCCCTTTTTTTGTGGTGATCATAATGACCCCGTTTGCACCCCGCGAACCGTAAATGGCGGTAGCGGAGGCATCCTTCAGCACGATGACCGACTCGATGTCGTTCGGATTCAGCGTTTGCAGCGGGTTGGTGGGCTCCTGATCAAAAAAGTCGTTCTGCGAGCCCGAGCGGATGTTAGCCGAACTTACACCTGCACTGGTGGAAATCGGCACCCCGTCAATTACGTACAGCGGTTCGTTGGAGGCGGTGATGGACGTTCCGCCCCGAATCCGGACCGTGTTTGCCCCGCCCGGCTTACCACTGTTTTTGCTGATGTTGACGCCTGCTATTTTTCCCTGGATCAGCTGCTGGGGCGCAAGTTGCGGCCCGGAGTTGAAATTTTCGCTGTTCAAAGAAGTTACGGAGCCGGTCAGGTCTTCCCGTTTCACCGAGCCGTAGCCGATCACCACAACTTCATCCAGCCGGGCCAGGTCGGTCGACAATTTGACCTGCACGGACGATTGGCCATTCACAGGAACTTCTACGGTTTGGAAGCCGACATACGAGAATCGCAGCGTGGCATCCCGGGCCACCTGCAGTCGGAAACTGCCCGTGATATCGGTGGACGTTCCGTTTGAGGTCCCTTTTTCGACAACCGTCACACCCGTCAGCGGATTTTCGTCGTCGTCAAGCACGGTTCCGGTCACCGTGTTTTGGGCGAGGGCAGTCGATAAGGATAGCAAAAATGCCAGCCCGGAGAGGACGTACACCCGCGGTTTAAACCATGATCTTAAATGTAGTAAAGCGCTCATACTTGAAGAGTTTAAGTGAACAATACGAGTGACAAATGTGCGCTACCACAACAGGACAGGCTTTTCCGCAATTAACAAATTGGCCGCAGGATTTCACATTGGGTATATTTTTCATTTTCAGAATCCAATAGCGCCTTGTTTTCCCGCTTCAAGACATATTTATTACCGCGGCCTGTAACGCAGAAGTTTATTCCGGATTCAAAAATTGAATTTAAACCGGGTAGTGAGGGGGTGACTCCCAGTCACCCCCTCACTTGGCCTCTGCCGGGTCCCAATCGCCAAACACTGCCGCCAAAGAAAACCGTTCGATATCTGATTGCTTGAGTTGGTGCGCCCATTTCACCCGCATGTCGGGCTGGTTTCCGGGGCCCGAGCTGTTGTACTCGGCAAACCAGGCCGTTTTTTCGTTTTCAGGATTGCTCCAGTTGTCCCAACCTTCGGGCCGGATAACCTCGTTGAGTGCGCAATTGATATACACGACGCGGGCAAAGGGTCGCCAGGGCCGGCCCAGAAATACGGAGTGTCGCTCGGCCGTTCCGGTGATCGTACAATTCCGGAAAACAAACCCGTGCGGTGTTCCCGCATCGGTTGAAGCGGCGGTGATGTAGCCTCCGGATTTGCAAAAAATGGTGCAACTGTCGAATACCGCCGTGGCCCAGCCGAAAATAAAATCGACGGTACCCTCGATGTAGCAGTTTTTGTAGTACTGCCTGCTGCCTTTGCCATGCGGGTAAAGCGTATCCTGGTACCCGAGGAAGCGGCAGTTTTCAAACTTCGTACGGTCGCCATCAATGCGTACGGCGACGGCTTGCCCAACGGGGCCCGCCGCGTTTTCGAAGGTGATATTTTTCGCTTCAAAGCCCTCTCCGAAAATAAAAAACGAAGAGGACCCTGAAGTGCCGATTTCCTCTCCAAACCGGTTTTTCCGGCTGGCGTAGTCGTCGTAGGTAAGTATGGTTTGTTCCACCGATTCTCCAATGAAACTTACGTTCGTGGCACTGGCCGGCAGCACCAGTTTTTCCTTGTAAATCCCATTTTTAATAAATATCCGGGTCCGGTTTTTTCGCAGGGGCGGCACGGCATCGATGGCTTCCTGTACGGTTCGAAATTGGCCGCTCCCGTCGGCTGCCACAATAAAATCGCAACTGGTTGTGGCGTGTAACTGTGTTTTTTGTGCCCGGCAGGCGGCAATGGCCAGCAGGCCGGCGGCGAGGAAGAGGCGAATAAATAAAGGTGCTTTCATGATTGGAAAAGTTCTGATTTGCCGAGACGCGCCCTTTTCAAAAGGAGCGGATGTGTGATAAACACAAGTTGTGACGATCAAAAAAGAGACAGGATTGACAAGATTAACAGGATTTTTCTATGCCGGCTGCGCCGTCATTTGGTGTGTGAAAGTCGGCGAAGCCGACGCTAATCATGTAAATCATGTAGTTCCTGTCCATATTCTCTAAGCATGTCACAATTTGAGTTGCTTAATGTGCAGGATTGGCAGACAGCAAACCTTGTTCATCCGTTTTTCCCACCCATTAACCAAAGCGGAAAGGTAGGGTGTCATCGGCCGTATCGAATTCGCATTTTATAACAATCAAGCCACTCAAATTAACATGCGGAGGGAAAGCAGTACGGCCAAATATTGTAACTTTCCTGACCTTTGGAGATTGAAACCGTGTTTCGATTTTAAAATTTACCATGCGCAACTATCGACTCCTCCTGCACTTCCTGATGCTGTTTTTGTTCGGCTTTTCTTGCCTTTCTGTTTGGGCAGCAGAACCCTACATTCCCAGGGCGGTTAATCCGCTGGCTGAATCC
This sequence comes from uncultured Saprospiraceae bacterium, assembly GCA_964484205.1. Taxonomy (GTDB): domain Bacteria; phylum Bacteroidota; class Bacteroidia; order Chitinophagales; family Saprospiraceae; genus M3007. The sequence goes on along the minus strand of CAZAEZ010000005.1, from coordinate 206,928 downwards.
TGGCGCTGGAAAACGTTCCCGGAGCTGGAAGGGAAAGGCGTGAGTCATATTATGGAAGGCCCCGACCACCGGGTGTGGGTGTCCTGCAACGAAGGGATTTACGAATACAACGGTTACAAGTGGAATCTGCACAATGCCGCCGACGGGCTGGATGTGCTTCCGGCGCAGCAGGTCCTGGCGGCCAAAGACGGGCAAATCTATGCTACTACGCCTTCCGGGATTTTTCACTACGACGGCGCCCGGTGGACGGCCTTGTTTCGCCTGCCGACCGGGCTCCAATGGACGTTTAACCAGATCAAAGAACTGGCCGACGGGAGTATCATGGCCTGCTCCAACGCAGGTGTCCTGCATTTGACAAGACGGAAAACACCGGATTTTTATACTACCCGGGAAAACACGGCCAACCTGAAGCTGCAGCTTCCGGACATGCATTTCGTAACCCTGCCGAAAGCCGTGGACGATGGCCGTGGTTTTTTGGAAATTTCCGACATTTTGGAAGACCGCGCAGGGGTGATGTGGTTTGCGGTAACACTGCCCGGCGAAGTGGGTCGGCTCCTGAAATTTCGCCTACCGGCCGGCCCAAAAGCGCAAATTTCCGATTACGAGTTAATCGTGTCCGATGCAACCCTGAAAATCGGCGAAAACCAAAAACTCATTCAGGCGGAAAACGGCAAAATCTGGGTGATCAACTCGACCTATAAAACCGGCATTGCAGTATTCGACGGCGCCCAGCGGCAATATATCCGCTTGAGCGATCTGTTTGGCGGCGACGAGTTCGCGACCGAAATCGTGGAAAGTTCCGACGGTGCAATCTGGATTGGCTCCCTGGGCAAACTTTACCGGTTTAAAAACGGCGCCTGGTCGCTGTTTTCGGCGCCCAACTACGCCATTCCGGCCAACAGCCTGATGCTGCAAAAAAGTGCCGGCAACAAACTTTGGGTGGCCGGCTACAAAACAAATGTTTTTCAGCTTGACTTCTCCACCGATCGCTGGGCAACCTATCCTGATCTGAATTTTCAGTGTGAAATGGCATCCGGCGAACAGTGGTTCCTTGAGGTGCATGGCAAAGTAGTGCGCCGCAAAGGCGACACCTGGACGGCTTTTGGCGTTGCCGACGGCCTGATGGATGCGCCCATCCGGATCATTGTCACTTCGACCGGACAGCTGTGGGCGGCAGGTTCGCACCAGGGTGTCGCAGCAACAGCCGAGTTGAAAACCGGCGGCTGGGTGCGCATGGAGCACCCCAACCTGTCGTGGGGTATCGACTACCGGGCTGTTTTTGAGGCTGCCGACGGGGCCTTGTGGTTTGGCGGAGCGGTCGACAATGAACTCGACCAGGGCCAACGCGGCGGCGTGCTTCAACTCATCAACCCCGGCAGTCCGCATGCCCGGTGGGTACACCATGAATATGGCCAAAACGGGTTGATCCAGTCAAACTCCTATGGCATCGGACAATCGCGCGACGGCAATATCTGGATCGGCGGCAGCAGCTTGTTTTACTACAACGGCAAACAGTGGCAGCAACCGACCGACAAGCGGCTGCAACAACCGGTGAATGTGGTTTGCAGTACACCGCAATGGCTTATCGCTGGCTCCCGGTACTACGGTATTTTTATTTTCGACGGCAAAACCTGGAAAAATTACAGCACGACCAACGGACTTTCCAGCAATACCATTATCAGCATCGATATTGTTTCGGAGCGTTGCATCCTGGTCGCCACGGAGAACGGAATTTGCCGATTCGACGGGGAAACCTGGGTGCGCAATATTTTTCCACCCGAGCTGACGATGGATTTTGAAGGGGGCATGCTCCTGCACGACAGCGAGGGCGCAGTTTGGATAAACAAATCGAGCCGCGCCTGGAAACGGCGATCGTTTAAGCACAGTAAACGGCAGGAAGGCTTGTCGCGCAATTTTGTCGCCTACCGGTACCGCTTTGACGGGACGCCGCCGGAAACGGCCATTACATTTGCCGACGACGAAGTTACATCCGACGGCAACGCCCTCATCAAATGGGCCGGCAAGGACTATTTTGCCCAATCGGCAGAAGACCGGCTCACCTTTTCCTGGCGGCTCGACGACGGCCCGTGGTCTGCCTTTGGCAGCGAAAATCATTACACCTTTATCGGTCTGGCCAACGGCCGCCACACCCTGGAGGTGCGGGCGCGCGATCTTGATCTGAATGTTGATCCATCGCCCGCAATTACGCACTTTACCGTGCTGCCGCCCGTTTGGAAACAGGGCTGGTTTATCGCACTGATCTTCGCATTTTTGATCATCATCGGTATTTACGAATACCGGCTGATCGCTAAAAAGCAGGAACTGGAAAAACGAAACCAGAAGATTGAGCGCCAGCGGGATCAACTCGAAAAAATGGTCGTTCAGGTTGAAAGCCTGTCAAAAGCCCGGCTTCGTTTTTTCACCAATATTTCCCATGAGTTGCGTACCCCGCTTACGCTGATTTCAGGGCCGGTGGAACAGTTGCAGCAATCCGGCGACAATCTTTCACCCGCCGAACACCGGCGTTTATACGGCATAATCGAACGCAATGCCTCCCGGCTGTTGAAACTGATCAATCAGTTACTTGAAGTCCGCCGGCTGGAACAAACCACCCCGGAGTTGAACCTCCAGGAGTTGAACCTTGCTGATTACGTCGGCGACATGGTCAGGCTGTTTGAAAATCTGGCCGAAGAGCGCAATATCTACCTGGATTTTAAGCCCCCGGGGACAATAGCCCCGGGGGCGGTTGATCCCGATAAAATTGAAAAAATCGTTGTCAACCTGCTTTCCAATGCGTTCAAGCACACGCCGGATGGCGGTAGTATTACGGTCAGTCTTGAGGTGGTCAATGCCGGCGCTGCCAAGCTGCCCATGTTGCACGACCAGTATTTTAAAATCGAGGTAGCGGACACCGGCAGCGGTATCCGGCCGGAAGTTCAGGAGCATATTTTTGAAAGCTATTATTCGCCGGAAGCCGGCAAAACGGATTCATTGAGCTCCGGCATCGGGCTGGCTTACACCAAAGATTTGCTTGATGCCCTGCATGGCCGGATCCAGGTGGAGAGCGCTCCGGGCCGTGGCAGCCGGTTCAGTGTGTATTTCCCATGTTTGCCGCTACAACACGTGCAGGCTCCACAGCAACAGGAAACTCCGGCCTTGCGCTTTAGCCGGAAAGAGGCGGACCTTTTGCTTTCGGCATATGCCGGCCAGCACGATGCATCGATGCAGCCGCAACACGCGGGCACCACCACCCGGCGCATCCTGATCGTGGAGGACAACCCCGATATGCAGAGTTTTCTGGAGGGCATATTGGGCGCGAAGTTCAGGATAATAACCGCCGGCAACGGCCTGGAAGGACTGGTCATTGCCCGCCAACAAGCCGTCGACCTGATCATAAGCGACGTGATGATGCCGGAAATGGATGGGTTTACCTTTTGTGAAAAAATCAAATCCGATCCGGCAACCAGCCACATCCCCGTCATCATGCTTACGGCAAAAACACTGGATGAAAACAAAATGGAAGGTTATCAAAAAGGGGCCGACGGCTATATTGTCAAACCGTTCAACCCCAGGCTATTGGAAGTGCGCGCGGAAACCTTGCTGAAACAACGGGAACACTTGCAGGAAGTATATAACCGGGATTTTCTACTCCGGCCCAAAGAAGTGCACCTGACGTCTTTCGATGAAACGTTTTTGGTCAAACTCGCGGAGATGATGGAAGAATACCTCGAAGAACCGGATTTCAACGTGCATAAAATGTGTGAAATGGTGAACCTGAGCCACATGCATTTCATCCGGAAAGTGAAACAGCTTACCGGCAAAAAACCCAGCGACCTGCTCAAAACCTTCCGACTGAAACGCGCCAAGGACTTGCTGTCGCAAAACAAGCTAACCATCGCAGAAGTCGCGTACAAAGTAGGCTACGATGTGCCCAGCTCGCTCAGCCGGGCGTTCAAAAAAGAATTTGGGGTGAGCCCTACGGAATTTGTGGAATGAGAGATTCCCAATTGAGCCGGGCTGGAAAAATTTACTCATAACTTAATCACCCTGGCTCGCCCAATAGGCGCCCCATCTTGCTGTAGAATAAGTTCATAGAGGCCGGGCGCCAGATTCTCAACCGGAATGGAAATATCATTTTCCGGTGCAATGAACTCCAAGGTTTGTTCGAATACGGGACCCCCAAGTGCGTTTAGAATACTCAACTGGAAGGTTGCCCGAGCGTTGTTTTTGAAATGCACATTGAGCGTATGCTGAACCGGGTTGGGATAGGCAGACAGCACTGCATTAAATGCCGGTGCAAAGGTTGCGCTGGGGGGAGGCATCGCTTTGTACTGAACACCGGTTACCGTGTTTTGCGCGGTATTGAGCGTACAAATGGCAATGGCTTCCTTGGACACATCATTCAGAAAATGAAAGGTCGTTATCGTGTCGGTCCCCAGGGGTAATAGCTGTTGGCCGCCGATGGTCGAAATATCGATCCAGCCGAGCGGCGCCACCTTTACATCCACAGCGGTTGACCTGTACTCCGTCTGTTTTTTTCGCAGCACATCAAAGCTGCCGCCGGGGATGGCCAGCGTGCCAAAGGCATCGATGGTGCCAAGCCGTTGATACGTGACCCGGATTCGGAAAGAATCGGCTGTCGGCACCAGGTTCAGCAAGATAGGCGGCGCTATGGGTGCGTCGAAAGCCGTCAAAACATTGGAAGAACTTTGGTGGATGTCGAAGAAGTTGACCGGGGCCCAGGATTCTTCCAGGTTCGGCAACTTGTCAAACAATAAATTCAAGCCCAGGCCCAGCGGGTCCAGGCCAAAATAGCCAATGTCAAGTACCTGGTTACCGGTGACTTGCAAATAAACTTGGGAAGCGGAGTTTAAGGGATTGTACAGGATGCTGGCGCCCGGGAACGACGCCTGGGCTGAGCCTGTGGCAGGGTCTTTCATGATCTGGTTCCAGGTTTGCGTGGCCTGAAGGTTACTCAAATCCCACTGCTGATTGCCACCGGGCGGGGTGAATATCTGGTTAATGGCCCCGGGCTGGTTGCCGAAAGCATAATGAAGCGTATCGCCAACCACAGGGAAAACGGAATTGGTGATGGTGATCTGAGCCTTGGCCGGAGGCATAAAACCCGCCGCCAGAAGGCATAAAAAAGTCAATTGTTTCATAATTGGTTCGAATTTATACTACCCTGAGATTTGAAGAATTACTGTGCTATTTTACCGTGAGTTTTGGATAGGTTTGAACAGATGTCTCCCTCCGGTCGACATGACAAGTCGCTGATATTTAAGGAGATTTATCAGGTTTTTCGCTACGCTCAAAACTTACACACCGCCAGGGAAAGTTTTGAGCGTAGCGAAAAACCTGATAAAAAAGTTTGTCAGACCGTATGTTGTCATGTCGACCCCGCCCTGCGGGGGAGACATCTGTTCAAACCTATCCAAATCTCACGGTAAAACATGGTATGAAACCCGCACCGGGTGCGATATTCCAACGACCAAACAAATATATTCTGGTTCTGGTCGCCGGGTTCTTTTCAGGTGTAGAATATTGGCTCATGTGCTTTTTTGACTGATAATCGAATGCAAGTGTCCGCATGGCTGCGAGTCTGATGTCGTCACTACAGCACGTTGGTCAGATCATTTTTTCCATTCGTTAATTTTTGATTTCTAATTTTGGCCAGCGCTTGTTCAACCACACGCGGCTGGTGTACCACTGTTGTTTTGGCACAAGTTTTCCGGAGAACAACCAACGGCACTGCCCACGCTGCACACAAATCACAAAACACCGCCACCGATGGCCATTAAAAAATCCGAACTATACTCCTCCCTCTGGAAAAGCTGCGACGAACTGAGGGGAGGAATGGACGCCAGTCAGTACAAGGATTATGTGCTGACCTTCCTGTTCATCAAGTACGTCTCCGATAAATACGGCGACCGCGACGACGCGGTAGTTGCTATCCCCCAGGGTGGCAGTTTCCGCGACATGATCCGGTTGAAGGGCAAGCCGGACATCGGTGACCAGATCAACAAGATCATTGCACGACTGGCGGAAGAGAACGATCTGAAAGGTGTGATCGACCTGACCGACTTCAACGACGAAGAAAAGCTCGGTAGAGGGAAAGAGATGGTGGATCGCCTGTCGGCACTGATCGGCATCTTTGAAAATCCATCCCTGAACTTCAGCCGGAACCGGGCAGATGGAGACGATATCCTGGGCGATGCCTACGAATACCTGATGCGGCATTTCGCTACGGAATCCGGCAAAAGCAAGGGACAGTTTTACACCCCGGCAGAGGTTTCCAGGGTGCTGGCTAAAGTTATTGGCGTAGAGAAATCCTCCAGTCAATCTCAAACGGTGTACGACCCGACCTGTGGCTCTGGATCGTTGCTCTTGAAAGTTGCCGATGAATCGCCGAAAGGACTGAGCATCTACGGACAGGAAAACGACAACGCCACCAAAGCCCTGGCAGTGATGAATATGTGGATGCACGGCAATCCCACGGCAGAGATTTGGAAAGGCAACACCCTCGCGGCGCCGCACTGGCTGGAACCGGACGGCTCATTGAAGAAATTCGACTACTGCGTAGCCAATCCACCCTTTTCGTATGCTGCCTGGCAAAACGGATTCGACCCGACCAACGACCTGTACCGGCGCTTCGACGGATATTCCATCCCCCCGACCAAGAACGGCGACTACGCTTTCCTGCTGCACATCGTCCAATCGCTGAAAAGCACCGGCAAGGGTGCGGTCATCCTTCCACATGGGGTGTTATTCCGGGGTGGCACGGAAGCGCAAATCCGAACCAACCTCATCCAGCGGGGATACATCAAAGGAATCATCGGACTGCCTGCCAACCTGTTTTACGGCACCGGCATACCTGCCTGCATCATCGTGCTCGATAAAGAAAATGCCGGACAGCGACAGGGTATTTTTATGATCGATGCCAGCAAGGGCTTCATCAAAGACGGAAACAAAAACCGCCTGCGCGAACAGGACATCCACAAGATCGTAGACGTGTTCACCAAACAACTGGAAGTACCCAAATATTCCAGGTTGGTACCGCTGGACGAAATCCGGTCGAACGAATACAACCTGAACATCCCGCGCTACATCGACAGCCAGACTGCCGAAGATATTCAGGACTTAGCAGCTCACCTGATGGGCGGCATACCCCTGCGCGACATTGATGCGCTGGACCGATATTGGCAGGTATACCCCACCCTGCGCACCGAATTGTTCCAACCCACGGAACGCACCGGTTACAGCAACCTGAAAGTGCCCAAGGATGCCGTCAAAACGACCATCTTCTCGCATCCGGAATTCATTGCTTACGGCAAACAACTGGATGCCACCTTCGATGCCTGGAAACGCGACAACTACGGCCTGCTCAGCGGCATCGATGCCCACACACACCCTGCTGATTTCATCCATACCCTTTCGGAGAGTCTGCTGACGCATTACACCGGGAAAGCGCTGATCGATCCCTACGACATTTATCAGCACCTGCTGGACTACTGGACGGATACCCTGAAAGACGACGTGTACATGCTCGCGGAAGACGGCTGGAAGGCCACCCTCGAACCCGTGCGCGACAGCAAGGGCAAGCCCAGGAAAGGAGAATTCGATTGCGAGCTGATCCCCAAACCGCTGATGATCGCCCGGTATTTCACCGCTGAGCAGGAAGCCCTGACCGACCTGGAGCAACAAGTGGAAGCCGCCACCCGGAACCTGGAAGAAATACTGGAAGAACACGGCAGCGAAGACGGATTGCTCAGCGAAGTCCTGAACGAAAAAGGCAAGGTGACCAAAGCCGCTGTGAGCGCCCGCATCCGGGAGATCAAGGGCGACCCGGAATATGCGGATGAACTCAACCTGCTGGAACTGTACCAATCCGACCTGGAACAGGAAGCCCGCCTGAAAACCGCCATCAAGGAAGCCCAAGCTGCGCTGGATCGCAACGTCATTGCCCGGTATCCGAAACTCGGCGCGGACGAGATCAAGGCGCTGGTGATCGATGATAAATGGCTGGCTGCCATCCAAACGGCGATTCAGGGGGAGATCGACGCGATTTCGCAGCGGCTGACGCAACGGATTAAGGAATTGGCGGAACGGTATGAGTTTACGTTACCGGCGCTGGAACATACGGTGCAGTCACTGACAGAAAAAGTAAACGGTCATTTGGAAAAGATGGGGGTGATATGGAAGTGAAAAAATTAAACCAACCATCCAATTCAAAGTATCGTCAAACTGAAGTTGGTTTGATACCAACTGACTGGGACATAAATAATATTGGCAATGTTTGCCAAATTTTTGGCAGGATAGGGTTTCGGGGGTACACCGCTGCTGACATAGTTGGTAAGGGTAAAGGTGCTATTACAATAAGTCCGTCAAACATCCGTGACAATCAGATGGACTTTTCTAATTGCACTTATATCTCATGGTTCAAGTACGAAGAGTCGCCAGAAATTAAAATTTTCAATGGTGATATACTTTTGGTAAAGACAGGCTCAACTTTTGGAAAAACAGCCCTTGTAATAAATTTAAACGAAAAGGCAACTATTAACCCTCAGCTTGTTGTGCTGAAGAATTTTCTCATCGACAACTCTTATTTGAGTTATGTGATGGGTTTTAAAATAGTTCAAGATCAAATCAGATCAACAATTGTTGGAGGTGCAATCCCCACGCTTTCACAGCAACAAATATCAAATTTCCAAATCCCCCTTCCCCCCACCCTAACCGAGCAACGCGCCATCGCCACCGCCCTATCCGATGTGGACCGGCTCCTGTCCGCATACGACCAGCTCATCGCCAAGAAGAAAGCCATCAAGCTGGGGGCTATGCAGGAGCTGCTGACTGGGAAGCGGCGGTTAGAGGGGTTTGAGGGGGAGTGGGAACCCGTAAAATTGGGTGAGGTACTAAAAGTTAGGCATGGCAAATCGCAGCATGAGGTATCCGATAAAAATGGGGTATATCCAATTTTAGCAACAGGGGGGCAAATTGGTTGGGCTAATACCTTTATTTATAACCGACCATCGGTTTTAATTGGGAGGAAAGGCACAATTGATGTGCCTCAGTATATGGATACTCCGTTTTGGTGCGTAGACACTTTGTTTTTCACTGAAGTATCGGATCGGGCAGTTCCTAAGTTTTTGTTCTACAGGTTCTGCCTAATAAATTGGTACAATTACAACGAGGCTTCTGGAGTCCCGAGTCTTAATGCCTCAACTATTGAAAATATTGAAATCTATTTCCCAATAGACAAAACCGAGCAAGGCTCAATCGTATCAATCCTCATCGACATGGATGCTGAAATTACCGCCCTGGAACAGCAGCGTGACAAGTACAAAGCGGTGAAGCAAGGGATGATGCAGGAGTTGTTGACGGGGAGAACGCGACTGGTTTGAGTGTTAGTTTTTAGATGTCTCCCTCCGGTCGACATGACAAGGCGCTCGTTTGAATAGGTTTTTATCAGATTTCTCGCTGCGCTCGAAATTTCACGCGCTCCGAATAAATTTCGAGCGCAGCGAGAAATCTGAAGAATATGTTCTTATTTAGTGATTCATGTCATGTCGACCGG
>CAZAEZ010000005.1:153926-197254 GCA_964484205.1 uncultured Saprospiraceae bacterium | reverse complement strand
AGGGAGACATCTGAGGAATCACGCTTTTATTTAGCGCCTGCTGTCATGTCGACCGGAGGGAGACATCTGAGGAATCACGCTTTTATTTAGCGCCTGCTGTCATGTCGACCGACGGGAGACATCTCTAAACCTGAAATTATAACCTTATGGCTAACCATGATTATTACGTGTACATACTCACGAATCCTAAAAAAACGGTGCTTTACATCGGCGTTACCAATAATCTGAAACGTCGGCTCCAAGAGCATGCCTTGGGCAATGGGGAAAGTGGCAATTCATTTACCAGTCGGTATTTTTGCTTCAACCTGATTTACTACGAGTATTTTCAGGATATAAATCAAGCGATTACGCGTGAAACGGAACTAAAGAAATGGTCGCGTGCAAAAAAAGAGGCGCTGATTAACCGCAGAAATCCGGAATGGCAGTTTTTGAATGATGTAATCTAACGCCCTGACATCTGACCGTCTATGAAAAACTACTACCGGATCATGCAGATTCAAAATTAATTTTATGCAAATCCAAAATACGTTTTATGTAATTTCAAAATAAGTCTATTTTTGTAAAAAGCGCCGGCATGGAATACCTACCCAGGGAATTGGAAAGCACGCTCAAACAGCAATTGAGCAAGTACCCCATATTGGCGGTCACTGGCCCCCGGCAATCCGGAAAAACCACCTTGTTACAGCACTTGTTTCCTGAATTCGAATACGTATCCCTGGAAAACGAGAACATCCGGAGTTTTGCCCAGGATGATCCGGTCGGGTTTTTAAAAAAATATCCCTCAAAAGTTATCTTTGATGAAGTGCAACGCGTGCCCGGACTATTTTCCTACCTGCAAACGGAGGTAGATCAAAGCGGCATGATGGGGCAGTTTATATTATCCGGTTCGCAAAATTTTCATTTACTGGGCAGCATCACCCAGAGCCTGGCCGGTCGTGTGGCTTTGTTCCGGCTTTTGCCCTTTGGCATTTCCGAATTGAAGCGCCAGCAATTGCTTCCTCAAAAGTGGACTCAACTGGCGCAGCAGGGGGCTTACCCAGCTTTGTACAGCAGGCAAATAGACACACCGGTGTTTTACCACAATTACATTGAAACTTATCTGAACCGCGATGTGGCAGCCTGGTCGAATGTACGGGACATGCGCGCCTTCCGGCAATTTTTGAGCCTTTGCGCAGGCCGAACAGGACAACTGCTCAACCTTTCCAATCTTGCCGCCGATTGTGATATCTCCCAACCAACTGCCAAATCCTGGCTCTCCATACTGGAGAGTTCCTATATTGTATTTTTGTTGCAACCCTACCACAAAAGCTATAATAAACGTATCATCAAAACGCCCAAACTGTACTTTTTTGATACAGGCCTTGCCTGTTTCCTCCTGGGCATCCGCAAACCGGACGACCTGGACCTATTCGAGCAGGCAGGCAACATTTTCGAGAATATGATTGTAGCGGACTTTGTAAAACGCAACCACCATCGCTACCTTTTTCAGGAGTTTTGGTTCTGGCGCGACTCAAATGGAAATGAAGTGGATTTGCTGAGCCGCGATGGCTTAGACCTGCATATTTATGAAATAAAGTCCTCCCAAACACTGAATACCCGGCTGTTTCACGGCATGGACTATTTCTCTGACGTTTCTACTGAACGAATAGGTACAAAAACCCTCATCTACGGGGGCGATGGCAGCCAGAACCGAACTAAGTATCAGGTGAGGGCATGGATGGATATTGAGCCTGATAATTAATCAAGATTCTTCACCATGAGCACCATCGGCCAACTCGAACGCGCTACCCAAAACCGGGTCGTCATGCTGCTTCCCAACCAACTCGGTTGGGAGTACCTCGGCAACTGGCAAGACCGGGAAGACAACAGCAACATCGAAGAACGCTACCTCCGCAAATACCTGCAATCCCGGTACAGCGAACGGCTGATCGACAAAGCCATCCGGGAGTTGAACACCGTTGCCGGAGATCAAACGCGGAGCCTGTACGAAGTCAATAAAGACGTGTATGCCTTGCTCCGGTACGGGGTCAAAGTCCGCGAGGATGTCGGTGAGAACAAACAAACCGTATGGCTCATCGACTGGCGCAATCCGCTGAACAACTACTTTGGGTTTGCCGAGGAAGTCTCCGTCCGGGGAGAGAACAAAAAACGTCCCGACATCGTGCTGTACGTAAACGGCATCGCACTCGGTGTGCTGGAACTCAAACGCGGCACGGTATCCGTTTCTGAAGGCATCCGGCAAAACCTGGACAACCAGAAATCGGTATTCATCGAGCAGTTTTTCCACACCATGCAACTGGTGCTGGCTGGGAATGACACCGAAGGGTTGCGCTATGGCACCATCGAAACGCCCGAAAAGTACTATCTTAAATGGAAGGAAGCGGATCGCAGCGAATACGCACACCTGCTGGATTGGGACTTGGTTCGTCAGTATGATACCCTGGATTTACCGTTGGACAAACACCTGGTTCAAGTCTGCGACAAAAAGCGGTTTCTGGAGATCATCTATGATTTTACATTGTTCGACGGCGGTATCAAAAAGGTGTGCCGTCCACACCAATATTTTGGCGTCAAGGCATCCCAACAACGTATCCGGGAACGGGAAGGCGGTATCATCTGGCACTCTCAGGGAAGTGGAAAGAGTCTGACGATGGTTTGGCTGGCCAAGTGGATCAGGGAGCATGTGGACAATTCCAGGGTGCTGATCATCACCGACCGGGATGAACTGGACAAACAGATCGTGCGTGTTTTCGACGATGCAGGAGAAACGATGAACCGGGCACGGAGTGGTGCCGACCTGGTGAACAAACTGAATACCAACGAACATCCCTTGCTCTGCTCGCTGATCCATAAATTCGGACGCCGGGAAGAGGGTGAATACGACGATTTTATCGAAGAGATCAAAAGAAGTCTGCCTCCAGGATTCGCAGCTAAAGGCAACCTGTTCGTTTTCGTGGACGAATGCCATCGGACACAATCCGGAAAGTTGCACGAAGCCATGAAGGCCATTCTGCCGGACGCACTGTTCATTGGTTTCACCGGTACGCCCTTACTTAAAGTGGACAAGAAAAAAAGTGTAGAAGTATTCGGTACTTATATTCATACCTATAAGTTTGATGAAGCCGTTGCAGATAATGTCGTACTTGATTTGCTATACGAAGCACGGGATGTGGATCAAATGATCAACGATCAGCGCAGCATCGACGAATGGTTTGAAGCACGAACAAGGGGGCTTACTGATACAGCCAAGGCCCAACTAAAACAGCGTTGGGGTACTATGCGATCAGTACTCAGTTCCAAATCCAGATTGGAAAAAATTGCGTATGACATTCAAAAGGATTTCGATACCAAAAGCCGGCTTTTTAATGGCTTGGGTAATGCATTGTTGGTAGCAGGCAGTGTCTATGAAGCCTGTAAGTACTATGAAATCTTACAGTCTACGCTTTTATCTGGTCACTGCGCTATCATTACCTCCTACGAGCCTAATATCCAAAAGATCAAGGGTGAAGAAACTGGTGCGGGCACTACTGAAGAGTTGATGAAATACGACATCTACAAGCGGATGTTGAACGGCAAAACGACGGAAGCATTTGAAGATGAAGTGAAGCGCCAGTTCATAAATGAACCGGCCCGGATGAAACTGTTGATCGTGGTGGACAAATTACTTACCGGGTTTGATGCGCCCTCCGCTACCTACTTGTACATCGACAAGAGCATGCAGGATCATGGATTGTTCCAAGCCATCTGCCGGGTCAACCGATTGGATACGGAAAAGGAATACGGCTACATCGTGGATTACAAAGACCTGTTCCGGAGCCTGGAGAATGCCATCAACGATTACACATCGGAAGCCTTTGCGCACTACGATAAATCGGATGTAGAAGGGTTATTGAAAGATCGCCTGGTAGAAGCTCGTCGGCGACTGGACGAAGCGTTGGAAGTCGTCCATGCCTTGTGTGAACCGGTATATCCGAGGGATTCCATTCATTTTATCCGGTACTTCTGCGGTAACACAGAAAATAAAGATGACCTGAAGGACAGAGAGAAACTGCGACTTGCCCTGTACACCCAGACGGCATCATTGATCCGTGCGTATGCTAACCTGGCCAATGAAATGCTCAAAGCGGGGTACTCTCAAGCGCAAGCAGACTCCATCCATGCCCAGGTCGAATTTTATACGCACCTGCGGGATGAGATCAAACGCGCCAGTGGCGATTACATTGACCTGAAAGCATACGAACCCGGTATGCGTCAACTGATCGACATGTACATCTCCGCCGACCCCAGTCGTAAAATATCCGCCTTCGATGACATGACCCTGATCCAACTCATCGTCGAGCGCGGTGCCGCTGCGGTGGATGAACTGCCGGAAGGTATTCGCCGGAACCCGGAAGCCGTAGCGGAAACTATCGAAAATAACAACCGCAAAGTGATCATTGAGGAATCGCCCACCAACCCGAAGTACTACGAACGGATGTCCAGTCTTTTGGATGCCTTGATCCAGGAACGCAAACAAGAAGCCATTGCTTACGAGGAGTACCTCAGACGGATCGTTGAACTCACCCGGTTAATCAAATTGCCGGAGGCATCCAAAGAATATACTGCGCGGTTGAATTCCCCGGCGAAACGAGCGTTATACGATAATCTCGGACAGGATGAAGACTTGGCTATCGAGTTGGATCAAATCATCCGATCAACTAAAAAAGATGGCTGGCGCGGGAATGTGCTGAAAGAACGCGAAGTGAAGTACGCCATCCGAAGACGACTGCCGGAAAACTACGATATTGACGCGATCTTCGACATCATCAAGAATCAGGATGAGTACTGAGCAAATAACGGTTGCGGGCATCGACATTGACCTGATACGCAAGGACATCAAGAACATCCACCTGGCGGTATACCCCCCTACCGGTCGCGTACGGATTGCAGCACCGGAACAGATGGATGCCGATGCGATCCGGTTGTTTGCTATTTCCAAAATCCCCTGGATCAGGAAGCACCAACGGAAGTTTGCCGAGCAGCACCGGGAAGCCCCTCGCGAATACGTCAACGGTGAGAGCCATTACTTCCTCGGACGCCGGTATCTACTCAATATCATCGAGCATTCCGGTAATAACAAAGTCGTTATCCGGAACCGGAAGTACATGGATTTGTACGTGAAACACGGAGCCTCCAGCGAGCAGAAAGCGCGTGCGTTGCGGGAATGGTATCGCCGGGAATTAAAGTCAATTGTGGCTGATCTGGTGGCTAAATGGGAGGAAATCATTGGTGTTAAATGTAATCATTGGGGGGTTAGATATATGCGGACCAAGTGGGGCACTTGCAATACGACCGCAAAACGAATTTGGCTAAATTTGGAACTGGCTAAGAAACCGGTGATCTGCGTGGAGTACATCATTGCGCACGAACTCGTTCATTTGCTTGAACGAAATCATACGGACCAGTTTGTATTGCTGATGGACCAGTTTATACCAAACTGGCGGTTGCACCGGGAGGTGTTGAATAGGTTGCCGGTGGGGCATGAGGAGTCGGGGTATTGAATACTTGTCCCTAAACAATTAAAAGTTACAGATAATGGCAAATCCGGAGCATTTGGCGAAGTTGAGGGAGGGGGTGGAGGAGTGGAATAGGTGGAGAAAAGTAAATAATAATGTTAAACCTGACCTCTCTGGCGAAGTTTGGGATAGAACCGATTTAGTCGGCCTCTACCTAATTGGGGCCCAATTAGATTTCGCCAACCTCTCAAATACTAATTTTAATGGTTCCAATTTGTCTAGAGCCAGCCTGTTTGGCGCTAATCTAACCAATGCATATTTGGGTGCCGCCCATTTACGAAATACCAATCTGGGAGTTGCCAATCTTTCTGAAGCGAACTTATCTGAAGCTGATTTAAATAGCGCTAATCTTTCTAGTGCCAATCTAACTCGCTCTATTTTGGTTGATACTGACCTAACTGACGTAAATTTAACCCATGCGAATCTGACAAGCGCCAAACTACTGGATGCCAAACTGACCCAAGCGAATCTAACTCAGGCCGAACTGATTGAAACGGATTTTTCCGGAGCTAATATTGGTCTAACTGTTTTTGGCCATGTTGATTTAAGCACTTGTATTGGCTTAGCGACAGTTGAGGTAAAGAGTCCTTGCATTATTGACTTTCATTCCCTTCGGGTATCGAAAAATATCAATAAGTCCTTTCTTGTAAAAATTGGATTGCCAGAGTTGCTCGTTGAGCACCTACCCGATTTTTTGATAGATAAAGATAATAAGCTTTATCCAGTCTTTATTTCGCATTCATGGAAAAACAAAGACTTCGCCAGGAAACTTTACGAAGCCCTAATCACTAAAGGCGTGAACGTGTTCTTTGATGAAAAGAAAATGAAACCCGGCGACACTATCTTCGACAGCATCAGCCGCGGCATTGGCCTCTACGACAAGACCATATTGGTCTGCTCAAAAGATTCCCTGGAAAGTTGGTGGGTAGATCAGGAACTGGAACTGATAACAGAGAAAGAACGCAATCTGCAAAAAGAAACCAGTGAGAAAACTGGCTTGCTCATACCGATCACTATTGATGACTACATCTACAACTGGCAGGGTGGCAAGCGTATGGCCATCCGCAACCGTATCATCGGAGACTTCCAGAACTGGAAGGATGATGCTGCCTTTGAAAAAGCGCTTAACGATCTCATTTATGTGCTATATGTTAACCGCCCGGACATCAAGCCCCCCTCCTACCTGAAAAAGAAATAAGCCTGCCAAGCCAAATTTTACCCCCCATTCCACCCCACCCCCATCTGCACTTCATGCAACAAAAAAATCCTTGCAAGTAGTTAACTTACAAGGATTTACAATTTTAAGGCAGTAGTCCGTACGGGAATCGAACCCCAAATTTTATACTTTTTCAGCGCTTCCATAAATTACACATTTTCAGGGATTTATTTTGAACACCTACAAAGTTTAGTTAACTTTGGGAAAGCAAAAGAAACAAAATTACCCCCCGTTTTACCCCCCGCTTTCCACTGTTCATAATAGGTATAGTCCATGTCGAAAATCAACCTCACTTTTTACGCAAAAAGACGTGAAGGTGATACCACCAGTTCCTCAAAAGTTGTCCCGATCCACTGCGAAATTGTCTACCAGGTAAACGGTTACTGGAAGCGCTTACGCTTTTCGACCGGTGAAAAGTGTGCCATCAAGCACTTCAAAAACCAGCGTGTGTACCATACAGTAAGCTATGCGACGCAAATAAACGGCCGGCTTGCTGTTATCCAGAGCAATGCCGAAAGCATTTACCGTGATGCCATCGAAAAAGGCACCATGCCACACCGGGACAAGTTCCGTGAAATGATTTTGGGTAAGAGCTACGCCGTAAAAGAAGAGCGCGACCTGATGACCGACTACAACGCATTTATCGAATACCACGAAAGCAAAGGCACGTCAAAGGGTAGTCTCTCGCATTTACTAATCTTGCGCACCCATCTGGAGCAATTCGCAAAGCGGCACCGCTACGCCCTTACTTACGACAATATCAACCTTTCTTTTTACGGAAAGTTCCTGCACTACCTGCAAAACTATGAACACCGTAAGGATATGACCTACGAAGAAAACACCGTCGGCAACTTCATTAAAAAACTGAAGATGTTCCTGAATTGGGCCAAGGGCAACGGCTGGAACCCGTACGACTTCTACCTGCACCCTGAATTTAAGATTTCTGAGAAACGAGTGGACAATGTGTACTTAGAACAATCCGAGTTAGACACACTTGCAAATCTCGATTTGTCCAACCGCCCATTCCTGAACAACACCCGCGCCTGGTTCCTGATTGCCTGCGAAACTGGCATGCGATACAGTGACTACCCACAACTGCGCAAAGGCAATATCAAAGAAGTGACTGAAGGCTACGACTATACCTACCAGCCACGAAAAACAAGCAGATCGTCGAAAGTAAAAGTCACGGTGCCGCTTTCCATAACTGCCGTTAAAGTTTTGCTGCGCTTCGGTTTTGAAATGCCGGCGCCTGCAAGCAACCAGAAAATGAACAAGGGCTTAAAAGAACTCATGCGGCTGGCTGGCGTGGATAAGGCCATCGGTACGCATACGGCCCGTAGAACTTTCGCAACACTGCGCTACAAAGACAACCTCTACCCGGTGCAGGCCATTATGAAAATCACCGGCCACCGCACCGAAAAAGAGTTTTACAAGTACCTCTGCATTGATGGGCAGGAAAATGCCAATCTGTTCCGCCTGCACGATGACCGGTACAAAATCGCTGCATCAGGGTTGTTGGAAACCAAACTTAAAGTTGTGTAAGTACGGCAAACGCGACAGGGGTTATCAACAAAATGTTAGTATTTTTCCACAACAACAGGAAAAAACTTTTTTAAAAACTCCTCAATATTTCGCATTTTTGTGATGTGTTAGCACGGACGCCAAAATGATTTTATTACCTCTTCTACCGCGCTATCGCTTTTAATCCGCCATCCAAATTCCCGCCTACCGGACTGGCGAAATGATTTCCATGAAACGGGTTTAGAAAATTCGTTGCCATTGTTTGGCGACGCTAATTTTTATTAACTAAAAAGTAATTTATGCAACAGACAATGGTCATGTTGCCTGGCGAAGATTTTAAAAAAGAGCTCGCTCAGGAAGTAGCAGAACAGGTGCTTGCTAAAATCGGAGAGAAGCCGGTAAGAAGCCCTGAAACCGACGAATTATTAACCACCAAAGAAGTATTGGCCCTGTGGCGAATTTCAGCGCCAACGCTACGTAAATGGCGTAAACAAGGCCTTGTAAAGGTGTATGGCGAAGGCACCCATCACCATCGCTACCGTCGCACTGAAATCGAAGAGGCATTGGCAAAAATGTAGTGTAGAGATGAAGCCCAAACTTCCCTACCCAATACCCGTTTCGGAAAATGTCGAAAATCGTTTTTGGCATATCCCGATGGGTGTGTTAGAAGTCGTTGCGGTAAATAGACTTATTGGGCCGTTTCAACTTTACCTGTATTTAAAAAAGGTTAGTTGCGGCCAACTCAGTCCCGGAAGCAAGTCATTTACTCAAGCGGCGAAGGATTTGAAGATCAGTACAAAGACTGTCAAAAGGAGGTTTGTCCTTCTTCGAGAACGAAACTGGATTGGCCAGTTAAAATCCGGGACTTATGTAGTAAGAAGCTGGGACAAACTAAGGTCTCTCGAAAATTGCCCGTCGAAGGCAGCGGTCATTTTTGACAAAGAGAGAGACCTGAGCAGAACCAGGGCATTTGTGGAGAGCGCTTGTATTTGCTATTTAGTCAGAAAACAAAGTGCAAGGTTGTGGAGGGAAAAACGGTTGCCAGAGGGCAAAAGAGGCACCTCTCGTGAATCCAACCGTCCCCTCCCAACCTTTTATTTTGTGGCAAATAAAGCGCTTGCACGAATTTACGGCATTTCAATCGGTACGGCATTCAACTGGAAACGATTAGGCAAAAGCGAAGGTTATTTGGATTTACTCCCTACGCTTCGCCCTATGTTTATTGATAACGGCCCTGAGTGGAAACGTGTATTCCCGGAGCAAGCGCACCGCTTGGTATTGCGTGATGATATGTATTTTTTACAATACCCGGATAAGGTAAAAAATAACATGACGTTTTGCCGGCGCCGGTGCATGAAGCAAGTATTCAAAAAGAAAGGGTGGACAAAAAATGAAACATCCTAAAGGGCAGAATTGCGGGCGGGCGTAGGCGCGCGGGCAGCGGGCTAGCTTTTAGCGCGGTAGGGGTGGGCGTTTGGGCCGCCGGCAGCAGCAGGAATTGGCGCATTTTGCTCAAAATCGGGGTGTACGTGGCGAACGGCCTCGAAAAAAATTTTTTAGGCCGCATTTTTGCCGTCCCCTGGAAGTCAATCTTAATAATTCTCTATCTTGCAAAAGATTACACATTTTTTCACCCATCCGCCGCCATGAACGCCGCCACATACCCTAACCACCCAAAGCGAACCTTCCCAACCGCCGGCCTGCTCTTACTGGCCGCGCTCATAGCCCTGACCTACGCAGTGACTGCCAGCTACTCGCCGCCGCCTGACTTGCTCCAGGACAACCGCGCCAAAATGGAGCAAGAAAAAAGCAGCGGCAAGCATGGTAAGCACGCCAACACAAAAGCCCGCGAAAAAGCCCAACAGGAATACGAAAAAGTGCGGGATGAGTACCAGCAAATGAACCGCAAACCCAATAAGACCCCTGACGAAAAAAAACTCATCGAGAAACTCCGCAAGAAGCTGGAACACCTCCGAAAGAAAAAGGATTTTTCCGGCGAGCACCATTCACAAAAACCCAAAGGCAACTGATATGGCTATATTCACTTTCATCACCGACTATCAGGGCGGCACCTACATCAGTCAGCACGAGGCCGACCACTTGCCCGAGGCCTGCACAATGTGGAAAGACCACGTAGTGCGTGGCAACTACATCCCGGACTTGGATGCCCGCCAATTCGCCAAAGCATTCGATGTCGACATCGACGAGCTGCCCCCCGTGGCCATTGATACGGTGAGCAACGTCTGGCTGTTTCAGCTGCTCTTAAATGGCGACCTGCTAAATGTGCATATCGTGCAGACGGACTTGTCGTTGTCCGATGCCGCTGTCGAATCGCAGCCAAGCCGTGCCACGGCTTAACCCCGCTTCCTATCTTGCCCCCTGATGCAATAAACACAGTTTGATAAATCGCTAATAACCGGGTTAATGAGCGGAAGATCGCAGTTTCATGCCATCCTTGCCAAGTATCGCAAATACGCATTTTCGGAGCGAGACAAAGGAGATAAATTTGAACGCCTCATGCAGGCATATCTCCAGACCGATCCGCAATTTGCCAACCGCTTTTCCGAAGTGTGGCTTTGGAGTGAGTTTCCAGGCCGTATGGATTTTGGCGGTACTGATACCGGCATCGACCTGGTTGCGCGCACATTCGACGGCGATTATTGGGCTATTCAATGCAAATTTTTCCAGGAAGGCGCCACCATCGACAAAGCCGCCGTTGATTCTTTTCTTTCCACATCGAGCAGAACATTTAAGGCTGTCGATACACTTCAAACAGTCGGTTTTTCGCACCGGCTTTGGATTTCAACTACAAACAAGTGGGGCTCCAATGCCGAAGAGGCCATCCGAAACCAAACCCTGCCCGTTTCCCGCCTGAGCCTGCATCACCTGGAAGAAGCCCCCGTCGAATGGGAAATACTCGAACAAGGCCTGTCGGGTGGCGGGGCGCGTATTGCTAAAAAGACTCCCTTCCAGCACCAAGTAAACGCCATCAACCAAACCCACGAGTATTTCAAAACCGCCGAAAGGGGTAAACTGATTATGGCTTGCGGTACCGGCAAGACCTATACCGCCCTGAAAATTGCCGAAAAAGAAACCGGCGGCAATGGCCTGGTTTTGTTTCTGGTGCCGTCGATTGCCCTGCTTGGGCAAACCCTGCGCGAATGGTCGGCAGATGCCGATGAACCTATAAACCCGATTTGTATTTGCTCCGATTCTGGAATCACAAAGAAGCGCACCAAAGACGATGATTCCGATAGCATGGCCGTTGTTGACCTTGCCCTGCCTGCTTCCACCGACATTAAAAATATCGTTACTCAATTCCGGCATTTGCGGGATGCCCGGAAAGAAGGCATGACCGTCATTTTTTCGACTTACCAATCCATTGAAGTTATCGCCGCCGCCCAAAGCCAGTTGATCGGCACCGATACTGATGAAAACGCATTCGGCATTTTCGATCTGGTCATTTGCGATGAAGCCCACCGGACTACCGGCGTCACGCTGGCTGATGAAGATGAATCCGCTTTTGTCAAAGTCCATGACAACGATTTCATCCGGGCAAAACGCCGGCTGTACATGACCGCTACGCCGCGACTTTTCAGCGATGATTCCAAATCCAAAGCAGCCCAAGCCGATGCCGTTCTGTGCTCGATGGATGATCCCGCCATTTACGGCGAAGAAATTTACCGAATCGGTTTTGGCGAAGCCGTCGAAAAGAACCTGCTATCCGACTACAAAGTACTGATTCTTACTCTGAGCGAAGGCGACGTACCGGCAAGCATTCAAAAGATGATCGCCAACCCCGAAAAGGAAATCAACACCGACGACGCTTCCAAACTTATCGGCTGCATCAATGCGCTTTCCAAACAGGTATTAGGAGATGCCGGAGAAATAAAAAACACCGATCCCGAACCTATGCGCCGGGCCGTGGCTTTTTGCCAGAGCATCAAAGTTTCTAAAAAGATCACCGGCATTTTCAACGACATAAGTAGTACCTACCCCGAAAGCCTGTCCAGGGAAAAACAGGAAATGATCGTTGCCGTAAATTCCGATCATATCGACGGGGGCATGTCTGCCCCGATACGAGATGAAAAAATGGCCTGGTTGAAATCCGGCGCCGATGCCGGCGAATGCCGGGTGCTGACCAATGTGCGCTGCCTGAGTGAAGGCGTGGACGTGCCTTCCCTCGATGCAGTGATGTTCCTGTCGGCTCGAAATTCTCAAGTCGATGTAGTGCAATCCGTTGGGCGGGTGATGCGCCGTTCACCGGGCAAGAAATACGGTTACATCATTATTCCGGTTGTCATCCCGGTAGATGTTGCCCCCGAAGAAGCCCTCAAAGACAACGAGCGCTTCAAAGTAGTTTGGTCGGTACTGAATGCCCTGCGCGCCCACGACGACCGCTTCAATGCCACCATCAATAAAATCGACCTAAACAAAAAGAAACCCTCTCAAATTCTTGTCGGTACGCCAGACGCCGGCCAGGCCAATGCCAACCGGACAACCGGCAGCAGCGCTAACATAGCCGCGCAATTGGCCTTGCAGTTTGAGCAATTGCAAGGCGTGGTGTATGCCCGGATGGTAGAAAAGGTTGGCGACCGTCGCTATTGGGAGCACTGGGCAAAAGACGTGGCTCAAATTGCCGAACGGCACATCGAGCGCATCAACCGCCTGGTCAGCACAGAACACAAGCACAAACAGGCATTCAATAGTTTTTTAGAAGGCCTGCAAAAGAATATCAACCCCTCCATCGACGCCGAAGAATCGGTTGAAATGCTGGCTCAACACATCATCACCAAACCCGTTTTCGAGGCCTTGTTCGAGGGCTATTCTTTTGTGAAAAACAACCCGGTTTCCACTTCGATGCAAACCATGCTCGATTTACTCGATGAGGAATCGCTCGACAAGGACGCCGAAACCCTCCAGCGCTTTTACGAATCCGTACGCAAGCGAGCCGAAGGCATCGACAACGCCGAAGGCAAACAGAAAATCATCATCGAACTGTACGACAAGTTTTTCAAAACCGCCTTCCCCAAAATGGTTGAAAAGCTGGGCATTGTGTACACCCCTGTCGAAGTAGTTGATTTCATTATCCGCTCTGCCGATTACCTGCTCCGAAAGGAATTTGACCGCTCGCTATCGGATGAAAACATCCATATTCTTGACCCCTTCACCGGCACCGGCACCTTTATTACCCGGCTGTTGCAAAGCGGCCTGATTGCAGAAAAAGATTTAGAGCGAAAGTATAAACATGAATTGCACGCCAACGAGATTGTCCTGCTAGCCTATTACATCGCCGCCGTCAATATCGAAAATGCTTACCACGATGCAACCCTTGACCCCGATGATGGTATTGGAACGGATAAATACACCCCTTTTGATGGCATTGTGCTGACCGATACCTTCCAATTGGGGGAAAGCGACCAGGGCGAAAAGTTGTTTTCTGAAATGTTCCCTCAAAACTCAGAGCGGGTGCAAGCGCAAAAGCAAGCGCCCTTGCGAGTGATTATTGGAAATCCGCCGTACTCTGTCGGGCAGAGATCGGCAAATGATAATGCGCAAAATCAGGCATATCCTAAGCTTGACAAAAGGATTGCAACTACCTATGTCGCTGGAAGTAAAGCGACATCGGTTAAAGCGCTTTACGATGCCTATATCAAAGCCTTTCGGTGGTCGGCAGACCGTCTGGATGTTAAAAATGGCGGCATCATTGCATTTATTTCAAATGGCGCCTGGATTGACGGGAACGGAATGGATGGTTTTCGGAAATGCCTCGAAAGGGAGTTTTCAGCGATCTATGTTTTCAATCTGCGTGGCAATCAAAGAACAAGCGGAGAGCTTTCCCGCAGAGAAGGCGGGAAGATTTTTGGCTCCGGCTCCCGTACCCCTATTGCAATTACCTTTTTGGTGAAAAACCCAAACTCAATTTCAACAAAAGCAGCGATATATTACCACGATATTGGCGACTATTTGAGCAGGGAAGACAAGCTTGCCATTGTAGAAAAATTTGGCTCTACAGAAAGCCCTGAAATGAAATGGCGAAAACTGGCTCCTGACCAGTATGGGGATTGGTTAAATCAGCGAGATAGTTTGTTTGAGGAGCTAATTTCAATGGCGCCATTGAAAAAATTTGATCTCAAATCTCAATCGTTTTTTCTCACTTATTCTTTAGGACTTGCAACAGGTAGGGATGCATGGGTCTTTAATTTTTCAAATGAAAATCTAAAAAGGAATGTTAGCAATACAATTCGTTTTTTCAACGAACAGTCAGTTGCTTATCGAGCAGAAAAGGAGAAGAGCACAACTTTTGAAGTCGATGATTTCATTGATACCGATGAACACAAAATCAGTTGGAATCGAAACTTTAAGCAGGATATTGAAAAATATAGAACCTATGCTTTTAATGAAGAAGGGCTTGTCATTGGGCTTTACAGACCCTTTTGTAAAAACCGCCTCTATTTTGATAAAGACCTGAATGCGATGCTTTATCAAAACAAAAAGCTTTTCCCGGTATCGGGCTTGCAAAACCTCGTGATTAGTGTTTCTGGAATAGGTGCGAGTAAGGGTTTTTCCTCTTTAATGACTACCAATATTCCGAGTCTCGATGTTATAGAAAAGTGCCAATGCTTCCCCCTTTACTACTACGAAGAACGAGAACAAACCCAAGGCAACCTCTTCGACCAAGGCGCCGGGGGAAAATACATTCGCCGCGACGCTATCTCAGATTTCATCCTGAAACTCGCTCAAAAAGCCTACGGCAGCAAAGTCACCAAGGAAGATATTTTCTACTACGTCTATGGCTTTCTGCACAGTCCCGACTACCGCAGCCGCTTCGCCAATGACCTGAAAAAGACCCTTCCCCGGCTGCTCCTGGTGGATGAGCCGAAAGACTTCTATGCATTCAGTAAGGCGGGGCGCCTGCTGGCTGATCTACACTTGAACTACGACAACTTTGAAAAATCGCCCACGGCAGAGGCCATCGGAGTAGTGGTCAGCGGCGCCGAAAGCGGTTTTTTCCAGGTACAGAAAATGCGCTTCCCCAAAAAGGGCCAAAAGGACACCATCATTTACAACAGCAAGATCACCGTGTCCAATATCCCTGCCGAAGCCTACGAATATGTTGTGAACGGCAAAAGCGCCATCGAGTGGGTGATGGAGCGCTACCAGGTCACGGTCGATAAAAAAAGCGGCATTCGGAATGACCCGAACGACTGGGCTGCGGAGGTGGGCAATCCGCGGTATATTTTGGATTTGCTGGTTAGTGTTATCCGGCTTAGTGTGGAGACTGTGGATGTGGTGAAGGGGTTGCCTGAGGTGAAGGCTTAGCGACTTGGCTGCGATCCGTAAAAAATTATGGTCAAAAAGAATTTCATTGAATAATGAGTTTTGAAAAAATAGTTACCCGATTTGGGATACTTGGGAACATTTTAATGGGCCTGGGTGGAATATTGTCTTCAATCCACTCAACACGAGAGATGATGAGTCCTGCTCTTGCTTATTACGGTACAGCTTTCGTAATTCTTTCCTTGATTGGACTTACCGGTTGGATGCAGTTCAAAAAACCAATATGGGAAGGCAAACCAATTACTTACCCAAACTTTTTAATCCTTGCCATGGCTGCCGGACTCGTTTTTTTTATGTGGGTGCCCGTATTTTGGCAATCAGGTAAAACCAGTGATGCTAAGGATACAAGCGATAAACCACAACAAACAGAGGAGGGTACGCGTAAAAATGTCAAACCAGTTTTTCCCGCCAAATTTGATTCTACCAAACTATATATTTTAGTTACGCGATTTGAAGCGGATGAAAGCACCAAAGAAACCGAATGTTATGGCCATAGCATTGTTAGTCGAATTGAGGGGGTGAGTGAGGAACGCCATCTGCCGATTATACCATACTATTTAAATTCCGAATCTCCTTTTCAAAGAGATTCAGCAGAGGCCATACGGAGTTATCACAATGCAGACCTGATAGTTTGGGGGAAAATTGATGACGCGGATGCCAATTGTACTGCGGGCGGGTTTTGTATGAAGTTTATACCTTCTGATACATTGTTGTACTATACCGGTAGAAGAATTAAGCAGCAGACTAAAGACACCTATCAGGACAGTATTTCGAATCGGATGATTGAAGAAGGCTTGATCAAAATGGGCGAAGAAATTTTTGATGATTGGTTGGTTGATATGTCTAACCTAAAAATTGGGAAAAAGAAACCGGCACTATTCCACATCGACCCAAATTGGTCAACAGAAAAAAGGCATGTAGCGTATTTAACACGTGGCTCAATCTGGTATTCGCTTAAAGATTACGAAAAGGCATTTGAAGACTTTAAGATGGGAATATCAATTAAGGAAACAGATGCCACAACCTACATGCAACTTGTTGATTGTAAGGTGTTTTTAGGTGAACTTGACTCTGCATTATCTTACGCTAATTTGATGGTCAATAAATTTCCTGGGCATGTGCTAGCATATAATAGCAGAGCTAATGTTAAGGCAGGAATGAAAAGGTTCGAAGAAGCAATCTTTGACTTAGATACCGCGATTAGTTTGTCCCCCGAATTCGCTTTATGCTATGAGAGCAGAGCTATGTTAAATTCGCAAATAGGAAGACATGAGGAAGCAATTGCAGATTTCGATACCCTTTTGATGTATCAGGCAGGGAATCCTAATCTTTATTGTCGTATTGGGCAGTCGAAGTATATTTTGAATAGGTACGAAGATGCAATCAGAGATTTTGATAAAGCTATCCAGTTCAACCATAGAACGCCACATATTCATTATTATCGAGGCTCATGCTACAACAAACTAAAAAGATTCAAAGAGGCGCTAAATGACTTTAATTATGCTTTAAAATCATCTCCTAATTTTTCCGCGGCCTATGCAGGTCGTGGATTTGCCTTCACTGAGTTAAGTAGATATGAGGAAGCAATAAAAGATTATAGCCAGGCAATTAGAACTGAGCCAAGGAATGCAGTTTTTTACAATAACCGAGGTGGCGCAAAATTGAAAATGGGTTTAAAAAAGGAGGCCATTTTAGATTTTGAAATGGCAGTTTCCCTTACTAATAATATGGAACCGACTTTCGTATATCAATTAGAAGGTGCTAAAAGATCAAACATAAAACCCCCTCAGGTTTTTTGGGAGAAGTATAAACACTATTGGCCAGCGCTATTACTTGTTTTTTTTACTTACTTTGTAATTAAATACCGCAAGATCGCAGTCCCTCAAGTTAAGACTTCAAAAACTAAAAAGAGTAAACGCAATCGGGGGAAACTGCATAAAAAAAATTGATTAGTAACATTGCTGTTATATGTGCATCTTCCCTAAAGATTTAGGTTATTAACTGTAAACAGTATGCCCCGCTACTCAACCTACCCAACCCTCTACGACGAACTCAAAACGATTACCATTGCCGCCCTGAAAAAGCTGGGCTATTTGAAATCCGGCTACCGCAAAGGCAACCTGCGCTGGACATGCCGCGGCGAGCCGACTGGCGATGTTGATATAACCGTCTGGCTCGATGAGCAGCAGGGCCGCGGCATTCTTACGATCTCGTATATCTACGCCAAAGAGCGCTCTTATCAAATATGGGTAGATATGGTTGCAGTACCTTCCAACTTGGGCATTGGGCAGCGTTGGTACTTTATTTGCCCGCGCACCGGCAAACGCTGCATCAAGCTGTACATGGCCAACGAGTATTTCCAGCATCGCGACGGCATCCCCGGCGCCATGTATCATTCGCAAACCCGCTCGAAGTACTACCGGAGGTTTGACCAGATGTACAACAAACACGACCAAATTTGTCAGCCGTACCTGAAACGCCATTACCGAGGCAAACCGACTAAACGGTACCAGCGTGCTTGCCAGGCCTTCCAAGAGTCTGAGCGGATAGGAAGGTATTTATTGGCTACGATGTAAAAACGGCGATTCGCAGCAAGAGAAAACAGGTTGCCCGCTTGCCCTGCCGGGCTGATTTGGAGAGTTTGGAGATTTCTAAAAAAACGCGCGCGAAAAGCAGCCGTCGAGTCAAGATGCAGATTATGCAGAAACCTATAAAAAAGGAAAACGAATTCAAGGGATACCGGGCAACGCTTTCTGACTTTCTGAAACGATAGTGGAGCGGGGCCGCGAAGGGTAAAAAGTGCAGAATATACAAACGACCAGAACGGCGCGCCGGGCCGATTGTCGGGCCGGTAGGGGTAAAGGTGTTCTGAATATCTACGCCAGCCTTGCCAGCGACCGCTGCTCCACCAAAGCGCGTATGAGGGCAAAATTGGAAAATTTTAAATGTGGGAGGAGGGGTGTCTTCAATCCTTAATAAGGAGGCCGGATACATGCCCGCCCATCCTTTCTATAAATACAGGCAGTGTTTCAAAGTCGGGGTATTCCCGTTAATTTTGTTTTACCTATACGAACAAACACTAAACACAATGGCACACCGTAAAAGCATAGAAGAACTAAAGCGGGCTGGCACCTACCGCAAAGACAGGCACAGCCAACGAGAGATCGCCGGCAACCTGTTAACCGTGCTACCCCCGCCGCCGTTCGATTTAGCCAAGGAGGCCGCTGCCGTCTACAAAGAGGAGGGGCAAAGGCTTATTGAAATGAAAATGCTGAAGCTATCAGACCTTCGGACGCTGGCCATGTACGCCGCTGAAATTGGTGTGTACATTACCGAAATGCAAGCGGCAAGGAAGGAGGGAGTAGTAACGGTTTTAAGTAACGGTGTTACCGCAATTTCACACCACCGCCGCGCCGCGGAAAGCGCCCTTAAACTGGCATCTACGCTTGGTGACAAATTAGGGTTGAACCCCAACGCCCGACACCGACTGCAAGGTGGGGCCGCATTCAAGGATAATGAACCGGAAAAGGAAAGTAAGATATTGCAGTTAATGAAAGGCCGGACAAAGGTTGCCAATTAATGCAAGTTTCTTATTTACGATTCAAGTTACTTAGTACGCTTTGAGGAAAGCACCCAATAGCCATTTGTTTCATCCGTTGCTGGATTTTTAAGGCATATTTTAAACTCCTAATCGTTGAATTATGGCAAATGAAAAACACCTGGAAATACTGAGGTCAGGGGTGGAGAAGTGGAATGAGTGGAGGAAGAAAAACCAAGAAGACCACGCAAACCTGAGGGGTGCAAACCTGAGCGGTGCGAATCTGAGCGGTGCAAATTTGCCCGACGCTGATCTGAGTAATGCCGACCTTAGTCATGCCAATCTGTACAATGCATTCTTGAGTCGTGCTAATATAAGCGGCGCTAACCTGTGCAATGCCGCCCTTAGTCGTTCCAACCTTCTCAATGCCAACCTGAGGGGTGCAAACCTGTACAATGCCAACCTACCCCATACCAGCCTGATCGGTGTTAACCTGATCGGCGCCAATCTGAGCGGTGCAAACCTGCTCGATACCGACTTGCTCAATGCGAACCTGAGCGGTGCCAATCTGAGCGGTGCAAACCTAAGTCGTGCCGACCTGAGCCGTGCCAATCTGAGTGGTGCTGACCTGAGTGGTGCTGACCTGGCCGGCGCTAACCTCACCAGCGCTGACCTGTTCAATACCGATTTAACCGATGCCGAAATCGGTTACACAGTTTTTGGTTTTGTTGATTTAAGTACCTGCATAGGCCTTGAAACAGTAGAAGTGAGAAAAACCTGCACTATTGATTTCCAAACCTTACGAACATCGAAGAACATCCCCAAATCCTTCCTGCTGAAAATCGGCCTGCCGGAATTATACATCAACTATTTGCCAGACTTTTACCACGATGAAGGTATCCGGCTTTATCCTGTTTTCCTGTCTCATTCATGGGAAAACAAAATCTTTGCCCGAAATCTTTACGAAGCCCTGATTGCCAAAAGTGTCAACGTTTTCTTTGACGAAAAGAAGATGAAACCCGGTGACAATATCTTCGACAGCATCAGCCGAGGCATTGACCTTTACGACAAGACCATTCTTCTCTGCTCAAAAGAGTCCCTGGAAAGTTGGTGGGTAGATCAAGAGATTGAACTGGTCACAGAAAAAGAACGTAACCTGCAAAAAGAAACTGGTGAAAAAACGGGGCTGCTTATCCCGATCACCATTGATGACCATATCTACAACTGGCAAGGGGGTAAGCGTATGGCCATCCGCAACCGGGTCATTGGCGACTTTCGCAACTGGCAAGATGATACCGCCTTTGAAAAAGCCCTGAATGATCTCATCAATGCCTTGAATGTAGACCGCCCGGACATCAAGCCACCCACCTATCTGAAAAAGAAATAAGCCTGCCAAGGCAGATTTTACCCCCCATTCTACCCCCCACATGGCTTTCCCCCAACAAAAAAATCCTTGCAAGTTGTTCACTTACAAGGATTTGTGCTTGATTGGGTGGTAGTCCGTACGGGAATCGAACCCGTGTTTCATCCGTGAAAGGGATGCGTCCTAACCCCTAGACGAACGGACCCTTTGGCGAGGGCAGAATACGGAGTTCGGAATGCGGAGTAAACGCGATTCGAATCCCTGTTCCGCCGAAGCGGGGGCAAAGATACACGCGCAGCTTTTGCTTTTCCAAAGGGGAAACAATTTTTTTTGGAAAATAATTCTTCAAGGGGTATGCACCACGGAGGCATGGTGAAAACTTTTACCAGGAATACTTACCGAGTAAGGCTTCCACCCGTTTCTGCATAGCCGGGTCGACCTCCAATTCCGGCGCATGATGCGGCTTTTTCCGGGCATCGATCACCAGCGGCCCCCGGCAGCCCCAATGCTTGTGCTCGGTGAACGCCTGCACGCCATACACATCGTGGCTGGGGTTGGCCCGGGTGAAACCCACCCAAAGAAAATTGTTGAGTGTGGCTGCCGTGAATTTGCTGTCGTCGACCAGGAAGATCAGCGGTATTTGTTCCAACGCCTGACCTTCCAGATGGCGACAAATCGTTTCAGCCACAGCCTGGGCAGCCTGCTCCGTTTTAAATTCCGGCGCTTGAATAGCCAGGATACCCGGCATGCAAAACTGCGGATTTGAAAAGCCGGGGGGCAGGTTGAAGCCGGGCGGAAGTTCAGTAGCCAGTGTACGCTTCTGGTCGCCCCGGCAGGCAACCACTACCTTGGAACCCTGATTCCACCCACTGCCCGAATAATCGAGGGTGTCGATGGTGGTGCGGGTTTGAAAATGCAAATCACGGGTCCAGTCTACCCGCTCCAGGACATGTTGAAAAAAATGGGGAATGTCGTGGGTGTCCAGCCGGGGGTTATCGTCGGAGGCGGCGATGAACAGGAATTTAGCCAGCGAGGTTTGACCGGAGCCCAGTATCCGATTGGCAATCGTCAGAATTTCTTCCGGCTGGCGCTCCCGGAAGGGCATGTAACGCTCGTGCCCAATGGCCAGCAGCAGCGGATGCACCCCGGCAGCATCGACAGCGTGCAGTTCCTTGAGTCCGGGGAATTCCTGCGGCGTCAGCGGCGCCACCAACTCATGGATCAACCAGCCAAAACTGCTGTCCTCCTGTGGCGGGCGTCCCACCACGGTAAAATGCCAGAGTGGATCTTTCCGGTGATAAACCCGGTGTACGCGCATGACCGGAAAATCGTGCGTCAGTGAGTAATAACCCAGGTGGTCGCCGAAGGGGCCTTCGGGTTTTTTCACATTTTTCAGGATTTCGCCGGCGATCACAAAATCGGCGTCGGCGCTCAGGCGGTACCCGTCGCGCACTGTGTGGCGAAACCGGCGTCCGGCCAGCATACCGGCGAATGTCAGCTCGCTCAGGCCTTCCGGCAGCGGCATGATAGCCGAAAAAGCATGACTGGGCGGCCCGCCTACAAAAATGCTGCACCGGAACGGTTCGTCCCGGTGGTTGTATTTGTTGTGGTGCACACCGATGCCACGGTGGAGCTGGTAATGCAACCCGACTTCTTCGTTCAGCACGTAGTCGTTGCCGGAAAGTTGAATGCGGTACATGCCCAGGTTCGACTGCATTACCCCCGGCGCATCCGGATCTTCGGTGTACACCTGCGGCATGGTCACAAACCCGCCGCCATCCATGGGCCAGCTTTTTACCAGGGGCAGTTTATCAATGGTGGTGGTCCCGTAAGTTACAGGCGCGCCCAGTACGCTGCGCATTGGCAAGGCCGACAAGGCCGTGAAAGGCGCCGAGAGGTAGCGGCCTGGTTTTTTCATCAGGTTGGTCGGGTCTTTTTTGAGTTCGATTACCCGTTTGACGCGGTCGAGCGTATGCCGGAAAAGAAATTCCGTTTGCTTGAACGTACCGTACACATTGCTGACGGCCTGGAACGGGCTGCCTTTCACGCGTTCGAACAAAATGGCCGGTCCGGACCGGTCGAACACCTGCCGGTGAATTTCCGCCATTTCCAGGTTTGGGTCTACTTCATCGCGAATGCGGAGCAACATGCCGTTTTTTTCTAAATCGCGCACGGCATCGCGCAAACTGGAATACGCCATAGTCGGGTAGTTTAAAATGCAACATAAGTCATCCCCAATTTTTTGGCCGACTCCTGTTTTATTTAGCGAATAGTTAAACAAAGGTGTAGGCCGGCCTTATGCAAATCCCGATTTTGCGAAATCGGAGGCGGCTTTTAGCAAAACCATGTTTGAGCGACGACGCAGGAGGAGCGAGTTTGGTTTTGCGCCGCCGTAGATTTCAGGCAAAATCGCAGGATTTGCATACAGCCTTGACTTTTTGGTCCTTTTTTGTCAAGAAAAAAGGACATAGAAGCATCAATATCAATTATTTGCAAATTTTCACGAAATAAAAATCACAAATTTCTCGAAACTGAAATATTCAGGGCGACCCATATTTAGTCCCCTACCCTTTTCCGAAAAAAACTACTCTTTGATATGGGCAAGCTTGGTGTTTTGGTAGGTCGTTTCTTTCAGGATCACCTTCATTTGTTTAACCGTTTCGCGCGGGCCCACATCGAGCGCCAGGTTGATGGCCCAATCGGGAATGCTGCCGCCGGGGTCGGAGTAGAGGTAATATTCCACGTACAACCAGCCGCCTTCACCGGGGATCATGGTCCATTTTGTGTTGGCATTTTTAATACGCACCACGTCTTTTTTTTCAGGAACCCAGCCGGACACAGCCACGCTGCTGGAGGTAACGGCATTGTTGTGCGCATTTTGTTCCAGTTTGGTGTGCAAAACCAGGTCGCGGTCGCTCATCGGCCAGGGGAAGTCAATTTTGGAATAATAGTACATCTCGGTCGGTGAAACGCGTTTGAGCAGGCGCGCTTCCGAAACTTTGTAACCCCAGGTGGGGTAATTATCCACTTCATCGAACAGCCGGACAATGCCGGGAAGCGGCACTTTTATGGAAGTAGCCAGTTTGAGTTCGTAGATATCCGATGTTTTCCGGTAATAGACCTTGACACCGCTTTTTTCGGATTTTAATTTCCAATCACTATCCGATTGTGCCGATAAATTGAAGGCAAAAACAGTGATCAGGAGGCTGGTAAGACTCAGGTTGAAAAACGTGGATTTTCGCTGGAACATGGAGTTGTGTTGAAAGGCTAAAAAGAATAGGTTGAAAACGTATGTGAATTGGCTTTAGTTTCCGGGGTTGTGTTAAAAGCATGCGGCCTTACTTGTCAAAAATCAATCCAAGGTAATCCGGGCCTCGTGGGATATTTCCAAACGGCAAATCTTCCTCCATGCTACATTTCAAACCAGGTCAAACTGCAACTTGGCCAGGCTGCTGTACACGCCGTCTTCCATTTCTGAAAGATACTCGTGTGTGCCCTCTTCAACAATTTGGCCGCCTTCCAAAACATAAATGCAATCCACCTCCCGCACCGTAGCCAGGCGGTGTGCAATGATAATACTCGTGCGTCCAACCATGAGGTTGTTCAGCGCGTCCTGCACCACTTTTTCACTTTCGGCATCGAGCGAAGAGGTAGCCTCATCGAGCAGTAAAATTGCCGGATCGCGCAGGATAGCCCGGGCAATGGCAATGCGCTGGCGTTGGCCGCCCGACAGTTTGATGCCGCGCTCGCCCACCACTGTTTCCAGACCTTCCGGAAAACTTCGGATAAAATCCCAGGCATTGGCTTTTCTGGCCGCCTCGATGATCTCCACTTCCGAAGCATCCGGTTTTCCGTACAAAATATTTTCCCGGATCGTGCCGCCGAACAGGATCACCTCCTGGGGTACCAGCGCGAAATTCTGCCGGTAGGATTCCAGGTCGTATTCGTTAATGTTCACGCCGTCTATGCTGATCACACCGGAGTCGGGCCGGTGGAATTGCAACAGCAACTGCATGATCGTCGATTTGCCGGCGCCGCTCTGGCCGACGAGTGCGACTTTTTTTCCCGAAGGGATAGTCAGGCTCACGCCTTTCAGCACCGGCATGTTCGAGCGGGTCGGATAGGCAAAACGCACATCGTCGAAATGCACATCGCCCGTCAACCGTTGTGCCGGCATATTGGTTTGCGGGCGTTCTTCGACCTCGGTTTTTGATTTCAAAATTTCGCGAATGCGCTCGGTAGCGCCGATTGTGCCGACCAACTCGGTGTAAAAATTCCCCAGGCCGGCAATCGATCCGCCAACCACGGCGGTGTAGGTTACGGAGGTGATGAGTTCGCCCGCAGTCATTTGATTGGTTTGGATGAGGTACATGCCATAACCGATCACGAAAAAGAACACCCCGAAAAGCATGGTGATGATAAACACCGCAAAGATGGCCCGACCCCGGGCGTACCGCATGGACACCTCCACCACCTGATCGTTCGAACGGCCGTACCGCATGCGCTCAAACAATTCGTTGGTAAACGCTTTTACGGCATGGATCGACTGGAGCGTTTCGTCGAGCACCGTGTTGGTTTCCGCCAGAATTTCCTGCCGCCTCCGGGAAAGCTTGCGCACCCACCGGCCAAAGATCAACGCCCCGACCACAATGACCGGAAAGGTGATCAGCATAACTCCGGCCAGTTTGGGGGTCATGTAAGTCAGCATGGCAATACCGCCGACCAGAATGATGACCTGGCGGATAAATTCGGCAAGGATGAAATAAAACGTGTTGTACAGTTTTTCAACATCATTGGTCAGGCGGCTGACCAACTCCCCCACCCTGCTTTTTTCATAAAAAACAATCGGCAAAGCGATGAGGCGCTGGTACAGGGCCCGGCGCACATCTGCCGTTCCTTTTTCACTCACCACCGCAAACATCATCACCCGCAGGTAGGAGATCACGCCCTGGACAGCCAGTACCACAACCAGGAAAATACCGATTTTTTTTAGATCAAAATCCACGATCACACCCTGCGCCACATCGAGCATTTTCCCGATTACGTAGGGAAAAACCATGAAAACGGCGCTGGACAAAAACAGCAGGACTAATCCGCCGATAAACTGCCAGCGGTAAGGCCGTACAAATTCAAAAATTTTGAGCGCTTCGCGCAAACTTTCCCGCGACAGCCTGGGTTTAGTTTTTTCTGCTTCCATAAATAATGACAATCCCGGTTATGAACCTAAAAAACGCCCGAAGGTTGACCCGGCCTTCGACTAATTTCAGAAACCTGTTCAAAAAAGTCTCCGGCGGATTTTCCCGGTAATGTTCTATGAAGTCAACCGGGTATTTGTTCGATGGAGCAAAATAACCGTAAATTTGGCACATCAGGTATTTTGCCTGATTTGCAGTAGATTTCGCATTATTTTTTGATTAAACCCGAGCTGTATGAGTTCACGCGCCCTTGTGTTGAGTGTTTTTGTCGTTTGGAGTATTTTGTGTTGGTACCGGTATGTTTGTGGCATAAAACAGCAATGTGGCGACCGGCCGGCACAAGCCCAACAGGCTATTTCCTTCGAACCTGATTTATTGGCAAAAAATGACTCGGACACATACAATTCCGGGACTGCGGTAACACCGGCCGGGCAACAACCGGCAACTGCCCCGGCGCCGGCAACCCCTGAAGTAACGACGGAGCCCGATCTCAACAAGGTAAATGTCGAAGAACTTGCCGATCATGCGCGCATCCATTTTCCCTACAATTCGACCCGCAAGGAGGAAGACGCCGCTATTGATGCCTATCTGACGCAGCTGGCCCGGCAATTGGTCGCAGGCGGCGGAAAAGTTACGCTCACCGGCCATACCGACAATGTGGGCGACAGTAAAACCAACTATACCTTTGCGCTGCGCCGGGCAAAAAACATCCGGGATATTTTGATCGCCAAAGGCGTGACTAAAAGTCAGATCATTTGCAAATCCTATGGCGAAACAAAACCCCTTGCGACCAATGACAACCCGCAAGGGCGGTACAAAAACCGTCGCGTAGAAGTGCGCGTTAGCCAATAACTAAAAACACAAACACGAATACAAAACCTGAAACCCGCATGTTTGAACAAAATATTTTCCAGGGCCCCGGCACCGGCACTTTCACCACACACACGTTCGAAATTATTTTCATGCTCCTGGTTACCTTTCTCCTGGGCGTGTGGCTAGGTTGGGTATTGTGGAGCAAGTACCGCCAGGAAGCAGAACGGCTGCGCATTGAAAATGTAAGTCTGGACTCCACCGCGACGACGCTGCGGCAGGAAAACGAAGATTTGAAGAAAAAACTGTCTACCCTCGAAAGTGAGCAAACCTCGCTCGAAGGTCAGGTGCAAAACCAGAACTGGGATTTGGA
Organism: uncultured Saprospiraceae bacterium; assembly: GCA_964484205.1. Lineage (GTDB taxonomy): Bacteria > Bacteroidota > Bacteroidia > Chitinophagales > Saprospiraceae > M3007. The sequence continues at coordinate 170,342 of CAZAEZ010000005.1, read as the reverse complement.
AAAACTGCGCAATCAATTGACCATTCAGGAGAGTGATCTGGAAAAATTGCAGGAACGAAACCGGCAACTGGAATCCGAACTCGGGCTTTCCTTGGATGCCGAAGGCGGCACAACCGGCAATACGGCGGCTTCCACGGAGCCGCTGCCCAGTGCGCCGCTTGAAGAGGAACTCCCCGACCTGGAATCTGTCGCCGGCAATGATGAAGGCCCTTCAACGTCTGCAACCCAAGCAGGAAATGACGTCGGAATCATTATCGACCCCGAACCGGGCTTACGTCCCCTGGATGAGCTGGAATCAAACCCCGCCATTACACCTCCTACACCCGAAAGTATTGTCCCGATGCCGGAGGCGCCGGCGGCAGAAAAACCTGCAACCAAATCAACAGGCGGAAAATCGGAAGCGCCCGTAATTGCTGCTGTATCAACCGGGCCGCGCGACGACCTCAAAATTGTCGAAGGCATCGGTCCAAAAATTGAAGAACTGTTATTCAAGGCCGACATTACCACGTACGGCCAATTGGCTGCCACCAGCGTGCAGCAGCTGCAGGACATCCTGGATGCTGCCGGCTCGCGGTTTGCGATGCACGACCCCGGCACCTGGTCGGCGCAGGCCTTGCTCGCTGCCAATGGCGAATGGGACAATTTAAAAGCGTACCAGGATTTCCTGAACGCCGGAAAACGTCCGGACAAATAAATTTTATGGTATTTACGAACAGCCTCAACGAATAACGACTTCTTTGATCACGTCTTCGCCCATCTCTTCATTCAGCAAATTTTTAATTTTCTCCTTCGCGAAGGAGAGCTCGTGTTTTAAGGGCGCCGAAAGAATAGTCAGGTAAAGCGTGTTTTTGCGCATGCTGATGTTTGAAGTGTACGTGGAGATCGTTTTTCCCATCAGTTTTTCCCACAACATTTTTATCCGCGTTTCATTCAGCTGCGGTTCGAGCCGGTATTGGCGGAGCATGTTTTGCATGGCTTCCTGCAGCGAAATGTCATTTTTTTTCTTCATCCCTGGCGCGTTTGGCTTGTTTCAATTGCAGGCTAATGTACGTTGCCCAGCCGAGAAAAATAGTGATTCCGCCCGCCAAAATCGGAAAGGCGCCGTTCAGGCTGTTCAGGTAGCCTGCGATGAGTGGCGGGATCATTTGCCCCACCGAAATCATACTTTGATTGATCCCCAAAATCTCGCCCTGCTCCTGCGTACTGGCCTGGCCGCTCACCACGGTGGTCAAATTTGGAGAGGTGATTCCCTGGAAGGTCGCGATGAGCGGATTAATCCACATGACCGCCCAAGGATTTTGCGGAATTAACACCAGGGGAATAGAGATGGCGAGCAATAACATCGAAAATTTCAGGATACGCTGCGGAGCCACCTTTTTGGACAACTGCCGTACGGTTACCCCCTGCGTGAATACCAGCCAGATGCCCACCCAGGCGAAAATAATCCCGATATCTTTTTCCGACATGCCAAATCGCTGCATGAGGTAAACAGCAAAAAACTGGGTAAAAAAGGCAAACCCAAGGGAAAGCAACAGCGATACCTGGAAAATACCGCGCAAATTTGGAGAGGAAAATGCCTTGCGGATATTTGCCACACCGGATAAAAAGCGGATAGCCGTTTCACGGCGTTTTTTCAGCGTTTCCGGAAACAAACGCCAAAGCAAAATAATATTGACGAAGGTCAGCGCGGCAGTGAACCAAAATGGCGTGGAATGGTCGAACCAGGAGACCACCGAATCATCCGCCAGCAGCCCCCCAAGCGCCGGTCCAAGTATAAATCCCAGACCAAAGGCCATGCCGACCAACCCGAAATATTTGGGTCGCGATTTGGGATCATCCGCCGTTAAATCTGAAATTGCTGAATACACGATGCTGATGTTGCCGCCGGTAAACCCCGGCAGCGCCCGGCTTAAAAAAAGCAGTGGCAAATTTTTGATCAAAATAGCCCAGCCAAACAGGAGGTACCCCACCAGGGTGCCCAGCAACGAAATCACCAACATCGGCCGGCGCCCGTGCCGGTCCGACAAGGCGCCCAATACCGGTGCGCCAAAAAACTGCATCAACGGATAAATCGCGATCAGGTAGCCATACAAAACCGACCGCTCGGCCACACTTGTTTCAATTGGTAAAAAACTGGTGGTTGGAGATATAAAAAGGGCCGGCAGCACAGGAATTATTATCCCTACCCCAAGCATATCCAGAAAAACCGTCAAAAAAACTGGCGCCAGCGGCGAGCGTTTGGGCATTACGCAGGTTTGCTTGTAAATCGAAAAAATGCTTTACGGGATAGCTCCATAAAAGCGCGCACAAAGAAACGTGGATTTGTGGCGTATTTTCACATCGAAGCAATAGCACTGCCATAAAAAAGTGAAATCTTGCACCCACTTGATGTTTGTTTTTGTTGTTTATGAAATAACCAGTAAAGAAAATTTAAACTGAGTACAATGAAGATACAGGACTCCGAATTGATTCTAAACCAAGACGGCAGTATTTACCACCTGAACCTGCAACCCGAGCAAATAGCGCCAATTATCATCACCGTTGGCGATCAGGACCGGGTGGCTATGGTGAGCCGTTATTTTGATCGCATCGAGCACCAGGTACGAAAGCGGGAGTTCATCACCCACACCGGCTGGTTGGGCAAGACGCGGCTCAGTGTGCTTTCCACGGGCATCGGGCCCGACAACATCGACATCGTCATGAATGAGCTGGATGCCCTGGTGAACATTGATCTGCACAGCCGGGAGATCCGACCCAAGCATACTGCGCTGACAATTATCCGCCTCGGAACGGCCGGCGGCCTGCAGGCGGAAGTGCCCGTGGACCATTTTGTTGCCTCCACCGGCGGGATCGGTTTGGATGGGCTCCTCCAATTTTACAAAGCACCCGACCAACAGCAGCATCCGGTCATTCAGGCCTTACGCACACACTTTTCCGGGCGCTGGAATTTCCCGGTTGCCCCGTATTTTGCCGAGGCCGATCCCGGACTTCTTCAAACATTTTCATCCGGTTTTTATCCCGGATTTACGGCCACAAACCCGGGGTTTTACGGCCCGCAGGGGCGGCAGCTGCGCGCTCCAGTCCAGATACCGGAGTACCTGGATGTCCTCCAGCAATTTTCATTTAATGAAACACCAATCCTGAACCTGGAAATGGAAACAGCTGCATTATTTGGCCTGAGCAAGCTACTCGGCCACCGGGCGATTTCCCTGAGCGCCATTATTGCCAACCGGCCGCTCAAAAAATTCAGTGCAAATCCCCGGCTCGCCATCCAAAAACTTATCGAGCAGGTCCTCGAAACGATTGGTTGAAAAAGCCGGGCAGCAGTTGTTTTTCTGGATTTTGCAAACTGCCATTTTGTCATTTATCGGGCAAAAGGCAGTACCTTTGCGGCGCAAATTATTCAAACGGTTATGTACGATAACAATCCGACCTTAAACGGCCTGAAAAACATTGACGAAAGCAAACAGGGCCAAATCCTCTTCAAGGAGCAATGGGAGGAGTCCGGGAGTTCCGGCGATAAAAAATTTTACATCGAGAGCTACGGTTGTCAGATGAACTTCTCCGACAGCGAGATCGTAGCGTCTATTCTTGCTGAGGTCGGGTTTGCGCCAACACGCGATGTGGAAACAAGCGACCTGATCCTGATCAACACCTGCTCGATTCGGGAAAAGGCCGAAGAAACGGTGCGCAAACGACTCCGGGTATTCAATAGCATCAAACAAAACCGCCCGGGTACCAAAATCGGCATCCTCGGTTGCATGGCCGAACGTTTAAAAAAACAATGGCTGGAACAGGAAAAACTCGTCGACCTGGTCGTCGGTCCCGATGCTTACCGCGACCTGCCCAAACTCATCGGCGCTGCCGAAGACGGGCACCGCATGGTGAACGTATTGCTCAGCCGGGAAGAAACGTACGCGGACATCAACCCGGTCCGACTGGAATCCAATGGCGTTACCGCGTTTATCAGCATCATGCGCGGTTGCGACAACATGTGTTCGTTTTGCGTCGTGCCGTTTACGCGTGGCCGCGAACGGTCCCGCGACCCGTTCAGTGTTGTTGCCGAGGCCGACAATCTTTTTCAAAACGGTTACCGGGAAGTGACCCTGCTCGGGCAAAATGTCGATTCCTACAAATGGAAAAACCCCGAAACGGATCAGCAGGTTGACTTTGCCGATTTGCTTGAAATGGTGGCACAAGTGAACCCCCTGCTTCGGGTGCGCTTCAGCACAAGTCATCCGAAAGACATGACCGACAAAGTGCTGCACACGATGGCACGCTACGATAACATTTGCAAATACATCCACTTGCCCGTTCAATCGGGCAACAGCCGGGTGCTCGAACTGATGAACCGCACCTACGACCGGCCCTGGTACGAACAACGCCTTGCGGCAATCCGGCAAATTTTGCCCGAAGCCGCTGTTTCCAGCGATATCATCGCCGGGTTTTGCAGCGAAACGGAGCAGGAGCACCAGGATACCCTGAGCATTATGGAATGGGCTAATTTTTCCATGTCGTACATGTTCTATTACTCGGAACGACCCGGCACCCTGGCCGCCCGAAAATACCCCGACGACATCCCGGAAGACGTCAAAAAACGCCGCCTGAACGAGATTATTCGTTTACAGACCGCCATTAGCCTTCGACACAATCAGGCCGATATCGGAAAAACATTCGAAGTCCTGATTGAGCGCGACTCCAGGAAGTCCGATCAGGATTTTTGCGGCAGAAACTCTCAAAACAAGATGGTTGTTTTCCCTAAAAAAGCAGGACTCAAGCCCGGCGATTATGTGCAGGTAGAAATTCACGACGCTACCAGCGCGACGCTTTTGGGCCGTATTCCGTCGTAAGCAACTAACAACATTAAACAAATGGAACCTGTAATCATTTCCCAAGTGAAAGAGCACCTCGGCCAGGGATGGGTGGAACACAACGACAACCTGATTCGCCTCAGCGCAGGTTGTAATTAATTGAATTATGGCAAATCAACTTCAAAATATAAAAGCGCGGTTTGGCATTGTGGGCGCATCGGCCTTACTCGACGCCGCCCTGGAAACAGCCACCCGCGTGGCGCCGACCGATCTTTCGGTCCTGATTATGGGCGAAAGCGGTGTCGGTAAAGAAGTTTTTTCAAAAATTATTCACGCGCTCAGCACGCGCAAGCACAACGAATTTATTGCCGTCAACTGCGGCGCTATTCCGGAAGGAACGATAAATTCCGAATTGTTCGGCCACGAAAAAGGCTCCTTCACCGGGGCGGTAAGCGACCGGAAGGGCTATTTTGAAACGGTGAACGGCGGAACAATTTTTCTGGATGAAATTGCCGAAATGCCGCTCGATACCCAGTCGTACCTTCTGCGCGTACTCGAATCCGGCGAGTTCCTGCGCGTCGGCTCTTCCAAAGTGCAACGAACAGACGTCCGGGTGATCGCAGCTACCAATGTCGACCTGGAAGAACGGGTCCGGAAAGGCAAGTTTCGCGAAGATTTATATTACCGGCTGAGCACCGTGCCGATCCGGGTACCGGCACTGAAAGACCGGCGGGAGGATATCCCCGTGCTCTTTCGCAAATTCGCGTTTGATTTCGCGGAGAAATACCGCATGGACCCCATTCGCTTAAGCCCGCAGGCGCAATTTGCCCTGGAAACCTACCGCTGGCCCGGCAATATCCGGGAACTCAAAAATGTGGCGGAACAGCTATCGGTTTTATCTGAAGAACGGGAAATCAATGAGGAAGCGCTCCTGCAACAAATGCCGCATTTGTTCTCCAGAAACCTGCCGGCCATTTCAGGGCGCAACGGCAGTTCCGGCCGCAATGGCAACGATTTTCAGGAACGGGAGATTTTTTACAAACTGCTGGTCGACATGAAAAACGACCTCAACGACCTCAAGGCGCTGTTTTTTGAACTCATCAATCGCAACAACCTGCAAATGCCCGACCTCAGCGGTTATGGCGGGTTACGGCCGGGGCTCAGTTTCCCACATGCGGAGCAGCAACTTTCGCGCCCGGAGGATCATGGCTACGATGAACAGACAGACAGCACTTCGGATTCTAGGCGGGTATTGCCAATTATTCTTGAACCCGGCAAAGCAGGAAGCGGGTACGACCGGACAGACGTGGAAGACGCGCCGCTGGCCATGGAAGAAATTGAAAAAGAAGCCATTAAACGCGCCTTGAAAAAATACAATGGCCGCCGAAAGGAGGCCGCCGAAGAGTTAAAAATTTCCGAACGCACCCTCTACCGAAAAATAAAACAGTACAATTTATAATTCAAACAACCTTTTTATCCCTCTCATACACATGACTCGTTTCATCGCTATTATTCTCGGACTCCTCGTTTCAGCAGGTAGTCTTTCTGCACAAAACGGCTACCGCATCCGGGTAAAACTGGATAATTACCCGGAAAACGAACTGGTGCTCGGCTTTCACTACGGAGACAAACAGTATGTAAAAGATACCGTCGAAGCCGGGCCGGATGGCTACTTTACGTTCCAGGCCGATACGCTTATGCCATGTGGCGTTTATTTGCTGGTGTTGAAACCGGACAATTCGTTTATCCAGATTTTGCTGCCCGAAACGGAGCAAAATTTCACTATTCAAACCGATGCGAAAGCCGCCGTGGAAAACATGAAAGTCAAAGGTTCAGCGGATAATGCGCTGTTTTATGAATACCTGGGCTTTCTAAACACACGCCGGATCGAGGCAGATACCGTCCGGGCGCAACTCGGACGCGTAAACGGCAATGCCGCCGACTCGCTGCGCCTGATCGAACAAAGCGGCAAACTGGACAAGGAAGTGCGCCAATATCAGGAAAACCTGCTGGCTAAAAGCCCGGGCACGCTCACGGCGAAAATCATCAAAAGTTCCCTGGAACCTGTCATTCCGGAATTTAATGAGCCGGACCCCCAGAAATTGCAAATGCGGAAATACTACTGGTACCGCGAACATTATTTTGACAACATCGACATTGCCGACCCTTGCATGTTGCGCAGTCCCGTGCTGCATCAAAAAATTGACACTTATGTCAATAAAATTGCCCCACAGCACCCCGACAGCATCAATCAAGCACTGGATTTGATCATCGGCAAGCTCAAAAACTCACCCGAGAATTATAAATTTTACCTGATCCATTTTTTAAACACCTACGCAAAGTCGAAGGTGGTGGGCATGGACGCCTGTTATGTCCACATTGCCCAAAACTATTATTGCAATGGCGGCGCTACCTGGGTCGGCAAAGAAGACCTCGAAAAAATCTGCGACAATGCCCGGCGCCTCGAGCCCATTCTGATCGGCAAAATCGCGCCCAATATTATCGTCAAAGACCGGAACGACCAGCCCACTGCCCTTTGGGACGTAGACGCCGATTTTACGGTGTTGTTCTTCTGGGCGCCCGACTGCAGCCACTGCAAAAAAGCGGCGCCGCACATGGTTGAGTTTGCCGAAAAATTCAAAGATCGCGGTGTGAAGGTTTTTGCCGTTTGTACGGCTGTCGGCCAGGAGGGACCCGAATGCTGGAAAGCCCTTGAAGAAAAAGGGTTCAGCGATTTTCTCTTTCTGAACACCTACGACCCTTACGTCCAAAGTCGCTACAAAACCCTGTACGACGTGCAGTCAACCCCCCAAATTTTTATCCTTGACCGAAAACACGAAATTCTGGTAAAACGGATCGGTGCAGAGCAGCTGGGCCAGGTCATGGAGGATGTGATTCGATTTCAAAAAGAAAAAATCCACCAGGGGAAGTAAGCGAGGCTGTAATTTTATTCACCACGGGAGACAGGCTATGCGGGCACTCGTCCTACGACTTTGAGTCGTAGGACGAGTAAGACATCTCCGTACTCTCCGTGCCTCCGTGATGAAAACTTGGAATTGCCTGCGCGTGCGAAGACCTATGCACCCCTGCTTTCCGGGCAGACGTTATATCACCGTGATCGCCACCGCCTGTTTTTCAATCAAAAACCCGAACGGCTCCAAATCAAACCCTGCATCCAGGGCTGCTTTTTTAAACTCGGACTCCGCCTCCTGCGCCACGGCGACCAATAAACCGCCGGATGTTTGCGGGTCCGCAAGAATATTGCGCTGCATGTCGCGCACTCCGGCAACCGTATGGCCGTAACTCTCCCAATTGCGCAGGGTGCCCCCCGGTACACTTTTGTTTTCAAGATAAAAATCCAGAATAGCCCGGTCAATGGTCGGTACCTTATCAAACTCAACCACGGCACTGGCTTCGCTGGCAGCACACATTTCACCCAGGTGCCCCAGCAATCCAAAACCGGTAACATCGGTCATCGCCTGCACATAAGGCAGCGTGCCGAATCGCGCACCTACTTTGTTCAGCGTTTTCATGCTGTTGGGGGCGAGTTGGCTATGTTCGGGTTTCAACAGCCCTTTTTTTTGCGCCGTGGTTAAAATTCCGACACCCAGCGGTTTGGTCAGAAAAAGCCGGGCGCCCGGTGTTGCACCGCCGTTTTTTTTCAAATGATCGATCTGAACCCGTCCACTAACCGCCAGGCCAAATATGGGCTCGGGACTATCGATACTATGCCCGCCGGCAAGCGGAATACCCGCCGCTGCGCAAGCCTTCCGCCCGCCTTCAAGCACCTGGTTGGCGACCTCGGCCGACAGGGTGTTTATGGGCCAGCCCAATATGGCAATCGCCAGCAAGGGGGTGCCGCCCATGGCGTAAACATCGGAGATGGCATTTACCGCCGCGATTTGCCCGAAATCCTCCGGGTCATCCACGATCGGCATAAAAAAATCCGTGGTGCTGATCAGCGCCGTCCCATCGCCGAGGTCAAAAACTGCCGCATCGTCGCGGGATTCATTCCCAACGAGGAGATTTTTGTAAGGCTGTTGCGCGATTTGCGTTTTGAGAATATGGTCCAAAACCCGGGGCGAAATTTTACAACCACAACCGGCGCCATGGGAATACTGGGTAAGTTTGATCGCTTCTTTTTCCATCAATCCGGTCAGGTGCAGGTTAAAACTGGATGGTCATGCTCAGGCTCGGCAGTATCGGGAGCTGGTTTACCCGGGAAAAACGGACACGATCGAAGTAAAAAATATTCTCGCGGTCGTACACATTGGTGCAGGAGGCTGTGACTTCGATTTTTCCATGTTTTGAAAAACTGAAGGTCCGTTTGAGGGAAATATCGAGGCGGTGGTAATACGGCAAACGCCCGCCATTGCGCTCGTCGGCATAAATAATGCCCAGGTCGCCGTTCCCGCCCAGCACATCCGTGCCAATGCCCTGTCCAAAACCGACATTGTTGTAAAAACCTTGCGTCAGCGTGAAGGGGAAACCCGAGCCAAAGTTCCAGCGCGCGCCAAATTCCCATTCCTTCTTTTTGCCCAACTGGTAGGTACTCACCAAATTGAGGTTGTGCCGGCGGTCGAACACCGGGGGATATGTTTGATCGCCGTCAAAACGGTTCACAAAGCCCAGGGAGTAGGCCCCCCAAATGTAAAACCGCTTTGCTTCCAGTTTTAGCGAGAGATCCAACCCGTAAGCCTCTCCGGTTTCTACAATGTAATTCGGATCCTGTGGGACCAGTTTATTGCGGTTCAGGCCAAAGAGCTGGGTAAACTTTTTGTAATACCCTTCAATGTTCACTTCAAAGTTATTGGTGATATCCACCTCAAAACCGGCAACGCCGTGCACGGCCTTTTGCAACTGATGGTCAACGCGTTCGGTGGTGCCCGGCTTGAAAACCGTTTCTTCCGGACCGGAAAGGAAGCCGACAAACAGGTTCACAATGTCGCGCTCATTCACCGTAGACAGGAGGTTCTGCGAATACAAGCCCCCGGCAGCTTTGAAGCGCAGGAAGTCCGAAATGTTGTACTTCAAACCAAGCCGTGGCTCCGCCGAAATATTGCCGAGCGACTGGTAGTACTGGAGCCGGAAGCCCGGCTCGATCACCAAGGGGCCGATTTTGCGCTTCCAGCGCAGGTAGGCGCTGATCTCGGTGGTATTTTCAAACTGTTCGATGATAAACCCGCGAAAGTTTTCAAAGGTAAACTCGGTGCGAAAGCCCGTAAGTTCCAGGCCGTATTTCAGTTCGTTGTTGCGGTCGAAGTTGGTAAAATTCAGGGCCCCATAAAAACCGTTGATCCCGCTTTCGCGCGGCTTCCGGTCGGCTTCTTCAATCCGGGAATCATACCGGGTGTAGGTAAGGGTACCGCCGACAATGGTGTTCGAGTTGGTCGGCACCAAGGTGAAATCAAAGCCGCCGCCTGCGCTGTTCCAGGAGAATTCGGTGATCGGATATTTTACCCCGTCGTCATAACTGAAACCAAAAAAGTTGAGTTTACTGCCGTTTCCGGCCAGCAACGATAGTTTGCCGTAAACATCCCGGTAGTTGAACGGAATCCCGACGGAGTCATTGACGTAGTTATAAAACGTCGGAGCCGACTGGTCAATCAACGCCTGCTTTCCGGTCAGGACAAACGACACACTGGCGCCACCGTCTTCCTTCAGCGGTACAATCGGACCCTCCAGCATGGCCTTCGCCTGAAAAGGGCTGGCAGAAACCAGGCCGGACAAACGGCGCCGGTTGCCTTCCCGCGTTTTCACATCGACAATGGCCGATATCCGCCCGCCGTAGTCGGCATTAAAACCGCCGGTCAAAACATCCACATTCCGGATCAGTTCGGTCTCGAAAACAGAGAAAAAGCCGATACTGTGGAAAGGGTTGTAAATGGTCATCCCGTCCAGCAAAATACGGTTCTGCACCGGGGAGCCCCCGCGAATGTACAATTGGCCACCCTGGTCGCCGGTAAAAATCACCCCCGGCAAAACGGTCAAATATTGGGCAATGTCGGCCTGGCCGCCGGTAGACGGGAGGGCTCTGATCTGCTTGGGCGTTACGGTTAGTTTGGAAACCTGAACTTCCGAACGCGCCTGTTCTTTTTTGCCACTAATAATTACCTCATCGAGATTTGTCCCGCTTTCCTCCAGGTAAATTGTTTCGTATACGATCTCGTTCGGCTTGATCTCAATCATTTCCGTAAAATCATTGTACCCGAGGTAGGTAACTTTCAACTGGTACTTCCCGAGCGGCACGTTTGTAATTGAAAAAAAGCCATTTATGTCGGATGAAGTCCCCATGGAAGCACCTTCAATCTGTATCGTTGCAAAGGCTATGGGTTGAGCGGATTCCTTATCGTACACGTTGCCGCGCACGGTCCCTTTGCCTGTACGTTGAGCAATTAAACCAAGCGGAAAAAGGAGCAGAGCAATAAAAAGAGCACAATTTTTCATCAATATCCTGTTTGAAGGCCGCAAAGATAGCCCGCCGGATCAAAAACAACGACTGCCTAAAAGATTGTACCAGACAAACAACCTGCTTTTGATTAAAAAAGCCCCCTGCCGCTTTTCATATGGAACATTGGAGGCGCGATTTGAAAGACAGGCTACCTTTGGCCGGGTCGAAAACGGATATTTATCCATCCAAAAATTTATTCCGGTTGAAAAAATTCGATACACTGATCATCGGCGCCGGCATCGCCGGACTGGCTACCGCACTCCAACTCTTGCGGCAGCGACCTGAACTAAAACTGGCCGTTTTTGAAAAAGAAACTGCGGTAGCCGCCCATCAGAGCAGCCGGAACAGTGGCGTTATCCATAGCGGCATTTATTACCGCCCGGGCAGTTTGCGTGCACAAAATTGCCTGCAAGGCTATAGCATGTTGCTCGACTTTTGCCGCGAACATGCCTTGCCGTTCGACATCTGCGGGAAAATAATCGTAGCCACCGAGCAAGCCGAACGGCCCCAGCTCGACATGATCTACCAGCGTGGCATCGCAAACGGGCTCAATGGCCTGCGCAAAATCGGACCGGAGGAAATTGCCGCGATCGAGCCGCATGTCCGGGCCGTGGAAGCCGTGTGGGTGCCCCAGGCGGGCATTACAAATTACGGCCAGGTAACCAAAAAGTACGCCGAGCTCGTCGAACAGGCCGGCGGAGAAATTCATACCGGCGTACAAGTTGAAAAAATTCAGGTTTCCGGGAACGAAGTCATCGTGGCAGGCCCAAACCGGGAGGTGGCTGCCAACCTGGTGATCAGTTGCGCCGGCTTGTACTCCGACCAAATCGCCCAACGCAGCGGTGCGCATCCAGGGGTGCAAATCCTTCCTTTTCGGGGCGAATTTTACCAACTCAAACCCGAACGCGAACATCTGGTGCGCAACCTGATCTATCCGGTGCCCAACCCAAATTTCCCGTTTTTGGGCGTCCATTTTACCCGGATGATCGGTGGCGGTATTGAAGCAGGCCCCAATGCCGTGCTTGCTTTTCGCCGCGAAGGGTATTCCCGTTCGGATGTTCATTTTGGAGAACTTTTCGAAATCCTCCGGTTTCCGGGCTTCAGGCGTTTGGCCCGCAACCATTGGCGCTATGGCCTCGACGAAATGCGCCGCTCTTTTTCCAAAAAATATTTTGTACACGCCCTGCAGCGACTGATCCCCGAAATTCGTTCGGAAGACGTGATGCCCGCCCGAAGCGGCGTGCGCGCCATGGCCTGCACCCCGGAAGGCGCTTTGCTGGACGATTTTTTAATTTTGGAAAAACCCCGGATCATCAACGTTTGCAACGCGCCCAGCCCGGCCGCCACAGCCTCGCTGGCAGTTGGCCAAACGGTGGCAGAACGAGCGCTGCAGCAATTGAAAACACTGGCTCAATAAAAAATCTGATGCTGCAAGTTTTCACAACACCCGCATTCAAAGCAGAAAAGCAATATGCACTTTCGGTGCTGCTGAACGAGTTGTTGGGTGTGCCGTTCAAACTTGATTTTGAGCCCGGGCAGGAACACTACAGGTTCGTCCTTCCCAATGGCGCGGAGCTTGTGCTGGAAGACCATTTTTTCAATAAACACCCGGAAAATAATTATTTGGACAGCGCCAATATTCCGAAAAGCGCAATCGCACTCCCCCACCCTTTTTCCCCCGGCGAGCAAATTACCGGCATCTTCGGCCGGCCGCATTTTGAGCACTCGGAAGGCGCGATCCGTTGCGGTATCGACCTGGTTGCCGGTACGTTTTTTATGCTAAGCCGCTGGGAAGAACAGGTGCGGCCCGAGCGGGACCAATTTGGCCGTTTCCCGTGCGAATTTTCCCTGGCCCACCGGGCAGGCTTTCTTGACCGCCCGGTGGTCAATGAATACGCCGGATTCATATGGGAAATGTTGCGCCGGCTCGGGTGGAAACAACCCCGCAGGGCTCAAACGTACCGGATGCATCTTTCCCACGATGTGGACCACCCGCGACTTTGGTGGTCGCCGGTGCAGCGCTTGCGCACATTGGCGGGTAGTTTGGCCCGGCCCGGGGGAGCGCGTGAAGCCGGGTGGTGGCTGCGCAATCAGATTTTCGCCGCACACGACCCCTATGATGTGTTTGATACACTGATGGATATTTCTGAAAAAAACAACCTGGTATCACACTTCAATTTTTTGGGCGAACGCCCGAAAACAGCCGATAGTTATTATTCCCTGGAGCACCCTTTTATCCGGAAACTGCTCCAAAAAATTGCGGACCGCGGCCATGTTATCGGTTTTCACCCGTCGCGCGAAGCGCACGCCGATGCCGCGAAATTTGAATTGGAACTGGAATCGCTCCGGCGAATTGCGCCACAGGAAATAATCAGCGGCCGGCAGCATTTCCTTTGTTTTTCAGCGCCTGAAACCTGGCGGCGCTGGGCAAAGGCCGGCATGCACTGGGACAGCACCCTGGGCTATCCGGAAGCAGCGGGGTTTCGCTGCGGGATTTGTTGTCCATTTCCCGTGTTTGATTTCCTGAAACGCGAGGAACTTCCCCTTCGGGAAAAACCGCTGATCGCGATGGATATCACGCTGGCCCAATATCAAAAACACAGCCCGCAACAAGCGTTCGAACAACTCATCCGGTTAAACGACCAGGTAAAAAAACACCGGGGCGAATTCGTTTTGTTGTGGCACAACTCTTCCTGGAACACGTACTTTTGGGCCCCCTGGCAGGCTGTTTACCGCGATTTTGTTGCACAATCGTCCAATGCCGGCTAAGTCATGCGGAATAACTTTTTTTGAATCATGCGCGCATTGTGGAAACTCCTGATCCTCCTGCCGGTATTTGTATGGCTTTGGTTGCCGCCACTTTCCGGCCAATCCGCAACCATGCCCCTGCAAGCGCCGGCGCAGCACATTTTGGATCGGTTGAAAATCAGCACGGAACTGTCCCGCGGACTGCATCCGGAGCTCCGCCCGTTCACCCGGCGCGATGCGGTTCAGATTGCCCTGGCTGCCGACAGTGCCGCCCAACGGTTGTCGCCACTGACCCAAATTGACCTGCAATACCTGCTCGACGACAACAACGAATGGATCGCCGCCGCCGATAGCCTGAAGGTGCGCAAAACAAAAAAATCCTTCCTGGGTATTTTTTACCGCACGCCGGCCAACCTGTTTGAGGTCAACACGCCTGATTTTCATCTCCGGGTCAATCCTATGCTGCACGTTGCACTCGGGCCGGAACAGGATCACACCGACCTGGTATTTCTCAACCAGCGCGGGCTGGAAGTGCGGGGCGACCTGGACGGCCGGGTTTATTTTTACACCAATATTCTGGAAACACAGGCGCGGTTCCCAAACTACGTAAACCAATGGATCGGGAACTACCAGTCCATCCCGGGCGCCGGTTTTTACAAAAAATATAGCAGCACAACTTTTCAGGTCCGCAACGGCTACGATTTCAACCTGGCCAACGCCTACATCGGCGCCCGGGTCACCAAACACATCGACGTTCAACTCGGGCATGGTCAGCATCAAATCGGGAACGGTTACCGGTCGTTGTTCCTTTCCGATGTGGGCAATTACACCTATTTTCTGAAATTCAATACGCAGGTTTGGCGCCTGCATTATCAAAATTTATTTCTGGAGCTCAGCCCGATCTCCACAGCAGTGCCCCGGCCACCGAATACCCTGCTGCCGAAAAAATACATCGCCGCCCATTATTTGAATTTTCAGGCTACGCCAAACCTGGCCTTTGGATTTTTTGAGGCCACCGTGTTCAACCGAAGCCGCCAGTTCGAACTGCAATACCTCAACCCGGTCATTCTTTACCGGAGCGTGGAGGGCATGATTGGCAGTCCCGATAATGTGCTGCTCGGCTTTGACGGCCGCTGGAATTTTTTACACCGTTTTCAGGTATACGGACAGCTCCTGATCGATGAGTTTTTACTTTCTGCCGTATACAAACCGGAAGAAAAAGGCTGGTGGGGCAACAAGTTTGGCTGGCAGGCCGGTTTCAAATATATCAATGCCTTTGGTCTGGACCACCTCGATCTTCAGTTGGAGTACAATACCGTGCGGCCATACACCTATTCGAGTTTTGATTCCCTGAACAGTTACACCCATTACAACCAGCCGCTGGCACACCCGCTCTGGGCCAATTTCAAGGAATTTATTGGTATTGCCCGCTACCAGCCGCATCCGCGCTGGTACTTCACGGCACGCATTTTACATGCGCGCACCGGAGAAAATCCGGAATCCGAAAACCTGGGCGCAAATCCGCTGTTAGGAAACAGCAGCCGGGCAGACGACTACGGCAACGTCACCGGCCAGGGCATCCGGGCGACAATCAACTTGTTCGGGTTGGATGCCCGCTGGCAAATCCGGCACAACCTGTACCTGGAAACCCGGATGCTACTGCGCCGAAAAAACAGCGCCGACAACAGCAGGGACCTGGATACACGCTATTTGACCCTTGGCGTGCGTTGGAATGTCTGGAACCGGAACCGGGACTTTTAAAAAATATGCGCAACATCAACCAATTGCATGAAACCGAACCGCGTTGGTTCGCCGTTCTGACGCGCGCCAAATGTGAAAAAATGGTGCAGCGGCAATTGCATAAAAAAAATATTCATGCCTATGTGCCGCTTCAGCGCCTGCTGCGGCGTTACCAGCGCAGTACGCGGCTGACCGAAAAGCCGCTGATCAACTGCTATGTGTTCGTGCAGATCACCAAACCGGACTACCTGCCTGTGTTGGAGACGGAAAACGTGGCCGGATTTGTGCGTTTCAACAAAGATCTGATCGCTATTCCTGCAGCGGAAATTGACCTGTTGCGGCGCGTCACCCTGGAGGATGGCCTGGAACTTGAGGTCGCGCCGGGCAATTTTTCCGAAGGCGACCGGATCGAAATAAGCGCCGGGAATCTGGCCGGGTTGCGCGGGTGGATCATAAAAAAAGAAAACAGGCAGCAGTTTCAGGTCGAACTCGAACGGCTGGGCTATCAATTACTCATCACGATCGACGCTGCTTTTTTGCAAAAGACAGGATGGGTGGACATGGGCTAGTGCCCGGTCGTGGGGGGGGGGGGGGGGGGGCCCCCGCCCCCCCCAACACCGTGTGGGAAATAGAGCCAAAATTTAAAAAAAAAAAACGGGTCACAAA